>NZ_JBFUEQ010000011.1:0-224257 GCF_056403835.1 Mesorhizobium sp. P2_E6
TCGTCGGGTTGATCGCAAACGCGCCATAGGTGCCCGTCGCGTCGCCGCTCCAGGTCGCCGTCGCGCCGTGGTCGACATCCGAGGAGGTCAGCGTGCCGGACGCCGACGGCGTCCCGGCGACAACCGTGCCGTTGTCCAGATTGCCGGCCTCGACAACCGTGCCGGCATCCTGGCCGACCGCCGTCGTGATCACCGGGCTGTCGTTGGTGCCGGTGATGGTGATGGTGACGGTTTGCGTTGCCGTCGCGCCCTTGTCGTCGGTGACCGTGGCGGTGAACGTCTGGGTGTCGCTCTCGCCCTCGGCCAGATGATCGGCCGCGCCCTGATTGAGCGCGAAGCTCCAGGCGCCCGTCGTCGGGTTGATCGCAAACGCGCCATAGGTGCCCGTCGCGTCGCCGCTCCAGGTCGCCGTCGCCAGGTGATCGACATCCGAGGAGGTCAGCGTGCCCGACGCCGACGGCGTCCCGGCGACAACCGTGCCGTTGTCCAGGTTGCCGGCCTCGACAACCGTGCCGGCATCCTGGCCGACCGCCGTCGTGATCACCGGGCTGTCGTTGGTGCCGGTGATGGTGATGGTGAGCGTGGTCGAGGAGGTAGCCCCATTGGCATCCTTGACCGTGTAGGTAAACTGATCCGTCGCCGTGGCGCCCTGGGCCAGTGCATTGGTGTCGGCATCGGCATTGTTGAGCGTATAGGTGTAGCTGCCATTCGACCCGATGGTGACCGAGCCGTAGGTCCCAACCACTGCCAAGCCGACATTGCCGGCGCCGCCGTTGACGGCCGAAACCGTCTTGCTGTCGCCACTGTCGACGTCGGTGTCGTTGGTCAGCACGTTGCCGATGGCGGAGGCGTCGCCTGCGAACGGCGTGTTGCCGGGGTTGACGCCGGCCTCGGTGACCGCATCGCCAACATTGGTGTCGGCGACGGCGATCGGGCCGTCGTTGGTGCCGGTGATGGTGATGGTGAGCGTGGTCGAAGAGGTGGCCCCATTGGCATCCTTGACCGTGTAGGTAAACTGATCCGTCGCCGTGGCGCCCTGGGCCAGCGCATTGGTATCGGCATCGGCATTGTTGAGCGTATAGGTGTAGCTGCCATCCGACCCGATTGTGACCGAGCCGTAGGTCCCAACCACTGCCAAGCCGACATTGCCGGCGCCGCCGTTGACGGCCGAAACCGTCTTGCTGTCGCCAACGTCGACGTCGGTGTCGTTGGTCAGGACGTTGCCGATGGCGGAGGCGTCGTCTGCGAACGGCGTGTTGCCGGGGTTGACGCCGGCCTCGGTGACCGCATCGCCAACATTGGTGTCGGCGACGGCGATCGGGCCGTCGTTGGTCCCGGTGACGGTGATGGTCAGCTGCGCAGTATCCGTAAGCCCGTGCGGGTCACGGACGGTGTATGTAAACACCTCAGTGACGGTGACCCCGTTCGCCAGCGCATTGGTGTCCACGTCGCTATTATTGAGGGCGTAGGTATAGGTGCCGTTGGCATTCAAGGTCAGTGAGCCATAGGTGCCCACCAATGCAGATCCGACCGTGCCAACACTTCCTGATCCGGATTCCGTACCTGTCCGGACCGCCGACACGACCAGCGACGCCTGGCCGTCGTCGGAATCGGTGTCGTTGGTCAGCACATTACCTGCCGCCGAGGAGTCACCCCCAAGGAGTGCATTCGCTGGGCCAACGCCGGCCTCGCGCACCTGGTCGGCAGCGTTGGTATCGTTGAAGCCGACGGGCGAAGTTGGATCGAGACCGACTGAAACCTGCTCGATCGCGGAGACCTTGAGATTGATCGAAGTGAATGTAAATTCTGCTTGACCTGCCTGGCCGGTATTCGAGTTCGAGTTTGCGGCAATAAAGGCACGAAACTGAGCAATTTCACCGTTAAACGCCGCCATAAACGACGCATTGGCGAGTTGGTCATTGCTTAGATAGATAACGAGCGTATCGATCTCGGCGGTGCCTTTGGCAGCATTGCCGTTGCCGCCGTCGTAGACGTCGTAGCCGGAAAAGGCTGTTTGTCCGGCCGTTATCCCGGTCCCGTAGAATTGGCTGCCAATCTTGTACTGATTTTCCCACGCTCGATAGATAAGCGTGTCCGCTCCGGATCCGCCCAAGACCGTATCGAAACCACTGCCTCCATCGAGTGTATCGGCGCCTGACCCGCCATTCAGGCGATCGCTTCCAGCGCCCCCCAAAAGCACGTCGTCTCCGCTACCGCCGACCAGATTGTCGTTGCCGATCGTGCCAATGGTCGTTGCCATGTCCTAACCCCTATTTCGCTCGTTGTTCTTGTCGGTCAAGAACTGCCGACGTCGACCTGCCGCTTGTGGCGGGGTCGCTCAAAAATTGTGAAGCTGTGCAAGCAAGTTCGCCTTCGCCAACAAACGGGTTGATCCCGGGCGCGAGCGCCAGGACCAATGAGTTCGCGTTCAAAGCAATGACATTTGTACCGACACCAAAGGCCCACGCTGGCGAGCCCGCCGAATACCTGATGTCGGCTGAAACCTTACAATCGGCGCCCCCGGGTCTCTTTGTGTCGGCCGAGGCTGGAAACCAATCATCGATAGGGCAAGGTCCGATCCCGGTGAAATCATTGCTCAACGGATCGAGAGAAACAGCGGCCTGCGGCGTGGAAATGAAGATGGTCGTATTTTCGGCAAGACCGCAGGGTCCGTCTCCGGTTAGCGGAGTATTTGTAAACGATGTCGCAGTTGCGTTGGCATCTGTGCTCCGACAAGAAGCCATTAAACCCCACCCCCTTTTTACTCTACATCAGCACAAAACAGATGCCCAATCATCTATTTGTGTGCCGCATCCGACGGCTATCTAATCTCCATTTAAACGTGTTGAACGGTCGATATACTGTTTCTAACGGACGTCTATTGTCAGCGCATAAGTCCTCGAACGGCCAGTTATCAACATGGCGGTCCACAGACAGATCTTGGCCAAACAATGGTAGCTGCGACGACTATTCTGGCCGCGCTGCGTTCCCCTTTAGCCCTTACGGCGTCGCCATTTCCTGATTGCCCGGTCAGGTCTTGTGTTAGGCGACGCTTATATTAGCGCATTCTTAACGCTAACGAAGAGTAAGCGTCAACATCCAAAAAGAGGTACAGTTAACAGCCAAAAGCATCAGCAGGGGAGCCGGCGCTCGCGCGGGAAAGTGGCAGCACGATTCGAGGCGTCAGCACCCAAGGGCGTCCTGGACAGAAGAAGCACCGGTTCGGGCGCCAAGTGCAGCGCGGTCATCAGCCCGGCTATGCCGCCGCCGATGA
This sequence comes from Mesorhizobium sp. P2_E6, assembly GCF_056403835.1. Lineage (NCBI taxonomy): Bacteria > Pseudomonadati > Pseudomonadota > Alphaproteobacteria > Hyphomicrobiales > Phyllobacteriaceae > Mesorhizobium > Mesorhizobium sp. P2_E6. Next base: position 3,275 of record NZ_JBFUEQ010000011.1, read on the forward strand.
TGACCGTCGCGGCTTGCACGGCCCGGCGGCGCAACCGATCGCCGCGCAGCGCCCTGCTGAACGGAACGCATGACCGTTCCTGACATTCAGTCCAACGACACCGACGATCGTGACGGCCGCGAGCATAAGCCGAACGGGGTCGTTGCTTTCTCCAGCAAGACCATGCCCGCCAACAGTGAGCCCACCGCGCCGATGCCTGCGTAGACGGTGCCAAGTGGAACTGGCACAGGCGCCGAGCTTGTGAGCCTCCACGGCGCATTAGACTGAGACGCCAAGCATCGCCACAAGCTGGCCTTGTCGATGCGTTCCAGTCTTGTGGAATATCGATTTGACCCTGTCGCGTGCGGTTTCAACCTTGATCCCGAGAACGCCGGCGGTCTGGGCAAGCGAATCCCCTTGGGCCAACCGCTCGCAAAACATGATTTCGGCTCTGGTCAGGCCGTACTGCAGGGCAAATGCCGACAAATCACCATGGCGGCGGAGGCGCGCGTCCAGATCGCGGATAAGGACAAGAACCATCGATCTAGTGAAAAAAAGGGTTAGGACGCTGGAAGCCAACATGGCCGGAAGCGGCGCAAACGAAACTTGCCAGTTGCGTCCTTCGATGCAGAAAGGAATTTGGTACAAGTCCGGGAGCGATCCTTTGGAGAGCGCGACAATCCCATTGCGGAACAGGTTGTCGGCGCGAGCATTGGAGAGGCACACGCCGCCGTGGCGGAGTACAGCCACGGAACCTGCGGAAAACATGTCAACAGCCTGCTGGTTCGCATCGCGGAGATGTCTGTCGCTATCTATGACGAATGCCGCGCAGCAGGCGCGTTCGACCAAGGCGGCCCCGCCATAGCGTCCTCGGTTCTTTGCCTGAGTAAATGTCCAAGATCGACCGACCTTCGCAGATTGCTTCGTATCCGCGTGAGAACTTCGGCCGCAGCTCGGTCGTAAGAGCTGGCCTTGGAAAGCGGATAGTGCATTGGGAGATGAATGACTTCCCGTGGCCCGCCATCTATTTTTATGCCGACCGCTGCCTCGATGTCTTTCTGCGGACGGAGCCAGTCATTGTAGAATTCCGTATCCGCGAACGTACGTGCCGGACAGTCTTCCTCGGCGATCAGAACCGTTCCACTTTCCACAGCCTGCCACAACGGTATCCACGGATTTAATCTGGCATAGTAATCCGCGTACAATTTCAGGTAATCTGGATCTATGTTGTGGACGGCTTGAAAATTTAGTTGCTGCGAGCGAGATCCTCTGCCTCCGGATGACAGTCTGGCTGTCAGCGTCGCAGTCCTGCCGGATGATTCCTATAAGTCGTCCGACTGTATGGAGTACTGCAGACGCGGGGTTCTGACTTCGACCGAAGGCTCAACACTCGAAGGCGCTCGCCATCATGGCATCGAAGGCGTGGGCGATGAGGCTATTGGAAATAGACAGGTGGGGCAGAGCTGTCGGTGCTGATCCGGGCAGGAATCGAAACTGTGGCATACAGATTAGGGGCCTGTCGTAGTATTTGACTGAGCTACGGGACCGCGCGGTCCGACAAATAACCGCTTCGGAAGGCGGGATCATTCGAGACCCTGGCGGAACTTACGGAACGATACGGGAAGACTTCTGATTCTTATCCAACGAAAAACTCAATAAAATCAACGATCTAAATACATCCTCCCGGACCCACCAATTTCGTATAGGGTGAAGTGCGTTCAGCCCAGCAGGGGAATGGTGGCAGGACGCCGAGGTGTCGATATCGTGCGAGGATGGTGTCCTGGCTTCGACTCTCGTCTGCGGTCTATTAGTTCGCCGAGAATGTGCTACATATTGCGATACCTATTGTGATACAAATTTGGTTTTTGAGCGAAAAAAAGGTAATTAAAACAATAGCTTATAGGGCGGATCGATCCCAGCCAACATGAATCACTAGAAGGTCTTCATGTCTATTGCGTTGGTGAACATAGACGATCCGCGGGATCGTGGCGATGTGGTGAGAAGAACCTATGAAGTGCGTGCTTTAGCCCGCAATCGTTTGACAAGCTCGCGCACTTCGGCGAGGCGTTCCTCCTTCGCCTGAAGATCCCGCATCGCCCGTTCCAGGTAATCATAGAGCGGAAGCCATGCCTCGCCTTGGTCACCGCGCGCAACGATGATCTCTGCAACACGGTCAAGTGCCCGCCCGATCCGGTCCACCGTGACCGGACGAGTGGTGGCCGAGTGCCCCCTCATGACATCGCTCTCTTGTAGACTTGCGGACTTGAATTTCCCCATTGCAAATTGCATCGTGAGGAAAGCGTGAAGCCTAAAATCTCTCGAGGGCATTGTCTGTAATGTTGTGTTGTCGGCGGCCAAGTGAGGCAATCGACGGATTCTCCAACAAAGGCGTGACGGTACTTTTCAGTTTCTGGCGGCGAGGACATATCGGCACCTGAAGTCGACCGAAAAGCGCGATTGACTCCGATTGATGCTGAAACCTCAAAATATTTTTGGCGGCGAATTCCCCTTTAAAATCAAAAGCGTGACTTTTTGACGGACCATGCGTCGGTTTTCGGCGCGGCAAAAAAGAAAAAGCCCAGCTAGATCAATGACCTAGCTGGGTCAAAAACAATTGAGTGGGAGTAGGGGATACAAACGGCGGCGTTAGCGTAGTTTCGGTGGCGACTTTCGCTGCCGAAAATTGTTTTCGTGTCCGTATCTCACTTCAGCTGAACTGGCATTCTCCATCTCCGATCTGGCAAGTCCGATCTGCGCCCATATGCCCTATGAAGTGAAGAGTTTTCAAAAAGGGAGAGGCTACAGCGTAGAACGGCGTGCGCAAAGGCGGGTCTGCTTCGCGCCTCAGGCCGGTTGCGACGGCCGACTTGCCCGCTAACTTAAAGTAGACATTGCGTGTGCCGAGATCGAGGCGCATTGCCGGACGTTCGGTTGCGGCGGCGTTCGGTTTTTGGCTCCGCCGCTTCACCCGATGTCGGCAACGACGGTTCCCGAGACGGGATCGGTCACGCCGAGGTCGCCGCCGAGATCCTCCAGCATGCCGCGCATCGTATCCAGCAAACCGATCATCTGCGGTCGTGCCGCCGCTAGGCTGTCCATGTCGTTCCATTCACCGACGACGCAGAAGGTCCGGTCTCCGGTCTTGACGAGTGCGCCCTTGCAAAAGCCCTTGACGTCGAGGGTCGCCTTCTTGTGCGCATCACCTTAACGGCGTGCCTCGAGGACCATATTGAACGGTGTCTCGGTGGCGCGGCGGAACCGCTTGAACCCGCCGCCGGATACGACCTTGCGCAGCCTTGCCTCGCCGGCCTGTGCGCCGAGCCCCAGCCCAACCTCCTGCGACAGCGAGGCAGGCGTGCAGATGAAGGTCGAGGCGGCGTAGTAGATGCGGCCGACCGGATTGAGGTTCGCCGAAAGCTGGTCGTTGGCGAAGGGCTCGACGATCATCCAGGTGCCGTCCGGCTTCAGTGCCTTGTGCACATGTTTGGCCGCGCCTTCCGGATCGCCCATGTCGTGCAGGCAGTCGAAGAAGGCGACAAGATCATAGGTGCCGGGGAAATCCTTGGCCGGCGCCACCTCGAAGCTGGTGTTGCCGGCAACACCGGCCTCCTTCGCCGCGGCCCGGGCGCGCTCGATCGACGGGGCGTGATAGTCGAAGCCGGTGAAGCGCGAGTTCGGGAAGGCCTTGGCCATCAGCACGGTCGAGGCGCCGTGGCCGCATCCGACATCGGCGACGTCAATGCCGCGCTCCAGCTTCTCGACGACACCGTCGAGCGCCGGCAGCCAGGAGCCGATCAGATTGGCGTTGTAGCCCGGCCGGAAGAAACGTTCGGTGCCGCGGAACAGGCAAGCGCTGTGATCGTGCCAGCCGAGCCCCTTGCCGGAGCGGAAGGCCTGCCTGACCTTCTCCTCATCCAGCCACAGCGTCGAGACCACCTCGAACGCGCCGGCCATGAAGGCCGGGCTGTCCTCGTTGACGAAGACCTGCTCCTGCTCGGGGCTGAGGTAGAAGCTGTCGCCGGCTTCGTCATATTCGACATAGCCGGCTGCCGCCTGCGCCGAGAGCCATTCGCGGACCAGCCGTTCCTGCGTGCCGGTCCTTTTGGCGAGCTGGCCGGCTGTCATCGTGCCGCCCTCGCTCATGGCCGAGAACAGGCCAAGCCTGTCTCCCAGCAGTACCGCCGCTCCTGTGGTGATGGCGCCGAGATCGCCGACCATCTTTCCCAGCAGCGCTTCCAGTTTTTCCTGATTGGGCTGATTGTCCTTGTTGCGCTCCAGCATCGGCTTTCTCCTCCAGCTCGATCCCCAACACTCGCCACGGGCGACAAGCCTGCTCCCGTCACCAGGATGGCCTCGCCGTAACAGTCCATTGTTCGTCCCGTGGCGGCCGACTGTTACAACTTCACAGCAACGTGATCGCTGCCTGAAAATTCTCAGCGAGAGCAGGACCTCAAATCGTCGGTGCATCAGAGCAAACCTGCTAGCTCAGGAACCGCGGTCGGCGTGTGGCGTCCGGACCAGTAAGCTGAACAGTGCTTCTCTCACGCCGATTTCAAGACATGGGCTTCGTCGAAGTCCGCGAGCTTCGGATAAGCGATAGTGGGGGCATGCGCGAGGCTGAGGACGCGTTCACGGTAACGATCGAGGCAGGCACGGCGTTCGCCGTCGCTGACGCGCGCTGGTGTGTGCACAAGGCACGGCTCGATCACCGTGAAGCCGACAAAGTAGAGCATGCCGTGGTTGATCGGGAACAGGATTGCGTCGATCGGGCCGTTCAGTCCTCGGCTCGAATAGATCGGCGGCGGTCCGCCGATTGTGACGGAACACATCGCGCGCTTTCCCGCGAAGACGCCGCGATCATACCATTTGCCGCCACCATAGATCTTGCCACCCGACGCGAACACTCGGTCAACCCAGCCCTTGAGGATCGCCGGCAGCCCGAACCACCAGAGCGGAAACTGCAGGATCAAGACGTCGCACCAGAAAAGCTTGTCCATCTCCGCCTGGATGTCTGGAGCAAATCCGTCGTGGGCGGCCGCATTCGCCTCCTCAGCCTGCTGGCGGTAGTAGGTCGCGTCGCGCACGGTCGTGAAGTTGCGGCGATCTGATACTGGATTGAAGCCCATGGCGTAGAGATCGGAAACAACGACCTCGTGTCCCGCCGCAGACAACGCCCCCTGCGCCGCGCTGGTCAGGGCGCCATTGAAGCTGTTGGGCTCGGGGTGGGCGTGAACGATGAAGATGCGCACCGTGCTGTTCCCACTCGATCGAAATGTTCATTTTCTCGATGCCGAAAAGGTCCGCTCGGCGATATGGTCAAGCGAGAAGACGCCAGCCCCGCGCGTCAGCACAAGCAGCAGCAGCGACGCCCACAGCAGGTGCTCTGCCCAGTTTTCCGGATAAACGAAGATCTGGATGACAGACACGACGCCGAGCAGCATCAGCGCCGTAAGGCGCGAAAACAGCCCCAGGAAAATCAACACCGAGCCCGTGAGTTCTGCGGCCGTCGCGAGCGGCGCCGCGATCGACGGATCGATGAACGGCAGATTGTATTCATTGGCAAACAGTTGCAGCGTGACCGGCCAGGATGCCAGTTTCGACTGCGCGGATTGCCAGAAGACATGTCCGACCGCGACACGGGCCGCAAGCTGGATCAGCGAAAATGGAATGCGTTCGGGCAGCTTGATGATGCGCCGGCAGAGGCCGACCAAGCCGCTCGGGCTGGTCGAGGGATGATCTGAAATTGCGGTCATGACTGTCTCCATCAGTTTGAGAGGGAATGCACGGTGATGCGCACGTTTGTGACAAGCCCGTCAGCGAACAGACGCACGAGCGCGGACACGAGTTGGAAGTTCGGTTCGAGCGCAAGCGCGCGGCTTGCACCATGTTCGAGGCCGAGGCCGTGCTTGAGAGAATGCCGGAAGGCGAAGTCTGCTCGGTCGAGGAGAATTAGGCGGACGCTGTTCCCGGTCCGCCACAACGCCACGCGTTCGGGACGTCTCGCCCAGGTGCAATGCCGATCGACTGTTGTGCCCTGCTGGTGCGCCGTCCACACCGACAGAATCGACCAGTGTGAAACGATCAGCCTGAGCGATGGCTGCAGCAGGATATCGGGTGAAGGTCCCAGGTCGATTTTGTCATAGTCCGCAAGGCTGCGGGCTGGCAGCGAAGCCGTATCGAGTGCCTCGGCGATGGCCCATTCGAGCCGCGCCGTTTCGGCGACGATCGGCATGTCGGACAGCGTGTCGATCGTCTTCAGGAAGCGCGGGAAGCCGACGCCGTAGCGCGACAGCCGCGTATCCTCCGGCGGATGGCGTCGGATGAATTCGCTCGCCACGAAACGGAAGAAGCGTTCGTCGACCAGGCGCACGGTGACGGGAAAGACCGCCATCAACACCGCAGTGAGCGAACTGCGCGTGTTGTTCTGGTAGATGCGCAGGCGGGCCAATGGATCGGCCTTGCCGGCGGTCAGCATTTTCGCGGAGACCATTGGTTCGATGGCAAGCACCGAGCGTGCCATGGTGGTCTGCAGGTTTTCAAGCGGCAACATCGTATCCTCCTTCCATTGGCGTCAACGCTACCGGTATGGTTGCTCCGGCTTTTGCGGCAGCGAATGCTGCCAGCACTGGCATGCTGGTCCCCCCGGTTTCGAAGCGCGTGAGGGACATCGGTCGGGGTTTGGCTGTTTCAGCGTGTCTCGCAGCCTGCTTGCGGTTGAACATGATCGAAGCGGTGAGCATGTCGGCCCACATGGCTTCGCCAAGCAACACGTCGAGAACCGGGACATCGGTATCCCATTCGATCAGGGTGGGGCGGGGTCCGAGCCAGCTAATGGCGTGCTGATAGAGAGACCAGACGACCGGCGGGACCCGCGAGCCGTGATCGTCGATGAGCACTGTGTCGGCTCCGACCTGATTGGTCGCATGGCCGGCAAGATGGATTTCGCCGATCGCTTCAGCCGGCAGCGCATCGATGAAGGCTTTGGCGTCATATTGCAAATTGTGTGCCGAGACCTGGACGTTGTTGATGTCCAGCAGCAGACCGCAACCGGTCCGCGCCACGAGTTCGGCCAGGAATTCAGCCTCGTTCATCGAAGAGTCGGCAAAGGCGACATAGGCGGACAGATTTTCGATCAGCACCTGACGCTTCAGCGTATCCTGGACGGTCGCGACATTGCGCGCCACGATCGCCAGCGCCTCTTCATCATAGCGCAGCGGCAGCAGATCGTTGAGATAGGCGCCGTCGGCGACACTCCAGGCGAGGTGCTCGGAAACAAGATCGGGCTGGAAGCGCTCGCACACCTTGCGCAACCGCTCGAGATGATCCGGGTCCACTCCTCGCGCGCTACCCAGCGACAGGCCGACGCCGTGCACCGACAGCGGATAGGTCTGGCGCAGTCGTTCCAGCTCCTCGACGCCGGCGCCGTCTCCCATGTAATTCTCGGCATGAACCTCGAGCCAGCCTGCGGAAGGCCTTCGGGTCAGCATCTCGCCGATATGAGGGGAACGAAGACCGATGCCCGCGGTTGCGGGGATCGCGAGAGCTTGAAACACACGTGACATCGGTCTGCTCCTTTCAAGAGGTTGGCTTGGAGTCTGGATGGTTCAGGCTTTCGGCTTGTCGCTGCCGCCGGCAATCTTGGCGCAGCTGCCGGCGGGCACGTAGAGCCATGAATCCGGCTGGTTGTCGGCGGTGGCCGTGCCGGCGCAGGAATGCGTCGCGGTCTGACAGTCGTTCTGGCCGGCCTTGACGACGCCGTAGCATTTCTCAAAGGCGAAGCCGGGCTTGGCAGCGGGGCCGCTATAGGCCGCCGTCGCGGCGAGCGAAGTGGCGGCAGCGAGGGCCGATCCGATGAGGGTCTTGGTGTTGATCACAGTCGTGTCTCCTGGTTGCGTTTCGAGGGAAAGACTGGCCTTGCGGCCTGTCTGCAAGCAGTGTCCCCGATCAGGCCGCTGAGCTGAAATGCTGTCTCGGCATGGATTTGATACGCGACCACTATGTTGAGGGGCCGCACGCAAAAAGCCCTCCGGCGGGGGCACCGGAGGGCTTGGCACCTGCATTCGGGAGCGGCCGAAACAGGCGCGGCCAGGCGGGAGGGAGGCGCCTAGATCTATTAGGTTCCGCGGTCGAAGGCCGGGTGGTCCTCCGCCACGGAAAGATCGGCCAAAAGCCAGTCCCCGGCACGTTCGCGTCCTCGGTCACGCATGTCGGTCAGTTCACCCCAGTCGGTCCAGGGCCTTGTGAACAGTGCTGCGCCGGCGCGGTATTGGCTGTCGAAGATGACGTGGGTTGCGGCGGGCTTCATCGCACAATGGCTGGCGGCGAGGCGGCGACCCGCGCACGGCGTCATGAACAGTGCCGGCCTGCCGGTGACCACCAGCAGATGGCCGGTATCTAACGGCAGGGCCGGCGAAGCCGAAAGGCCACCGTCGCCCCAATAGGTGTCGCCGTCGATCTCGACGGCCGGGAAGAGGAACGGGATCGTGGCGGCCGCCAGGATCGCGTCGATCGACAACTGATCGCCGGCGAAAATCTTCACCGTATCGGTGCGGGCATTGGAGGCCAGGATGCTCAACTGCAGCGGGCGGTCCTTGTTGCGGATTACCGCAATATCGATCGATTGTTCCAGGATCGATCTCAGGGGGCTTGCGGCATCGGCGGCAAAAATCGATGCGTGGCTGACGCGTCGCCAGAAGTTGGTGAGCGCCGTCCGCGCGCCGCGCCGGCCGCCCAAGGCCAGGCCATAGGCCAGAACGGCGGCCTCCATTGCACCGAAGCCGGACGCGGTGATGTTGCCGAAGGAAAGGCTGGGGTCGTCAAGCAAGCGGTCGAGGACGCCCCAAACGAAGGCGCCGTGCGCGTCGCTTGCCAGGACAATGTCCACGACCCCCCGGTCATCGACTGCAGGTCTTGCAATGACGGCTTGGTCGGTTTCGGTTCCGGTCTGGATATGCATGTGTCAGTCTCCATCCCCAAAACGCCAGACTGGGCGTTTGATGCAAAGACTGTCGCAACTCCTTCCGCTTGCGAAATGCCAAGGTGGCATGAACTCCATAGGCAGATTGCATTGGTTGCCATCCCGCTCGCGTCGCAACATTTAGTCGGCAAGCGAAGATTCCGGGATTTTGCCCTGGACCAGCATCGAGACGGCCGCCGGACAGCGTTCAGCACACAAGGAGCAAGTCATGAGAATACGAATCGCGTGCCTGGGGCGATTGCCCTCGCTCCGATTGCCGGAGCGACTTCGGCTGACGCCTTCGGCGACCTGTCGGCCGCCTTCTACACAGACGCCGCGATGAAGATGATGAAATCGGATGCCGACTTCAAAGCAGCCTGGGACGCTATGTCGACGGACAAGCAGGGCGCCATGAAGAAGGAATGCAACGACGCAGCGCCGAGCAAGCCTCATGCAGAATTCTGCGTGAAGATGCATCTGCTCGGCGGCAACAGCTGAACGTCACGCCGCTTCCAGATCAGACCCGAGCGCGACGGCGTTCAAGTTGTTCGCCATGGTCTCCTATGTCCCAGCAAAGCTACAAAGGCGCCAACCTGCGTCAGCCCATGACGATATGCTATGAACTTCATAGCGGCGGTGCATTGGAACGAGGATGTCGTTTGCGGCAAGGTTCGGTTTAGCAAAAAAGGACCATACGCAACGGGGACAATCGGCATGGACATTCATCACATCCGCTATTTCCTCGCCGTGTGCGAGACACGAAATTTCACACGGGCCGGCGAAAAGTGCAACGTTACCCAGCCAGCGTTGTCGCGCGCCATCCAGCAGCTGGAAGACGAGGTCGGCGGCCTTCTGTTCCGCCGCGAGCGAAACCTCACTCACCTGACCGACCTGGGCGCGCTGCTGCGACCCCGGTTTCAACAGATCCTCGACGAACTGACGGGAGTGCGACAGGAGGCGTCGAGATTCTTGTGCCTGGAAAATGCCAACCTCAAGGTTGGCGTCATGTGCACCATTCGGACCGCGCCGCTTCACCGGCCTGCTGGCCGATTTCAACAGGCGTCAGCAGGGCATTCAGCTGCAGCTGGTGGAAGGTGTGCCGACCTCGCTTTCACAACTGCTCGAGTCCGGCGAAATCGACGTCGCCATCATGGCGTCCAGCAACAGTTTTCCGGAACGGTTCGATGTCACGCCGCTTTATCGCGAGCGCTTCGTCCTGGCTTTTCCAAACGGCCATCGGTTGGCCCGCAACGACAATGTCGCCATCTCCGAACTCGACGGCGAGAATTATCTGCGGCGACTGAACTGCGAGTATCGCGATCACCTCGCCGGCCTGTGCAATGACCGTGGCGTGAAACTCAGGATTTCCTATGCGAGTGAGCGCGAGGACTGGATCCAGAACATGGTTTCAGGCGGCCTCGGGATCTGCTTCATTCCGGAGTTCAGCGCGGTGATCCCTGGCTTGCAGGTCAGGCCGGTCATCGACCCCGAGGTCTGGCGGGAAGTGTCTTTGGTGGTCGTGGCGGGGCGCAGGTTTTCGCCGGCGGCATCTGCCTTCGTCAACAGCGTCAAGGCGCATGGCTGGCCTGAGAGCGCCCTCGCTCAGGCGATCCGCACCGCTGCCTGACGCAAATCAAATAAATTCCAGCGCCGCACGACAGGACCTGTCGTGCGCCTTTCGTGCGTCGTGATGTCCGACCATAGTTTTCGGGTATCGAATTGAGAGCCAGTCAGCATTTCTCTTTGTTCGCCGCACCCATCACTCTCCATTCCATGCCCCGCCTCCCGCGTTTGGGCACCGACAAAGGAGAAATACTAGATGGCTACCAAGAAACTCAACTTTGCGTTGGCAATCGGCTTGCTGTCCGCAGCCGCTGCATTTTCCGCTGCGCCGGCCTTCGCCGGGGACTGCCCTGCCGGCCAGGCCGCCACGACCGACATCCAGGAACACCCCAGCAAACCGGTCGGCGTGACCGACACGGTTCTCTCGGCGATCGATCTCAGCAGCAAGGGCGAAGCGTGGAAAGGCAATATGCTGCGCCTGCGCAAGCTCGTCGTTCAGCCGGGCGGTGTCGTGCCGTGGCATGAGCACAATGTCCGCCCCGCCAACATTCTGATCGTCGAAGGCTCGATCACCGAATATCGCAGCACCTGCAAGGTCGGCATCGAACATCCGGCTGGCGACGTGACAGCCGAATTCGGCCAGCTCGCCCATTGGTGGAAGAACAACGGCAAGGTTCCCGCAGTGCTCTATTCCGCCGACGTCTTGCCTCCTGCGATGCACGACGACCACATGATGTGAGCCGCCCATCGCGGTGAACAGATCCCGGAATCAGCGACGGAAGCGCGTCCTCAGGGGGTCCGCCCGGGGACGTGCGGCCACGGAGTCCTGTCATGACTACCACTGAACACACCGAACCGACGCGGCTCCGCATGGTTGCCGCAGACAGCTGGCGCTTCGGCCTGATTGCCCTGATCGCGTTTCTCACGCTTGTCGATCTGTTCGCCACTCAGGCCATCCTGCCTTCGCTGGTGATAAAATTCGGCGTCAGCCGCGCGACAATGGGTTTTGCCGTCAACGCCAGCACGTTCGGCATGGCTGTGGCCGGGATCGCCGTGGCGCTTTTCGGCAGAAACCTCGATCGGCGCAACGGAATCTGGATCAGCCTTGCGGTGCTGGCAATCCCGACGACGTTGCTTTCGCAGACCGACAGCATCGTGGTCTTCGCCACGCTGCGTGTCGTCCAGGGATTGTGCATGTCGACCGCGTTCACGCTGACGATGGCCTATCTCGCCGAACACTTTTCATCGAGGCAAACGACCAGTGCTCTTGCTGCCTATGTGACCGGCAATGTCGCCAGCAATTTTTTCGGACGGCTGATGTCGGCCGCCGTGGCCGACACGTTTGGCATCTCCACCAACTTCCTCACGTTCGCCGCGCTCAATCTGATTGGCGCGGCCCTTGTCTGGCTCACCCTGCAGAAGACATCGGCAATGATGCGCGCTGACGCCAAGAACGAGCCTGCCCGCACCGCATGGAAGGGCCCGTTGATGAACGTCGAGTTGCGTGCCTGCTTCACCATCGGCTTCCTGATCCTCTTCGTCTTCATAGGCACCTTCACCTATGTGAACTTCCAGCTCGTCGCCGCGCCGCTGTCGCTGTCGCCCATGGCGCTGGGGCTGGTTTATTTCGTCTTCCTGCCCTCGATGCTGACGACACCACTCGCAGGGCGGGTTGCTGCCGGGCTCGGGCCAGGGATCGGGATCGGCGCAACGCTTGCATTGGCCATCCTGGGATTGCTTCTACTTCTGGTGAGCAGCCTGCCGGTGGTGCTTGCGGGAATGGCGCTGGTCGCCATAGGCACCTTCCTGGCGCAGGCTATCGCCACCGGGCATGTCAGCCGGACCGCGTCGCGCGACCGCGCCGCCGCGAGCGGCATCTACCTAGCCTCCTACTATGCGGGCGGGCTCGCTGGCAGCTTCGTCATCGGACAGGTCTACGACCGCGTCGGCTGGACCGCCTGTGTGGCCGTGCTTGCCGCGGTCCTCGCCGGGGCAATTGCGGTCGCGCGAGCATTGAAGACGCCAACCGGCTGACGATCGCAAGTCGTCGATCGCGAAGCGCTCTCAGATATTGGACAAAGATATCAACGTAGTAGCCAAGATTCATGCAACCTGGAAAACAAAGGAGACTGACATGACCAACTACCTGAAAACCATGATTGCCGGGGGCGCCATGCTGATGGCGCTCATTCTCCCGGTCGCCGCCTCGGACGGTGTCGTCACCGTGAAGAGCGACTATTCCGTCGCCGAAACCGTCGCCCGCATCAAGAAGGACGTTCTCAAGAAGGGCATCAAGTTCTTCGGCGTCATCGACCAGGCAAGGCTTGGCAAGAATGCCGGCAACGACGTCAAGCCGTCGCGGCTGGTGATGTTCGGCAATCCGGCTCTCGGCACGACCTTCATCACCTCCAATCCCGAGGCCGGTCTCGACTGGCCCGTTCGCGTCCTGGTCTACCAGACCGCGGACGGAACGGTTTACGCCGCCTACAGCGATTTCGACTGGATCGCCAAGCGGCATGGCATCACCGACCGCGAGGCGCAGTTCAAGATGGCGACCGAAGTCATCCAGTCCGTGACCTCGACGATCAAGAAGAACTGAGTACGGATGATGTGCCGTAGATCCGCTGCCGGTGCATGCGACGCAGCCTGCTGCTCGCGACGAGGTTATTCAGCGGCGGACAACGCCTTTGCCCGCTCGCCGAACCACCGCTTCTGCGTGGCCTCGCGCACCAGCGCGCCAACTGCCGGCGAATGCCTGCGGCCACGCACGGTGACGAGATTGACCTCGCGCCAGAATTCCGGCTCGGTGATCGGCAAGGGCACCACGCCCGGGTGCTTGGCGGTGTGTTCGGGCATGAAACCGAAGCCAAGCCCGGCAGCGATCATTGCCAGTGTCCAATCGTCACGATCGCTCCAGTAGACAGGGCTGACGGTGACGCCCTGTTCGGAGAGAATGGCATCGGCATAGCCAGCAAACTCGCAATTGTTGCGGTGGATATAGCTTTCATTGCTCATATCCTTCACCCGCACGCTTCGCTGGTTGGCGAGGCGATGGTTCAGATGGACGGCCATCACCATCTGCTCCTGAAAGAGTGGTAGCGAGTGCACGTCCTCGTCGGGCACGTTCGAAGGCAAGGCGTAGATGGCGGCCTCGAGATCGCCTTCGAGCAGCCGTCGCCGCAAGCTCTTGGCGTCTGAATCGCAAAGGTGAAGCTCGACGCCGGGGTGATGCGACCGGACGGCAGCGATGAGCTCAATGATTTCGTCTGGCGCAATCGTGCTCATGATGCCGACCTTGAGCGGCGTCTTCTTCAGATGCACATATTGCTCGGCAATCTGCTTTGCCTGGCGGGAGTTCTCGAAGACACCCTCGAGATAGGTCTCCACCATGCGACCGAGCTCGGTGAGATGGGTGAAGCGGCGCTCGCGGTGGAAAAGCGCCCCGCCGAATTCATCCTCGAGCAGCTTGATTGCGCGCGACAGCGCCGGCTGCGTGACGTTGCACTGCTCGGCAGCCCTGGTGAAATTCAGCTCCTTGGCAACGGCCAAGAAATATCTGACCTGGCTGATCTCCACGGCAACTCCCCTCGGCGGGCGGGCATATACCGCACGACCCGTGTTGCGGCGCGATCTTACTAGCTGCCCCTACGTCAAACAACCCGGCCTGGAGATCTACATCGTCGCGGCAGCGATCAGACCGTCGGCTATCGAATCCATGTCTCAACGGCATTTCCGTCGCCTTCGGCTGCTGGCCATACTTGATCCAGAATTTCAAACCGGGGCGCGTGCAGGCCCGTTGCCCGCAGCCATTGCTCGATGGTTTTGCTGCGGCTCCAACAGAAGGAAACGACGATGCTCAAAGGAAAGACGGCGCTGATAACAGGCTCGACCAGCGGCATCGGCCAAGGCATTGCCGAAGCCTTCGCGGCAAAGGGCTGCAACATCGTTCTCAATGGCTTCGGCGATGCGGATGAGATCGAACGCTTGCGGGCGAAGCTGGCCGCCGACTACGAGGTCACCGTTCGTTACGACAATGCGGACATGAGCAAGGGGGGCGCAATCACCGCCATGATGGACAAGGCCATCGCGGAGTTCGGGGCGATCGACATCCTGGTCAACAATGCCGGCATCCAGCATGTGGCGCCGATCGACGACTTCCCGATCGAGAAATGGGAGGCGGTCGTGGCGATCGATCTGATGTCGTCATTCTACACAATCCGGCGCGCCCTGCAGGCGATGAAGGAGCGCAAATGGGGTCGCATCATCAACGTTGCGTCCGCCCATGCGCTTGTCGCTTCGCCATACAAATCCGCCTATGTCGCCGCCAAACACGGCGTCGCCGGCCTGACCAAGACGGTAGCGCTGGAAGTGGCCGAGCAGGGCATCACGGTCAATGCGGTTTGCCCCGGCTACGTGCTCACGCCACTGGTCGAAAAGCAGATACCGGACACGGCCAAGGCGCGCGGGATCACCGAACAGCAAGTCATCAAGGATGTGCTTTTGGCCGCACAGCCGACCAAGCAGTTCGTAACGGTCGAGCAGGTTGCGTCGCTCTGTCTTTTCTTGGCCTCCGACGATGCGGCCTCGATCACCGGCGCGATCTTGCCGATCGAAGGCGGCTGGACCGCCCACTGAAACCGGCAACGAGGAGCGCAAAGCCCATGAACAAGATCACCCGGAACCCCTCAACGTCGGAACCCGTGCCGGAGGCCGTTCGTATGGCTGACGGTTCGGTCAAGCGACAGACCGTATTGGTGCTGCAGGGCGGCGGCGCTCTCGGCGCCTATCAGGCCGGCGTCTACCAGGCGCTCGTCGAGGGCGGGGTCGAACCCGATTGGGTCATAGGCACCTCGATCGGCGCCATCAATGCGGCGCTGATCGCCGGAAACGAGCCGCAGGACCGCCTGCCTAGGCTGCGCGAGTTCTGGGACGGCGTCAGCCGCAGCAGCCCGCTCGACGAGTTCTTCCGGATGATGGTTCCGAGCAACATCTTTGCCAATATGGGCACGGTGATGCGCGGCATACCGGGGTTTTTCGAACCGAACCCAAGCGCCATGTTCGGGGTCAATCGCGAAGTGGGGGTGGAGAATGCTTCCTACTACACCACCGATCCACTCAAGCAGACGCTGGATAGCCTGATCGACTTCGAATGCCTCAACCGCCGCCATACGCGGCTGACAGTCGGCGCGGTCAACGTCAACACCAGCGAGCTCAAGTATTTCGATAGCAGTCTGATGCCGTTGTCGGTGGCGCACATCATGGCGTCGGGCGCCCTGCCGCCGGCCTTTCCGGCAGTCTGCATCGACGGCGAGCCCTATTGGGATGGCGGCATCTATTCGAACACGCCAATCGAAGTCGTGCTGGACGAGCGTCCGCGGCGCGACGCGCTGATCTTCGCCGTCAACATGTGGCAGCCGCGCGCGACGGAGCCGAAATCGATCTGGCAGGTCATGGGACGGCAGAAGGATCTCCAATACGCCAGCCGCGGCAGAAGCCACGTTGCCCGTCAGGAGCAACTGCATCGTCTGCGCCACGTCGTGCGCGAAATGGGAAAGCTGGTACCCGAGGAGCGGCGCGACGATCCGATGTTCAAGGAACTGGCCTCCTATGGCTGCCCTTCGGTGATGCATCTCGTTCGGCTGCTTTCGCCGCGCCTCGACGGCGAGGACCACACCAAGGACATCGACTTCACGCGCACAGGAATCCACACGCGCTGGCAGGCGGGATACGAACATGGCCAGCGCGTCCTCTCGGAAAAGCCTTGGGAATGCGAGGTCGACATGCTGCAGGGCATCGTGATCCACGAATCGCAGGAATGACGGACCAGCGCCTCGGAACCGATGGAGAATACCGATGCAGATCATCACCCCCGGCATGCGGCTGATCCCCGAGGCGGTGCTTGCCAACAATGCCGCCCTTTTCCGTACCATTCCGGAGACGCCTTCCCATGCGGATACGTCGCTGCATCGCGTGGTTATCGTCGGCGGCGGTGCGGGCGGACTGGAGCTGGCGACGCGTCTTGGTCGCAAGTTCGGCAAGCGGCGGCTTTCCGTCACGCTGGTCGACCGCAACCGCACCCATATCTGGAAGCCCCTGCTGCATGAAGTGGCATCCGGCGCGCTGAACGCGTCGCACGATGCTGTCGAATACATCGCCCATGCCAGCCGGCACGGCTACCGATATCGCATCGGCGAGGTCGTTGGCATCGACCGTGCCAAACGCCAGGTCTTTGTCGCTCCCAGCTTTGATGACGATGGCAGGCAGATCATCCCGCCGCGTCTTCTGGGCTATGACACGCTGGTGCTGGCCGTCGGCAGCGTCAGCAACGATTTCGGCACGCCGGGCGCCGCGCGTCACGCCATTTCGCTGGATACGGCGGAGCAGGCTGCCCGTTTCAACAAGCGCATGATAGACGCGTGCCTGCGCGCCAACGCGCAATACGAGCAGCTTTCGCCCGGTCAGCTTCATTGTGTCATCGTCGGCGCCGGGGCCACCGGCGTGGAACTGGCCGCGGAACTGCACAAGTCGATGCGGGAGATTGCATCGCACAATCTCGACAACATCGATTTCGAGAGATTGATCCGCATCACCATCGTCGAAGCCGGGCCGCGTATCTTGCCAGCTTTGCCCGAACGCCTAGCGCGCGCTTCAGCACGTCTGCTTGTTGATCTGGGCGTCCAGATACGGTGCGGGATCAAAGTTACCGAAGTGACGGAGGACGGCATCAAGCTTGGCGAGAAATTGTTTGTGCCGGCCGAACTCGTCGTCTGGTCGGCTGGGATCAAGGCTCCGGATTTCCTGAGCGAGCTTGATGGCCTCGAAACGGACAGCATCAACCGGCTGGTCGTGGATGAGACACTGCGAGCCAGAGGGGACGAGAACGTTTTCGCGATCGGAGATTGCGCGAACTGCGTCCTGCCAGGCGACGGCAATGCCCTGCCGCCACGAGCCCAGACAGCGCACCAGCAGGCAGATCATTTGGTGAAAGTCGTTTCAGCGCGCCTTGCGGGGCGGGCTGCGCCGGCATTCCACTACCGTGACTACGGCTCCCTCGTTTCGCTCGCCGATTACGGTTCGTTCGGTAGCCTGATTGGCGGGCTGAGGATCGAAGGTCTGCTCGCCCGGCTGATGTATCGCTCTCTCCACAAGCTGCATCTCCAGGCGGTGCATGGCCTTGTGAAGACCGCCCTCGACTCGATTAGCGAGATGTTTGCGAGGCGCACCCGGCCTCGCATCAAGCTCCATTGAACACGTGCAGGTGGCGACTGGAAAAGTATGGTGGTCGTGATCCCGGCCTTCTCGTCGGATACCAGGAACACGATGTCATACTGTAACGAATTGAGGACGAGCCACGAACAGAATGCGAACCCAACTTGCCTCGATGCATCTTGGGCATCGAAACGATGCAAGGAAAGCATGACCCCGCCCGACGAGCTCCAATGATAGGGTGCACGCAATCCATGAAAGTGCAGAAATGGCCGACGACGACCAGGCAATGACATTTGAACAGTCCGTCCAGGCTGCCATAGAACTTGATGCATCCCTGAACGAGCGGCTGGCGGTGATTGCCGCCGCGGTGCGCCGCCTGGACGCGAATTTCGCCGATGCGGTGGATCGCTTGGTGGAGCGCCTGGAGAAACAAGGGGCAGGCGCAGTGGCGCCGATGCCAGGCGATATCATGCCGGCGTTCCTGCTTCCTGACGACGATGGCAAGCTGGTCAGTCTGGCCGACGTGCTGCAAAGGGGGCCAGCGGTGATCACCTTTCAGCGCGGGCATTGGTGCCCCTATTGCCGTTTGAACGCGATTGGCATCGTCGAAGCCCAGCCTGAGATTGCCACCCTGGGCGGCCAGATCGTGGTGATCATGCCCGAGCGGCGCAAATTCGCGAAGGCGATGAAGACTGCCGTCGGCGCGACGTTTCCCTTCCTGACCGACATGGACAATGGCTACGCCCTGTCTCTCAATCTTGCGATCTGGGTCGGGGCGGAGATGGAGCGGCTGATGGGGCTAGGCCTCGATCTCCCCAACTATCAGGGCAACAGCAGCTGGTTCCTGCCAATCCCTGCAACCTTCATCATTGGAACCGACGGGATCATCACCGATCGCTTCGTCGATCCCGACTACCGTCGGCGGATGGACATCGACGATCTGATCGCGGCGCTCAGGCGGGCTCGCTGACGCCAAAAGATGACCAGTCGGTCGACCGCAACAGGTTGAGCAGCGTCGTGGCCACGGGTGAGCGATGTCGGCCGGCAACCGCGTAAACGGCGACGACCCGGGAGATATCGACGTCTCGCAGCTTGAGCCTGCGGATATTCGGCGTCCGTGGTGCCGTCACGGAGACAAAGCCCACCCCGGCGTTGGCCTCCAGCAATGCCAGCAGGTCGTGGTCGGTCTCGACTTCATGCGCGGTGCGAGGCGTCAGGCCTTTCGCGGAAAGGCAGCGGGACAGTTCCTCGCTGGTTTCCCAATCGATCCGGCTGAGCACAGGTTCCGCCGCCAGTTGGCTCAGCGCGACATCGGCCTCGTTGCGGCGGGCAAGTGGGTGATCGGAGTTCACGACGAGCTCTATGCCCTCCTGGAAGAGCGGCCAGGTGTCGAGCCGATCCCAGGCCTGCCCCAACGGACCGGCAACGGCTAGCTCAACCTCACCGTTCTTGAGAGCCTCAACGACAGCGCTCGGCGAGCCCCGGTTGATCTTGAGATGGACTCCGGGATAGGCGCGAAAAAGCTCCGTAAACGGCGATACCAGCAGCGCAATGTTGACGCTGTTGGAAATGGTGACGTTAAGAGGCGCCACGTCGCTGCTTTGCACAGCCTTGGCGAGTGATTTTGCGGAAGTGGCAGCGTCGTAGCACTGTTGCAACAGAGGCAGCATACGCCTGCCGAGTTCGGTCAGGTGAGAGTGCTGGCGCTCGCGCCGAAGGAGTTCACCCCCCAACTCCTCCTCGAGCGTCTTGATCGCTCGTGTCAGCGCAGGTTGGGTAACGTTGCACTCTTCGGCTGCTCTAGTGAAATTAAGCGTGCTGGACAGGGCTAGGAAATAGCGGACTTGCTGCATCTCCATGAATCTTCGCCCCCTCAGCGAAATGATCTATCAGCGACTGCGCATGTTTGCAGGCTAGCGCATTGCAGCCGTTCCGGCAAAGTGTGGCAACGTCGCTAGGCGGGACGCTATGCAGTATGGCTTAGTCAATGTTTGCTTTGGGCCGGATCAAGTCGATGATCGCGATCGTCCTCGTCTCCCACATCCAGCCTTTGGCCTAACAGATCCGATTGGGCACAAGCGCAGTTCCATGAAAAAGGATCACTTCAAGCGGCGCCTCAGATTTTTTCGGCACCAATGCCTTGACCTCGCAGGCATGGATGCCTGCACGTCCGTCAGTGCGTTTCGTGGTAGGGGCTCAATTTCACATAGCGATACATGGACGGCGCGGCTTCGCCATTCACCTTTTGGAACGCAGATTTCGACGGCAACCCGCCGATCCTTAGTGCGGATAGGCAAACAGAAATCGCTTCATCTAGTATGCGTTCCCCTTCCTAATTATAGAAATGGAGAGTACGGTTTAAGAAGCCATCCGGGGGGGTGAAATGCGCTTCAGGCAACTGATTGCAGCTCTTGTTCTAGTACTTTCCCACCCTTTTGGCGTACTGGCCGATGAGTTTACCGCCGTAGCGCACCCGAGCTTCGCAGCCGTAGAGCCGCGGCTGGTTTATGGGCTGATCACCTACGATTTTGCGTTTACTGGAAAGGACGGCGCTGCAAGAAGTCAATCGGCTTCGGCGTTCCTGCAATCGTTGATAAAGTCGAGGTTCCAAAACAAGTCGGGAAACTACATCGTAAGTCTCGATGTGGCGATTGGCGACAAGATCATTGCCACCGAACCGATCATGTCGGCAACGTGGGAAGAGAGCAAATTCCTCTTCGTCACGACATCCGAGAAGTCGAACATCGTCATCAACAGGAACGGTATCCTCATCGACGACATCGTCGTGGATTCTGAGACAAATACAATCTCGTTCTCGATGAAGGTCAGATATAGTTCCAATACGTCGGTGGACATGTCGTTGCTGACCGAGCTGTCGCAACTGTCTAGAACCGCCTCTCTGGCCGGTTTGTCGCCTGGTGTTCAGGCGGTTTCGGATGCCTATGCTCCGTTCGCGACCATCCTCAGCAAGCTCCTGAGCAAATACACCGACGTCTCGATCGTCGACAACACAACGGGCGCGTTCACGTTGCTGGATGACGGATTTCCCAATCAGCTGCGGTATAACGGGACCAACTTCAAGGTTAACATCTACCTGAAGACGCTGAACTCGCAACTGCCGACGAACTTTTCGCCTGAAGGGTTCAAGATCTCCAATTTCGGCCTGCCGCTGACCGAGGTGAAGAGCGGTGTTGGGGCAGCACGGGCACCGGTGATCGATCTGATATCGGCAGGAGCCGACAAGGTTGCCGGATTTGTCAAGGCGATCACGGACGGCGCGCCGCTTGGATCCCCCAAGCCCGTATCCGAAACGGAAATCCACGACAGTTGCGTCGCCCTCAAGAACAAACTCAACAAATTTGTCACCTCAAGGGATGCGGCATTGGTGTACTGGTCCTTCCTTCGAAGCTTCCATGCGGCGCTGGTGCAATACAAGGATGGCGTCAGCTGCGGCAGGGGCGATTTGGTTGAAGACCTGAGCGCACTGAATTTGCCGCTCAGCGCAAGTGACTGGCCGGCACAATAGGCTTCGAATAACGGGCTGCCTTGCCCAGGTCTTTGTGGTCTCTGGAGCGAAACGATGTTCACAGTAAGCAAGCGGCATTGCCGGGCGCTTTTGGTGGCTTTGCTTCTCTTGGTGTGTCCTCGCGTCGTATTCGCCGAGGAGCCGGGCGTGTTCGCGCTCCTTGTTGGCATAAACAGCTACGCAAAGACGCCAGGCTCCGCCTACAACGCATCGGACCTTCATGGAACCGCAAACGACGTTGCCCTCGTTAAGGACCTGCTGACCGGCACCTACGGGGTTCCCGACGACGGCGATCATTACCGGGTTTTGCTGGACGCCCAGGCGACCCACGCCGGCATTCGAGAGGCATTTGCGGAGCAATTGATCGAGAAGGCAAAAGCGCATCCGGATGCGACGTTCCTGTTTTACTTCAGCGGTCACGGCTCCCTGGCCATCGATGACAATGGCGACGAGGGCGATGGCTATGATGAGACCATCGTTGCACAGGACAGCCGTGGTCCGGGTGGCACCGACATACGCGACGATGAAATCGAGGCCTGGCTGACCCAGCTCAAGCAATACTCCCATAACATCGTGCTGATCTTTGACAGCTGCCACTCAGGCACGATTTCAAAAGAGCCCACGCTTGCTGCCCGCATGGCGCCGCTGGACGGTAGGCTGCTGAAGGATGCGCCTGCTGAGCGTCACGGCAAGGATGCGTCGATCGCGGATTCAGGCCGCTCATACTCGATCATCGAAGGGTCCCGGGCCGATGAAGTGTCCAACGAGGATCTTGTCGCTACCGCATCGGGTTCGCAGTATCATGGGCTGCTGACCTACTATCTGGTCCAGACGCTCAAGCGATCTCCACAGCTGACCTATCGCGAAGCAGTGATGCAAGCCGAGAGGTATGTCCAAAAACGCGCGCCATCCCAGCATCCACAGGCGGAAGGAGACTTCGACAGGGTGGTTTTGGGCGGAATAGGAACCCGCCAGCCCCCCTTCATTTCGGTCACAAGTGTGACGCAGGACCAGATTTCGGTCGCAGTTGGCCAGGCGCAGGGGATTCAACCAGGAGCAATCCTGGCCGTGTATTCCAGCAAGGCAACCAAGCTGGTCGGTGAGGACGGCAAGATCGCGAACGCGGTCGTAATTTCGTCCGACGTCGCGACTTCGGTTGCCAAACTGGTCAAAGCCCCGAACGAGCCTGTGACCACTGCGTCGAAAGTTCGAATCGTCTCGCCCTATTCCGTTGAGCAAAAGGTTGCGGTGGCTATTGCCGATCCACCTCCAGAGCTGGGCATCGCTGCGGCGGTCCTGCCGATAAAGGCAGCGCTCGCTGATCGACTACGCG
This sequence comes from Mesorhizobium sp. P2_E6, assembly GCF_056403835.1. Classification (NCBI taxonomy): domain Bacteria; kingdom Pseudomonadati; phylum Pseudomonadota; class Alphaproteobacteria; order Hyphomicrobiales; family Phyllobacteriaceae; genus Mesorhizobium; species Mesorhizobium sp. P2_E6. The sequence goes on from NZ_JBFUEQ010000011.1 coordinate 25,841, forward strand.
ACAATGCGCTGGTGCGGCCGGTGCAGGATCTAGGCCAGGCGACGATGGTGATCGCCATGGGGTGCCTGAACGGTGGCAAGCTTGTTCCGATGGAGGAACGCAAAACGCTCAGCCCCGGCTGCGACAAGGTCTACTACATCACGCCGCGAGACCAGGTTGGGGCCATGCATGGCTACACGGTTTCGGCAAAGGACGACGGTGCCGCTGTCGATGGCATTACGGGCGCGCTCGAGAAGATAGCCCGACAGGAAAACCTGCGCGCGCTGACGAACAGCGTTTCCCCGCTGGCAGGTGCGGTCACGGTTTCTCTTGTCCGTGTGACAGTTAAGACCGAGAACGGCAAGACAAGCGTGGAGGGCGAGGCTCCGGTGGTGTCATCGGGCATAGAGCCGATGAAGCAGGGAGAATATTTTCGCTTCAGCCTCACAAATACAGGATCACAAGATCTCTACTATTCAATTATCGGATTGGGGAGCAGCGGATCTGTGTATGTCTTGGGAGATGGCGGATCAGGGGACAAATTGCAGGCTGGCGTCACGATCAGCACAAAACCGCCACTGAAGGTCGGGCCGCCCGCCGGCCTTGAATCCTACCTGGTGCTTGCGACGACTTCGCCAGTCAACGTCCATTTCCTCGAGCAGCAGGGCATAGATCCCAGAGATGCCGGCCCGCTTGGCTGGCTTCTCGCTGGGCTCTCTAATCCTGGTTTCAGGGACTCCGCCCAGGTTCCGGATTTTGATCTGAATTCCTGGGCAACCATGCGGATGGATATTGAAATTCAACCTTAACTCGGCAAGTCGGAGAAGGACAGACAATGACAGTTTTCAAGAAAGCACAATCGGACAGGCAAGGGTTCAAGCGTAAGCCTTGGTCGCAGGCTGTTCTTCTGGCGTTATGCGTGACAACAGTCTCGATCGCGCACGTCCAAGCCGGTCAGGCGGTGAAAACCCTCAAGGACAAGCATGCGCCGGGCATCCTCCTGGAAGACACCAAGGATGTACTGCCGCAGGGTGTGGAATTGCGCAAGGTATACCGGCCCGGCATTGAATTGACCAAGAAATGGGAAGGGTGGGTCCCCAAGCGCTATAATGATGCCGTTGGCTACTGCACCGTCGGCTACGGCCATCTCCTGAAGAAAAAGAACTGCGACGGTACGGGTAACGAAGTGGAGTTCCTGAAAGGTATCTCGAAAAAGCGCGGTGAAGAGCTGCTTATCGAGGACATGTCGAAGGCCCAGATCACTGTGCAGCTGGCCGTGCCAAAAGATATCGACGACGGCGCCTATGCCGCGCTTGTCGATTTTACGTTCAATGTTGGCGGCAACAACTTCAAGACCTCGACCCTTCTCGCGGTCGTCAAGAAAAAGCAGTTTGATCGTGTCCCCGAACAGCTCCTCAGATGGACACGTGCGGCAGGTGTCGAACTGGTAGGATTGAAGAACCGCCGCAAAGACGAGATCAAGGTGTTCTTTGACGGAAAGCCGGTTCCGAAGCCGGCGCCCATACCGGGTGAGGATCTGTCGCCTCTCAATATCGATGTTGTTGCCGAAAAGACGGCAAACTAGGATGCATCATGCCACATCCGTGCCGATTCTGGAGGCAGTAGCGCGCAACGGGTTATAGCGAGAGCATCGTCGGCGCCCCTACGCTGCGACGCGTCGCGCGGCGTAGGGCGTGTCGATCTTCGAAGGCAAGCGACGACTGTCACCGACCCAGTTGCAAAGAGAGTTCGCGGCAAGCCGCGACAGCTTTCAATGAGGGCTGCGCATGAGACCACACCGGGTAATTTTCGAGGTCCTGTACTTTTTCCTGATTTGTTCGGTGTTGTGCGGCGTCGCCTTTGCACAGGACATTGGTAGTCGCGGCCCAGACAATTTCGCTGCCCTGGTGCCCAACCTGCGGCCGCAGGAGGCTTCGTTCGTGACGTTCTCACCCAATGGCAAGCTGCTGGCCACAGGTGGCGGGTATGGTGAGCCGGCAGCAAGGCTCTGGGACGCGGACACCGGACGTTTTTTGCGCGTTATTGACGGCAGCAACAGCAGCGCTTCGATCGGAGTGCACGTCAGTGCTTTTGGCTTCTCCGACGACGGGCTGACCGCAGTGACAGGAGACGATGAGGGGCGGCTTCTGTTGTGGGACCTGAAGGGCGGTCGAGTGCTGCAGGAATACGCGACGCAACACCAGGCGATCTATTCGATTGCGATCTCGACTGATGGAAAAGAGGTGGCCCTCGTCGAGGAGGGCGGCATTGAGATATTTGACATTGCGGTCGCAAAGCCGATCTTTTACCGCAAGACGCCCGACATAAGTTACGGCAAGATCGAACGCCATGGAACTGGATGGGCGGCCATATCATGGAGCCCCGGCAGGGTCCTGTTCCTTGACCCCAGGCTCGGCAACGACACAGAGGTTGATCTGGGGGATGACACCACCAGCGTGTCGTTCTCGGACAGTGTCGGCAAGATACTGGTAACCACGTCCCAGGACGTGTCGATCAGGGACCAGAGCAACCACGTCCTGGCCAGAGTTCCGGTTCGAAAGAACGTGCCGACGGAATCCGCAATGTCTTCCGATGGGCACTACGTGGCCCTCGGATACCGCATGGGCCTTGTTGAATTCCTGGACGCGGGCACGCTTAGGCTTCTGCGCACCGTTTCCGTCGACGGCGACCTCGATTCACTCAATTTCTCGCCTGCGCAACCATCGCTTCTGGCGGTCGGCCTGCGGTCGAACGGCTCTCCGATTTTTTTGCTGAGCGCCGGTTCCGACAAGGGCGACGAGATCGTCGGCGCATCGATCGATCCAATTGGGTCTGCGGCGTTCCGGCCCTCCAGAAACCACCTGATACTCGCTCCCGTGGCAGGCCCGGTTGCGCTATGGCGCGACGACGATGGCCGAGGCGTGTTCGAGAACCTGGGCAATGGGCCGATATATTCGGGATCCATCGCCTTGTCCTCGGACGGTCAACTCCTGGTTGTCGATTCAAAAAGCGATACGCGTCTCTGGAGCGTCGACTCAAAAATTGGTTCACGCCTTCAAAAAGGCAATCTGGACCATCACGGTGGATGCAACGGGGCTCAAGTGTTCCTTCCCAAGACCCATCAACTGGTGACGACCGACGGCGCGGGGCACGTGTTGATATGGGATCTGGACTCTCGTGCTCGGCTTATGCTGGACGAGAGTGCCGCCGACAGACGCCGTTGTATCGCCGTCTCCACCGACGGAGCCATGATCGCAGTCTCGGACGAAACCAAGGCAACGATTTCGCTCTGGGATGCAGGAAACCGAAAGCGGATCAGAAATCTCGCTGGCTTGTCGACCAACATCGGAGGCGTGGCGTTTTCACCGGATGGTTCGAAGATTGCGGTGGTCAGTCCTGCAGAAGGTTTCAGCCTGTTGGACATACGCACGGGGGAGAAGCTCAAGAGCGTGGATATCCCGTTGCTGGGATTGACGTTTCTGCCGGACGGCAGGCGACTTGCATTCGGCAAGGATGACGGCGAGATCGCAATTTTCGACTATGTCGCCGGCAAGGTCGAGCGATCCTTCTTTGGCCACGTCGCGAGGATTTCTTCGCTGAACGTGTCCGGCGACGGAACGCTGCTGGTTTCGGCAAGTGACGATGGCTCCGCGAAAATATGGGACATTCCAAGCGGCAAGCTGATGCAGACGATCGTCTTTGGCCGTGAGGGTACCTGCCGGAGCGACGTGGAGGGCAGCCACGCAGGCAATGGGCAGGCGGATCGTTCGGTCCCGACATCTTGTTGGATGAGCTTTGACGCTGACGGGCGATTTGATTCATCGGCCCTGGAGTCCATGCCGCTGGTCAGCTGGGTGGTCAGCGATGATCCCTTCAAGGCCCTTCTGCCCGAGATATTCATGCGGGATTATTACGAGCCGAACCTGCTTGGCCGGCTGCTGGCGTGCCATGGGGCTGAGGTGAGCGGAAAGAATGCGAACGCGTGCGCCGACGCGTTCAAGCCGGTACGGCCGCTGGCCTCGCTGAATCGGATCCAGCCGGATGTACGGATTGTGAGTGTGAAGGCGGGGCCGACACCTGGTGTTGCCCTGGTGGAGGTTGAGGCATCGGGCAAGGAAGATGCCTCACAGCCGAATGGCAAGACGAGCACCGGGATTTACGACGTACGGCTGTTCCGTGAAGGGCAACTGGTGGGCCAGTGGCCCGAGCCGAAGGACAATGCGGCGGTGGTCGGCGAAGATCTTGGTGCGTGGCGCAGCGCTTCGCGCGTGGCGATGACGCCGGGAAAGATCCTGGCGAGGCACGTCTTCCCGGTCCGGCTTGCAGGCGGTGACAAGGGCAAGAAGGTGACGTTCACGGCCTATGGGTTCAACGAGGACCGGGTGAAGAGCGCGACAGCCACCGACGACAGCTACACGGTGCCGCAGGGCATAGCCGTTCCGGCGAAGCCGCGGGCCTATGTGGTGACGGTCGGAGTGAACGAGTACGAGAACGAAGCACTGCGGCTGAACTTCGCTGTGGCCGACGCCAGGGCGATCGAGACGGCGCTGCGGGGAATCAAGGGCTACGACGTGGTGCCGGTGCTGCTGACCACCGACTACGCGCGCACGGAAGGGGATAAACAGATCCCCGCGGTCGACCACGCCAGCAAGGCCGACATCCAGGCGGTGCTGTATCTTCTGGCGGGCAAGGGGGAGGTGGAACGGTCGCGGCTGCGGCAGGAGATCGGCCCGGTCATCGACCATCTGGCGAAGGCGACGCCGGACGATGTTGTGATCCTTGCCTTCTCCGGTCATGGCCACAACGAGCAGGGCCGCTTCTACATCCTGCCGTCGGATTCGGGCAACGACCTGACGAAGCTGGACAGAATGATCTCGAGCGAGGAACTGACGGCGTGGCTGCGCGATGTCGATGCCGGCGAGATGGTGATGATCGTCGACGCCTGTCACTCCGCGGCGGGGGTGCCGGAAGGCTTCAAGCCTGGTCCGATGGGCGATCACGGGCTTGGTCAACTGGCCTATGACAAGGGCATGCGCATCCTTGCGGCCACCCAGGCCGACGACGTTGCCCTGGAGAGCGGTTCACTCGGCCAGGGGCTGCTGACCTATGCGCTCAAGGAGGGGTTGACGACCGGAACCAGCACGCACAAGCTTGCCGACACAGACGGCGATGGCACGGTCACCATGAAGGAATGGCTGACCTATGCCGAAACCCGGGTGCCCGGCCTCTACCAGGATGTGCTCGCCGGCAAGATCGAGAAGACCAGGGACTCCAGCCCCGATGCCAATCTTCTCGAAGACACCACCCGACACGCCCAGACGCCGGCACTGTTTGATTTCGTGAGAGCGACCGCGCAAGACCCTGTGATTGCAGCCCGCTGAGGATGGCGCGGGAAAGAGCCTATTCGCTCCCTCGAAAGACACATGGCGGCCGAGAGCAGATTCCTTTTCGACCCCATCATTTCAAAACGAATGCACGACCCAACGACGCAGGTTATATTGCCCCACGGGCCAACGTCATCGAAGGGGGAGGGCATGACATGCAGGCAATGCCGATAGCGCATCAAGCCGCGCAACCCGTGGTCGGGCCCGTATCCTCCTTGACCGGCTATCCGACCGCCGTCCTGTGCTGGCTGCTTTCGGCTGGGGTCTATATCGCGGCCAAATGGGTGGCGCCTGAAATGCCGCCCTGGGGCCTCTGCTTCTGGCGGCTGACGCTCGCTTGCGCAATCCTGCTGCCGATTGTGCACCATCATCACGACGCGATGATAGGGCTTTTGCGAACTCGCGCCGTGGAGGTCGTCGCCGTGGGGGCGATCGGCCTCACGCTGTGCCAGGGTATGATCTACCATGGCCTCAACGACACCGACGCCACCACGGCCGGCATCATCATGGCGCTGTCGCCTGTCATGACCATGGTGCTCGCCCGTTTCGTGCTTGGCGAGCCGCTCGGCCTGTGGAAGTCGCTTGGCGCGCTGGTTGCGCTCGCCGGGATGATTTTCATCGTTGCCCACGGGAACCTGACGGCGCTGCTGCAACTCAAGTTCAACGCCGGCGAGCTGTGGATCGTCGGCAGCGCGTTCAGCTGGGGCCTGTACACCGTGCTTTTGCGCCGTGCCAAATTCGGCATCGAACTCCTGCCGATGGTCGTGCTGCTGCTCGGCGCCGGTGCGCTGGTCGCATTGCCTTTCCATTTGTGGGAATTGTTCAACGACGAACGCTCCGCCATGGACGTCCACAGCATTCTCGCGCTCGCCTATCTGGCAGGTCCCGGCGGCGCCTTGATGTACTATCTCTACAACAAAAGCGTGGAAACGCTCGGCGCGAGCCGGGCGAGCATGTTGCTCTATCTGCAGACGGTGTTCGTCGCCATACTCGCCTATCTGCTGCTCGGCGAGGACTTGCACGATTACGATCTGGTCGGTGCGGCCTTCATCGTCGCCGGCATCGTACTCGCCACCGTGGTCAAACCCCGGCCGGCTCAACCACGCGTGGCGTAGAAATCTTGCGCGTGACGGCGAGGAACTGGCCTGGAGCTTGTGGAAGGGGAAGAGTCGCGACTGTTCGAGCCTTTCGGCATAGATTTAATTGCCAGGTCCCTTGGAAAACGGCCCCTTGCCATGCCTAATCTGGCAGGCCCGCCAGACGCCAGCCATCAACAAACGGCTGCGCAGAGCTCCGGCTCTTGAAGGGGGAGTTCGCAGAGAAATCAGCGAACCTCCAATTTGGATTTCCCGCAAGGAATATCCGTGCCTCCTCCTGTGCCTCCGAAACGCGGCCGGCAAGGGCAAGTGCGACAATCAGGTGCTCTCTCGAACCGGTCCCATAGGTTTCTTCCCGGCTTAAGGATGCAATAGCTTCTTCATAGTAACCGGCGGAGATCTGAGCCGCTCCAATAATCCAGAAATACCAACCGGGAGCGCGAGGATTTAAGCGCAGCGCCTCTGCGCACGCCTTCAGCGCTGCTTGCGGTTCGCCTAAATAGGTCTGAAGCTCACCGCTCCATGCCACTGCATCTGCATTGTTGGGATTTATCCGAATGGCAGCATCGAACTGAAATTTCGCCTCATCCCAATTCCGCTCGTGGAGATGAACGCAGCCCACAACCATGCGTGCGTGAGAATCGCCGGGATCGATTTCCACCGCTCGTTGCGCGTGCATTAGAGCCTCTGCGCGACGAGGCGTCTGCGGGCCTCCCCAGATAAACCAACTAAATAGCAATGATAGGGCAAGATTGCTGTGCCCTTCGCAGTAGTTCGGATCGATCTGTACGGCACGTTTCAAATCGTCACAGGCCTCACTGGTGTCTGATCGCGAAACATTCCATTTGCCTCGCGACCTGACACAAAGATCATAGGCTTCCAGATTTGACGGTCGGGAATGGGCAACAATATTCTTGTCACCAAGCTTGCCAGAAATCGCTTCAACGACGCGTCGCGTGACCTCGTCCTGAACGTCGAAGATGTCGGCGATATCGCGGTCGAAGCGCTCGGCCCACACGTGATTGCCGCCTTCGGTCGCATTGATTAGCTGCACATTGACACGCAACCGCTTGTTGGATCGCCGTGCGCTGCCCTCAAGAATATATTTGACGCCCAGATCGCGAGCGATCTGACGGACGTCGGTGGGCTTGCCCTTGTAGGCGAAGGTGGAGTTGCGGGCGATGACGAAGAAGCCGGACACATTCGACAAATCGGTGATGATGTCCTCCGTCAGCCCGTCGGTGAAGAATTCCTGTTCGGCGTCGCCACTCATGTTGACGAAGGGCAGCACGGCAATCGAAGGCTTGTCGGGCAGCGCGAGCGGGTGCGAAGATTTCTCCGGCACGAGAGCGTCAGCCGGTGCCGCGGGCTTGGCCTTGGCGGGAACTCCGACCTGCAGCGAATAGACCCGGATCGGCTCGGCGATGTTCTTCAACTGAACCGCGCCGCGATCGTAGATTGCGATATCGAGCCTTGACTTTACCTGCCAATAGGCTTGCTCGGAAAGACAGATATTGCCGGGTTCGCATATGCCTTCAAGGCGCGCGGCGATATTGACGCCATCGCCCATCAGGTCGCCATCGCGTTCTTGCACGACGTCGCCCAAGTGAATGCCGATCCGGAACTCGATGCGGCGATCATCCGGCACCCCGGCATTGCGCTCAAGCATGGCGTTCTGCACTTCGATCGCGCAGCGCACTGCTTCCACCACGCTGCTGAACTCGACGAGGCTCCCGTCGCCTGTGCGCTTGACGACGCGACCACGATGAACAGCGATGGTGGGATCGATGAGATCGCTGCGCAGCGCCCGCAACCGTGCCAAGATGCGATCTTCATCTGCGCCGGCTAACCGGCTGTAGCCGACCACATCCGAGACCAGGATCGCTGCAATTTTGCGGGCCTCACTCATGTCGTGCTCCCTCCATCCAGTCTGGCACTACTGCCGAGCCAAAGGAAGATAGCCCGCGCCATTGGTCGGATGGTCCGCGTGACCGTTTACTCGCCGGGGTGGCACGGCGCACGGAGCGGCGCTATGCAGTTGGTGAGTATAGTTGCTAAACCCAGCGATAGAACGAGGGGACGGTGTCGGTGCGACCGCGACGTTTCTGCGCAGTGCGGTCCCACGGGCAAATCGACAACGCATTCCACGTCTCGCAGTAAAGTTGGTATGCATACGCGAGGGAGAGGGTAACAGATGAAACATATTCTTGGCCTGCCGTCCGACTCGACGCCGACGCTCCTGTTCCCGAAGGCGTGATGCAAAAGCAATGTCAGATCTCATGTCTTCTCAAGATGTGACCGGCTCATCCCGCCCCGCGGGCTGGGGCTTGGCCGCAAAGCTGTTTACAACCCTCGTCCTTCTTGGCGCGACCGCGGTCCTGGTGACCGGGGTTCTCGGTTACTTCCGCGCCCGCGACGCCCTCGAAAAAGCAGTCTTCGACCAACTCACGGCCGCCCGTCAGACCAAGGCGCGCCAGGTTGAAACCTACTTCCGCACAATCCAGGCGGAGCTGCGCCTGCTTGCCACTTCCAAGATGGTGGTCGATGCGACACGCGAGTTCCGGATCGCGGTCGACCAACTCGACCGGGCAGGCGCGCCGCCTGACCTGCGGCAGAAGGTCGGCGTTTGGTACGCTGAGAACTTCATCCCCGGAATGACGCGCACCCTAGGCAGGGAACCAGCCCTGTCGGACTACCTGCCGGTCGGTGGTGCCCCCTACTATCTGCAGTATCACTACATTGTGGAGAATCCCAACTCGCCGGAGCGGCGCAAGCTTCTCGACGACGCCGGCGACGGAAGCGAATACACCAGGCTGCATGCCATATATCATCCGTTGATGCGCGCTGCGGCGACCACGGTCGGCTTTTTCGATCTCATGATTGCCGATCCCAAATCAGGTCGCCTGATCTATACGGTCGAGAAGGAGGTGGATTTCACCACGTCCCTTCAATTGGGTCCGTACCGTCGCACCAACGTCGCGGCCGCCGTCGCCCGCTGCTCGCAGATCGCAGATCCGTCAGCCATCTGCCTCGAAGATTTCTCCTCTTATGCGCCGTCTGGCGGCGCACCGATCGCCTTTATGGCAGCACCGGTGATTGCCCAGGGCGTCGTCATCGGCGCGCTGGTCGCGCAACTGTCGAATGATGAGATCGACAACGTTGTCACTGGTAACCGCCGCTGGCGGCAGGAAGGGTTCGGCGACACGGGTGAGGCCTATCTCGTCGGACCCGATTATCTGGCGCGCTCAGGCTCGCGGGTGTTCTACGAGAACCGGGAAAACTACTTCGCCGACCTCAAATTCGCCGGCGCTTCGGACGAGGAGATCGCCGCCATTCAGCGCTACGGGACACCAGTGCTGCATCAGCGCGCCGACACCAAGGCCACCCGTGCCGCGCTCGCCGGTGTCGAGGGCACGGGCGAGATCATCGGATACCGTGGCGTCCCGACGCTCGCTTCATGGGGACCGCTCGCGATTTCCGGTGTCAAGTGGGCTCTCGTCGCAAAGATCGACAGCGCCGAGGCCTTCGCACCGATTGCGGAACTCCGCCGGGATCTGCTGTTTGTCGGGGGACTGGCGCTGCTCGTGGTGGCCGCCATCGCCGCCTGGCTTTCGCGCGCGCTGCTCGGACCGCTCCGCGATCTCACTGCCGGGGTGAAACGCTTCTCTGCTGGCGACTATGCGACCAGCGTGCCGGTCCGCACGCGCGACGAGATTGGCGAACTCTGCTCGGCCTTCAATGGCATGGTTGAGGATCTGCACCAGAAGAATCTCGTGATAGAGAACAAGAACCGCGAGAACGAGCAGCTGCTGCTCAACGTCCTGCCGGCACCGATCGCGAATCGGCTGCGCGCTGGCGAGGAGAGGATCGCCGACGGCTTCGCCGAGGTCACGGTCGCCTTCGCAGACCTGGTCGGGTTCACGGCACTGACATCGGAAATGCCGCCGCACGATGTCGTGATGTTTCTCAACGGACTCTTCACGCGCTTCGACGTTGCCGCCAATGATCTCGGCATCGAAAAGATCAAGACGGTGGGCGACTCCTATATGGCGGTGTGCGGCCTACCCGTACCGGTAGCCAACCACGCCGAGCGCATGGTCCGCATGGCCATCCGCATGGTCCACATTACCCGCGAGCACGCCATGGAACACAACGTCTCTATGAAGCTCAGGGTTGGCGTCAACAGCGGGCCAGTGGTCGCCGGCGTCATTGGGAAGAGTAAGTACATCTATGATTTATGGGGTGACACAGTGAACTTGGCGAGCCGCATGGAGTCTGCCGGAGTTCCCGACTCTGTTCAGGTGACGCGCCCCGTCTATGAACAGCTCAAGGACCAATTCGTCTTCGAGCCGCGCGGCGCTATCGAAGTCAAAGGCAAGGGAAAAGTGGAAGCCTGGGTATTGAGATTTTAGGCGCTGGGGGCACCTCCGATGCCGGCTTGCCCTCCACCTATACGCCGTCAATGGATTTCGCCGCGGGCGCGACTGGCCGCCTTCATGCGGTTCGAAGGTCTCGACGAAGCGCATCGGGCCGAAAAGATCGACGCCCTCTATGTGCTCTTCTGATGTCCTGGATGCGGATATCGCACCGCCTTCGCGGATCGTTCAGAACAGATACGACGCCGGGGACCGCGGGCCTTGTATTGCTCGACGAGACAAACGGAGCGCTGGCCACGAAACACGACATATGAAGCGATGAGTCCAAATTATCGGGTTCCGGCCCAAATGAGGCGTCAACCGCACGTGCGAAGGACCCAGCGCGTACCGTCCGAATAGAGACCAATCAAGGAAATTGGCGGGGTATCGATTCGCCAGTATGAAGTTAGCGGTGCCCCCAATATGTGGATCATGGCTGTCCGCACCACCGCCGGGTGAGTAACCGCTATCAGTTGTCCGCCTGCCGACAGCATTGAATCGAGGAACCCTGCAGTTCGGGTGGCCACTTCCGTCAGCGCTTCACCGCCTCCGGGACTATAGGCGGGATCGGCTCGCCATGCGGCAAGCGAACCGGGCTGCGCGGCTTCAATCTCATCTGGCGTCTTGCCCTCCCAGGCGCCGTAGTTCTGGTCTCGCAAGCTGTCGTGGACCGTTGCGCGGAGCCCCATGAAATGGGCTGTTTGCTGGGCGCGTAGCGATGGAGCCACCAACACGCGGTTCGTGTTCGAAAGCTGCTGACCAAGCGCGCGAGCGAGCTCAACCGAGCGCTTTTCCAGTGTCTCGTCAAACAGCGGGAACCCCGCTTTGCGCATTCTCTGCGTGATGCCGCTGCAAACCAGCGTCAGGCGTGTCGCTCTCATACCGCGCGTCCGCGTTTCGGTTCGATGATAGCTGTCTTCGCGGCCAAAGCCTGCAGCAACCAACCTAACAGGTAATAATCGTTTTCCTTACAGCCGCCGCGACGGAATATTTCGGGTCGACAAAATTGCCCAGCCGCACGATGCCGCATTGGCTCAGCAGCATGTAGGCGTCCCACTTGTCGAAGCCGAACTCAGCGACCATCCAGCGGATCAGTTCGCGGTAAGCGATGCGTGTTGCATCCTCAAGGGGTCTGGCACTGCCGATCGCCATAATGAGATCGGCGGTCTCGAGCCGAGGCCAATCGATTGTCCAGCCCTTGATCAAGTCGACACGGATGGTGACGGTCGCCGAATACTCGACCGCCACGCCGCAAACCTCGCCGTCGCCTTGGCAGGCATGCGCATCACCTATGAACACGCGAGCGCCGGGCGAGCGAACGGGCAGGTACGTCACGCTGCCAGGCCCCATGTCCGGCAGGTCCATGTTGCCGCCGTGGTTGTCGGGCGTCAGCGAGTTGATGGAATCGATCTCTGGTGAGCAGCTCAGCGTCCCGATATGAGGCTTGTAAGGGAGCGTGACCCGATCGCTCCAGTAAACATGCTCCTCGTCGAGGTTGATCTTGCGGACCACCTCGGGCAGCGGCTCGTTGAGCATGGCCGTGTACGTCGTACCGGTCAGGGCACCGAACTCCTCGATCATGCAGCACGTGCCGCGTGGGTTCTGGCCGCGTGGCACCATCGACTCTATATAGACCGCAACGGTGTCGCCTTTTTCCGCCCCTTCGACCATGATCGGTCCGTTCTGAGGATTGAGAAACGGCATTCGCAAGAGTTGCGAAGGCTTGTCGGTTTCGTGCCGGATGGCACCCTCGAAGGCGTCACGGGTTTCGACGACGATCCTGTCGCCGGGAGAAATTTTGAGGACCGGCTCGGAATATGGTCCCATCGTATAGTGAAATTTCCCCTGCTTTTCCTCGGTCAGGTGGTGCGTGTTTCGTGCCTCGCCGCGCCCGACCCCGCGCGTTGCCATGATCGATCCCTCGACCCATGGATGCGTGAATGGCAAGGCTGGCTTTGCGGTCTGCGTATTCATCTTTTTCTCCTCCAAAAGACAAAGCCGTGCGAGCGCCGATTTCGCTGGCGTTCGCACGGCGCTGTGCGTATTCAATTTCGATATCGAGGCTCAGCCCTGCCGCCTATTTGCGGGCGGCGGATCTGCTGATTTCGGGAATTGTCGACAGAAAGCTGTCTGCTTGTGCTTCGAGTTCGTGGCAGCATGCTTCGACGGAGATGCGCCGGCGCATACTCTCGTCCCGAATTAGGTGAAATGCCGCGTCGTCATCGATGCCCAACACACTCATGATGCGCAGGATCGTGTGAACCACCAGCGGGCGGCATCGCAGCCGTTCGCGCAGGTCGGCGACCTCGCGCTGAAGGTCGGTACGGTCATTATGGTTGTGGAACGCCGTGACCAGTGCCTGAAACACACCTTTCGAACCTATGGGCGTAATGAGGTAGGCGCTTGGATTCTGGCTAATGGCCCACGCAAGCCGGCCCGGCGTTTCCGAGCCGATGATGGCGATCAGCGGGATCGGCGCCTGCGACCACGGGAACATGCCGTCGAACCCGTTGTCGACGTCGAAGAACACGATATCGACAGGGCCAAAATCCTTGGCTCGCGGCGGCCATTGGCATATGGCTTCGATGTTGAACCTGCGGAGCTGGCTCAACAGGGCGTCCACGTTGCTATCCGCCCTGTGGATGATCAGCGCCGTTTTGTTGCTGAAGTTTGGGATCACTTGCTTGGTCACGACACGACCCTCAGCTTCAGTTGCTGCCGGTCACCGGGCGGCTGATCCTGATCGCGAGAATCCAGCATGAAAGCCGCCCCTTTCAGCGAAGCCAGAAACGGATCGGGCTTGATAGGCTTTTGCGCGGCCGCGACGATAGTGAATTCCGCGCCGGCGCTCGATACGCCGATGCGCGGCGTCAGGTAACAATGGTTGTTTTCCGTGTCGATGCGGATCCGTCCTTGCGGTGCATCGTAAACACAGTCGCCGAGTACGGCGAGTATGTCGGATGCTTTCGTCGAGGCTGCAGACCGAAGCGCGAGTGCAAGCATGTGAACGGAATTGTACGAAGCTTCGGCATCTGCCGAGGTCACCTTCTGCTGGCCGAAACGCGTTCTGTAATTTTCGACAAAGGCATGATTTTGTGGGTTGTCCAGCGACTGGAAGTAGACACTGGAGGTAATGTGGCCGAGCGCTGCGGGATCGCCGATCGTGCGAAGTTCCGGTTCGGAGAGCGTGCAACTGGCGATGGGAATGGAAACGTCGCCTTGGGTTCCTAGTCCAGCATCACGAAAAGCACGCAAGAATGCGTAGCTGGATTCGCCGATAAGCGTGTTGAACACGAAATCGGGCCGTAGGAGACGGATTTCCTCAACGAGCCCGGTAACCTCGGTCGATCCGACAGCCAGATAGCGCTCAGCGAGCACCTCGCCGCCAAAATTCTCGGCGATTTCGCGCATGACGCGATTGCTTTCCCAAGGCCAAATATAGTCCGAGCCGCAACAATAGACGCGAGCGCCGAACCTTGAGGCCATATATTGCGCCAGGGGCACTATGTGCTGGTTCGGCGACGCACCAAGATAGACGACATTGCCGCTGCTTTCGAAGCCTTCGTAGTGCGAGGGATACCAAAGTAGCGCATCGTATTTCTCAACGACAGGCACGATCGCCTTGCGGCTGGAAGAGGTGTAGCAGCCGACGATGTGCGCAACATCGGAGTTGATGATGAGATCCCGGCAGATCGAAGCGTACTCAGCCGTTTCGCCTCCAGGATTTCGAACAAGCGGTGCCAGCTCGAAATCGAAGTCCGGCGATCTGTTGACTTCCTCGACGGCGAGCAGCGTTCCATTGAGCATCGCCTCGCCGACCGTGGCGTATGGCCCGGTCGTGGAAAACAGCACGCCGACCGGGATTTTCGCTTTTTCGCCCAAAATAGCTCAGCCCCAAAAAAATAAGCCCTGAGGCCTTGGAAGGCGTCAGGGCTTCGTTGCCGCGAAGGATCGTCCTGATCCCTCAATTTTTGTTCAAACCGGCTAGCCGGCAAATCCAATCAAATCGTCCGTCAGATCGGCAAAAATGTCAAATTCTATTTCCGACGGTTTGTCACGGCGCTACGGGCATCACATAAGTATCTGTTTTGTTTTACAAAACTCAGGTGATTTGTTGATTTTGCAAAATTCGCATGAATAACGGTTGACAAAGAAAAATTCCTCAGCGACGCTAAATAGGAACAAAAAGCGAGCGCCCAAAAGAGGCGCAGCATGAATAGATAAAGCTCGTGAAAATGCGAGCTTATGGCGATGAGGCCCGCTCACCGGTGACGGTGGCGGGCCTTTTTAGTTCTGAAAAAAGACAATGGGGAACCCGGCAATGAAACCTGTCATAGCAACGGCTCTGAGCGTTGGCGTCCTCGGCGCGATCTGCACCTGGGCGTTTCTTTCCATCGGCACAATTCTGGTCTGGGCGGCTTTTGTCGCCTGGGCCTGCTTCTTCCAGTCGGGCGGCGACGAAGCCGCGCTCAAGAGCACGATCGTCTCGAATATCTTCGGCTGTTTCATGGGCTGGCTAGGCGCTGTCATGATCCTCGGCCTGCCTATCGGCAACTTTGTTGGGCCCCAAATCTGGCCTGCCATCGTGGTGTTCATCACGGTTGTGATCTACATCCTGGCATCGCAGGTTCCGGCCCTGGCTTCCGTGCCGGGCACGACGTTCGGCTATGCCTGCACATTCGCGTTCCTGCTGCAGACGCCTGACCGGCTCGCTTTGGCGAAACTGCTCTCGGCGTCTTTCGAGAACTCGCTGGTGGTGGTTCCGGTATCGATGATCGGCGGCGCCCTGTTCGGTTTCGCATCGGCCAAGCTCGCCGCCGCCTTGACCAAGCCGGCGCTGGCCGTCGCCTGACCGCAAGCTGCCATCCCAGACGGAAATCTTCGAACAATATCAGTGAGGTAAGTCATGAAGAACAACAGTCACACTCATGCTAACGTGCTGATCCCCGAGGTCGGCCTGCGCGTCAAAGCGCTGGAATCTCTGCTCGCCGAGAAGAAGGCGATAGATCCTGCGACCCTCGATCTGATCGTCGAAACCTTCGAGACGCAGATGGGACCCAAGAACGGTGCGAAGGTCGTCGCCAAGGCATGGACCGATCCGCAATACAGGAACTGGCTGCTGGAGGACGGCACCGCCGCCATCAAGAGCCTTGGTTATATCGGCGTGCAGGGCGAGAACATGGTTGTCCTTGAGAACACGCCAAAGGTGCACAACGTCGTCGTCTGTACGCTCTGCTCCTGCTATCCCTGGCCGACGCTCGGCTTGCCTCCCATCTGGTTCAAGTCGGCGCCCTACCGGGCACGGGTGGTGATCGAACCGCGAAGCGTCCTCAAGGAATTCGGGCTCGATATCGCCGATGATGTCGAGGTGCGGGTCTGGGACAGCACGGCCGAGCTCCGCTACCTGGTGCTGCCGATGCGTCCAGCAGGCACTGAAAGCCTGACCGAACAGGAATTGGCCGCTCTCGTTACCCGCGATTCCATGATCGGAACCGGCGTAGCGCAATCACCTTCGCACTAGGCTCTGGCAAAAGGATCAGACCATGAATGGAATTCATGACGTTGGCGGCAAGCACGGCTTCGGTCCGGTGCTGGTTGAACAGAACGAACCCTATTTCCACGAGGAATGGGAGGGGCGGATGCTATCGATGATGATCGCGTGCTTCGCAGCCGGCATCTACAACGTGGACCAGTTCCGGCATCCGATCGAGAAGATGGATCCGCGCCATTATCTGATGTCGAGCTACTACGAGAAGTGGCTCTGCACCGTCGAACAGAACTGCATCGATGCCGGCATCGTTACCCGCGAGGAAGTCGATGCCCGCCATGCCCAACTCATGAAAGGAAAAGCAGCATGAACATGCTCACCCCCGATATGGTGCCGACGGTTCTGGCCACAGGCGATCCGGCCCGCGTCGATGCAAACGTCCCGCCGAAGTTCAAGGCCGGCGACCGGGTAACGGTCGTCAATTTGAACCAGGTCGCGCACAACCGGCTGCCTGCCTATATCAGGGGCAAGGCCGGAACCGTTACTTTCGATCACGGCGTGTTCGTGTTCCCGGACACCAGCGCCCACCGGAATGGCCCCAAGCCACAGCACGTCTACACGGTGGTCTTCACGGCTCGCGAGTTGTGGGGCGACGCCGGCCATCCGCAGGACCGGATGTATGTCGACGCCTGGGACGATTACCTCGAGAGCGCGGACTAGCGCGCTTTCCAGCTTCTCATCCACTCCGGCATGAAGAGGATTTTTCCATGGACCAGAATAGCAGTCTCGATCAGCTTCCCGGCCTTCCACGCAATGAAGGCGGACCGCTCTTTGCCGAGCCTTGGCAACTCACCGCGTTCGGGATCGTTCTCGCGCTTCACCGCAACGGCTATTTCCAGTGGCGGGAATGGGTGAACTACATCAGCGCCGAAATCGAACTCGGCAAGACCTATGGCCTCGACCCGGAAAACCACAACGGGATCTACTATCATCAATGGCTTGCCGCGCTCGAGAAACTGGTGACCGACAAGAAGCTGTCAAGCTTCGATGAGCTGATGGCGCGCAAGGAACAATGGCGTCACGCTGACGAACACCGCAGCTTTGGCGAACCGCTCAGCCTTGACGGACATGATCATGGTCATTCTCATCACCACCATCATCATCACGATCATTCTCATGACCACGATCACAGTTGCCGCGCGCCAGCGACCCGGCTGGCGTGAACCACAAGCCGGCAGCAGCGCCGCAACCGCAGAGTGGGGGCGGACGAACATTTCGTTGCCCAGTCATTCCAACAAACACCGTTCAGGAGAACTTCCATGTCCGAAATCGCTCTTAAACCCGTTGCCCTGCCGGCACCCATTCCGGTTCGCGAGCTTCTGCCTTGGGCCATCTTTGGCGGGCTGATGCTGATGCTGGCGATCTATTTCATCGGTGCCGAAGAGGGCGCGACGTCGCTGATCCGTGGCATGTACGTCCACGAATTCGTCCACGACGGCCGCCATCTGCTCGGCTTTCCCTGCCACTAGCCAAGGAACAATGACATGGTTGGGAGTCTTTTGGTGCGGGGCATGCTAGTTGGCATCATAGCCGGCCTATTTGCTTTCGGTTTCGCCCGTGCGTTCGGCGAGCCGCAGGTCGATCACGCGATCGCTTTCGAGGAACAGCAGGCGCAGGCCGCAGGCGAGGCGCCAGAGCCCGAACTCGTCAGTCGTTCGACCCAGGCCGGTATCGGCCTGCTCACAGGCATTCTCGTCTATGGCGCGTCCATAGGCGGGCTTTTCGCGCTGGTCTTCTCCTATGTCCAGGGACGGGTCAGTGGCTTTGGACCGCGCGGCACGGCAGCACTAATCGCGCTGGTCGGATTCGTCGCGATCATCCTGGTGCCGCAGTTCAAATATCCGTCCAACCCACCTTCCGTGGGTGATCCCGAAACGATCCAGGCGCGCACCCAGCTCTTCTTTGTACTGCTGACCGTGTCGATCTTGGCGGCAGTGGCCTCGATAGGCCTCGCCAGACGCTTGGCATCACAATACGGAATCTGGAATGCCTGGATAGCGGCGGGGGGTGCCTATTTTCTCGTGATATCTCTTGCCGAATATGCGCTGCCGCCGATCAATGAAGTTCCGGAGCAGTTTTCTGCCGCTGTACTGTGGAATTTCCGCCTTGCTTCACTCGGTATCCAGACGGTTCTTTGGACTGCGATCGGCGTGCTTTTCGGAGTGGTCGCCAAGCGCAGGCTGGTCGAGCGTCGCGACGGTCGACCGGTGGCAAGCGTGGCGGTCCGCTAGGCCATTCCGGGATGCCGCGGAGCATCCGGGTGTCCACGCGCGCCGCGGCATGGTGTTTCTGTCTTTTGCTGCTCTCGATGATTGCGGAATCGGCGCAGGCGCATCGCCAGAAGTTAGACCTGGACAGATCAGGTCTTCAAATCCCAGCTTTAACTCACGGCCAAATGGCCGTGATCGCCAACTATCGGAGCGAAATTCTTGATCTGGCGGCCAACCAAGATCGTACGGATCAAATGTTTCGCAGGCTGCTGAATTTCGCCAATCTGCAGTATGCCGCCTGTCTTTGGGGACTGATGCCCGGCAGCATTGGAGATGAAACAAGCCCGTTCAATGAATGCAGCCATGCCTATCTGTCCGCGATGCAGGCAGCGCTGACGCATCTGCGCGAGATGTCGGCAGATAAACCGACCGTCGAGGCGCTGATATCACGGATCGACGCAGACATGGTGCAGAACCGCGCGTCGTTCGTCGTGTGTCAGTTCAGCGGCGAGACCTTCAATACGGCGTCGCTGGTCATCCCGAACTGGGGGAACATCCTCTGGCACCTGCCCAGCCTGGTTGCGGTAGGCATCATCTTTTTGGCGACGATGGCAGGTGTCCTGTTTCCGATTCGCACCTTGCGGCAACGGGTTGGGAAAACCGAGCGGCACCCCATTCCCGGGGACGTCTGAACACCGAAACCTGAAGAGTGGATAACACGGCAGCCAGTCGAGCGCTCGCTGCCGGCCAACGCGAGGTGTTGTCAGCTTCGCACTCGCCACGACCCAAATGCCTTTGTCCTATCCACCAATCAAGATCAGTCGGTTCGCGCTGTCGGTGGCTCAGCTAAATCCCGACGACCAGTGCACCGCCGCTGAGACCCGCACCCGCTGCCGCAAGGAGAATTTTCTCGCCCGGCCGGAACGGCTCGGTCAGATGAGCGAGCGACAGTGAGAGCGGGATCGTCGCAGCGGAAGAGTTGCCGTAGTCGGCGATTGTCTTGACGATTGCGTGATCTGCAATGCCGAGGCTCCTCCCGACCGCATCGAAAATGCGGGCATTGGCCTGGTGCGGCACGAACCGATCGATGTCCTGCGGCTGCGTTCGGGCTGCGGCGAGCGCGTCCTTTGAACATGCAGTCATCATGTCCACGGCCCTGGCGAACACTTCGCGGCCGTCGGTCATCGTCATTCGGGTTTGCCCGAGATCCAGGCCACTTTGGAACGGGATGTTGCTTCCGCCCGCCGGGATCTGGATCAGCCCGTAGCGCGAGCCGTCCGAATCCACCGAGGCACCGAGAATGCCCCGGTCGGGATCCTCGCACGGACCAATCACCACGGCGCCGGCGGCATCGGCGAAAAGGACCGAGCTTGCGCGCTCGGCCGGATTGATGCGACGGCTGAGGATGTTGGCGGCGATGACCAAAGCTGATTTACCATGCAGGCGGGTGAAGCCGTCCGCGAACATCAGCGCATAGATGAAGCCGGCGCAGGCGCCGGTCAGATCGATCGCACCTGCTCGTCCAAGTCCCAGCTTGTGCGCGACGAGGGGTGCGCTGGGCGGCAGAAGGTGGTCGGGCGTCGAGGTGGCAAGCAACAGGAGACCGATGTCGCTGCGATCAATAGCGGCGTTCGCCAGCGCCATTTCGCCTGCACGCACAGCAAGGCCGGACAGCGTGTCTTCATCTGTCGCCCAGAAGCGCGAATGAATTCCGGTGCGCCGCTCGATCCAGCCTGGCTCGAGCCCGAGACGATCTTCGATCTCCTGATTCTCGACCTTGCGCGCCGGCGCATGATGGCCGAACCCGAGAATGCGCGACGATCGGCTCATGGCCCCGAACCGAAGCGTTCGCTGGCCTCCTCGATGGCGTCATAGAGACCGTCCAGTTCCTCGCTGGTGATGCAATAGGGCGGCAGAAGATAGAGGACATTGCCAAGCGGACGCACGAGCAGGCCGCGCTCGAGGAAGAAAGCCCGCAGTTTTGGCCCGATCTCGGCCAGATAGCCGGCGGAGCCGGTGCGCAGATCGAGAGCCGTGATCGTCCCGGTCGCCCGGCTGTCGGTGAAGCGAGGGTTATCGCGAAAGCGTTGAAGCCCGGCGGCCTGCTTTGCACTCAGGGCCGCGACCCGCTCGGCTACCGGCTCGTCGCGCCAGATCTCGACATTGGCGAGTGCGGCCGCGCAGGCAATCGGATTGGCGGTGTAGGAACTCGAGTGGAAGAAGGTCTTCTTGCGGTCGTCGGAAAAATGGGCCCGGAAGATGGCGTCGGTGGCAAGCGTCGCCGCCAGCGGGATGGCGCCTCCGGTCAAGCCCTTCGAGGTGCACAGGATGTCCGGAGAGATGGATGCCTGCTCGCAGGCGAACATGGTTCCGGTGCGGCCCCAGCCGGTCATCACCTCGTCGGCGATCAGCAGCGTGCCCGAAGCTTCGGCGATCTTCTTCAGTTCGGTCAGAACCGAGGCCGGATACATCAGCATACCGCCGGCGCCAAGCACCAGCGGCTCGACGATCAGCGCGGCGGCGTGCCGGTCGCGGCTGACGGCCTCGAACCGATCAAGCGTCTCCTGCTCTCGCCCGGCGGCCGGGAAGGGGATGGTATCGACCTCGAACAGCAACGGCTCGTAGGCAGCGTTGAACACACCGCGGGCGCCGACGCTCATCGTGCCGATGGTGTCGCCATGATAGCTGTGCTCCATGACGACGATGCGCGTGCGCGGTGCGCCGATGTTGCGGAAATAGCCGAGCGCCATCTTCAGCGCGACCTCGACGGAGGTCGAGCCGCTGTCGGAGTAGAACACCCAGTCGAGGCCGGCCGGAGCGAGGCCGACAAGCGCCCTGGCCAGGCGTTCGGCCGGCTCGTGGGTGAAGCCGGCGAAGATGATCTGGTCGAGGCTCGCCGCGGTCGTTTCGATGGCCTTCATGATATGGGGATGGCGGTGGCCGTGGGTGACGACCCACCAGGAGGAAATGGCATCCAGGATGCGCGTGCCGTCGGCCTTGTGGAGGTAGGCGCCGTCCGTCCGGACGATTTCAGGGATCGCCGGTTCGAGCGCGTGCTGTGTGAACGGATGCCAGACTTGAGATTGCGACATCACTCGCCTCCGGCGATCAGAGCAAGGTCGAAGCCGGCAACCATTGCATCTCTCAGCGTTTCACTCGTCAGTAGATCGATGTGCGGCAGTCTGCCAAGCTGGCGTACGCCGCTGAACTCCACGATTGTTCTTTGCGTATCGGCCACCTCATCACCGATGAAGGCAATGCCGATGAGCGAGATGGAACGGGCCCTGAGCGCCTCGATCGACAGCAGGGTGTGGTTGATCGTGCCGAGCGTGGTACGGGCGCACAGGATAACCGGCATCCGCCATTGCGCGAATATGTCAATGAACCTTGTCTGTCGGTTGAGTGGCACCATCAGCCCGCCAGCGCCTTCGATGACAAGCGGACCCGGCAAGGCTGGAAGCGAGAGCTTTGCCGCCTCGATCGCAACGCCGTCGATTTCCGCTGAACGATGCGGCGACAGCGGCGTTCTCAGACGGTAAACTTCCGGCAGGACGCGCCCGGCCGGCAAACCGGAAAGCCGGGCAACGACCTCACTGTCAGTCTCGTCGTCGAGTCCCGATTGCACCGGCTTCCAATAGAAGCCGTCGAGCTGGCCGGCGAGCCCGGCCGAAAACACCGTCTTACCGATGCCGGTATCCGTTCCGGTGATGACGATGCGCTTGGTCATGCCGAGGCCAACACCTCGACGAGCGCCTCGACCATGGCCGAAATGTCGGCTTCGTCAACGTTGAGCGTCAGCGAGATGCGCAGCCGCGACGTGCCCTCGGGAACCGTCGGCGGACGAATGCCGCGAATGTCGAAACCGCGCGCCTGCAGTGCTGTCGCCACCGCCATGGTGCGCCTGACGTCGCCGATGACAAAGGGCTGGATCTGCGAGCCGCTCGGTATCACGCCGCAGCGCTCGGCCAATTGGCGACCCGCGAAGGCAACACGCTCCTGCAACTGGAGACGGCGCATCGGCTCATCGGACAGCATGGCGAGCGCTTCGCGCGCCGCGACCGCCATCAGCGGCGACGGTGCGGTGGCGTAGATGAATGGCCGGCACCGGTTGACGAGATAGTCGCACAGCGTTCGTGGAGTGGTGACAAGCGCGCCCGACGCTCCGAGCGCCTTGCCGCAAGTGTGGAGTGCGATGATGTTGTCGCGGCCCTCGAAACCGGCGGCAAGGCCGCGGCCCTCCGGTCCCCAAACGCCGGTGGCATGCGCCTCGTCGACGACGATGAATGCCTCGTGCCGATCGGCAAGCGCGACCAGGGTCTCCATCGGCGCACGGTCGCCATCCATGCTGTAAAGGCTTTCGACCGCGATCCAGACGCGCCCGGTGCCGCCTTCGGCGCGCCAACGCGTGATCGCGTCCTCGACAGCATCGACGTCGTTGTGCGCGGCGAGCTTGAACTCAGCGCGGCCAGCGCGGGCACCCTCATTCATGCTGGCATGAGCGAGTTCGTCGAGGACCAAAAGGTCGCCCTTCTGCGGCAGCGCGGTCAGAAGAGCGAAATTGGCGATGTAGCCGCTACCGAAGAACAGCGCGCGTTCAGCTCCGAAAAACGCCGCCGCGTCCGCCTCCAGAGCCTCGTGTTCCGGCGCGTTGCCGCGCAGCAGCCGCGACCCGGTGGCGCCGACCGGCGTGCCCTGCGCGATCGCCGCCGCAACCGCGTCGCCTAGCCTTCTCGAAGCGGCAAGCCCGAGATAGTCGTTCGACGAGAAGTCGAGGCCGGCGCGTGGCGACAGCGTCCGCAGCCGGTCCTTGCGCGCCAGCCCCTGCAAGGTCGCGTCAAAGCGGGCAAGCGGTACCCCGCTCATTGCGTCTCGAGGTCCATCGGCTCGATGCCGAGACGCCGGAATAGAAGGCTGTCCTTGTCCTCACCGGGATTGTCCGCCGTCAGCAGCGTGTCGCCGACGAAGATCGAGTTGGCGCCGGCAAAGAAGCACAGCGCCTGCATCTCGTCGGTCATTGCGGTGCGGCCGGCTGAAAGCCGGACATGCGATTTCGGCATCATTATGCGCGCCAGTGCGATCACGCGCACGAATTCGATCGGCTCGATCGGCCTGGCGTCGGCAAGCGGGGTACCGGCGATCGGGATCAGCATGTTGATCGGAACGCTTTGCGGATGTTCCGGCAGATTGGCCAGCGTCACCAGCATGTCGATCCGGTCCACCGGCTCTTCGCCCATGCCGACAATGCCGCCGCAGCAGACCTTGATGCCGGATTGGCGAACCTGTTCGAGCGTATCGAGCCGGTCGGCAAAGCTGCGCGTGCTGATGATCTCGCTGTAGTAGCGCTCCGACGTATCGATGTTGTGGTTATAGTAGTCGAGACCAGCCTGTTTCAGACGAGTTGTCTGCTCGAGATCGAGCATGCCGAGTGTCATGCAGGTTTCCATGCCGAGCGCCTTGACCCCTTCGATCATAGCCACCACCGCATCCATGTCGCGCGCCTTGGGGTTTCGCCACGCGGCACCCATGCAATAGCGGGTGGCGCCGGCGTCGCGCGCCTTGGTTGCCTCGGCGATGACGCGCCTGACCTCCATCAGCTTCGACGCCTTCAGGCCGGTTTCGTGATGCGCCGACTGACTGCAATAGCCGCAATCCTCCGGGCATCCGCCTGTCTTGATGCTGAGAAGCCGGCTGAGCTGGACCTTGTTCGGATCGAAATTCTGACGGTGAACGGTCTGCGCCTGAAACAGCAGATCATTGAAAGGGGCATCATGCAGCGCCCGAGCCTCTTCAAGGGTCCACGTCCGGTCGTCGTCGAAGGATCGAGCCTCAGGCATGGTCTTTTCCGAAATCGCTGTATGCATTTCCATGCTGTTCCTTGCGTTGTGCGACACAGGCGCCTTTGAAATGGCGGACACGGTCGAAAGAAGCTGGGTAGGCTGGATGGTCAGCCCCGACGGTTAAGGCTCACGATAGTCGAGACCGATATCGAGGATCGGCGCGCTGTGAGTCAACCAGCCGATGGAAATCAAATCGATACCGGTTGCGGCAACGGCTGGCGCAATCGCGGCGGTGATCCTGCCCGACGCCTCGGTGGTGGCCCGGCCGGCAACCATGGCTACCGCCTGGCGAAGCTCGTCGACCGACATATTGTCGAGCAGCACGGCGTCGGGGGCTAGAGCAAGCACCTCTTCCAGTTGGGCCAGCGTATCGACCTCGACTTCGATCTTGACGAGATGGCCGGCGCTGCTTCGCGCCCGCTCGATTGCCGTACGAATTCCACCGGCCATGGCAATATGATTGTCCTTGATCAGGATCGCGTCGTCGAGGCCGAAGCGGTGATTGGAGCCGCCACCGGCGCGCACGGCATGTTTTTCGATAGCCCGCAAGCCGGGGGTCGTCTTGCGCGTGCAGACGATCTTTGCGCCGTGGCCGCGAACCGCGGCGACGACCGACGCCGTCGCCGTGGCGATGCCACTCAAATGGCACAGGAAATTGAGCGCCGTGCGCTCCGCCGTGAGAATGGCCCGGGCCGGACCGCTGACCGATGCAATGATCTCTCCTTGCGCGACGTCGCTGCCGTCTGAACGATGCAAGGTCATTTCGACATTCTGGTCGATAAGCCGGAAGGCGAGCATCGCCAGATCGAGCCCGGCGACAGTTCCAGCCTGGCGTGCCGAAAGGACGGTCGTTGCCCGAAGGTCCTTCGGTACGATGGCATCGGTGGTCACGTCGCCGGCCCTGCCGAGGTCTTCGAGCAGAGCTGCACGCACAAGGGGTTCGAGCATGATTGCGGGAAGTGGAGAGAGGTTCATCACGCGACGCTTTCCAGCATTGGGGAGGATTCGAATTCCCGCGCTGCGGCAATGGCCGCGTCGAGCGTAATCTGGGAGCGGCGGGCGACGGCGGCATCGTGGGGGAAGTCCGTCCGGAAATGAGCGCCGCGGCTTTCCCGGCGCAGCAAGGCGGCAACTGTGATCATCAGCCCGACGGCGGCGGGATCCGACGCCGTTTCGTGTCGCTGCGACAGCGCCAGCAGGGTCCGGGCAGCCTGCTTCAACCCCTTGCCGTCCCGCGTGACGCCGAGGGCATGTGACAGGAGGGGGCGCACAGGCCCTGGATCTGGCGCGGGCAGGTCAGAGGCCATCGCTGGCTTTCCGCGGTGCTCAGGCGAAGCGGCTACACTCTCGGCAGCCCAGCGCGCGCAAACGACGGCTTCGGTCAGCGAGTTGCTGGCAAGCCGGTTGGCGCCGTGCAGGCCGGTCGAGGCAACCTCTCCGCAAGCCCAAAGTCCGGGAACCGATGTGCGCCCGGCCAGATCCACGGCGACACCACCCATGTGATAGTGCTGCGCCGGCCGGATAGGGATGAGATCCCGCGCCGCATCGATACCGGCCTTGCCGCAGGCCGAAGCGATGGTTGGAAAATGCCGCGCGAATGTCGCGCCCGGCTTTTCGCGCGCATCGAGGAAGACGCGATGGCCGTCGGCAAGATGCCGCCAGACGGCTCGCGCGACGATGTCGCGCGGTGCGAGTTCCGCCCCGGGCACGCCATCGAGGAAACGTCGGCCTGTCTCGTCAACGATTGTCGCGCCTTCGCCGCGAACCGCCTCGCTGATCAGCGGCATCGGACGGCAGGGCCCGTCAAGCGCGGTCGGGTGGAACTGGATGAATTCGAGGTCGGCAAAAATTGCACCGGCGCGTGCGGCGAGTGCCAGGCCTTGTCCGCAACTGCCGAGCGGGTTTGTCGTGTCGTGGAACAGGCCGCCGATCCCGCCTGTGGCGAGAACGACCCGTCCTGTGGCGACGAACACCGGACCCGTAGAACAACCCGCCAGCACTCCGGTGACCCTGCCGTCCTCCACGATCAGCCGGCGCGCTTCGATGCCCTCGACGACCACAATCGACGGCGTGGACCGCACGGCGGCGACAAGGGCGCGCATAATCTCGCGACCGCTGCCGTCACCCCCGGCATGAACGATGCGCCGACGGCCATGCGCGGCCTCCAGCCCGAGACGTAGCGCGCCTTCGGGTGTCCGATCGAAGCGAACTCCAAGGCGCGACAGATCCTCGATCGCGGCCGGCGCCGCGTACACGATGCGCCTTGCTGCTTCCGAATCGCAAAGGCCGTCGCCTGCGGCGAGCGTGTCGGAAAGATGAAGCGCCGGTTCATCATCGTCGCCCAGGCTCGCGGCCAACCCGCCCTGGGCCCACGCACTCGACACATCCGCGCCAAGCGGCGATCTCGACAGCAGAAGCACCGGCTCCGGCGCCATGTGCAACGCGGTAATCAATCCGGCTATGCCGCCGCCGATGATGACCGGCTGGCCGGCGAGATTGCGGACGTCCATGCTCATACCGCCAGCATCCGCTCGACGGCCAGACGCGCGCGCGTGGCGATCTCGGGGGCGATGGTTACCACATGGCGGTTCTGCTCGAGCGCCGTACGGATGTTGGCGAGCGTTATCCGCTTCATGTGCGGGCAAAGATTGCAGGGCCGGATGAACTCGACCTCGGGATGGTCGACCGCGACATTGTCGCTCATCGAACATTCCGTCATCAGCACGACGCGGGGCGGTTTTTGCAGCCCGACATAGTCGGACATGGCAGCGGTCGAGCCGGAGAAATCTGCCTCTGCCACCACGTCGGGCGGACATTCGGGATGGGCAAGTACCGTCACACCGGGATGGTCCTCGCGCAGCTGCCGGATATCGGCTGGCGTGAAGCGCTCATGCACCTCGCAATGCCCTTTCCAGGCGATGATCTGCACGTCGGTCTGGGTGGCGATGTTCTGGGCCAGATACTCGTCCGGCAGCATGATCACCCGGGCAACGCCCAGCGACTCCACGACGGCCTTCGCATTGCCGGAGGTACAGCAGATATCGGACTCGGCTTTCACCTCGACCGAGGTGTTGACATAGGTGACGACCGGCACACCGGGATAGCGCTGCCGAAGCAGGCGGACATCCTCGGCGGTAATCGAGTCGGCCAGAGAACAGCCCGCCCGCAGGTCGGGAATGAGCACGGTCTTTTGCGGATTGAGCAGCTTCGCCGTCTCGGCCATGAAATGCACGCCTGCCAGCACGATGACATCGGCTTCGGCCGTCATCGCCTTGCGCGCAAGCGCCAGGCTGTCGCCGACGATGTCGGCCACACAGTGGAAGATCTCCGGCGTCTGGTAGTTGTGCGCCAGGACGACCGCATTTCGCTGCCGCTTCAGATCGAGAATGGCGTCGATATCATCCGCAAATGCCGGCCATTCGATGGGCGGAATGACTCGCCGTACCCGGTCGTAGAGTGCGGAGCTCAGCGTCATTCCTATCCCTCACATATGCTCGTTTTGAGTATATATAGGGTATATGCTTATATGGAGCATAAGCAATGTCAAGCACGCGAAAGTGGCAATTTCGTCCCTGCGACCGCCCGCTCGGCCAGAACGCCGTGCCGGAAGCGAAACAATTTGGCCGGTCGGCCGCCAGTGTCGGTTGTTGATGATCCGGTCTCTTCGACAAGTTCCTGCTGCTCTACCAGCCGCCTGAAATTCTGCTTGTGGACGAGCCGACCGGCGAGCGCCTCGACGCTGCGCTGGAGTTGCAGGAGCGTGAAGACCGACGGCATGAGTTCGAAGACGACGGGACGATATTTGATCTTGGCGCGCAACCTGGCGATGCCGGTGGCCAGGATACGGCGGTGATCGGCCGCCATTGCAAGGCCGAAGGCCGATAGAGTGCCGTTTTCGCCTTGGCGGCGATGCGCTTCCCCGACAAGGGCCGCTTCGTAGAGCAACTCGTAGCGTTGCAGCACCAGTTCCTCATTCCAGCCATTACCATCAAGACCGAAGGCGATCGCCGCTCGCTGCCAGCGGTCATCGTGCGTAGGGCGATCGTCGGCGCCATCCGCCCAGGCCTTCAGGTGCGGAACGATCACGTCCGGCAATGCAGAGGGAACACCTGCACGGTGATCTTCCCAGGGGAAATAGTCGTACCAGTTGCGCCAGGCGGCTTTGTCGGCGGGTGCCGCCTGCTCCTCCCGGGTCAGCGCCAGGTAGCTGATGGAAACCACGCGTTGCGCGCTCCCGTTTGCTGTCCTGTCGCGATCGGCGAAAGTGTAGAGCTGCTCGATATAGCCCAAGGGGTGGCGTGTCTGGTGTTCGACCCAATCCCTCAGACCCGACTGCAGCGAACGATGTCCAAGTTCGAATGGGCCGGAAGGCAGGGATTGACCTCGCTCGATGGTCATGACGCGCGGCTGGCCAATCGTCACCGCGACCAGCACCGCAATCAGTTCCGCCGCAATAGAATGGCGTTGGCCGCTTTCTGCGGACTGCCTCACAATATCTCCCGCCTCATTTTTGCGTAGTCCTCGATCATGGTGCGCTAGCAATTGTCTGCCCTACGGCCAAGGGTTTGATTCTGAGCGTGAACCGGGCCGTGGCGGCAGTCAACGTGTCAACCCAGGCACCAGGCGGGGTTGGATAGGCATCGGTCCAGGCACCCAGCGAAGGACGGTACACTGCCGCCGACTGGATATGGTTCACGAGCTACTGGCCAAGCATGCCAAACGCGAAATCCACACGTGACCCAGCCGCTCATCGAGCCACTTAGCGAGTCAGCCAGATTCGCACGAGAAACATCGGGATGGGTTTCGGCAAGCATCCACAAAAGTCTCGATGGAACGCGAGTCGTCAACTATGCGCAAAGCGCAAGCGCGCAGGCCGTCCAGAGGGTGATTGATCGCTTGAGGGACGCTGGCTTTTTGGATCGAAACAGGGGAATCGGTGAGGCACATCCATGCCTCTATGGGGTCGTATTCACGCTCGATAGGGCTTGGTCGAGTCCGAAAACCCTCCACCACCGCTCCTGCTCGGCAGCGATGCCCTTGGATTTGTGTCGGAGAGGGTCGAGCGTCTTAAGCATGAGGTCGAAGCATGGAAGTCCGTTAGCATCTCGACCGATGGTTGACAGCGTTGGCGAAGGCAGTCGCGAAGGTCATCGAGGAAGACAACCGCATCCTGGGGGCCTACAATTCCCGAGTGCCGATGGGGGCCCCGCAGTCCGTTCCGGAACCATCGAAGAGAAGGAACCAACAAATGAATCAGGTCACACCAAGCCGTCGTGATTTCTTTGCAGTCGCCACGACAGGCTTCGTCGCCGCTCAGCTCGGCACGCTCGGATCGGCGGCAGCGGCACAGCAGACGGAGTCGGGTTCCACAGTCAAGCCTGGAGCACATACTTCCTTCGCAGCGCTAAAGCAGATCGACGCCGGCGTGCTGAATGTTGGATACGCTCAAGATGGCCCTGAAAATGGCCCTGTTGTGATCTTGCTGCATGGCTGGCCCTACGACATTCACAGCTATGTCGACGTGGCTCCGATCCTGGCCAAGGCCGGCTATCGGGTGATCGTTCCCTATCTGCGCGGCTACGGTCCTACCCGCTTTCTGTCCGCCGAAACGCCGCGCAAAGGCCAGCCGGCGGCGCTCGCCGTCGACATCATCGCGCTGATGGACGCGCTGAAAATCGACAGGGCCGTCTTCGGCGCTTTTGACTGGGGCGCGCGGACCGCCAACATTATCGCCGCACTCTGGCCGGAGCGCTGCAAGGCGCAGGTGTCTGTGAGCGGCTATCTGATCGGCAGCCAGCAAGCCGGCAAGGTGCCACTGCCCCCGAAGGCCGAGTTGCAGTGGTGGTACCAGTACTATTTCGCGACCGAGCGAGGCGCGGCCGGCTACGCCAAATACACGCTCGACTTCGTGCGCCTGATCTGGGAACTTGCCTCGCCGCAATGGAAGTTCGACGACGCCACTTTCGCGCGGTCGGCAACAGCTTTCGACAATCCCGATCATGTCGCGATCACGATCCACAGTTACCGTTGGCGGCTTGGGCTGGCAGAGGGCGAAGCACAATACGATGACCTGGAGAAGCGCCTCGCCGCGGCTCCCGTGATCGGTGTCCCCACGATTACGCTCGAGGGTGACGCCAATGGGGCGCCTCATCCGGACCCAAGCGCGTACGCCAAGATGTTTTCGGGCAAATACGAGCACCGATTAATCAAGGGAGGCATCGGCCACAACCTGCCCCAGGAAGCACCGCAGGCTTTTGTCGACGCTGTTGTCGCTGTCGCCGCATAAGTGATTTGCACCCTGCGTGACGACGTCCGAGGCCGACTCAAACCTGGCACAATTGGCCCCCCAGCTCTCGTGGAACGCCGATATGCGCATGCGAGCGCCTGACACCAATTGTCTGTGAGAAATCCGAGTTTCAATGGAAGGCAAAGAAGCTCGACCGAATTTCAGGTCGATGTCTCGAGATGCCCAAAGCCGGCGCCTTCCCGTTCTGCCAGTTTGATGATTTCGGCGAATCTGGCGTCGTCGATCTGTCCGGCCATGCACACGCCGTCCGTATGCCATCCGGGCCGTGACATTTCCTCAAATTCAGGATCCCGCAGCCGGTCGGCCAGCCTGCGATTGCAAACGAGATAGGCGTCTTCAAACTGCTTTACGACATACGCCGGCAACCCGAACGGCGGCCCTGGCAGGTGTCGTTGAAGAGCCAAAAGCGCTTCTGACATCGGTGGCAGACCCCGCTCGTTGAGCATTCGCGCAACCTCGGTCATTTCGGCGTTAAGGCTCCGGTTGGCATGAATTTCCTGCACCTGATCGATCGTTTCGATGCCAATACCCAGCCGCGCCTTGAACGCGCTCAGCAGCGAACGCGGGCTATAGTTGATCATCCGCATGGCGGCATCGGGAAATGCGCCGGTCCAGCTCTCGTAGAGGCAATTCCAGTCGAGATGGGGATGATATTCGGCGCCGTCTACAATATCGCTGCGCCCGAGCGACTTGATGTCCTGCGCGTAGCCGCTAGCTGACAGGATGTCCTGCCGCCTCAGGACACAGACGATCATGACGACGTCCACATTCTCCTGCCTGAAATATTCCGCCACATGCAGCGGCTCGCAGATATGAAAGTATTCTGACGATATGATCGACACCAGATCGGGGTCGGACGAGAACAGCGTCTCCTTCTCGTCAGGAAGGTTGGCGAGACCCCTGATGTCGTCCAAGGCGCGCCGCGACACGTCCTGGACCAGGCTTGCGGCGACTTGATGCGAGGCCATGTCAGGAGCGACGTAGAAGCCGGCCGGTTGCAGGACAACACTGTTGTATCGGAGCCAGTTCTGCAGGAACGTGGTTCCAGTCTTGGCGAGGCCGATATGAAGGATTGCCCTGGGCATGAGTGCCAGCTCTATGGAGGACTTGTTCACTCTTCCTACGCCTAGTCGGCCCGTTTGAGCAACGGTCGATGCTGCCTGTCCGTTCTCGCGCTCCGTTTTGACTGACAAGCGATTTCCGCAGCGCTCGGATGCCCCGAACTCGCCGCCACGCAAATTCGTGTCGGAGCTCCTCCACGCCAGGCATGCGGCACAAACGCGACCTAAAGGGCAGGCTGCAGATTGTTTAATTGTCTCCAGATTGTAAGTTGGTGGCAGGCGGCTTGTGAGTTGGCGGCGGACGACTCAGAGAGAATCGATGTCAGATATCGATATTGCCGGCATACTGGCAGAGCATGAACCACTCGCCCGGTCGATCGCCGAAGCGAAAAAGGTCGCCTATGAGATCAGCAAGGATGACATGCTGCTCGATTTCTTCGTCCGGGCCGTGTTTCCGACAGATCACCGAAAAGCGATCGAAGCCTATTTCACAGGGGGAGAAGATTGCGCCAAACGCTTCGCCAACCTGTGCCGCGAGCACCTTTCATCTGGCCCAGCCAGCGTCCTTGAGTTCGCGTCGGGTTATGGCCGCGTCGCACGTTATGCGATGCACGTTCTGCCGGACGCAGCATGGGTTTCCAGCGACGTTCACCCAAATGCCGTCGAATTCCTATCAAACAAGATCGGCGTCAGGGCACACCTCTCGTCGACAAAACCGGAGGACTGGAGCATCGACGACGAGTTTGATGTTGTCTTCGCCCTATCGTTTTTTTCGCACATGCCAGATGCCACCTTCGCGCCGTGGCTTTCTCGCGTTCTCACGGCGGTGAAGCCGGGGGGTATCTTGATTTTCACAACGCACGGAGCCGTCACTCTCCGAAATATGAGAGCCGGGGGTTTGCCAGCGCAATTTGATGGCACCGGATTCTATTGGAACTCGAAAAGCGATCAGCGCGATCTGGACGCTCGCGACTATGGAACAAGCGCCGTTTCCCTTGGTTATGTTCAAAAAGCAGTGTCCGACGTCGAAGGGGTCGAGTTGATCCGCTTCCAGCAGGCGTTTTGGTGGGGGCACCAAGACCTTTATGTGGTCCGCAAGCTCGATCAATAAGCTTGCTGTACGAACGATATGTCGCATGAAGAAAGCGACTATACGAACTTAGAAGTAATACTACGCAGTAAATAGTTTTTTGCGAGCAGTTATTGCCGTGGCGTCTGGGTATGAAACCGTATTTATGTTGACCGACGCGAAGCCGGCTCGAATTGGAAATGTCCAAGCGTCGGCCCCAAACTCGGTGTGCACCATGAAGTCATACCCGCCTTGGTTCGAATCCCCATGGTAACTTGGCGGGAGCCCCTCTCTGTCGCGGGTCAAACGACCGACAATCGTTGGGACAGTATAACATAAGCATCCATCATCTGAGAGAACGCGCCCGCATTCCCTCAGAGCTTCAATCGGAAATGGCACGTGTTCCAGCGTATCGGAATGAACGACGAGATCAAACTGATCGTCCTCATAGGGCATGGACTGCATGTCGACCGAGGGATAGTCGGCACGGAGATACAGTGGGAGAACCGAAAGCGTATGAGACAATGACGAGCCGTTGATATCGAGAATGCGGAGACGGCGCGCTTCACTAGTATTGACAAAATCGGCCAAAGTGTTGGGGGTGGAGACGGCTTCGCGAATTGCGTTGGCTAAAGCAATCCCCCTTAGATTTGAGCCGCAATGCGTGCATTGCGTGCCTTGCTGCCGGTCGATATAGGAAACCTCGGCGGACGATAAATTCCACTCGGCGATCAGCCGAGGCCAAAGAACTTTGCTGTCCCGAAACTCATCATTCCCGCAAACTGTGCACGCCAACAAAGGGATCCTCCATAAGGCACAAACTCAGGGCATTCGCGCAGAGGGCCAGACGAATAATAGTAGCAGTTCGCCGCTGGACCAGGCTATCGCCATCATGCACAGCGTGGTTTCGAAACTCTCCAATTGTCTGAGGTGTGGTTCATGCCGCGGGGATAGGTGTAGGTGGTAACGGCATCCGATCTGTCGAATCCAATGGTGCTTCGGTACGAAATCGCCATGCACTGCGCCAGCAAATCAATTATTTTCTTGCTGCGGTGGACCTGATTCCGCCCAGCTCGGGTTATCGCGAGGCAACTCCCAAGCGGCGCCGGCCAACTTGCCGAACTCAATTCGCAGATAGCCCGTCGTCACAGGGGAGCGCGGCGCTGGTTCGGGAAGGAATTCAGGCCAAGTCCTGCGTATTGACTTCAATCCATCCATTTGCGATCCGGAAGGACAAATGGGCGAAACCGATCGGCGCGCAATGGTATTTTCCGACCAGGCATTTCTCTTCCTTTACCTGCCGATCACGCTCTTGCTAGGTTCGATCCTTAATCGAACGAGATTATTCTCGCCGTTTATCTTTCTATCAAGCCTGATCTTCTTCTACTGGTCTTCTGGCCTTTACGTTCTGCTGCTGCTCTTCAGCATTGTGCTGAATTTCGCGGGCGCGATCGCGGTGGAGCGCTACCATCATAAACTAGTGGTCACCGCCGTCGTCACACTGAACGTGTTGGTCCTCTGTTATTACAAGTATACGGCCTTCCTTCTTGGCTCTGTCGGATTTTTCGGGTCCGAGAGTCTGCAACACTTCGCGCAAACCATCATTCTCCCGATAGGGATCTCGTTTTTCACGTTCCAGGGCATCTCCTATGTGATCGACGTGTGGCGTGGCGAGGTAAAGGCTGAGCGCAACGTGGTGTTGTTTGGCGCCTACAAGGCCTTCTTCCCGCAGCTGATTGCCGGCCCGATCGTACGGTATCGGGACGTCGAGAAGGACTTCCACCATCCTGATCTTAACGCGGATATCTTTGCCGCCGGGGCCGGTCGGTTCATGGTCGGCCTTTGCAAAAAGGTCATTATCGCGGACAGTGTCGCGGGCGTCGCGGACGCATCCTTTGCCCTTGCCGGCGCGGAGCAAACCTTTGCCGCTGCCTGGCTCGGGGCAATCGCCTATTCGATCCAGATCTATTTCGACTTTTCGGGCTATTCGGACATGGCGATCGGCCTCGCCATGATGTTCGGAATCCGGTTCAAGGAGAACTTCAACCATCCCTACGCCGCGTCTACGATCACCGAGTTTTGGCGTCGCTGGCACATCTCGCTGTCGAGCTGGTTCCGCGACTACCTCTATATCCCTCTGGGCGGAAACAGGGCGGGCCTGGTGCGAACTTACGCAAACCTGATGATCGTGTTCCTTGCGACCGGGATATGGCATGGGGCGGCATGGACGTTCGTCCTGTGGGGCGCATACCATGGAATTTTTCTTATTGCGGAACGCCTGATCCTTGGAGGAAGGGCGTTTTCATCACAGGTCGTTCGGATGATCTACTTCTTTCCCGTCGTGATTTTCGGATGGGTCCTGTTCCGCGCAAACGACCTGTCGGTCTTCGCCAGCCATGCACGCGCCATGCTGTTGCCGCTGGCAGACGGGGCGTTCGGCCTGCCCGGATCGATGGACCTCGCGCTTTCGCCTCAGGGCAAAGTTGCTATGCTGTTGGCCTGCCTCCTCATAGTCATCCAGGGGCAGGTAAGGCCCTTGGGTGTGGTCGTAGCCGGAGCGACGGGCAGTGCCGCGTGCTTCGCCCGGCTTGTCTTCGTCAGCGTCGCAGCAGTCATCTGCGCGATATACATCGTACCTCAGGCCTTCTCACCGTTCCTCTATTTCAGGTTCTGAGTATGAAATTGGCGAATCTCGCAACCATCGGAGCCTTCGCAGTCTTTCTCGCAGCGCCCGTCGGCAGCCTCGTAACGATGGGACTCGACCCGGCCGCCGAAAGAGCGATCACCTTGACCGAACTCACGTCGGCAAAACTGCTGACGCCAAATGACGAGAAGTACCGGAACGACGTAGCCAGGAGGCTTGTCAGCAATTCTCCAGTCGGAATGGACGCCATCCGCGCGAAGAATGCCCTGGATGTCAAAGTGTTCGGCTTCGTCAATACATCCCAAGTCATCTCCGGCGCGGATGGATGGCTGTTTTACAAGCCTGGGTTCCAGAACGGCGCATGTATGTCAGAGCACGATATTGGCGTCATGCTGGGGCATGTTGAAGCGTTGCGAATGATAGCGAAGGGGATCGGCATAGACTTTCGTATGTCGGTCTCGCCCGACAAGGAGGTTGTGTATCCCGAGAAACTTGGGCCTGCCGCTGCGGCCGCCACCGGGTGTAAGATACTTTCATCGCGTTTGTGGCGCCGCATCGCAAAGACCAGCAAATCGAGCATAATAGACCATTTCGATGTGATGGGTCATGACGTAACCGATGACCTGCTCTACTTCAGAACGGATACCCATTGGAACGAGCTGGGGAAACTCAAAGCCGTCAGGCAACTCGTCTTCGAGTTGACCGGCAGAAAAGTGGACGGCCCGATCCTCGCAAGCGGTCAAGTCATGCACGCCACCGACATGCCAAACAGGCTGCTGAGAATCGACCACGAGGAAGCCGAAGAAACTTATGACGACTACGTATCTCGAACATTTCCTGATGATAGCAATCAAAGGATCGCAGATACGTTTATCCTTCACGACTCATTTTATGGCGTAAGCTATGATTTGTTGAAGCATGTCTTCCTGAATCCCCTTTTTGTATCCTACGGGAACGAGAATATCGAACTGGAAGTCAGCAATGCATTGGCGAAATCGCCCAAGCATGTCCTGGTGAACACCGTCGAGCGGAACATGCTGTCCAAAATTCTCCACGGTGAGATGTCCTGGACAGGGGTGCTCG
This sequence comes from Mesorhizobium sp. P2_E6, assembly GCF_056403835.1. Taxonomy (NCBI): domain Bacteria; kingdom Pseudomonadati; phylum Pseudomonadota; class Alphaproteobacteria; order Hyphomicrobiales; family Phyllobacteriaceae; genus Mesorhizobium; species Mesorhizobium sp. P2_E6. The sequence continues at coordinate 62,475 of NZ_JBFUEQ010000011.1, forward strand.
GCAAGGCGTTCCTGGACGCCAACGCAAAGACCGCTGGCGGGTGCAAAATGTCGGACGCTGCGAAAGATGGGCTGAAATTCGAGAACCTGAGCAAACAGCCGTCGGGCGATTTCACCGCGGGAGTCGATCCCCAGATCCTCGTGCGATTGGCAGAGCATGGCAGGCCTTGCGTGCGGATCTCGTTCGAAACCGCTGTAAGACAGAACACCTATGTCTATTTACCGATCAAAGACCAGGTCAATCAGAACGGGCCATACTTCGAAGGGTTCTCGTTGATGCTCACTGACGCGCCGGGAGCGCGCGACTTCTGGCTTGTGTTGCCGGAGGATTTTGCCGGCATGACGTTGAGGGTTGATCCGATCTACTCCACCGGAACGCTATCCCACCTCAGAATACAAACCGGGGCACTCCCCTCATTCTCGCCTGTATCGAACATGTGAGCACGCCTCGCCTGTTACCAACTCGTGCCTGGCGCGCGCAAACCAGCGGTATCGAATCCGGCCTTGCGCGCAACAAACGGCATCAAGCGCTCGATCGCGTGGAGGACGGTGCCGTCATAAGGAACGGGCTCCGATGGGTAGTCGTTCCAATCGAGACCCAGTTCGCGTAGCGGAAGCAACACGCTTGGACGGCACCAGAACATGGTTCCCAGCGGAAAATCGAAAAAGTCCGCCAGCGGCATGGCGATGCCCATCCGTCTGGCCAAATCTTCAGCGATCTCCCTGTTGTCGTTCCAGCCGACGAGGTGTGGATCCTCCGCCATGAAAAGACCTATCGCCGGTTTCGATGCGAAGACCTCTGCAGCCAGATCGAGCATCGCGTGTTCGCCACCAACCAAGTTCTCCCAAAGGAAGTGGCGCCATGCCTCACCCATAGCCGCGTCCGTGCCCACGCTCCTCTTGGCGTGCACATGGCCGATCAGGTCGTAGCGGCCATCAAGCAGCCGTGGCAGGAATTCAGTAAGAAGCGGTCCGACATCGCGCCCCCTGTTGGGAACGATTGCCATTTCAACGGACCCGTGGTGGTCGTCAAACACGGCTCGAAGATGTCTGGCTTTGGCGTCGGTGTCCGTGGACAGGAACAGATCGCAGCGCGTGCGGTTACGCTTGAGCCGGAAGGCCAGATCATCAGCCAGATCTTCATAGTAAAAATGGGCATGAAGGGCCACACGCTGCTCCGACGGCCGGTAAGTGCTGTTGACGGGATTGAAAACGTCCCGCGACCAGGGGCCGGGGGGGCGCCCGGCGCGGAGCCAGTGGGCTAGGGGATGGGTTTTTCCCGGTCCGCACTCGTCTGGATTGGCTTGTGCATAGCTTTGCGGATTGAAGCCTGCACAAGGACGGCGGAACTGTGGATTGGCTGTCGAATCGCCCGAGAGGCCCATGATGCTCCATTGCTGGAGCGTGCGCCGCCCGGCTTCCAACTCGGCAATTGGCGCGGTACCTGGAGGAAGAACCATTTCGAGATCGACAGCAGCGGCCGCCATCAGGGTGGCAAGGTCCTCGTCATGAAGTGCTGCCGCAGATGTTTTGCCCCACTCATCGATTTGTTGAACATAGGCACTCATGTTGTAGGCCGCACGTCCTACTCGCGCCACTTCCGCTCCCAAGGCCTTTGCCTTGTCGCGGTCGTCTGCCAGTCCGCACAAGATGGCGGCTGCGGCATGGGTATCGAGGTGAGGTGCAATGAGAGGACGTGTTGCAGCGTCAGCCCCTAAGATTTCCGCCGTTCCACAGGCTCCCTGGAAGCACACGGTCGGTATCCCACGCACAACCGTATCGATGGCCACGTTTGGCTGCGGATCAAGGCGGGAACTGAGAAAGAAGGCGTCTGCAACGGCATATGCGGGCTCCAAATCCGATACCGGATCAAGCATCACCAGGCTATCTTCCAGATCCGACTGGGCTATCTGGTAGGCGAGATACGCGGAGTAGCCACTGTCATTCTCCGGATCGTAACCATCACCGATCCAGACAAATCGAAAGCGAACATCCGGTCGCAGCCGTTTCGCTGTGGCAGCTGCGCTTATGAAAAGATCAACGCCTTTGCGAATGTGCACCATGCCGGCGCCGAGTACGAGAAAGGAGGCCTCCTCACCCTCGGGCCGCAAACGGAGGAGGAACTCGTCTTCTTTTTTTTCAGCCGGCTCATCGGCGGAGGACACTGGCGGCGGATCGCTGCGCCCCTGAGCCATGATATGAATTCCGGGGCGCCTTTCGAGGCCAGGAAAGGCATCGTACGAAGACTGCGCAACGATCTCGGCTGGAAATACGACATGCTGCGCCCAGTCATAAACGTTACGCATCTTGGCTACAGGGCGCGTGTAGGCAGCAAACTCATGCACCAAAGCAACGCTCGGCACTCCACAAGACGCCAAGGCAGGCACCATGATCTGCGTTTCTATGCTGTTGGCGATGGCATAAAGTGGCCTGAATTCCTCTGTGATCCGCTTGGCCAGCCGGGCCGCATCCACAGGGTTCCAGTCCTCCCATGTCAACGGACCGACCGACGAGGCGGCAACGGCGATGAAGTCGCTTTCCAGTTCTCCACCGCGCATCATCAGGGAAACCACCGTTGCCCGTTTCGCGAGTTCCCGGGCAAGGTTCCAGCCCAACATCGGCGCGCCGGTTCTCGAAACCTCATGCGAAATCAGAAGCACAACCGGCTTTTCGGACTGCGGCAAGGGCGAAAACTCTAGCCTGTCGACGACGGAAACTCCTCGCCGACCTTCGCGCCTGCCATCGTGCTGGTAATGCAGTAAAGGCGAAACCCCGACGCTCGTGACGTCTGGATAACGCTCCCGATAATAAGCCGAATCAAAAAGAGGCGATGCGCGCCAGCCCATTGGCTCGCCGACCACTGCATAGTGTAATGCTGGGTCCATACCGGCGGGCAAACGCTCGGCGTAAAATTCAGCATCGAAACACGGCGACCGTCGGAAGGCTGCGGCAAGTTCTTCGGCTTCATATTTGTTCGCGGGCAGCGGTTCCCCCAGAGCCGAAAGTTCCAGCCAGACATAAGCAGGCGGCTTGAACATCCCTGCCGTCTCGTAGAAGGGACGCAAGAAATCGCCGTTGAATCGCGCATTTGGCTCCAATCCAATCCGCCAGCCGATTTCGGCATAGTGCCCCACCGGATCCCGCAGTTCCGGCCGGTTAAGGGAGGAACGGTAATAGTCGGCATCTACGAACCCCGTCATTTCCAGCATAGCGACGAATTCACGGCGAATTTCATCAGCCATTACGCTCTCGCGACTATTCATGGTGTGCGTCCCGGTCCAAGGACACGATTACGGACAAAGGCGCGGAGGGGGCGAGGAAAGAGCCGCGACGCGCCAAGTATCCCAAAGCGTCTCAGAATGGCCTCGAGGCGGTTGCGCAGGCCCAAGTAGCGTTGCTCCCATTCGGCAGCCTTGCGCTCCAACTCTGCAATCCGGCCTTCGCATTCGGCATTTCGCTGTCGCAGTTCTTTGGCCTCGGCATCTTGTCTAAGACGCGATTCAGTGAGGAGGTTGGCGTGGCCCCGGAACGACGTTCTCAGCACGTCCCGCTGCACGCCTGCAACGGCCAACTCGGAGCTTACTTGCGTCAACTCGGATCGCAGTTCGTCAATGACAGTACGGTTTCCCGACTGAACCAAGGCCAAAGCGGCTTCCGCATTTTGGGCCCGTTCGAGTTGAGCTTTGATGGTTTCACTAGCCGTTTCAATTTCGCGGCGGAAACCGGAAGCCAGCAATTCCGTCTGCTCCATGTGACTGCGAAGCTCAGCCTGGGCGGCATGGCTTCCAGACTGGGCCAATGCCAAAGCGGCTTCCGCTTTTTCGGCCCGTTCGATTTGAGCTTTGATGGTTTCACCAGCCGTTTCAATTTCCCGGCGGAGACCGGAAGCCAGCAATTCCGTCTGCTCCACGTGATTGCGAAGCTCCGCGTGAGCGGCAGCGGCACTTTCTGCTCGCGCCAGGATTTCACCGATCTCGCTTGTTTCGATGAACAACGAATTGGGAATAGCTGGAAGTTCTGATTGGGACGCAATCGCAATATTGTAAGGCGGTCGAGGCAAGCCATGACTGACCTCGTAGTGCGTCTCTCCTCGTCGCTCGAACGTTAGCGTTCTCGATATTCCGGCCTCGTCGTCCGCAATAAGCGTTGATCCGAGCAGCGGTCTTTGAAGGAGTATCAAGACATTGCGGAATGCCCTCATCAGCAGGGCTCCGAACTCCACACGCGAGAGCTCGTGCACATGATAGGGATTGGCAGGGCTTCCGAGTGGGGAATAGACGTCTCGTTCAGGAGACGAAAGGACGAGAAAACCGGTTGGCCGCAAAACGCGCTGAACCTCTGCGATAAACAGATCATGTTCAAAAAAATGCTCGAGCGTTTCGAACGATACGACCACGTCGACACTCGCATCTCCCAACGGCAACTTGCGAGCGTCTCCTTGCTGATAGCGAAGGTTGGGAGCGACATAGCTCCCCTGGGCGTGCGCTACCGCCTCCTCGGACAACTCGATGCCAACAACCGATCGCGCGACCTGGGCCAGAAGAGCGGAGCCGTAGCCCTCGCCTGAGGCGACATCGACAACATCAAGGTCGCGGCAAAGAGCCCGGGCAAGAAAATAGCGATGAAGATGCTCGATCTCCACCTGACCCGCCGTAGCGGTTGTCAGCCGTTCACCGGTCCACTCAAGTGCTTGCCGCGGCAGGACCCGTTCGAATATCTCTCCCATTTGATTGTCGCCAATTCCTCTCACTGGTCCAATCTGCCGCGCCCTACCGCTGACCTGTCACGATGAATTACGCTACCACCTAGATCAGCGAGTGTTTGGCTCAAGCCTTCAGAAAAAGAGAGAGTAGGTCGCCACCCCAGCGCCTCCCGAATGAGCGAAATATCGAGCACGCTCACTGGAACATCGAATTTCCGACCGCGCTCATAGCGAACGTCCAGTCTTTGGGAGAGTTTTGATTCAAGTTCGGCAATGACACCGTTAAGGCTGATTCCCTCGCCGCTGCCGATATTGAAAACCTGATGGCCGTCGAGCGGTGCTGCGCGTGCCAGTGTAACCAGGCCTGCTGCGGCATCGGAGATGTGAATGAAATCACGCACGACTTCGCCATCGCCCCAGACGATTATTGGCCGTTGCGACAACGCGCGGTGCAGGAACGTCGTTACCACACCCTGGCCTTTTGCCAAATTCTGCCCTGCTCCAAAAGGATTGGCTAGACGCGCCACACGACAATCGAGCCCGTAGAGAGCACGATAGGTTCCCAGATACAGTTCAACTGCGGCTTTACCAGCGCCGTAGGCGGTAATCGGGTTCAAACGGTGATCTTCATGCACCGGAACGCGCAGCAATTTGCCATAAACCGTACCGCCGGACGAAGCGAAGATCAGCCTTGGCGCCTGCGCCCCTTTTTTGCGAAGCGCATCCAGCAAACCCAGCGTCGGCGCGACATTGGTCGACAGATCAAGGGTGGGATCGTTGTTGGCGCTGGCAGGGACGGATGACCATGCATAATGGTGAATGACGGTGAACCCGTCGATCAAGCTATCCCATTGCGCGTTGGCAAGGTCGAAACTGCGCCATGCGACTCGCTCGTCAAGTGCAGGAGCAAATGTCGGCTTCGAAAGCGAGCGCCCGGCTAGAACGACCTCACACCCGCATTGCACCAGGATTGCAGCAACATGTCGGCCAATGAAACCGCTTCCACCAAGGATCAGATGTCGTTCGGCGATCTCGGATTTTTCTGCCTTAGATGACATCCGGATGTGCTCAGCCGCTCCCGAATATGGTTAACTGCGGTTGTGGGAATCAGAATGGCGAACCGCAATTCCCAAGTAGGTCCGTACTCTGACTTCGCGAGTGCGTCAAAGCTTATCGGGTCGACGGAAGGATGTGTTGCTATTGCACTCAGCATTTGTTCGGCTGGGTCGTAGATGACAACTTTTGCCGCCTACCAGCCAGAGCATGCGCCGGGGCGGAAGCGCCGGATTAAGTGCATCGCCTGTACCGCCCTCGCGGGAAAGTTGTTGATAGTTTACTTGTTCATAATTAACAAATGTAGATGCTCGATGTTTCGCGTGCTATGCCGTCAGCGGTTATGGAGAGCGGCGATTTCGCGCCAAAATGAAAAACCTGGACCGACAGGACCATGCTGCTTTCAGCGGCTTCGCTGCGACACTGCATGAAATGGTGTCGCTGAACCTCCATGAGAACGATGGGATGTTTCATGGGAACGGCCGGCACTACCTAACCTGCGGGGGATCAGCGCTAAACGTTATCGCCGCGGCGGTCGGCCTGGCTGGAATAGAGCCAAAAAAAATCCTCGATTTCGGGGCTGGTGCTGGACGCGTCACCCGTTGGCTGCGGGCTGCGTACGCCAGCGCCGAGATTTCGGCGACAGACACGCGCGCTGAGGATCTCGAATTCTGTGCACGCGAGTTTGGTGCGCGGACGTGGCTGTCTGGCACCGATGTGGACGGCCTCGACGCTCCCTCGCGGTACGACCTGATCTGGGTCGGTTCGGTTTTGACGCACCTGCCCGCGAACATATCCGAGCGTCTGGTCAGGAAGCTGCTTTCATGGCTGCGATCAGACGGCGTCCTTATCGTCAGCCTGCATGGACGTTTCGTTCATTTCCGAGGCCCCCAGTTCAACTACTATGGCGTCGCCTCTGGGTGGGAGGAAATCGAGAGGCAGTATTTTGCAGAAGGCTATGGCTATGCCGACTATCCTGGTCAGGACAGATATGGAATCTCGCTCTCGAAGCCAAGTTGGGCCACTTCGCTGGCGGAACGGCTAGAGGGCACTCGCCTGGTCCTGATGAGTGAACGAGCGTGGGATAACCATCATGATATTCTCGCACTGCAAAATCGACCGGTGACCGCGCCGCTGTCCGTTCGAACCAGCCAGGCAAGTTGATGCGAGCGAGTATGGGCGGACGAATACATCCGAAGGCGTTGATCTTTCCGCTCACTGGACTGCGGTTCTTCGCCGCTTTTGCCATTGTACTCCATCACATCCAGGGGAGTTTCGGTGTACCGCACACTGCGTTTCAAGGCTGGAACCTCGCCAATGGCGTCACCGTTTTTTTTGTTTTGTCAGGGTTCGTACTGACCTATTCCTATCCTGCTCTCGATAAGCCGGGCGAAACACGTCAGTTCTATATCGGCAGAATTGCCAGGATTTTTCCGGCTCATCTGGTGACGTTGCTGGCGGCAGTCGCGTTGGGCGTGCCATTTGCGGCTCCGTATTTCCTCGCAAATGCCTTGTTGCTGCAAAGCTGGTTTCCAACCGGCGACTATTTTTTCAGCTACAATGCGGTCAGCTGGAGCATCTCTACCGAGATGTCTTTTTATCTCGCCTTCCCGTTTCTGATCCGCAATTTCGAATCGACATGGCCTTGGAAACTCGCCGCATGCTTTGTCGCCTCTTCGGCGATGGGTCTCCTTGCCTGGCAACTCGGACTGCCCTTTTACAGTGACGGAAAAGATGCTGTCATCCAGGGCATCGTGATGGTCAACCCGGTCGCAAGGGTCTTCGAATTCTGCCTCGGCATGACGGCGGCGTTGCTGTGGACGCGCTTCCGCGACCGTCTTGCCCATCTTCGCTTTGGCACATGGGCGGCGGTCGAGTTGATCGGCGTCCTGCTGCTAATTTGGGGATCTGGCTGGATCAACGCGATCCTGCAGCCCTTCATGCGCTCTGGTGCTATGCAGTATTGGACGGCCCAGACACTTTCCCCTGTCGTTCCGGCGGCCTTGCTGCTCATTATTCTCGCATCGAGCACCGGGCCGTTGGCGAAGGTGCTCGCCTGCCGCCCCGTGAGGTTCCTTGGCGAGATTTCGTTCGCCATTTACCTGACACACCAACTCGTCATCAGGTTTTTTGTCATGCACCCACAGATCTTGGAAGGGGTGTCGCAGCGGACGGCGATTGGGGTCTTTCTGATTACGGTTCTCGCCGCATCAACCGCACTGCATCTGGCCGAGGTTCCAGCCAGAAGGATGATTGTGGGATTGTTCGGTCGCACCCTAAGGACGAACGCCGTGACCGTCGACGACCATTCTTTGATCAACCAGAGCCAAACTTAGAGTAAGTTTGTCTTGTCATCGTGACCATGACGCCGACGAGATCTTCGTCACTCTGCCCTGGCGCTTCACGTTGAAGGGCGGATGGATTATCGGCAGAGAAGTCGAGCCGGTCAGATTCTTGATTTTTCGTAAATGGTTTGGGGTAGTGGCTGCGCCGTTGTTCGTTGTGATTTAATTTAAATTAGTAGCCCGCGGGCGGAAATCTACCTGAAAAGTTGGCGCATTGGGAAGTGATAGGACTTTCCATTGTTCGCCGCTTCAAGTATACTTATCCGGTTGCCATATCGAACGCCCGTCATGATGCCAAACCAGCGAGGAGGAAGGCATGTTTCGGATCGCGTCTCTTGCGACTTTCAACGCCACGCTTGCCCTTTTCGCCATGGTGTCAGTGCCGCCATCCCAGGCCGAACCATGTGGCACCGTCCACAAACTGACCCGCCAGCCGTTGAATGACCAGACTTTCTGGCTGCTCGCTGAACATGAGGGCAAGGCCTTCGTCGACCAGCGCACATGCCTTGTCGCCAGGCTGGACAGGGTTGATCAGCCGCTCACGCTGAGCGATGCGATGGGGCACTGTGCTACCCTCGGACAAGGCGGTCCGAACGGTGACATGGGCTGGCAGCTTCCGACGATGGCGGAACTGACGAGTCTCGATTCGGCGGACTGGCCAAGGCAGCACGACGCGTTCGCGGAATACAAGCTGCCGCCGCTCGCGCGCAGCGAAACTGATTATTGGACCCGCACTGAATGGCCGGGGGCGGCAGGCTCCTTCGCGGTCGTCACGTTCAGCGCACGCACGACTGTGGTGCATCCGCTTGAAGCGACCAAGAAGGCCGGGGTATGGTGCGTCTTCGGGGTGCCGGCCACAGGCGTGGAGTAGACGCTCTTACGCCAAGTCTCCCTCGGGCAACCAAGTCTCTTCAGGCATCAGACAATCGCCGCTGCGGCGCACGGAACGGGCAACTGGCGCTCGACACCTGGTCAAGTCATGACGGGGCCCCAGCTTTCGCGATGCGATGCCTGGCTGCTCAGCAGCCAGGCCGCGGGACAGAGCGGCCGTCCGGCTTGCCTTCGCCGGCGCGGCCATTGTGCCTGCTACGTCCAAGCCGCCTACCGCAGATCCAGCTGCAGCAGGCCGCTATAGTCCTCCGTCGTCAGGAAGAAGCCCTCGTCGATCGCCTTGGCCTTGAAAGCAGAATCGTCGCGCAAGTCCCGGAATTCCGATTTCAATGTGCCTGACGCGTTGAAGTAGCGATCGCGAAAGGCCGCCCGGTTAAGCTCGGCATAGTCTCCGCCCTTGCCTGCCACCGTGCAGGATTTCAGTTCGGTTTGGTCGGCGGCCTCCGCCGGAAACGACGCCCTCGCGAAGTCCATCGGCCCGATGTCGGGGGCAATGCTAGTCGGATACTTTGTAATGCACCGGACCGTTCTATCCGCGGCCGCCACCGGCAGATCGAAATAGGGGGGCCGCAGCCCCTTGGCCGCGAGGTAGGCGAAGGTCCGTATGCGGTTGGCCGCCTTCAGCGCGTCAAGGTCCGTGGTCTCAAGCGCGGTAGCGCCGATCTTGATACTGCTGGAGCCGCTGATCGCGAGAATCTGCTGCTCCAGCCAGGCCCGATCGCGATCGATCCAGGCCAGGAAGTCCAATGGCACAGCAGCCGGCGGTCGAACTTCCTCGCCCATGGATTGCGTCGAAAATGTCGCTGCGGTCATGAGTGTGACCCCGGCGAGAATGGCCGGAAGCCATCGGTTCTTGAGCATGTCATGCCTCCATTCCTCTATGGCGACCAGCCACTACTAGTAGTTGTTGCGCGGCTTGATACCGAGCATGTCCCGCAACTGGTTCTCTGTTATGTCGTCCGTCCGCATCGTACCGCCGACTCCGACGGTGCGAGCTTCGGCGTCAGGGGCTTTGTATGGCTTGCCGTCGACACCGGTATAGCGGACTTCTGCCATGCCGGTGTCCTTACCGGCCATCATGTGCGTGGCGTGAATCTGTTCGTGCGCCAGCACGATACCCGGATCTGCCGGCGCATCGAGCACAACTTTGCCCGTCGACTTGTCGAATTCATCCGAGGTTCGAGTTCTCGCTGTCGCCGGGTCATACCTGATGACGACGTCCCCGGCGGTCGTCTCCGGGTTGGTTTTCGGATCCTTCACGTCGGCTTCAGTGTGGCCAGCGACATTCGTAATCGTGGTCGTCTGCGGGTCGTCGATCACCCGGCGCGTGAGCTCGCGGCCCGCGTCGAACGAATTCGACCCGGTAACGAAGCCCTTCACGTCCAGCCAAACGCCATGCAGGAAGCTTTGCGACACTTCGCCGGTCTTGCTGTCGACACGAGCAGTTGGGTCGGTTCGCTGTAGATCTTGCTCCACCTGGCGTTTGTAGGCGGCATCGTCGGCCACGATCTCCTTGAGACCTGTTGGGTCGACGAAGGCCATCGGGTTGTTGTTGGCGTAGGCGAATAGATTGCACGACGTTGGGTTGCTCGTGCATCGCTCTGGATCACCGACATACAGCGGATCGGGCGAGATGAAGCGTCCGAGCGCCGGATCGTAGTATCGGGCACCATAGTAGTAGAGGCCTGTGTCGTCATCGAGATACTTGCCGGTGAAACGATGATGGGTCTTTTCACGCGGCAGGTCGGCCGCGACATCCGTCAGATGCGTCGCCCAGGCGGGAGACAGCATCTCGGGCTTATGTTCCGTGCCGTAGGCTTTGTAGAGCATCTGCTCGACCGGGACGCCGTCTGAAGCAATGACGTAGTCGCTGCTCTCAATGTGATCCTTCAGGTAGTAGAACCACTTGCCTGTGCCATGTTCCAGCCGCACAAGCTTGGAGTCGGCGATGTTGACGTAGCTCTCCTCGCCCTTGGGGCCGATTTCGAACGTCTCGACCGGGTAGAGATAGAGCTGTTCCGGCCCATTCGTCGGCGTCACCTTCTTGTAGAGGCGACGACCGGTCTGGTCGTAGCCGTAGAGCACTTCGTTCGTTGCCGTCTGCGCGCGGATCAGCCGTCCGTTGATGTCGAACACCGTCCCGGTCAATGTCGGCGATTTTGCCAACTGCGCGAAACCGTCGAAAGCATAGGGCTTTGCCGCGGTTCCAGTCGGTATGAGCCCTGTTGCCGAACCGGTCGCTGGCGCGATTGGCGCGCCAGGTTCCAACTCGTCATTGCGCGCGAACGTTCCGGCGGGTGAATAGGCGAATTCGGCCGGCTGGCCGTAGCGATCGATGCGGACGAGCTCGTTCTTGAAATTGTAGTGGAACGTTCCAGACCGGTCGACATGCCCCTGATCGCCCGCGCCTTGCGGCAGTCCATCGACGATCTGGGTGATCGATCCATTGCCGTTGAAGGTCATGGTCAGATCCTGCAACGGCTTGTCTCCGGCCTGCGTTACGATGTGGGTGAGGAACAGGGTCGCCGGGTCGTACGACATCTGCGTGAATGCGCCGAGGCGGTAATCGACCCGCTCGATGCGCGACTCGGCATTGTAGGTGATATTCTCGATGATTTTTTGGGACTCCGAAAAATCGGGATGCGTGACCGTCACCGACCGCAGGTTCTTGTCGGGCCCCAGTGCGAATTTCGACGCCAGGCCGCGCGGCCCCTCGGACGAATCGATGCGTCCGTCGAGCGTATGGTGGAAATGGTCGGCGTATTTCGCGCCGTTAATCTCCACTTCGTGCGTCACCATCCTGCCGTTCCGGTCATACGCGTAACGCTGGATCGCATCGAACGCGCCGTTGGGATCGTGAATGGTAATCTGCGTCGTGTCTCCGAGCGGAAGATCGATCGGCGTGTCGAAACCGGCCGCGGATGCGACCTGGACACCTCTGTCGTACTGATATTCGAGGTGAAGGACGCCGTCGTTCACTTCGGTGAGTTTTCGGTTGAGGAAGTCGTAGGTGTAAGTCTGGATCGAGCTTTCGCCATTGGTTCCCACGCGAGCGATCACCGACTGCCTGCCGCGCCCGTCGTAGAAGGCGTATCGGTCGCCCATCCCGGGGATCGCCTGGAATTCGAGATCGCCGACCGAGTTGTAGATAAGCTTCCGAGGCGTTGCTTCGCCTGGTAGCCAGATCTCGCTCAAATAGCCAAATGTATCGCGCACAAAACGGGAGATATGTGTCGTACCATTGCCGTCGGTGGCGACGAAGGCAGTCACACCATTCTCGTTGCGCAAGGAGTACTCACCGCTGTGAACGGTGCCGTCGAACTGATCATTGTAGGTTGTGACGGTGTGCGTGCCCCACGGACCGAAATCCATGTCGGATGTCTTTCCCGAAGGGTGGGTTTCACGGACCATCCGATCGGCTGCGTCGTAGGTGTATGCGTTGCCGACTTCGTGATCCGGGCGCGGAATTTCGCCAAGATCGAAAACTTTCTGCAGGTTCAAGTCGTCGACCCCGCCGAAGCTCTTTACCACGAAGGGCGTCCAGCGGAAGACCTGCTTCGCGTTGCGGTTGTAGAGTGAGAAATGGAACACCCGCACACCGCCTTCCGCAACGTTCTCAAGGTCGGCGATCTTCTGGCTGCGCGCATCATAGGCGGCGAGATCGGCTATGAACTCGCTCTCACCCTCCGGTGTCTCGGCAGCGCTCGCGTAGCGCCGGCGGGCAGTCAGGATCAGCGACGGTCGTCCATTCTCGCCGATCTTGTAGGTATAGAACTTCTCGGCGCCGTCTGCGGCCGCTTCCCGGGTCTTGCGTCCGAGCGCGTCGTAGCTGGTCGTGACGACCATTCCCAGCGGGCTGGTAGTTGTCGCGACCGCACCCTGCCGCGGGCCGTCGTAGGTCATCTTCGTCGTCTGGTCGAGTTCTGCTGCAACACCGGACGGCTTGGTGTGGCTGAGCAGCAGCGTGCCGGTGGCGTCGTAGACCGCAAGCTCGGTCGTTCCGATTTCGTCGGCAACCGAAATGCTGTTGCCGAAAACATCATAGCCCATCGTCTTCGCCAGCTTGCGGCTGGCGCTGCGGAACTGCTCCAGTGCGGGCGGCAGCGCGCCCAGGCCTGAAAGGACCTCAAGCGAGCGCGATCCCATCCTGCCGCCGGAATTCGGCAGGTAGGTGAAGCTCTCGCGGCTGAGCAGCCGCGTCCCGGCGAGGATACGCCGTTCGGACGCGGCATTGACGATGCCGAGCGCCGCGAGATCGGTGCGCGACTGAGCGTAGTCTGTCTGGGTCGTGCGGCTGAAACCGGGAACCGTAAGGTTCTCCGGGCCAGGGACGTCTCGCACCCGGACCGTCTCCGAAGCTGCCATGTTGAACGCGTCGAAGTCGGCATAGGACTGGGTCTTGACCGGATCCTTGCATTCGGGATCGGCCGGATCCTGCTGCTCGGCCTGACCTGCGGATTCGGTCAGCGTGTCCTTGACCTTCCTGAGATAGGACGAACCGTCGCCACGCGAAAATGCCTCCCATACCGACGATTCGCATTTCAGCATCATGCCGGTCGTCGGCAGCTTCTGGCTGCGCGTAGCGGTCGACAGAGAGTGCAGCGCCGCCGCTGACGGATCGAGCGTCTCGGTTGCCTCAGCGCTCGCGACGAGCGTCGCCTCGGGCTTTACTTCGTATGTCTTGCGGATCTTCAGCTTGCCGGCAAGGTTCAGGTCGGCCGCCCTCTCCGCGAAGGTGTAATACTGTTCGCGATCGAGGCGGGAACGCTGCGTGACGCGCTGGCCGGCCGCGTTCTCATCGCCGTAAGCGACCTTCTCGACCTCCGAGAAGCCGATGAAGCGGCGATTGATCACGTCATAGAAGGGATTGTGGTAGAAATATTCGTCCGTCTGCACCTGGGCGCGAACCTGGCCGGGTATGCCCTGCGACGTGACGAGCTGCTTGGCGACGACAACGGGGAAATGCAGGTTGCGCGTCGGCTGGCCGTTGGCGCGGTCGCGCAGCATCTCGTCGATCGAGGTCGCATAGCGAATGTCGTGCCGACGTCCGGAATCGAAGTCGACGACCGTCAACAGGTTCGCCTTGACGAGTTGCATGGTTGCGGTTCGGTTGAAGTCGATGATGACGACGGGCTTCACCTCGTCACCGGACGGTTTCTGGAACACGATGATTTCGGTCTGGCCGTCGCCGTCGATGTCGGCGACGCGCGAGGCGAAGGTCTGTGTCGACGTGCCGAGTTGAACCCGCAGATTGAGCGCGATGCTGAGCGGATCCTTCAGGTAGGTCCCGTCGCCGAAGCCGAGCCAGATGCGCATCTGGTCGGTGCGCTCGCCCATCGACGCGAAATCGATGATGCCGTCGCCATTGGCGTCGATGTACCACATCGTGGCGAGGTTCTCGCCGGGCTGCATGCCGCCAATCTTCGAGAAGGTGCCGTGACCGCAGACGGGGTCGTTGATCGTGGCGTCGCCAAACAGCAGGGCATTCGGGTCCGTCGAGAAGATGTTGCCCTGGTTCTCGTAGAGGCAAAAGCCCTGGTCGGCTGGACGGATGACGACAAGATCGGGCAGCCGGTCGCCATTGATGTCGACCATCCGCACATTGTTGCGGCCGAGTATCTGGCCGTCCTGGCTGTTGAATGGGAACGCCTTGGTCAGCGCGCCGAAATTGACGCTGTAACCGCCATCGGCCTGGCGCCGGGTGAGATTGAGAAATATCCGCCATTCGGTGCGGCCATCAGCGTTGAGGCGCGTCGTGACGATGTCGGACATGCTGTCCATATTGACGTCGGCGAAGCGGCCGTTGCCGCCCGCGAATGTCGTCGGCGAGACGCCGGGCAGCGGGATCGAGCGGCCGAGATAAGGGAAGGTCCCATCGGCCTTGCCGTCATAGACGTGCATCAGCCCATCTTCGATTTCGACGATATCGACGAAGCTGTCGCCGAGGATGTCGGCAAAAGCGAAGCGATTGTCGGTGAGCCGGGGCGCGATCTGGCGCATCAGTCCAGCCTCGGTCGGACGCGACAGCACGAGTTGGGTGGTGTCGCCGAAGGCGCTGTTCAGGTCGCCGCTGCCGAGATGCACGGTCGCGCCGTCATCCTTGGTCTGCACGATATCGACCAGTGCATCCATGTTGAGGTCGGCCAATTCGAAATTCTGAGGGGGGATGTCGCCGGCGAACGCCATCTTCGGCGCTTCGAACACGACGGGGCGTGACGCCAGTTCGGCGCTTGTCCACGACGAATAGCCGAAATTGATGTCCGGGAACTTCAGCGTCGATTGCGCCAGCGCCCCGCCGCCGGTGTCGCCATACCGGTAGAGCACCCGCAACTGGTCGAGCACATTGACCGACTGCGTGTCGATGAGCGGCGTCAGGTCGGCCTGAGCCTTCGCCAGGCAGTCCGGATGCGCCCTGACGACGAACTTCGAGGTGTCATTGGTGTCACGGCCGACATATCCCATGCACCATTGGGCGTAGACGGTGTCCTTGAATTTCGCCGTCACCTTGCCGTAAAGCCGGGCGTTCTCCTGTTTGCTGCCATTGGTGTGGCTGACGAGGGTCGATTGTGTCTCGATCAAGTCGAACTGATAGCTGCTCTGACCGCCGGCGAAGCTGGCCTTTGTCAGGTAGCTGCGTCCGCCGAAACGCTGGTAGTCGTAGCGGACGGCTTCGCGGTTGGCGCTGAGCTGCAGCACCAGCGGCCATTTCGTCACGTAGGGCTTGGCTATGTCGAAATTGCCCTCCGCTACGGAGGGGTCGCCGCTGAAGATCAGCCGCGTTCCGTCGGCGTTGGTCACATCGAAGCCGGAGGGGATGGTGTCGGTGTGCAGGCCGCCTGACAGGTCGAGCGAAACGACGTCGAACGCCCCGGTGTGATAGAGAATCTTGACGAAGTCCTCGGCGTATTCGGGCTTGTATTCCCAGACGCCGTTCTCGTTTCCGAGAAACACGAGCCGCGTGCCCATGTAGGACAGGCGGGAGAAGAAATCGCCGCCCGGCTTGGTGCCGGGCACGGCCGTGCCGAGATCGTCGTTGACGGCGATCTCCTGGGTATTGAACCGCCAGCCGATGCCGAGCCCGTTGCCGGCATCGCCCGCGAACTGGCTGTAGGTGAGGCTCATCTGCGGCCCGAACTGGCCACGAGTCGGCAGGGTCGGCAGTGGCAGGGTGAAGTTCGCCGATCCTGTATTGTTGTTCAGCGAGAAGTTGCCTTCCTCCTGCGTGACGGTGCCGCCCGCGGCGGGCAACTGCACGATCGAGGTCGCTGATTTGTCTTCGGCGCGAGCCGGGGAGCCGAGTACTGCGGCGCCAGCGGTCAGGGCTGCGAGGGCGGTAAGGGTCTTGGCGAACATGGGACTACCTCCGGGTGCAGGCATTACTGGTGAATGAGCGGGCCCACGATGACGTGGGGCTGGAGCTGCAGGCAGCTGGGACGCGGACAGACGACCAAAGGCTGGACGGCAATTTCATCGAACACGTGAATATTGACGTCCAGGATGCGCGACGGCTCGCGCTTGCAGGCTTCGGCGACTTGTGGGGTGAGCGGCTGCGGGAACGAGCAGATCGGATTGTTGCCGAGATAGGATTTTCCGATCACCGGATGAACGTGAACGAAGTTCTCGATCCGGTTGCCTCGCAGATCGACGATCGACAGCGCCGGAAGCGAGCCGAGCGGCAGCGCATTGAAGACCCGGTTGTTGCGCAGATCGACATTCGACAACGCCGGCATGTTCGACAGATTGCCGACGTCGGTGATCTGATTGTCGTTCAGGTAGATGTATTTGAGCCCGCTCGAGCTGAAGCGCGGGATCGCCGACAGCCGGTTGGTGGCGAGGTTCAGTTTCTGGAGTCCCGTCAGCGAAGCGATCGGGGACGCGTCGGTGATCACATTGTCGAACAGGTTAAGTTCTCCCAGCGCCCGAAAATGGACCACGGGGTTGACGGCGATGATCGACTTCTTGTTCAGCGTCAGGCTGGTCAGTGACTGCGCCCAGTTCTGCGCAGCACTGCAATCGGCGCTATCGACGTGGTCGGCCTGCATGCGGCTGTCGAGCGCCGCCATGAAGCCTCGCGCGTCGCCGAGCGCGATCGAATCGAACCGGTAGACGATGCAGTATTCGGCGAAGCTGGCGTATTGCAGCGGCAGGTTGCGCATACCGGCGTCGTCGAGCAGCGGCAGGTCCGCCAACGGCGTCACGGATTGCACGTGTGTATTCGAGAAATAGAGCTTGGTCAGCTTGTTGAGCATCCCGATGCCGATCAGGTTCGACACGGGATTGCCGTCGATGCTCAGTTGTTCGAGGCGGCGCAGTTGCAGGACGCCCTGGATCGAGGGGATCTGGTTGTTGCGGATCCAAAGCTTCGTCAGCCCCGGTATCGCCGACAGCGCCGAGACGTCGGACAACTGGTTGTCGGACAGGTCGATGGAGGTGAGATTGGCCATCACCGGGAAGAGCGACACGCTGGTCAACCCGCGGTTCTTCGCGTCGGCGAACTGGCGTGAATTGAGATCGTCGTAGGCTTTGCCGCAGGCAGCCTTGCCCGAGATCGACAGCAGCGCATTCACTTCCGTGGCTTGCGCGGGTGTCAGAAAGTCAGTCTGGTTCCGCATCAAGCATGCCGACAGGAAGTCGGTCGCTTGCACGGGATTGTCGGAAAGATCGAGATTGATCAGGCCCGACAGCGCTGCCAGCGGCCTGACATTGACGATCGAATTCTTTGACAGGTTGAGTATGCCGAGGTTGGTCAGGCCGGCAAGCGGCGCGACGTCGGTGATAGCATTGCTCGATAGGTTGAGCGAGGTGAGTTGCGGCAAGGTCGCGAGCGGACGTAGGTCGCTGACGATCTTCGACGAAAGGTCGAGCGCCGTGGTCGCCAGCAGGTTGTTGCCGACCGCGGCGCACGTGCCGCCGCCCTCCAATTCGACCATGGCGCGGATGGTCTGCCCAAGCGGGGTCGCCGCGTCGCGATGCAGCACGCACAGGTCAACAAAGCTCTGCCCGCCGTCCGAGACGATTGGATTGCCGCTGAGGTTGATGGCCAGCGTCGAGGGGAAGCTGCCGAGATTGGCGAAGGTCTCGATCTTGTTGTTGGCGAGGTTGAGGCTGGTCAGGCCGCCGAGGGCGCTGAGCGGATCGAGCATGTCGCCTGTCAGTCCATTGTTGGCGATGGACAGTGTCGAGAGCGCCTGCAGGAATTGCAGCGGCTCGAGGCTGGCGATCTTGTTGTTGTCGAGCGTAAGGTTGGTGAGCAGCGCCAGCGCCGACAGGGCGCGGATGTCGATGATGTCGTTGTCGGAGACGTCGGCCCGCGTCAGCGCGATGAGCGGCGCCAGCGCGTTGATGTTGCCGACGTGATTGCCGGAAATGTCGAGGAAGGTCAGCGTTTTGAGCTTGGTCAGCGGCCCGAGGTCGGTGATCGAATTGTCGGCGATCGACAGGCTCGTGAGGTTCTTCAGCACCGCAATCGGCTCGATCGACTGCACGCCCTTGCCGTTCAGGTTGAGCGTTGTGATCGATTCCAGAAAGGCCTGTGCCGCGGCGCAGGCGGCCGGGTCGCCGAGCGCCGAGACCCCGCCGGGCGTTGAATCGAGAACCGCCATCACGGTCGCCGTCTCAGCCGGCGTGCGGTCACCCTTGACGCACCACTTTGCGAAGGTCGTCGGCTTGTCGACCAGCGGCGCGCCGGAGAGGCACGTGATGGTGTGGATCTTGCCGGCGAAGAACGGCGTTGGGTCGGCGTTCAGAGCCTGGTCGAGATTGAGCTTCAGCTCGGTGACCAGCGGCGCGCAGCTCGGAATGTAGAGCCGGTCGGAAAACGTCGTCGCGCCGAAGTCGGAGGGGAATTGCAGGTAGTAGACGAGGCCGCTGCCATTATCGTGCGCGAAAACCTTGATCGGATATGTGTCGCCCGACGGGCACAGCAGTGGATTGGCGGCGGGATCCGCGGCGACGATTGCGCTGTCGACGGCGGTCAGCACCTCCGAAGGAACCGTCGCGAACCCAAGGCCGCGGATCACCGCTTCCTCGTCCGCCTGATCCTTGCAGCGGATGCGGTAGCCGCGCCCGTCCGAGATAAGCAGCGGATAGTGCAGCCGGTTCGCCTCCAGCCCCGGATCCTCGAACAGCACAACCTTCGGCTCGTCCGCGCGGGCCGGCCCGGCGGCCACGAGCACGACCACAACAAGGAGCAATTGGGCGATGCGGTTCATCGGATCTCTCCTTTCGAGCTCAGGCTGATCGTTGCGGCTCAATCAGCCCGGGCGACTGGCAGCACTACCTCTCGTCCGCCGCCTTGATGGTCCAGTAGCCTGACGGATCGCGGTCGCAGGTGAACTGAAGGGCCGGGATGTTGTTCAAGTTGCTCACTCCGCCGGCAATGGTCAGGCACTTGCCCGTCTGGACGTTTTCCGCCTGAACACCGTCGCGCGTCTCGACCAGGTTCCAGCGGCGCGAAGGGTCGCTGTCACAGTTGAACTGCAAGGCCGGGATGTTGTTTTCGGTGCTGATCCCGCCGGCAATCGTCAGGCACTTGCCCGTCTGGGCGTTCGCCACCTGGAAGCCGTCGCCTGTCTCAACCAGCCTCCAGCGCTGCCATTGACTGCCGTTGCAGTCGAATTGCACCGTCGGTGCGTTGTTGTCGGTTCTTCCTTCCGCGACCGACAGGCACCTTTCGGTTTGCCTGTTCACCAGCATCACCTCGGGGTCAGCCGCCCGGATGCTCCAGAACCGCGACGGATGTCGGTCGCAGTTGAACTGGAGGGCAGGGACGTCGTCGTCGGTGCTCTCCCCGCCGGCAATTGTCAGGCATTTCCCGGTCTGCACGTTTTCAGCCTGGAAGCCGTCGCCGGTTGCGGTCAGCTTCCAATGTCGCGATGCGTCCCGGTCGCAGTCGAATTGGAGGGCAGGGACGTTGTTATCGGTGCTGACCCCGCCGGCAATCGTCAGGCATTTTCCGGTCCGTACGTTCTGCAGCTGAAAACCATCATCCGTCTCGACCAGTTTCCAGCGACGCCACTGGTCGCCGTCGCAATTGAACAGGACGGCCGGGGCGTTGTTGTCGAGGCGCCCCTCGGCCACAGCCAGGCACTTGCCGGTCTGCATGTTTGCCAGCACCACGTCGCCTTCCTTCACTGCCGTGATGCAGGCTTCAAAAATCTTGCCGGAGGCCACGGTCGATTGCTCCGGTCGACTGATGCAGACCGGATTGCCGTCCAGCGACGGATTGAATGGCAGGATGGCGCTGACGGATTGCGCCGTGGCCAAGCGGTTTGCGCGCAGGTTAGGAGCGGCGAGTTTGGTCAGGCTCATCAAGGGACGCGCATCCGTGATCCGGTTCTTCGACAGGTCAAGCGCGGTGAGCTCTTGCAGAAACCGTAGTGGCGACACGTCGACGATCTTGTTGCTGGCCAGAACCAGCCGGGTCAGCGCCCGTGCCGAGGCGAGCGGCCGTAGATCGGCGATCTGGTTGGAGCTGAGGTCGGCCTCGGCCAGATCCTTCATCGCCGCCGCCACGCTGATGTTGCTGATCCGATTGCGCGACAGATCGAGGAACGTAAGCTTGGTCAGCTTTTCCAGCTCGCGTATGTCGGTAATTTCATTGCCGGACAAGGTCAGGCTCGTCAGATGGGTAAGTGTCGCCAGCGGCTCGAGGTTTGTCAGCCGTCGCCCGGCCAGGTCGAGTGTCGTGCTCGACGCGAGAAAATCCTGTGCGCTTGCGCACGCCACCGGATTGCCAAGGGCCGCGGCGCCGCCGGGTGTCAGGTCGAGCAGTTCCTCGACCGTCGTCTGCTGGGCCGGATCAAGGTCATCCTTGATGCACCAACTGGCGAAGGTCGTCGTCCTTCCGACAACCGGCGGCCCCGCAACGCATGCGATGGTATGGACCTTTCCGGCGAAGAATGGGGTCGGGTCGGCGTCGATCGCCTGATTGAGGTCGAGCTTCAGTCCCTCGACCAAAGGCCCGCAGCCGGGAATGTAGAGTTGGTCGGAAAGGGATGGCGAACCGAAATCGGTCGGGAACTGCAGATAGTAGACGATGCCGCTGCCGCCATCATGCGCAAAGACCTTGATCGGGTAGTTCTCGCCGGATGGACACAACAGCGGATTGGCGGCTGGGTCGGCCGCGATGACTGCGTTGTCGACGACGGTCAGCACTTGCGAGGGGACGGTGGCGAAGCCCAGTCCGCGGATCACCGCTTCCTCGTCTGCCTGGTCGTTGCAGCGGATGCGGTAGCCGCGACCTTCGGAGATGAGCAGCGGATAGTGCAAGCGGGTGGCGTTCAGCGTCGGGTCTTCCAACAGGACGACCTTCGGTTCCTCGGCCCGGGCCGGACCGGCATGGATCACCGCGAGCAGCGCCAGCAGGTGGAGCAGCGATCGGGCGATACGGTTCATCTGCCAATCCTCCTTTCGCTCTATTCGACGAGGCTGAAGCGGCCCGGCCCGCAGGCCCGGCTGGTATTGTCGTGTGCGATGTCGTTGCCCGGCAGCAGGAAACTGGCGCTGGAGGCGCTGTCGGCGAAGCTGACAGCGCAGCGGAAGCCGGACACCGTCGAGGTGGTGAAATTCGCCGACGAACCGCGCTCGAGCTGGATAGCGGAGCCGACCGCAAGGCCGGCTGCCGTCGGCGCCAGCCCGTCCGAGCGACCCGCCACGACCGCCCCGCGCAACACCAGCGGATTGGCTGCGGCGATGTCGGTGAAGTCCATCCGCATCAGGCTGTCGGAAGTGAGCACCGCGCCGAAACGCGCGCGGACAAGGGTGGAGCGGACCGGCGCCTGGGCCGAGATCAGCAGCCGGGCCCGAACGCCCTGGATCGCCAGCATGTCTGCTTCAACTCTGAGCCCTCGCGCATAAAGGTCGGCCAGGCACAGCGACGCGCCGCGCGCCATCGGTGACAGTCCGTCCGCCACGGTGCCGATGGTCACATCGTCGAGCGCGACCGCGCCGTTTTGAGCGATCACGGCGACGACCTCATCGGTCGTTTGATCGGCCGCCCGCGCCAGGTCGATCCGCTCGAGTTCGAGCCGAGGCAACCCGTCCGCGACGATGATCACCCCGGTCGCGGACAGGATGCATGAGGACGTGCCGGCAGGCACCCGGTTGGCGGTGCCGACGAGCCGCGTGCGGGCGACGCCGGGGGCTGGCGCCATGTGCACCGTCTTGAACGGCAATCCCTTCAGGATAAGTGTCTGCGGCGCCTTGACCGATGCGGGCAGTTCGAGCCTGAGATTCGTCCGTCCGGCGCAATCGCCCTCGGATGAGAATTGCGCCAGCGTCAGCGTGCCGCCATCATTGACGCGGCGAACGCAGGTATCGCTGGCCGACCCCCGACAGTCGAAACCGGTACCCGGCGGCGGAGTGGCGGTCAGCGCGCGATCTGTCTCGCCCATCCAGTCGCCAATGCCGGGGGCGGACAGGCCAAGCGCCGATGTTAGAAGCGGGCAACCCGTGAAGGACAGCGTCCGCCCTTCCGCGAAGGTCCAGTCCAGCCGCGTATTGCCGAGTGGGTCGAGTGAGGTGATGGACAGGCCAGCGGACAGCGGCGACAGGCCGAGGTCGATGCCCGGTTGCGCGAAGGCCGCGTGCTCGCGCTGATAGCCATCGCAATTCGACAGACACAGGTCGACGAAGGGCGCCGAACGAAGCGCCGCCACAGCGTCGGCGCCGAGCAGGGTTACCCCCTCGGCCTCGGCGATGCCGAAGAATGCCCGCAGCTTCGTCTCCGCCGCTTCCGCTGCGGCCACATCTGCGATGACGTCGCGCGTCGCCTTGCCGTCCAGGCGCGCAATCGGCAGGTAGGAGGGCTGCGCGCCTTCGCCTGGCGGCGTGTATCGCACGACATAGACCGTGTCGCCGATGCTTTCGGCGCTGAGGAAGGTTTCGAACCGGTGCAGGCTCCAACGGGCCACGCTCGCCGCCGCTATGTCCGATGGACCGCCGAGATCGCCGCGCCCGCAATCGAGTACGAACGGTGTCCCGACGTCGGGCGGCGCGGCAAAACCCTGGAGCACGCCCGGCAGTTGCAGCCGCTCGCGGATGGCAAGTGCCGCCTTGATCTCGGCGCAGGCAGTGGGCACGGCGAAATAGCCGGTGCCCGAGGGGGAAGGCAGATAGTAGTTGCCGGATGCTTCGACATCGGCCCAGATCGCGGTCGTCGCCGGCCAGTCGATATTGAATGCCGTCCCGGGGCATGGCAGCCGCGGCTGCATCCCAAAACTGTTTTCAGTTTGAAGCTTGGCGAGCGTCGCCTCCGAGACTAGCGCGGTGTCAGCCAGGTGCAGCAACCTTTTCGCCTGGCCCGGGCTGGAGCAGCCGGCAAGTTCCACCGCCTTGCCGTCGAAAAGCGCGACATAGACGTCGTTGTTCTGGTCGGTGACGAAAGCGGCAAGCTGCGGCTCGGCGCGGGCCACTGACGTGCCCGCGAGAACCAGGGTGAGCAACAACATGACCGCCTGTCTCATCTCAATTCGCTCAAGCAGCTTGCGGCGCGCGCGGGGTCCATATTGACCTCGGTCATCAACGGATCGAGGCCGGCTGACTGGCACAGCGCCTGGACCGTGATCGAATGCGGCCCTTGGAAGTCGACCGTAAGAGTTCCATTGGTGATCTGCCCGTTCTGGCCGACGCACAGCGGGTTGTTGGCAAGCGCCGGCCGACGGCAGGTCCGGATGACGTCGGCCATCGCGCGGCGGTTGGTCAGTTCGCAGAAATAGATGCGGCAGAAGGCGGCGACCGAGGCGCGGTTCTCGGCGTCGGCATTGATGATGCGCTTGATGTCGCCGACCAGCGCGCTCGCCTTGGCCTCGAAGGCGAGGCCGTCGACGCGCGTCTTCTCGCCCGCGATCTCGCCCGATCGTTCGGTGATCTTCGGCATCAGGTTGATGTTTTCCGAGGTTATGAACAGCCCGCCCTTCCACCGGTCGAACTCGTCGAGGATCGAGGTCGCCCTCAGGATCGCCTCGCGGTAGGCGTTGTAGATCGGCCCCATCTTGGTGTCGCGCGCCGCTTCGTAGACCTGGTTCAATGCGGCGTATTCCTTGTTCACTGTGTCGGCGCCCGCCTTAATGTCATCGATGCCGGCGCGCGAACTCTGCACCAGGCCCTCGGCTCGTTTCAGCTTGCGCGAAAACATCGCGGTGATCGGGCTCTCGACGCTGGCGAAGTAGCTCTCGATGACTTTGCCGGCAGCCCCGTCGGCGAAGGCATCGATCTCGGTGTCGGACAGATTGGAGATCAGGCCGCACTGGGCGTCGAAATCGGCGCTCAAGGGCCCGGCCTGGCAGGCGCTCATCTCGGCCAGCCTCTGGTCAAGCGTTCGGTTCGAAGCGAGCCCGTCGGCATATTCGAACAGCGCATGGTTCCATTCGATCGCGTTCAGGTCGGCCTGGCTGTGCCGCCGGTCGCGGCAGAACAGCGTCTGCTCCATCCGGTTCTGGTTGCCGGAAGCCCGGTAGGCGTCGAGGTGACGCGTAGCCTCGGCGCAGGTCGCCAAGCCTGAAATCAGCCCGGCGAGTTGCTGGTGGACGGGCGGCAGTCCGCGTGTCTGCGCCTCCCGCATCAGGTTGGCCGCACGTTCGCTGTCGCTTGGACTGCGGGCCGGGCGGTGGAAGACGCAGAGGCCTTGCTCGAAGGTCTTCAGCGTCCCGTCCGGAATGGCCGGCCCCTCGCAGTTGGGAGCGTCGAGAACGCGCGATTCGATCGTATAGCCGGCGAGATTGTCGACGAAGAGGTCGCGCGCGGCCGCTCCCGTCGCGCTGAGCGCCAGACCGAGCGCTGCTGTGGCGACGACGGCTCTCATGGCGCGCTCGCGAAGATGAAATAGAGGGTGAACACGGCGCCGTCGAACGGGCAGTCGCTCGGCTGCAGCGACAGCCGGTAGGAGCCGATCAGCGGCGCGCCGAGATAAGGCAGGATCAGGCTGGTGTCGTTCGACGGTCCGGGCGCGCGCGGGAATTTGCGCGCCTGGTAGCGATCCTGCACCCAGTAGCGGATGATCCGGCTGATCTCGTCGCCACTGTCGGCCTGGTTGAAGAAGGTCTGCAACGCGACGCGCTCCGGCCCGACCGAAATGTCTGCGCGGACCTCGCTCGACCCCTTGGTCAGCGGCTTGAAGATGAAGCCGCTGCCGCGGTGTTGCAGGGCGAAGCGGTTCCACTGCGCCCCCGTGCACTGGTAGTCGGTGCCGGCGAAGACATCGATCAGGGTCAGGTTCTTGCGCTCGCGGAATTTGTTGGGCGCCCACAGCGCGAAATAGCCGTTTGCCTTCATCAGCGCGTCGGTCGACGCGAAAGGGGAAACCTCGAACTCGACATTCTCGTCGAGCGCCAGCTTGCGGGCGAAACCTGAATTGGCGGGCACGACGATCTGGGCGACATCGATGTTAATCTGGCGCTCGTCGAAGAAGCGCTTGGCAACGATGTCGTCGATCATCGCCTGGAGCTGGGTTGCGTTGCGCACATAGACCGCGGGCACTGTCGCCGCGTCGCCGGTGAAGGCCTGCACCACTTCAAAGCGGCGCCGCATCAGGTGCATCAGCCGGTTGGCGGTCTCGAGCACGCGCCGCTTGGTCACCAGATATTCGGGAATGCCCTTCATCAGGTCGGCGATGGTGTCCTGGTTCGCGATGAACAGATTCTTGCGCGTCGCCGGATCGTCGATCTGGGTGACGAGCTTGGTCATGTCCTCCTGCTGCTTTGTCACCTCGGCCTGAACGTTGCTCTGGAACTTCAGGATGCTGTCCTGCAGCGCGCGGCTCTTCAGGCCGAGATCCTTGGCCTGGTTCAGTCCCGCGACGAGTTCCTCGGTGTTGCCGCGCGACTGCGTGATGCGCTGCTCGACGAAGGCGAGTTCGGCATCGTTCAGTGCCAGCATCTTGTCCTTCTGCCGGTCGCGCAGTTCGTTGATCAGGTTGGTCGAGGCATTTGATTCCTCGGCGAGGCCTGTCACTGTCGTCTGCGCGGCGCGGACGCGGTCGATGCGGCCGTTGGTTGCCGCGACCAGTTCGGCGACACGTGCATTGTCCTGGTTGAGCTGGGCTTCCGACAGGGACAGCTTGTCGAGTTCGAGATTGAGGATCGCGATCTCATTGGTCAGCCGGTCGATCGTGCGCTGCTGGTCGGTGATCTGGAAACTCAGCATGTCGTTTTCGCGCGCCTGAAGATCGAGCCCGGCGAGGATGCGTTCGTGGTCGGACTTGAGCCGCGCCACCTGCTCGTCGATGCTGAGATCCTGGCTCTGGCAGTCAACCGCCGCCATCGAGCCCTGCAGCGTCAGTTCCTTGATCTCCTGCGCCCCTTGCGCCAACCGGCCGGCCAATTGGAAATGCGTGTCGACCAGCGCCCTTGCTTTGAGCGCCTTGTCGAGATCGAGTTGGCCAATCGCCTGGCGGAGCTGCGTGAGGCGCTGTTTCAGCGCGTTGATTTCATTAATATTCGCCTGAGTGATCTGGCCGGTGGTGATGATCGTCGACAGGATGGATTGGGCCGCTTCCAAGGCTGCCCTGATCGGTTTGGCGACGTCCACCACAGTCGCGACGCCGCTGCCCAAACCGCAGGCGCAGGTGATGATTTCGGGCACCGCGGCGCCGATCGAGTATGCACCTTGCACCGAAGTCAGGATGACCTGCGCGGCCTGTGTGGTGCCGTTGAACGCGACGAACCAGGCGATCACTTCCGACAACTGGCCGTCGACCTGGTCACGCGCCTCCTCGAGGTCCGCCTTCCTCTTCGCATAGAGGTCCCTCTCGGCTTCGTAGAGTTTCTTGGCGAAGTCCGTTTCTGTCTGGGAAAAAGAACCGCAATCGACGTTCGCAAGTTCCTGCGGCAGCGGGATGTTCGATGTGATCATCTGCTGGTCGGCGATCAGCGGCTCGACATCGGCGAAGTCGGCGCTGCCGATGACGCACTTCATCAGGAACGCTTTCGCTTGTGTCTGCGAGTTCAAGAGCTGGGCCCTGAGGCCCGACTGACCGTCCGGGCCGCACATCTGGGCAACGTATTGGTTGCGCGTGAAGGCCGGCGTCACAGTTTGGCATGCCTGTTCGCCCGCGAGCAGCGGCGTGAACGGATGGTCGGCCGTATCTCCGATCAGGGCGAGCTGATTCTCGATGCCGCAAAGCTGCTCGCGGTCGACGGCCCGGCGGCGCTGATAGAGGTCGGTCTGGCGCAGTTGCAGTTCGGTGATTGTGTCGTTGGCGCGGGCGATCGCGCCCTGGTTGTTGGCGATCTGGGTTTGAAGGATCTGCCGCTGGCGAACCGCCTGTTCGAGCTGGTTGGCGTTGCGCTCCGTCTGGCGGGCGTATTCGGTGATCTGGCTCTCGAGCGAGGAA
This sequence comes from Mesorhizobium sp. P2_E6, assembly GCF_056403835.1. NCBI lineage: Bacteria > Pseudomonadati > Pseudomonadota > Alphaproteobacteria > Hyphomicrobiales > Phyllobacteriaceae > Mesorhizobium > Mesorhizobium sp. P2_E6. The sequence goes on from NZ_JBFUEQ010000011.1 coordinate 89,796, forward strand.
ATCTGCAGATCGAGGTTCATCTGGGTCATTTCCCAGTTCAGCAGCCAGCGCAGTTCGTTGCGTCGCTCGACCTCGGCCTCCTTGGAGAGGACGATGAGGTCGAGTTCCTGCCTGTCATTGATCTGGCGGCGCTGGTTTTCGAACTCGGCTATCTTGGTGCCGAGCTCGATCTCCAGCGATCTGATCTGCTGGCGATAGCCGAACGTGTCCTTCTCGGCGTCGACCGCGTTGATCTCTTGCTGGACAGTGGTGGCGAAGGTCTGCGCCTCGTGCTCCAGCTTGCCGATCTTGTGGGCGATAAGGTTGACTTCCTGGCTCCGGATCGTCCGCTCCTCGTCGAGCGCGCGCGTCGCTTCGCCTTCCTTGTTGGCGTACCACCGCTCGACCAGCGCCTCGACATTGCGCTCGACCTCGGTCAACCGCAGCTCGCTCTCGGCCAGGGCCTGCTGCAGGTCCTCGAACGGGATCGTCGTGAACTGCATCGGGTCGATGTTGAGGAACAGGAAGCCCTTGCGCACGCTGTCCATGCGCGCATCGAGGTCGCTCTGCTGCAGCAGCAGGTCGGCGCGCAGGTCGTCGTAGGTGGACTCGCCCGGAATATCCATCTGCGTCTCGACCAGCACCCACATCGCGGCCTCGTAATTGGTGTAGGCCTTGGAGAGGTTGGGTTGGCTGTCGAGGCCAGCGCCTCCGACAGCGCCCAGCGTATCGCTGACCAGAAACTCGAGCGCCTTGACGCGTGCCTCCGAGACGGTCTGGTACCAGACGTCGCCGGTGTTCATCAGCAGCTGGATCTTCAGCGAGGACAGCGCCGTCAGCTGCCGCACGAAGGTGCGGTAACTCGCATCTGCTCCCGCCGCGGTGCCCTGGTCACCGCCTTGTTGTCGGGCCAGAATGCGAAGACCCCGGTCGACGATCTCGATGCCTTGCCGGCCGAATTCCTGCGCCGCTTGCGGCGAGACGGGCGTATCGTTGCGGCTGACGCCGCTCGCCGACGACAGGAAGGGCATGTCGGCGGCGAGGAACAGGCGATAGCGTCCAAGTTGCAGGTGGCAGTCGAAATCGCACACGATCGCCAGTCGTCCGGTCGTCTCGTCGCCGCAGGTCGTCAGGAACTGTTCGAGTTCGGTGGCGACTTCACCCATGTATTTCACGTCGGCGCGGAAATTGGCGATCTTGAGCAGCGTCGTCAGTTGGCCGGCATGGCCGGCCGCCGCGTCGACGTCGAGCGCCATGCAGTCCTGCCCGCGCGCCATTCCCGCAGCGCCGAAAACGATGCTGGCGACCAGTCCGCAAAGCAGGAAGAACCGTCTCATGGTTGCCCCGTCGACAGAAAGACCTCGGAAATCTGGCGCACGTGCCGGGCGAGTTCGGCCATCTGCGCCTTGGAAAGCGATGGATTCTGGAACCGCCCGACCACCGCCCGGGCATGGTTGATGCAGTCCTCGTAAGGGCCGTTGATCGTCGCGGTCAGCGCGCCAGTGTCGAGCGTGAGGTCGAGCCTCGAATACGCTCCGGCCAATCCTGCGCAGGAAGAAAGCTCGGCGGTGATCGCCGGATCGTCGACGACGTGCGCGAGGCCGGAGAGAGCCGTCATGACGCCTTCGATCTGCCCGACGATCTGCGTCATCCTTGCCTTGCCGTCTTCGAACTCCTTCAGCGATTCCGGCTGGTTGAGGCTGGAGAGGTCGACGGCCTGCAGCGTGGCGATCGTCTCTGCTGCCTTCAGCTGATCCTCCTTGACGAGCACCATGTTGGCCTGTGCGTTGCCGAGCACACGCTCCAACTCCATCACCTCGGCCGACTTGATCGACACGTCCATCTCGTTGACCAGTGACTGGTATTCGGTCGAAGCGGCGTTCATCAGGTTGAGCGTGTCGTCGACCTTCGTCCTGACCGCCTTGACGATCTTTGCGCGCACCCGCGTCTCGATCAGGCCGGTCGTCTCGGCGCGCCCGCGTACCGGCTTGACCGAACAGACCAGTTTCGCCAGCGCGTCTGAACCAAGCCGTGCACGCACCGCCTCGACGATCGGGAACAGCGGACGCCAGGCCGCAGGCAGCGAAGCCAGGCTGGCGCCTGACAAAGGCCCGGCATTGATCTCGTTCATCCGCGTCAGGTACCGGCATTTCTCCGGCAAGTCGGCCCCGGAGAAGTAAAGCCGCCCGGTAATCAGGTAGGCCTCGACGGCAGCGGCGTATTGTCGGCCGACGAGCGCGGCGAGCTCTTCGGCGCTATCGGTCGAGATTGGGGCGAAGAAGCGGTAGCGGCTGAGGTAGATCTCTGACCACGCAAGCCTTCGCATCAGCACCGAGGCGTCATCGGCCGAAAGCGGGATGATCGGGAAACCGACGCTGCGGCTGCCGCCGGAGGAGCCCGACGCCTCGCCGACCACCTCGCCGGTGAAGGGCAAGCCGAAATCGGGCTGCGTCGCCTCGTGGCTCGGTTCGACGGCGGCGGGACCGGGGGCGAGCACGCTGAACCGGGTGGCGTCGGGCGTTGCGTTCGAGAGCGTGGCGTTCCAGAAACCGTCGAGTTTCTCCGATGTGTAAGCCCGCTCCAGGATCGATGCGGCGCTGGCCGCGCCGGCCAGGACGCAACTGACAATCAGGGACAACGCGATGGCTCGGAGGGTTGTCATCGGCAGTACCACACCCTGTCGGCAGCGCCCGCCTGGGCGCAGATGCCGGTGGCCGCGCCGTGCGCCTTCCAGTCCGCCTTTATTTTTGCGAGATCGTTGAATGCGCCCTGGGCAGCGTTGTCGGCATGAACCTCGGCGTCCAGCCGCCAGAAGGGCTTTGCCGGATCCGTCGGCAGTAGCACCCCGATCATGTTGATGTGGAAGGCGGAGACCTTGAGAAAATCCTCCGCGCTGGCGACCGTGTTGCGATTGAGATTGGCGTATTGCTCCGGCGTGACGTTGCCGAGCGCCCGCTTGAATTCTCCCTCCGACACTTCGACGGAGCGCAGCATCTGCGTCGTCTTCGCGGCCAGGCCGTCGAGGATCGAGGTGTTGGCGACCAGCGTCGCGCCCGCCCCGGTCACCGGTCCGAATATATCAGCGAAAATGACGCGGATCGCCTTCAGGTGCGTTTCGGCCGACTTGATCTCGACGCGGCGCAGTGCGATCCCCGTTTCGAGATCGGACGCCCGACTGACGAAGCTTCTCAGCGCCAATTGCAGTGTGTCGAACGAGGAACGAGCTTCCGGCGGCGGCTGCAGGAACACCGAGCGTGCATAGCGCACGGCCTCGCTACGGGCGATGTCCTCGACGGTGGCGCGTGTCAGCGCCGATTCCGGGCAGCCGGTGACGTCGCCGAGGTCGGTCAACATCTGCGCGGCATGATAGATTTGATCCATCTGTCGCATCGTGCCGAACGAGCCGCTGGTGGTGAACTCGGCCTCGACGCCGGACAGGTAGTCGGTCAGGTATTCGCGCGCGAACTTCACCATCTCGCACTGCACGCCGGCGGCGCGCTCGCGGATGTGGCGGCCGTAAAACGATGCGCCGACGAAGTATTTCTGGTCGGGCGTCGGTTCGAACCGCTCGACGAAGAGCGACTGGATAACGGTATCATATTCGCCGCACGCATATGTGCGCTCGAGGCATGCGGAGTCGGTCTGCAGGTCGCACTGTGACAGCGCCTGGCCGCACATTTGCTGAGCTGCGGCAAGGTTAATTCCTTCGCCGTAGACAAGGAGGGCTGCCAAGACGATCGCTGGATTGAAGACGGATCTCTTCAGCAAGACGAGCAGAAGAAAATGCACGAAAGCCCCCCGGCCACCGAAGGGGCAGCCTCATCGCTCTTTACAGGCAATATCTTTGCAAGATCAATTTTGTATTGGATCGTTACAGCGAGGAACGGCCATAAAAAGCGTGGCTAACTCAAAGTCAACTTCGCCGAATAACGCATTTATAGAATGTAAACTAAAACGGATTGGCGACCAATGCACCTGGTTTTTGGCTTCCGTAACGGAAATTTGCGCCAAAGTATCGACGCGGTTAACGGATCGTAAAGAACTGTCTTTTGCGCACCTTCGATCCATTTCCCTGAGCGTCTAAACTTCTGTTCAAACGTAAAAGGAAATCTGGCTCGGCTGGCAAGGCAGAGACCTGCTGTTCTCGAGATGAGCCTTGTTTATGCTGCCGGCTGCATGGCTGCTCTTAGCAGCATGCCGAACAAGTCGCGTGGTTCATCCGGATCAGCGAGCAGGTCGAGTTCCTCATAGAGGCCAGTCGCCTGCAACTGGTCACGCACATAGCGTAGCGCGGAAAAATCCTCGATCGCGAAGCCGACGGAATCGAACAGGGTGATCTGCTTGGCGTCTCGGCGGCCTTGGGTCTTGGCGGCGATCACCTGCCAGAGCTCGGTCACCGGATGGTCGGGATCCAGCTGCTGGATCTCGCCCTCGATGCGTGTCTGGGGCGGGAATTCGACGAAGATGTCCGAGCGCAGCAGGATGTCCCTGTGCAGTTCGGTCTTGCCGGGGCAGTCGCCGCCGACGGCGTTGATGTGGACGCCGGAGCCGACCATGTTGTCGGTGAGAATGGTGGCGCACTGCTTGTCTGCGGTAACGGTCGTGATGATCCCGGCACCTTCGACCGCTTCCTGTCCGGTTTCGCAGATGGTGATGTCAAATCCCATGCCAGCCAGGTTCTTGGCGCATTTGCGCGAGGCGGAGCGGTCGATGTCGTAGAGCCTCAGCCGGTCGACGCCGGTCAGCGCCTTGAAGGCGATCGCCTGGAATTCCGACTGCGCGCCATTGCCGATGATGGCCATGGTGCGCGCGCCGCTCGGTGCCAGATACTTGGCTGCGACAGCGGACGTGGCGGCGGTGCGCAGGGCAGTCAGGATGGTCATTTCCGTGAGCAGCATCGGATAGCCGCTGCCGACATCGGCGAGTACGCCGAAGGCCGTGACCGTCTGCAGACCCTGGCGCATGTTCTTCGGATGGCCGTTGACATATTTGAAGCCATAGAGGCGACCATCGCTTGTCGGCATCAGCTCGATGACGCCGTCATGGCTATGCGAGGCGATGCGCGGCGTCTTGTCGAACAGGTCCCAGCGACGGAAGTCTTCCTCGATGTAGCCAGCGAGTTCGGTCAGGAAGCGCTCGACACCGATGACATTAACCAGCTTCATCATGCGGTCGACGCTGACGAAGGGGACGATGTTCAGCTTTGCCGTGGTCATGATCAAAAGCTCCCGGAATGGCTGCGGGTCGGCCGGTCCATGATGCGGCGGCCCATCAGGCTCGCCGTCAAGTCGACCATCAGCGTTGCGGTGCGGCCACGCTCGTCCAGAAAAGGATTCAGCTCGACCAGGTCCAGGCTGGAGACGAGGCCGCTGTCGGACAGCATCTCCATCACCAGATGCGCCTCACGGAACGTCGCGCCTCCGGGAACCGTGGTGCCGACTGCGGGCGCGATCGACGGGTCGAGGAAATCAACGTCGAGACTGACATGCAGCAGCCCGTTTTCATCGGACACCCGCGCCAGGAAGGCGCGCAGCAGCGGCGCGATGCCATGCTCGTCTATGGCGCGCATGTCGTGCACGGTCACGCCCGCCTGGTTGAGCGCGCTGCGCTCGGCCGGGTCGACACTGCGCAGGCCCATTGTGCAGATACGCTTGGGATCGACCGCTGCCGGTAGATCCGGAAAATAGCCGTGGAAACCCGGCTGGCCGCTGGCGTAAGCGAGCGGAACGCCGTGCAGATTGCCGCTGGCGGTGGTGTCGAGCGTGTGGAAGTCCGGGTGCGCGTCGAGCCACAGCACGAACAGCGGCCGCCCGGTCTCAGCGGCGCGGCGGGCGAGACCCGACACGGTCCCGGCCGAGATCGAGTGGTCGCCGCCGAGAAAGATCGGCATGGCGTCCTCGCTCGCCGCATAGGCGGCCGCGGCAATGGCGGATGTCCAGGCCGATATTTCGGGCAGGGCCTTCAGCGCCAGATTGCCATGCGAAATGCGTCTCGCCGGCATCGCCTGTACGGCGCCCATATCCTCGACAGCGTGGCCGAGGCCGGACAGCACTTCAACAAGTCCGGCGGTCCTCAGGGCGCTCGGCCCCATTTCGCAGCCCATTCTGCCAGCGCCGTCCTGCACCGGTGCCCCGACGATTTTGCAACGCATTGTTTTTCCCACGGCCAAGTTCGAATGCCGCGAGAGAACCATGGCGAGCCGGCGATATGAACAGGCAGAATTGGCAATTCGAAATGCATTGTTTATCGTATTGGCAGCAGAACTGGTCAAAATGGTAAGCTGATGGATACACTGGACGAACGGCTCGTAACCTTGCTGCGGCATGACGCGCGGCGCAGCGTGTCGGATCTCGCCGTCGATCTGGGCGTCTCGCGCGCCACGGTCAGGGCGCGTATGGAGCGCCTGGAACGGTCCGGCGACATCATCGGGTACACGGTGGTGCTGCGCGCCGACGCTGTCGATCAGCGCATCCGCGGTATCATGCTCATCGAGATCGAGGGCCATGCCGCCGACCGCGTGGTCCGGGCGCTGGGCGGCTTCCCGGAAGTCTCGACCATCCACACCACCAATGGCCGGTGGGATCTGGTGGTCGAACTCGGGACGGCATCACTGACAGATTTCGATGCTGTGCTACGGCGCATCCGATTGATTGCCGGCATAACGGGCAGCGAAACGAGCCTGCTCCTGGCCACGCCGCGCACCACGCGAGCACGGCTAACGTAAGCAAACTGTCCATATCCGGCATCAGGCTGACGGTGTTTATTCCAGCTTAGGCGGCGCTGGTGCCGTAGCTGCCCGCGGGCCACGGTCAAGCGCGTCCTGACGCTTGCTCAGCCTCCGTCCTCGTACAGACAATTTTTCCTCAAAATCGTGCATCCGTAGATCGTCGCTTCGTGAACCGGAACCCGATTTCGTCTAGCTTGCTTCATGAGCGAATGGCGCGAAGCTGATGCCGCTTCCCCAACAGTGCAGGCAGGACGCAGCATGATCGATCTCTATTACTGGCCGACGCCCAACGGAAAAAAAATCTCGATCTTCCTGGAAGAGACAGGCACGCCTTACGCACTGAAGCCTGTGGACATCTCACATGGTGACCAGTTCACGCCTGAATACCTAAAGCTCAATCCCAACCACCGCATGCCGGCCATCGTCGATAACGAACCGAAAGGCGGCGGCGCGCCCATCGGCGTGTTCGAGTCCGGCGCGATCCTGTTCTATCTTGCGGAGAAGACCGGCAAGCTCTGGCCGCAGGACCTGCGCACCAAGTACGATGTCGCGCAGTGGGTGATATGGCAGATGGCCAACCAGGGGCCGAAGCTGGGCGAAGCGGGTCATTTCCGCAGGCTGGGCGACAGGGAAGGCGACCAGTCCTATGCGGTGCGCCGCTTCACCGACGAAGCAAACCGGCTCTACGGCGTCCTCAATATGCGACTTCGCGATCGCCGCTACCTTGCAGGTGAAGACTTCACCATCGCCGATATCATCAGCTATCCTTGGACCGTCAACTGGCAGGCACAGGGCCAGGACATCAATGAGTTCAGGCATTTCAAACGCTGGTTCGAGGAGGTCGGCGCCCGCCCGGGCGTGCAGCGTGGCCTGGCGGTGGGCGCCGACCTGTCAACCGACCAGAGCAAGCTTACGCCGGAGGAACAGGCCCACATCCGCAAGATCCTTTACAACCAGCGAGCTATTCATCTGCCTGACTGAGGGCTTATCCCCATCACAAAGGCGCAACCCCGGAGAAAACCATGACAAGCAAAGTTGCCGTTATCGCAGGCGTGGGATCCGGCCTTGGCGCCTCGTTGGCGAGGGTATTCAGCCGCCAAGGATTCAAGCTGGTGCTGGCGGCGCGCAATGTTGCGAAGCTCGACGCGCTTGCCACCGAGACCGGGGCCGAGGTGATCTCAACCGACGTGTCGGACCCGGCATCGGTGGAAAACCTGTTCCGTGCGGTGGATGGCATCGGCCCGCTCTCGCTTGCGATCTTCAATGCGGCCGGCCGCGTGCGCGGCGGCATTGCCGATCTCGATCCGGAGGAGGTGAAAAGAGCACTGCTCGTGGGTGCCTATGGCGGCTTTCTGTTCGGTCAGCAAGCAGCACGTCGGTTGCAGGCCGCGGGCGCCGGATCGATCCTGTTCACGGGAGCCACGGCCAGCGTCAAGGGCTTTGCCAATTCCGCCGGTTTCGCAATGCCGAAGTTTGGTCTGCGTGGGCTGGCGCAGTCGATGGCGCGCGAGCTTGCGCCAAAGAACATCCATGTGGCGCATTTCGTCATCGATGGCGGCATAGCATCCAGTGACCCGGGGCGGTCGCCAGACTCGACCCCGCCCGACCGTTGGCTTTCGCCGGACGCGATCGCCGAAGCCTATCTCGCGATCCATCAGCAGCATCGAAGCGCCTGGACGTGGGAGATTGAATTGCGGCCTTGGGTGGAGAATTTTTGATGCACAAGTAGCCGACTGCAACAGCCGCCGGCCGTTGCCGGCTAATAGTGTATCGGCCCCTTGACCCCGCCGCCGCATGCGATCGCGTCGCCGTTGATGGCAACGCTTCGCGGCGAAGCGAGGAATGCAACGACGTTGGCGATCTCGGCCATATCGACGAGGCGACCGATCGTGACATCAGCGGCAAGACGCTGTTCGATCTCCTCGGGCGAAACGCCTGCCGAAGCCGCGCGAGCGGCGACCAGGGGAGCGGTCTTTTCGGTGCGGGTCAGGCCAGGATGGACCACCGTCACGTTGATCCCCTTGGGGCCCAATTCGTCGGCAAGGTTCTTGGTCAGGGCAGAGACGGCAACATTGCGGATCGAGCCGATGATCGAGCCGGTCTGGCGCGCTGCGAGGCCGCTTATGTTGATAATTCGGCCCCAGCCTGCGGCAGCCATGTGAGGAGCAGCCTCGCGCGCCATGCGAAGATAGCCCATCACCTTGACGTTCACGTCATCCCAGAACAGGTCGTCGGTGATCTCGGCCAGTTTCGGCGGCGGTGCCTGCCCGCCCGGTTTGGCCGCGGCGTTGACCAGAATGTCGAGGCCGCCGAGCGCCGCGACCGTTGCGGCCACCAGCGCTCTGACCGAGCTGTCGTCCTGTGTGTCGACGGTCAGTCCGACGATCTTGCGTCCGGTCTCCGCAGCCAGTTCGCGCGCGGCAATGTCCACATCGGCAACGTTGCGTGCGGCGATGACGAGATCGACGCCTTCCAGGGCCAACTGCCGGGCGATGGCACGACCAATTCCCTTGCTGCCGCCGGTGACCAGGGCGCGTTTTCCGTCCAGTTGCAGATCCATGGCCTACTCTCCTCGCGTTAGATGGGTGGCATTACCACTGAAGCTGCAACGCAGCGGTGCCAAAAACCTTGCAGCACGCAGCCATGGAAGGGCCGCACCCAGCAGGCTGTATCTCGCGTCACACCGCCAGGAGCTTGCGGAGAGGGCCGACGATCGCCTCGTCCTGCGGCTCGATGTCGGAGCCAAAGCGGGCGACAACGTTCCCCTTGCGGTCGACCAGAAACTTCTCGAAGTTCCAACTCACCTCGTCGGGTCCGGGAGCGGCACCTTTCCCGGCCATCCGGGCAGCCAGTTTGCTACCCGGTTGGAAGACAGCCTTCGGCAGCGCCTCGATCAACGCTTGATAGAGCGGATGCTTCTGTGGTCCCTTGACCACGATCTTGGCGAACACAGGGAATTCGACACCATAGGTCAGCCGGCAGAAGTCCTGGATTTCGGCGTCGGTGCCCGGTTCCTGGCCGGCGAAGTCATTGGCCGGAAAGCCGAGCACCGCCAGGCCACGCTCGTGGTACGACCCGTAGAGCGCCTCCAGCCCATCATACTGGTTGGTGTAGCCGCATTTGGAGGCGACGTTGACGATCAAAAGGACGCTGTCGGCATATGCACGAAGGCTTGTTGTTGAGCCGTCGGCGCGGCTGAACGGAATATCGTAGATCGAGGCGGTCATAAGCAAAAGTTCCTGCAGACAAGAAGGCCTCCGTACATTGGTCGCTTAGCCGCTCCCGTCAAGGAAAGCTGTTCTCCAGAACCAAATTGCTGGGCATCTTTCGAGACAGCCGGGTCGGTCTTACGCAGGCTGGACCATGAACGAGGCCGTACAAGGTGCCCCGCCTTCGACTGCGAGCGCCGCAGTCCAGGAACTGCCTACCGGCACATCGAGAACTCGGCAGTTGGGACGGTGCAAGGCCGCACCGACGACGATATGTTCCCCGGCCCTCGCACTCATGGGTACGTCAAGCTCTTGAGGCGCCACGGAAAATCCGCAACCCCACGCCTTGAGTATCGCCTCCTTGCGCACCCAGCCGCGGTAGAGGGCGGCCAGGCGGTCGCCGGGGGAGGAGGCTCTCCAGGCGGCATAGTCGCGTGGCGATGCCCATGTCGTCAGGATTTCGGCGGCATCGATGGTCTCGATGCGTTCCAGATCGACGCCGACCTCGCACTCAGATGCAAATGCGAGAAGCGCCGCCCCACCCGCATGCGAAACATTGAAGCGCAACCGTTCGCACGGCAACCGAGGCTTGCCGTGAGCGCCATACGCAAAGGGGACGGACTGTGGCTGCACCGCCAGGTAACTCGCCAGGATGCGACGCAATCCCGCTCGCGTGCGCACGAATTGTGCCCGCGCCCGGGGGCAACGCAGCCGCACCGCGCGCCCGCGTTCTTCATCGTCGAGCAGCTCCAGCGCATCGGCTTCTGCCGCAATGCACGGCCGCACGTCGAGCAGCCACAAGTCGACCTTGCCGACGTCCGGCGGCTCAGGCATTTTCGATGTCGACCGCCACATTGGCGATCCAGCTCATGCTTTGCGCGATCGCCACAAGATCCGCAGCCGCCAAATTGTCAGGCGGGACCGCAGCCCAAGCCTTGATGAGGTCGGCCACGTATTCGTGCAGTGCCTCCCGCACCATCCTTCGCGCTTCCGGCGTCAGTGTCGCCGCACGCAGCGCCTCGTGATAGGTGGCAAATGACTGAGCTATGCGTTCCGCCGCCTCGGGGGCCTGGAGCGGCTCCTGCATCGCCTCGGCGCAGCGGGCGAAGGTCTCGGCAACGGCCGCGCCATCCTCTGGCGATGTCCAGGCGGATTCGAGGACGCCGCGAAAGCGTGCGAAAGCGCGGGCGAAGTCGAGTTGGGGACCGTCATGGGTCCATTGCCAAGGCGATTGTTGCTCCGGGTTCATGATACAGCTCCAGAGTTGGTCCGTTTGCGCGCTTCATCCAGTAACGCGCCATAGCCATGACGTCGCGCAGACGTCTCAAGCAACGCCTCGATACCGGTGCTGTCCTGCCAGGCGCCACCTTGCATCTCGACCACCTTCTCCTTGACCCGCAGTAAGATCGGTTCAGAACCGGGCAGGCCGTCGCCCAGGACGACGAACCCGCGCCAGCCCGCCTGAGGCCCGGGCGGCGCGACGCTTGGAACCGACAACGCCCGCGCCCGGGCGGCCAGTTCCGCGGCCTCATTGGGTGCCAGCCCGAACGTAGGATTCGGCCTTCCAGAGAACATGTCCAACACCACGCGCACTACAAGACCTCCACTCCCGGCGGTACGAACAGATAGCTGCAAAATTGTGTGTAGGGGCCGCGGTCGCACGTCGCCGGCGTCAGTGCGCCGGCAATGACGCGGCCCTGGTTGTCGACATTGCGGGCACTGTAGATGCCCAGCTTGTGGGCCCAGAAGGCGCCATGCGAGCGGTACCAATGGAAATCGTGTCCCGGCCAAACAGCCAGCGCCGCCAGCCGCGCCGGGCCGTCGCAGTTGGCCCTGAACCCATCGGCGATTGCAGCTCGCGCAACCGCCTCGCAGCTGAACTCGTCATACTGGCGGCCAACCCTGCGTCCGGGCTGCGCCACGAAATTGGAAACATAGTTGCTGGCATAATTGTAGCAATTGTTGCGAAGGCGCACGGAAGCTGTGTTCCAGAACCAGGGGCTATAAGCGGCGAGGATCGGCTCACAGGGCGGGCCGACCTCCGGCTGTTCGGCAGCTGTGGCCGCGTCCGCGTGGCTGGCGCGTAGCGCGGCGCTGCGGCCAGCACGTGGTGCCACCCCGTCGCCCCGCCATTCGACGCAGCGCGCTGCTTCATCGATCACTGTACGCGCAACGATCGGTCGGGCGCTTTCCAACAGCGCCAAAACGGCCTCGCGCTCGTAATCCGGCAGCGGCGCCCGTCGTGCGGAGACGAGCTCCTCCCTGGTCTCCACTGTCGCAGGCGGTGGCACGCCGACATAAAAGGCTGCGGGCGCGTCGGCGTCTTCCGGACCACTCCCGACAAGCAGGCCGCGATAGCCAAGCGCCGGCATCGGGGTGGCAGAAGCCGGCCCTCCCTGGCGCGACATCAGCTGCCTGAAATGTTGGGCCAAAGCCGGCGGCACCTGCCATGTCGGGTTGGGACGACCGGAGAACACATCTAGCATCACACGCATGCGCCATCTCCTTGCTCATGCAATTGTTGGCGTACATCGGCATCGCTCATTTCAAGCACCTGGAGCACGATGGCTGCGGCCGCTTCCAACCGCTGCCGCGCCGAATCGTCAGGGGCAATCGCGCGTGCAAGCTCGCGTGCGCATCGGGCCTCGAACACTCGACGCAGCGGAATCTCGATCTGCAGCAGCTCTCGCAGTTGCGAAACCAGTCGCGTAGCCAATAGCGAGTGGCCTCCGAGATCGGCAAAGAAATCGTCGGTCGCGCCGGCTTCCGGGACCTTCAACACGTCGCAGAAGCACCTGACGAGCAATGTTTCAAGGGCGGTTTGCGGAGTCGCGTGCCGCCGCTGCCTCGGGGCGGCGCCGGCAAGCATCCCGGCGATACGATCGCGGTCTGCCTTGCCATTGGCGGTGAGCGGGATCTCTTCGACGACCTTGAAGGCGCTCGGGATCATGAACGGCGGCAGTTTATCCTGGAGATGGTTGCGAAAAGTCCCGGTCAAGTCGGCCTGATCGAGGTCGCACCCCGGCGCAAGCAGCAATGCCGCATGCAGCCGGTCATCACCCGGCCCGGCGTGATGCAGCACCACGGCCGCTTCGGCCACCGCCGGGTGTGTGCGCAATGCAGCCTCCACCTCATCTGGCTCGACACGGTGGCCACGCAACTTGATCTGATTGTCGGCGCGGCCGAGGTATTCGAGCGTGCCATCACGACGGTGCCGCACTCGGTCTCCTGAACGGTAGACCAGGGCTCCGTCCGGTCCGCGTACGAAACGCTCCGCGGTGAGACCGGCCTGACCGACATAGCCCAGCGCAACGCCGGCGCCGCCAATTCGCAGTTCGCCAACCACCCCGACCGGGACCGGCGCACCGGACCCGTTACACACATTCAACCGCGTGAGGGCGATTGGACGGCCAATCGGCACCGGGCCCGGTCGAATGTCGCCGGCGCGCAGAAAATGCGCGCAGCAACCAACCGTGGTTTCTGTTGGCCCGTACTCATTGACGATCAGCAATCCCGGCATGTGCGTGCGCCAGGGCTCCAGCGTCTCGCCGTGCAAGGCTTCGCCCCCAACGATGAAACAGCCGGTTGCGCAGGCGGGCGCCCGCCCTGCCGCAAGCTGGCGCAAACCTTCGAGGTGGCTTGGGGTCAATTTGACAAAGCTGTAGCGCCGGCCCGAGTGAAGCGCTTCCTCGAGCGCTTCGAGGCCGCCCCCGGCTGGCAGCAAGAACACGGTCTTGCCGCACAAGAGCGGCACGAAAAGCGTGGTGACCGACATGTCGGCGGTGATCGAAGTGCACAGCGGTGCCCCTTCGCCATCGTTCACCGGATAGACGCTCATGCACCAGCGGAGGTAGTTGAGCAATGCACGATGCGGCACCGAGACGCCCTTGGGCCGTCCGGTGGAACCGGAAGTGAACAATATGTAGGCCGGGCTCTCGGCGTCGCGCCGCACCTTCGGGGGCGTTACGCCGGATTGCGGTGGTTCGCGATCCACCGCGATCGAGGTGAGCCCCGTTTGCAAGTCGGATTCCGTGCCCTTGGAGACAAGAAGCACCGTCGCCCCTGCATCGACGAGCATATCGCGGGCGCGCTGAACTGGCAATTCAGACCCCAGAGGCACATAGGCAGCGCCGGCCTTGAGCACGGCGAGCAGTGCCATCGGCAGGTACGTGCACGGCTCGATCGCGACCCCGACGCAATCGCCGGGCTCCACGCCGTGTGCGATGAGTTGATGAGCGAGACTGTTGGCGCCGCCGTCGAGCTCCGCATAACTGAGGCGTCCGTCGGGTGCCTGGCAGGCGACTGCGTCCGGGCTCAGACGCGCTTGTGCTTCGAACAGCCCGCACAGGTCGGTTTCGGCCGACGGCATCACAGGGCCTCGCGACCAGGCTTCCAACTGACGCAGTTCGGCGGCATCCATCAGCGGCAGATCCGCCACCGACGCTTCGGGATCGGCCAGTGCCGCGCAAAGTAGTCGCAGGAAGCGCTCCACCAGTCGTTCGGCGCTCGCCTGCTGAAAGAGATCGGTAGCGTATTCCAGTTCGCCGATCAGGCACGATGCCGTTTCGGTAAGCTGCAGGGTAAGGTCGAAGGCAGAAGTGCCACGCGCGAAGTTGAACGCCGGCGCGGCATCCGTGATCGTCCTGCGCACCTGGCTGGAAGAGAGCACCTGGAACGAAACTTGAAACAGCGGGTTGCGCGACAGATCCTGTTCGGGCGCAAGGGCCGCCACCACCATGGAGAAGGGCAGGTCCTGGTGGTTCTGCGCCTCACGCAGCCGCGCATGCGTACGCTCCACCGCTTCCTCGAAGCTGCAGCTGCCGCTGAAATCCAGCCGCAAAACCACGGTGTTGGCAAAAAAGCCGACGACGTCTTCGAGCTCGGAATAGGGACGCGCCGCCATCGGAGTGCCGATGGTCACCTCGTCCTGTCCCGCGAGCCGGTGCAGCAGCGCGGCAAAAGCGGCAAACAGCACGGTGAAGCGTGTGGTGTGCAGGCGGCGCGCCAGTGCTTCGGCGGCCGCGGTTGCGGCTGCGTCGATGGTGATCGGTGCGCGCGCCCCGCGATAACTTGGCCGGGCGGGACGAGGATGGTCCGTGGGCAGCTCGAGTTGCTGCATGCCCTCCAGCCGCTGCACCCAGTATTTGCGGTGCTGAGCCATCCGTTCACCGGACATTGCCTCGCGTTGCCAGACGGCAAAGTCGGCATACTGCACCGGCAATGGTGGCAGGGACGGAAGCCGGCCGGTCAACAGCTCGGAATAGACCTGGCCGATTTCGGCCAGCAATTTCTCCAGCGACCATCCGTCGGCGACGATGTGATGGATCACGAGCAGCAGCAGTGATTCACCGGCAGAAAGCTCCAACAGCCGACAATGCAGAAGCGGGCCTTCGGCAAGGTCGAAAGGCTGCTGGCTGGCAGCCGAGGCAATCTGCGCGGCGCGCGCCTCCGGATCCGGCTCGCAGCTGAGGTCGTCGATCTCGCATCGCATGGTCGTTGCAGGCAGAATGCGCTGCACCGGCTGCCCTCGGACGAGCGGGAACACGGTGCGCAGCGCCTCATGGCGGGCGACTACCGTCGACAGTGCCTTTTCCAGGTAACGCTGGAGCGGGACAAACGGCAGCCTCTGCGCAATCGAGATATTGTAGAATGGATTGCCCGGAACGAGTTGGTCGAGGAACCACAGGCGATCTTGCGAGTGTGAAAGCGGGAAGTCGCGCCCGTCGCGCGGCTGGACGGGAATTTCCTGCGCCGGCCGAACCCGAATGAGGTGCTCGCGCAGCGAGCGCTTCTGCTCCGGGGTCATTGCGGTGATACGGTTTTGCAGACTGTTCAAGGCGCCCCTCTCGATTCAGCTGGTTCTCGCGAGGCGAGCAGCGCCTCGCGCTCGGCCGCCGGCAGCGACGTCAACAGCTCCAACAGCTCGTCGTCGCTGGCTTCCGGTGTCGCGGCCTGGCGCTCCGCGATCCAACCGGCAAGCTGGCGGACAGACGGGTGGTCAAACACGGCTCCCGCCGGCACATCGGTTCCGAGTTGGCGTGACAGTCGTGAACTGACGCGCAAGGCCGCCAGCGAATGCCCGCCGAGATCGAGGAAGAAGTCTGCGTCAAGCGTCACCAGATGCAGCTGCAGCACCTGCGCGAAACACGCCTGGACCTCCTTTTCAAATGGCAGCACTGGATTGGCATCGCCAGTATCCGGCAGCTCTCCCGGCGGCGGCAGCGCCAGTCTGTCGCGCTTGCCGTTGGGCGTCAGCGGCAGCGCGTCGAAACGCACGATGACTGCCGGCAGGAACGCGTGCGGAAGCCGTTCCCGCAACCCGGCCAACAATCGCCGGGCACCGAAGCTTGATGCGGGCGCAGCGACATAGGCAACCAGGCGATCCTCCCGCAGCACAACCATGGCATCGCTGACTTCGGGGGCTTGGCGAAGAACCGCCTCGACTTCAGCCGGTTCGATCCGGAAGCCACGCAACTTGATCTGCTGGTCGCGCCGGCCGAGGCAGACAATCAAGCCGTCGCGCTGCACCCGGGCCAGGTCCCCGGTGCGATACATTCGTGCCGCCTTGCTGCCTGCAAAAGGGTCGCCCACAAAGCGCTCGCGCGTCAGTTCGGTGGGCCCGAGATATCCAAGCGCGACACCTGCGCCGCCAATGTACAGCTCGCCCGCCACATCAAGCGGAACGGGGCGCAGCTTGCTGTCGAGCACATAGGCACGCACGCCGGTGATCGGTCGACCGATCGGGACGACGCCCAGCACGGGAGGCTCTTGATCGGGATCGAACCAAGTGGCGTCCCAGATTTCCGAAGTCCCGTAAAGATTGTAGAGCGTCGCCTCCGCATGGTGTCGTCGGAACTGGTGGTAGAGGTCTGCCGGGAGCGGCTCGCCGGTGCAAACCCAGAACAGCAGGTGCGGCAAGTGCCGCCCGAGGTCCGGTTGCGCCTCGAGCATCATCTTAAGCAGCGACGGCACCAGCCACAGCCTTGTGACGCCGCGCGATGCCAGCAGGCGGATCAACGCGGAAGCATCCGTTGCGATCTGCTCGGAAACGATCGTGGTCGGCACACCTTGCAGCGTGGCGCCCAACAGCTCCCACAGCGAATCGACAAAGTTGATCGCGGTACGCTGACAGGCCATTTCGTTGGCGGCGAAGGGATAGGCCTGCCACATCCATGCGAGCCGGTTCGACACCTGGCCCCATTGAACCAGCACTCCTTTCGGCCGGCCCGTCGAGCCTGATGTGAAGACGATATAGGCGGGGTCGTCGCGCCGCCAACAGACCGGTCCGTCGTTTGCCGCATCGTCGCTGCAGGGTTCGAGGACGTCGCCGATGTCGATCACGGTTGCCGGTCCGTCCGGCGGCGTTGGGCCGGTTGCCAGCAGCACGGCCGGCTTGGCGTCCGCCAGCATCTGTTCCAGGCGGTGCCTGGGATAGCCCGGATCGAGCGGCAGATAGACGCCGTGCGCCTTCAGCACGGCGTAGAAGGCCACAACTTGCTCCAACGATCGGGGTGCAGACACGGCGACCGGCACGCCGCGATCCACACCCAGGTCGCGTAACCGTCGTGCGAGCCGCGACGACGCGCGCTCCAACGTGTCGAAGTCGAGCACACGATCGTCGGCGATGAAGGCCGGAGCCGTGCCTTTGTCGCGCGCCAGACCCCGCAACAATTCGAGCGGGTCCAGATCCACGCATGCATCGGCATCGCCGACGTTTGGTTCTTCGATCAGCCGCCGGCGTTCAGCATCGGAGAGCGGCGAAAAGGTCGCCAGAGTTGCAAAGGGCGCAGCGCATATGCCCCGCAGCAGGTTGAGCAGATGCTCGATAAGAGCTCCCATGTCATCGCCATGGAAACGGCTACGGTCGAACCGCAGTTTGAGCTGCAGCCGATCACCCGGAACAGCGAGCAAGCTGAGCGGCACATTGGCACGCGCCAAGTCGACGCCGCCGGTCGTGGATTCGAGCTTGGCCGCCGCTTGCGGGAAATTCTCGAACACCACCAGCGTGTCGAACAGAGGTCGATCAGGGGCGATCTCGCAGCAGCGTTGCAGTTCGGCGCTGTCGAGGTGGTGGAAAGCCGAGCCGCGTGCCTGCGCACTCTGCAAATCCTTGAGCCATGGCACCAGTGCTGCCTGCGGATCCACGCGCACCCGCACCGGGACCGCGTTGATGAAGAGACCGATCATCTGCTCGATGCCAGGAACCTCAGGCGGTCGCCCGGAAACGACGGCACCGAAAACCACATCGTCGCGGTCCGTATAGTGGCCGAGCAGCAAAGCCCACGCACCCTGCAGTACGGTGTTCAACGTCAGGCCGTGCTGGCGTGCGAACGCCCTGAGCCGCTCCGATTCCCCTGCATCGAGGTTGCCGCTGACCTCGTTGTCTGCATCTGCAAGAGCCGCTCGGCCAGGGGGCCGCGGCAGGCCGATCTCCACCGGCTCGTCGTAGCCACGAAGCACGTCGGCCCAATATTCGCGCGCTGCTTCGAGGTCGCGCGTGGCCAGCCAGTCGATGTAGTGGCGTAGCGAGCGTCGCACCGGAGGCTGGTAGGGCGCGTTGCGGACCAGCGCGCGATAATGTTCGATCATCTCCGCTGCCAGCAGTTGCGCACTCCATCCGTCGAGCAGGATGTGATGAAACTGCCAGACAAATCTCACTTGTCCGGCACGGCCGCGGATCAGCGCCAGCCGCATCAACGGTGGACGATCGAGCACGAAGCCCGCCCGGCGGCTGTCCCCCAGGTACCCTGCCAGCTGAGCTTCGAAGGCGGCCGCGTCGAGATGTCGCCAGTCGAGCTGTTCGAAAGCCAGCGCGACGTGACGGTGAACAACTTGCACCGGCTGCTCAAGGTCTTGCCAGTGGAAGGATGTGCGCAGTGCAGGCGTGCGCCGAAGCAGTTCGTGCCACGCCGCCTGGAACGCGTGCGCATCGACGGGCTCCGGCAGCGACATCACCTCCTGCTGGATGAAGACGCCGCTTTCCGGCGCACGCAGACTGGCGACCAGCATCGCCGCCTGGAGCGGCGCCAGTGGCCAGAAGTCTTCAACGTCAACGCTGTTCGTATTCAATCTTGGCCCCCCTGCCCACGGTTGAGGCGCGACATCAACGTGACCAGGTCCTCCGCCTTGATATGACGGGCGAACCCCCCAACGTCCTCTTCTTCATCAACGTCCTCTTCAACGGATTCGGTCGGCTTCGCGGCGCGAGCGAGCAGGGCCAGTGTCTTGTGGACGAAGATGTCGTTCGGCTCGATCGACAGCCCCGCCTCACGCGCGCGGCTGACGACCTGGATGCCGAGGATGGAGTCACCGCCGAGCTCAAAGAAATTGTCGTTGATGCCTACCTGCTCAAGCCGCAATATTTCGCCCCAGATGGCGGCGAGCCGCAATTCGGCAGCCGTCGATGGGGCAACGTACTCAGCTCCGAGTTCAGGCCGCATGCCGTCTATCTTCGGCAGGCGGTGGCGGTCGATCTTGCCGCTAACCGTCATGGGCAGCGCGTCAAGCAGCAGGAAGCGCGCCGGGATCATGTAGGCCGGCAAACGCTGGGCAAGGAAGGCGCGGACCTGCGGTACCATCTTTCGCGCGAAGGCGGATTGCAGCGGGTTGTTGGTCCAGCGCCGGCGATGCGCGGCGCCGCCTCCAAGAGTGCGCCTCGGGATTGGCCCGCGGCCCGTCCGATTCATTGCGAGCGGACTGAACACGGCGTCGATGTGACCGGTCGCGTGGCGTCCCGCAACATGAAGCTCGACCTTGCAGCCGGCTTCGGTCGCGCACGCGAGCAACTGGTCCGCGTCAAGCCCCTGCACGGTCAACTGTCCTGCGTTCGAGCGCAGATCACCGACGCAGCGCGATCCATCGCTGCCCATGACCTCCGCGGCGGCGTGCATCTCCGCCGCGACGGTTCGGCCTGGAATGTCGGCGACCAGCAGGGTTTTCCCGTCAAGTGCCCGCAACGTCCGCAGCAGCGCTTCGGCGCTGCCCACGCTCGCCCAGTCACAGGTGTCCCCCGCCTCCACAACCTCGGGCGACCAGCCGACATGGAGCATGACGTCATATCGGAAAAGCGTCAGCTCATTATCGGCACGGCACGGTTTGGCCAGGATTTCAACGGCCCGGATGCCGGGGAAATCCGCTGCCAGCGCGAGGAAAAATTCGGAATCGACCGCCAGCTCTTGTTCCAACCCCAGGCGGCGCGCCACACGTTCCTGCAAGGTGGCCAGCGGCAGGTCGGACTCGGCCCGGTACAACTCCACAGAGGCTGCGAAACACTCCAGCAGCGCCAGGCTCCGCACATCACCGATGAATACGGTGCCGCGGGTACCCAGCGTTGACAACGCGGCGCCTATCACGTCGATCAGGTAGCGTTCGCTCGGGAAGTACTGCACGACCGAATTGAGGATCACCAGGTCCACCGCATCCATCGATTGGGCCGCGACCTCGTGCGCAGCGCAACGACGGAACTCGATACCCTTGATCCCGGTGCCGGCCGCATGCTTGGCCATATGGTCAAGCGCGCCTTGCGAGATGTCGGTTGCCACGTAGCGCCGGGCCTTGGGTGCCAGGCGAAAAGCCAGCAAACCGGTGCCGCAGCCAATTTCGAGGGCTTGCTCGGCTGCGAGCGAATTCAATCGTTCAACCGTGCTTGCCAACCACTCTCGCATCGTCCGCTCGTCTAGCGGCAGGCCCGTGTAGCTGCTGTTCCAGCCATCGATGACGAATGCCGGGTCGGTAGCTTCCGCGATCGTACCGTAGGTTTCATCGTAGATGCGGTGCCAGTGTTCCACCTGCTCGCCGGAAGCTGCGCTCTCGAACTGCGCGTCAGGTACGCATGGGTCGTCGCGCTGCACCACATATGCGACAAGACGCGCATCTCCAGTGCCGACCTCGCGCACTGCGACCGCCGCCTCGGCGATCTCGGGATGCGATTGCAATGCCGCCTCGACTTCGCCGAGTTCGATCCGGTGACCGCGAAGCTTGATCTGGCGATCGATGCGGCCGATGAAGTCGATGCGCCCGTCGGCAAGCAATCGCACCCGGTCGCCAGTACGATAGATTCGTTCGACAGGGCCATTGCCCAGTCGCAGCTCGACGAACCGCTCGGCCGTCAGTTGCGGCCTGCCAAGATATTGCCGAGCCAGTCCGATCCCTTCCAGGCAGAGCTCACCTGGGACGCCGATCGGCACCGGCTCTCCGTGCGCATCGAGGACGAAGGCCCGCATATTGTCGATCGGCACGCCGATGGTCGGCGCGCGCGAAAAATCCTCGCATCGCTCCCATGTCGCCCAGATGGTCGTTTCCGTGGGACCGTACAGGTTGAAGAAGTGCCTGCCGGGCGCCCATTGTGCCACTATCGAGGCCGGACAAGCTTCGCCTGCCACCATCAGCGTGGTGAGAGTTCGCAACCCCGATGCATCGAACGCAAACAGCGCGGAAGGCGGCAACACCGCGTGGGTGACGCGCGCCTCGTCGATCAGCCGGGCGAGCCCGGGACCGGGCATGCGTTGCTCTGGTCCCGGGATCACCAGCGTGGCGCCGACGCCGAGGGCGAGGCCGAGTTCGAATACGGCGGCATCGAAGCTGAGCGAGGCGAACTGCAGCACACGGCTTTCCGCCGTCGTATCGAGCAGTCGTCGTTGGGCCGCCAGAACATTGGCCAGTCCACGCTGCCCGATGACCACGCCCTTCGGCTGGCCCGTCGAGCCTGATGTGTAGATGATGTAGGCCACATCACCTGATGCGCGCTCAGTTGAACGCGGGGCCGTGGTGCCGTCGCGCGCCATCGCGCTGACGAAGAGTGGCCGGCATTCGAGCAACGACAGCGCGCCCTCGACACGGCCCCACGCCGCAGGCTCGGTGAGGACGTGGCGCGCCCCGGTGTCCTCGGCAATATAGCGCAAGCGCTCGATCGGGAGATCGATATCGAGAGGCACGAACGCCGCGCCTGCCTTCAGCGCGGCGAGTATCGCGACCACGGCCGCAGGGGAGCGATCGAGCAGCAGCAATACCGGTTCGCCTGGCCGAACGCCGGCCTCCTCAAGTCCGGCGGCGAGTTCTTCAGCCTGCTGGTCAAGCGCCCCATATGTGAAGGTGCCCGCGGGGCCGGCAAGTGCGATACGCTCAGGTGCGTTCGCTGCGAAGCGCTCGAATTGCTTGCAGAGCGGCGTCTCGTCGAAGGCGACCGCTTTGCCCTCGGACGCGTGCCGGAACCGGTTCCGCTCGTCCCCGTCGAGCATCGCGATCGTATCGATCGGCTGGTCGGGGTCTGCCGCCGCCGAGTTCAGCAAGAAGCAGAAATGCCCGACCATGCGCGCGGCCGTCTCGGGATCGAATAACGCGGTGCTGTATTCCATGCCTCCGGAAATCCCGCCGGCATGCTCATGCAGGTGGAATGCGATATCGAAAATGGAGGTTCCGCGTTCGATGGAGACCACCGAATCCTGAGCCGGCAGTGCACTGCCGCTATCGATGTTCCATGCGTTCTGAAGCACCAGCCCGATTTGAAACAACGGATTGCGATTAGGCTGGCGCTCGGGCTGAAGCGCTTCGACCAATTTCTCGAAGGGCATGTCCTGATGTGTGTAGGCATCGAGCGCGGTCTGCCGCACACGGCGCACCAGTTCGCGGAAGGTCGGTCTGCCGCTGACGTCGATGCGAAACACGAGTGTATTGACGAAAAAACCGATCAGCGC
Organism: Mesorhizobium sp. P2_E6; assembly: GCF_056403835.1. Classification (NCBI taxonomy): domain Bacteria; kingdom Pseudomonadati; phylum Pseudomonadota; class Alphaproteobacteria; order Hyphomicrobiales; family Phyllobacteriaceae; genus Mesorhizobium; species Mesorhizobium sp. P2_E6. The sequence goes on from NZ_JBFUEQ010000011.1 coordinate 112,403, forward strand.
CTCGACCTCGGGCCGCGTACGATTGGCGATCGGGGCGCCGATCGCGATGTCCTCGTCGCCGGTGTAGCGTTGCAGCAACGCGGCAAGACCTGCCAACAGCACCATGAACAGGGTAGCGCCTTCTTCGCTTGCCACCCGTTTCAACAAAACGAGCACAGGAGCCCCGATGCTCAGCTCCTCGAAATCACCTTCGAAGCTCGGCTCGTCCGGACGCGGTCGGTCCGGCACCAGCGCCAATTGCGGCAGATCGGCGAGCTGCCGGCGCCAATAGGACAGCTCCGTCTCCAGCCGTTCGCCGCTGAAGTACTGGCGCTGCCATTCGGCGAAATCGGCATACTGGATCGCCAGGGGTTGCAGCGGGGAGGGCCGGTTGGCGACGAAGGCCCCATAGGCGGCAGCCAGTTCGCGCAGCAGGATCTGCATGGACCAGCCGTCACAGGCGATGTGATGCAGGGTCAGCAGGAGCCAGTGTTCGTGCATCGACAGTCGCAGCAAACGCGCGTGCACCATGGGCCCATGCCGCAGATCAAACGTCAGCCGCGCCTGTTCGCCGGCCTCGCGGCGCGCAGCCTTCTCGCGCTCCTTCGGCTCAAGATGCATAAGGTCGAGCAGCGGCATCGGCACCGGGCCGGGTGGCATCACCTGCTGCATCGGCTCGCCTGCAATGTCAGTGAACACAGTGCGCAGGGCGGCATGGCGTGAAACCACGTGATCAAGGGCGCGCTTGAGCGCCGCCACGTTGAGAGGGCCGCGCAAGGGCAAGTTCAGAGGCACATTGTAGAAAGGGCTTGCCGGCGCGAGGCGCTGCATGAACCACAGGCGCTGCTGGGCCCAGGAAAGCGCTGCCGGGCCAGGGTGACTGCGGGGCGACAGTAGCGGATCATCTGACGCGGGGGGCTGCAGTCCGGCCGAGCCAAGCAATTTGCCGAGCAGCGAACGACGTTCGGCACTTATGTTGCCGGATATGGGGATTGCCGTCATATGCCGACCCCAAACAGAGCAATGTCATTCGTCGGATTTGCCGCTCGCCAGTGTCTGCAGGTCGGCCAGGTAGTCCGAAAAATTCGCGCGTGCCTTTTGCTGAGCTTCGTCGTATGCGGACGCCAACTGCTCGCCCAAGTCCTTCATGGTCTGCCCGACGCTGTTCTGATGCTTGCTCATCGCTTGCCCGTACTGGCGCGCGTGATCGAGCCAAGCAGACGCGGCGCGCTGTTGCGCGTCGTCCCCGTTGCCTGCCTCGCTCAACGCCCGCTGCCACGAGGCCATGATTTGTTGGAGTTGATCACGGGCCGGGACTTCGGCCTCTTCCAGCTGCTGGCGGCTGCGGCCGTAGAGTTCCTGCGCGCGCGCTGCATATTGCTGCGCCACCTCAAACCCTTTCAGGCAGTAGTTCGAATAGGCATTTTCAGCACTCATGGCGAGCTCCCGCGATCGTGGGCCCTCTGACGGCTCAGGCGCAGAACGTCGCTTGGAAGCGACTTCGTCGGACGCGCGACTTCTACGTCGGACCATGCCGGCCCTCCCGAAAAAACTAGTCGGAGGTAGCGTTGCCGAACGGTCTCGTCTGTCGCTTCCAAGACAAACAGACTCCTGATCGGCCTCCAAATCGGACGGCTTCACTACGCTCTAGCGGCTCGCATCTGCGCCGCACAAGCAACTTAAAGTTTGCAACGCCCATCGTCAACAGATTTATTTTAATCTGTATTATTAAAATAAAATTGTTATAGAAAGAAATACTGCAAAAAATTTTCTATAAGCGCCATGACCGAGGTCAGGTGCCGATAATTGCTATATATCGTCGAACGCATCGCCAGAATGTATTTGGCAAAGCGTGACGCAATCGGCGTCAACGTCGCGGTTTGGGTGCACTGGCAGCAAGTCCGGCAATCCACCCAGCAACGGCTGCGAGATACTCCGGGTTCGGTGGCAGATCCTGGCGGTAACGCTCCGGCGTCGACATTTCGGGCTCGAGCCGGAATAGATGGTCGGCGTTGTGGATTTCCTTGTATGTGGAGCGGACATTGTGGCTGCGGGCGGCGCGGTGCAGCGCTTTGGCATCACGGTCTGCCGATGTCTGAATGTCTTTGTCGCCGTGCAAGATCAGCATCGGACAGCGGACGGCTCCAACCGCTGCGCGTGGATCGGTTTCGAGAACGGCCGGATCGGTGAGCGGTCTCAGGCCCCCGAGCCGCAGTTCCGCGCCATCTGTCCTTGCTTCCCGGTCGAGCCACTGCCGTAGTGCCGCGTCTCGCTTGCCGGCCTCTTCTTCCGACACGTGCAGGCGTGCGCTCTCGCGTGCATTCTGTTCCATCAGGATATCGCGCAACGGCCTGCCCGGGGGGGCAAGCAGGATCAGGCCGGCCGGCGCCAGGGCCGGGTCGGTCGACAACAGCTGCAGGATCACAAGGGCGCCCAGGCTATGACCGGCTGCGAAAAGATGCAGGGCATCGATGTCGGCGCGCGCGGCGAGCCAGCGCCAGGCGGCGGCGGCATCGGCCAGCCGCGTCGCGCCCAAGGGGCGGTCGGCCTTGCCGAATCCGGTTTTGCCTGCTCCGCGCGCATCTATCGCCAGGCTGGCTACGCCGACTTGCGCGAGCGCATCCATCGTCTCGAGTGTCTTCAGGCGCATGCCGGGCGCACCGCCCCAGCGGGTGATGGAGCCCGATCCATTCAGGAACAGGCAGGCCGGACTAGGCCCGGCGGGTTTGCGTCCGTGCACGAACAGGCTGTGCAGCGTGATATCCTCGCTTTCGATCGTAACTTCTTCGCGGTCGATGCCAGGGGGAGGCGGTGGTGGTTCGATGCTTTCCTCGGCGCCGCGAAGGGTCTCAATCGGCGCCGCGTGGAACACCGGCGTGCCCGCCCGCCCGATAAGCGTTCCCTTCTCGTCCATTCCCACGGCGGAGACCAGGGCGCCACTGGCGCTCATGTTGAGCCGTATGCCGATCGACGTCTCCCAGTCCAGCGCTCCGGCGGGCGCGACGTCGAAGTCGCGCACTGCCAGCGCTTCGGGTGAAAAGTAGTGAAGTTTGCGCGGACCTTCATCGCGATCGAGCGCGGCAAGACAGCGCGAAAGCTGAAGAAGTAAATTCTGTTGAAGCACGAGGTCGGGTGCGACAGTCAGCGCCAACTCATGCTCGTTGCCGTCGCGCAAGGTCAGGAGCGCACGGTTCTGACCGAAAACGGCGCGGTGAAGCACGGCGCCGGATGAAAACAGCGAATAGGTCGCAACCTTGCCGTCGTCACCGATTTCAATGACTGCCGCTTCTTGAACAGGCTTGGGTCCGCCAACCTTCTCGGCGTGCGTGGTCCAGTGATATTCGTCGACGGTCGACGCTACCCGCCGCCGCGCCTGTTCGACGAAGAGTTCGCCGCGAAGCAAAATTTGGAAACCCTCCATGAGAGGCAAATCGATTGGCTTCATTGCACCGGCTCAGGTCACCGCCGCTTCGTCTTGTCGGGCAAAGCGCATCGATGGCGCCGCCATATCCACGTGCTCGGCATCCTGGCTCGTGTCGGCGGCAACTTGGATCGCCAGCGCAAGGTAGAGATCGTCCTCCTGGAGAACGAGGTCGTTTTGGATGAAGCCTTGCACCGTTTTGGCCACGGTTTCCTCGTCCCATGCGCGATCGGGCGCAACGCCGCGCAAATTGGCGGTGAGAGAAGCAATGGATTGAATGCTGTCGAGGCCGAGATAGACGAGCCGATCGTCCCCGACCAATATGTAAGGGCGAACCGGGTGATCCGGCCGCAGGTCGATGATGGTAACCAGATCGGTGCCGACGATAGCGCTCAGCGCGGCGTGCCGGTGCTCCTGCTTCCAGTCCTGCGCCTCGCGCCAGGCGCGATTGATCCCCTCCAGCGTCTGCGCGTCGGTGGTCCCGCGGTAGGTGAAGAAATAGGCGATGCGCGCCCGTGCACCTGGTGAAACGCCCGGGTAGCAAAGGTCATAGGATGGGTATGGCTTGATGTCGGAAAGCCCGAAATCGTCCGGCCGGTCGAACATCGGCGAGAATCGGTCCAGCCGAAACGCAGCGAAGGACGACGGCGGGGTCAGGTGACGTATCGACCGCATGAAACGGATGGCTTCCTCATAGTCCTCCGGCCGTTCCCCAGGAAAGCCGCAGAGAACGTTCCAGGTGACCAGCATCTTGTGCTGGCGGACCCATTTCAAGGTCTGCACATTCTGGATGCCGCGAATGCCCTTGTCCATGAGCTTGAGCACATGCGTGTTCAGGTGCTCGATTCCGGGCTGCATCCAGGTCGTTCCCAGGCGTCTGAGAACCCCGATCTGGTCCTTCTTGAGGTTTGCCTTGGTCTCGTAGAACAGCTGCAGCTTGGTGCCGTCCTCCACCAGGGACGGAAACACCGTCGCGAAGTAGCGCATGTCGACAATGTTGTCGGTTGCGAAAAAGGTATGAATCCCCGTGCTGTCCCGCAGATGGCGGAACTCGGCCAGCGCGCGGTCCGCCGACTTTGCTCGGTAGCCGATACCGAGGCCGTTGAGGCCGCAAAAGGTGCAGTGGTGCTTTTCGCCCCACCAGCATCCGCGCGAGGTTTCGATGGTTAGCTCCGGTTCGATGAATTGCGGCGCCGTGGACCGCTCGAACGCGGCGAGGAAATCGCTGTGATCGGGGAAGGGGAGGCTGTCCATGTAGCGGACCGCAGCTTGTGGCACGAGGCTCTCGACGGTTTCGCCTCCCGCGCCACGATAGACGAGGCCGCCAATGGTTGACATGTCCGAACCTTTGCGAACGGCCTCGATCAACTGCGGAAAACTCGTATCGGACTCGCCGCGGCAGACCGCATCGATGAAGCTGAAGCTGCGATGCAGTTCAAGCCCCATCTCACCCTCGCAATTGGCGCCGCCGAACACGACATGCAGGTTTGGCGCGCGCGCCTTGAGCGCCTTGGCCATGGCAAGGCTCGCGAGGTTCTGCTGAAAGGTGCTCGAGAAACCGACAATGTCGACGTCTTGAAGGTCGATCGTTTCCGCCAGAGCGTCGATGTACTGGGGAGCCTGCTCCCGTGCATAGCGGATCTGGCCCAGGAAGGCGTTGGGGTAGTAATCGCCCGGCGTGGTCCTGGCATATCTATCGAAGGCCTCGTCGGGTAGCGCGTCGTGTCTCCAAAGTGCGCGGCTGAACACCCATTCCCCCGGCAGGTCGTGCGTCGGAGCGCTTTGCGCGATCCGCTGATAGAGCGGAAAGCCGATGCGGTCGGCAAAGCGGTGATTGGCGTAGAATACGTCGCATGCAATGCCTTGCTGTCGCAGACGCGCGGCAAACAGGCTTACGCCCAGCGCCGGCCTTTCGATCGGCAGGAACGGCATCACGCACAGCAGCACTTTCGAATTAGCGGCCTTTCGCATTGGCGGCCTCCGAGGCTTGCTGTGTTCGCCGATCCAGTTCGGCGAGGCGGACTTCCAGCCGCGACAGGCTCGCCAACCGGCTCTCCAGAACCGAAATGCGCGCGGCGAGAGGCTCGATCGCCTTGCCAACCGTGCTTCCAGACTTGAAGGAACCGGTGACGGCGATCGCCGTCACCGCAACCGCCACTGCCACGGCTTCGGCAATGATCGCCACGTCGACGTCGACATAGGCAAACGCCCCGGCGAGATCGGTCGGGTTGGCGATGCCGACTTCAGGATGATGCGCAAGGATGTACTCGCGCAGCCGGTCGAGTTCCCCGCGGCTATGCAGCTCGACCACCTGAGGGTCGAAGAACAGCCGGATGATCGCCTTCTCGCGGTCGCCAAGCGCAATCGTCTGGTCGGCGTCCACGCCATAGGTCCGCAACAATGTTCCGGGATGATCGCAGAAACTGTCGAGCACTCTGCGATCGGCAGCGATGTCGTCGCGCAGCCGGGCCAGCCCGACCGGTGGAGGTGCCGTCACAAATTCCCGCAACAGTTCCCTTTGCCGCATACCAGCCCTCCGGTGTCCACACGGACGAAGACACGGGGGTGAACGCTATGGGCGTTCACCCGGTGATGCCGCGTCAGCGAATGCGCTGCTCGAGACGGGTGACCTTCGCATCGAGCTTGTCGACAAGATTGACCCGAGCCTCGAGCGCCGCCACCTTGGCGCTGAGAATTCCCGCCTCGGCCTCGATCGTTGCCAGCTTGGAAAACCTGTCGGCTGCGCCCGCCACAACGATCGCCGCGACGGCCACCGCAACGGCGACGACCTCGACCTCGATAGCCACGTCGAAGTCCGCGACCGCCACTGCGTGGGTGTCGCCGGGATTGGTGATCACGATTTCCCTGTACTTGTCCGTGATGTGGGCGCGCAGGTCGTCGATCTTGCCGCTGTTGTACAATTCGATGACGCGAGGATCGGAGAACATCCGGATCATCGCCTTTTCACGGTCGCCGAGCTTGATATCGCCACTCACCGCAAGGCCGTGATCCTTCAGCACCGCTGACGGTTTGTCGACGAATTTCTCAAGCAGGCTCGGGTCGGACGCAAGTCTTTCTGACAGGTTCCTGACTTTTTCCGGAGGGTTATCGCTGACGAGTTTTCTGATGAGATCGCTATCATGCATGGTCTATGGCCTCCTGCCGGGATGAGGCGATTGGCGTATGCCGGGTGGACTGGTCCGGCCATTCTGCCTCGGGTTTTTGATGAGCCAGCCGATAACGGTAAAGGACGTCGTCGCGCCGCTCGCGCCAATGGTGGGCAAGCACGTCGCGCACCAATGCATCGTCATAGAGCGCGCGGCATGCGTCACAGTGATGATTGAAACGGTTCTCCCAGTCGATGCGTGGATCGATCGTGGAAGCCCAGGCGAGTATGTGCTCCGGCCCCTCTACCGCGAGCCATATCTTCAGGAAATCATTGCCGGCGGCTTCCGCGAGTTCCACGAGCGTTGCGTCTTGAAGCGATCCGATCTGCATTTCGGGAATCTGTTCGCGCGTCAAACCGCAGCAGGCGCCGACCTCGCCGCGCGGATTGACCACCATCGTGTCCAGCACGCTTTCACAGGGCGCGCGGCGGTGAATGTTCAGGTGGTTGGTCAGGCTGGCGGGGCCATGCCGCACGGAATCGCGATCCTCCATCGCCATCCAGGGACTGTCGAACACAATGAGGTTGGGATGGTCGCGGATCGCTGCCATCTCCGGATGAGAGAGCAGTCCCTGGGCATGAAAAGTCCGGTCCATTTCGCGTTCCACCACGACAACGGCATTCATGCCGAGCCTGATCGCTGCGGCTGCGCCATAGGCGATGCGCTCGACCGGTACGAACTGCTGATGGTGGTCGCCGGTGCTCAAGTTGATTTCACGCAGGCCAGCCCTGTAGAGCGGCTCGAGGCGTGCGTGCGCGGCTTGCACCGACTTCGCCCAGTAGCCGTTGGTGACACACCGGCTGGCGAGCCCTCGCTCGGTGCAGCGCGCAACCGCCACGACAAGCTCATCTTCCAGCATGAAGCATTCCCCGCCGGAGAAGACCACAAGCTTCATCGACGGCATCTCCGCCGCCTGCTCAATGGCATCGAGCATGCGCCACAACGGCAGTTTCTCCGCGATCCCGGGATGCGACGCGAAGCAGCAGTTCTCGCAGGCGGCCGTGCATTGGTAGGACGTCAGCAAGGTCAGCGTGGTTGGTTTCCTGCCGGCGTTCATGCGTTGCCCTCCCGCATTTGTCTGATGACCGGGTCGAACATTGCGAAATAGGCCGGCTGTGCCTCGGACGCGCCAGCTATCACCAGGGCGATGCGCGCTATCAGCGGACCTGCCTCGAGCACGGTCTGGTCGGACGACTCGCCGGCCCAGCGCCCGCGCGCGCTCGGCCGTGTCGGAATTGCCGGGTTTGCATCGGGCTGCAGCATGTGGGCAAGGCCGGCCGGAATCAGCACGTCGCGAATTCCGGCCTGGGTGCGGCAAACCTCGGACATCACCGCCTTCCATGGCGCGCTGTAGAGCGCCAGCATCATCAACGCGTCGGCGATATCCAGGCGGTCCAGTCCGTCGACTGCCGTCCGCGCTTCATCCGCCACCTGAGCTGGCTCACAATTCAGCATTTCGGCGACCGCCTCATTGGCGAACACCGTGGCGAGCAATGCCTCGAGACGGCAGCGCCGGTCGACAATGCTCCAGAACAGCCGCTGAGCAAGCGGCCGGCGCGGGGTGGGAAATCCTATGCAAAGCAGCCGCCGGACATGGTGCCGCTCGCTTTTTTCGATCGCATCCAACGCATCAAGCGGCGCCTCGACCGCATTGAGGACGGCGCGATCGCTAAGGAGACAGGATACGAGCCGAGAGACCGAATGGCGGGCAGGGATTAGCGTATCCTCGTCGGCCCCGACATCGATGATCAGCGGTTGGCGCCCCGGCTTTCTTTTCAGTTGCAGATTGATCCGCTCGCGCCCACCCGCGGCAAGCATGATCTCCATCTCCACCGTTTCGTGCCGCGGGCTCGCAACATGCAGTCTGAACTTGCCGGGCGGCAAAGCCCTGAACAGCAAACCGTCGAAGGCGCGGGCGTAGCGAAGGATGCGCCATGTGCGTCCGCTGTCGAGATGGGTCAGTACCGGGAACATGTTTCCTTGCGGAAGCCGTCCGTCTTCGTCGCGTATTTCCAGCTCAAGACAGCACGCGACGGTCGACGACGTCGCTTGGTCAACTGGAGAAAGCATACTCATGGGACGCCGCTCCTGCCGCATCGATATAACCACCGATGCTCCGAAAATCCGTCCTGGCCACAGAATTACACCCGCACTAAGAAATACCGACTAATAGATTCGAGATATATCTGTTGTGTATACAAATATAAATGCCGCACCGACTAAATATCAGCGCAGGTTTCAGCATTTTTCAAGATTTTTTTATTATATGTTACTCATATTACATTTTCAAGCGATCCAGTTGAAATTTTCATATCTTCCGGCGCGCCAGGCAGTCGCCGGCCGGTGTCGAAAAAGCCGGCCGCGATCACGCCTTCCTCGTCACGCTCCGCCAGCTCCGACCGCTTCGGTTCGCTCTCGGCCGAGATTTCATCCTTCTCGAGAAATCGCTTGAGCAGCCAATGATCGAGGCGTGCATCGACTTCCTTCGCGCACAAGCCTTTCGTGGCCGCGACGCAGACGTCGCAAATCGAGGCGTAGCCGTCAGGGTCGGAGGAGCGATCTGGGCTCATTTCCGCAATCGCCTCATGGAGTGCGCGCGGACCGAACTGATTTATGAACCGGAAATGCGTCCGCGTTTGCATCGCGTCAAACAGATCCGCGAGCGAACGCTCACGCACGTTGCCGACCGTGAAGCTCGCGATCTTGCCGCCGGCACAGCAGCACGCCTGAAAACTGCCGTCGGGGTAGATGACCGGTCGGTTCACCACTTCTTGGCAAGGCGTATACGTGTAGGTGGCGAGATCCGAGCGGTAGTGCTCTTCGGGGTATTCGGCGGCGCGTCCGAGGCCGACAAGCCTGCCAAACGAGAGGTTCACCATCTGGGTCAATTCGGGCGGCACGGTATCGGTAGCCACCTGCCTGATGAACTCGTCCTCGTCGAAGAGGCGGATCTTCTCGGTGGGGATGCCGTAAAGTTGCGAGAACAGGGCGACAGGATCGCCCGGCATATTGAGGACCGTGTTGACGATGACCGGAAAGCCTGCTTCCCAGGCGATCTCGATTGCGCGACGGAAAACCTCGGCCGGAAGGAATTCCAGGTGAAATTTGTCGGCACTGAAATTGAGGGAATCAAGCCCGGCGAGCTGCAGCCGGTAGAGAAGGCGCCGGCCGGTGGCTTGATTGCGACCCCAAAAACCGTTGGTGATCACGCGTGTCGCAAATCCCAGCTGGTTGGCCACGCCAAGCAGGCGCTCCAGGTGGTGCGGGTACATCATCGGCTCGCCGCCGGTGAAGACGATCGTCGACGGCCTGGGATCGAGTGAGGCTGCCTCGGTGATGCAGCGCTCCGCCAATTCCATGGCCATGCTGTCGAAATTGTCCGGGCCGGAAAGGATGCCGCAATGGCGGCAGGCGATCGGGCAACGGTGCGTGAACATGATTCCCAGTTCGAGCGGGCGTTGAACGTCTGTGCCGGGTGCATTCATGGCGCGGCCTCCCGGTGACGGGGCTGCGCCGTCTTTGCCGTCGCCGCCCGCAGCCCGGCGTTCGACCAGACACCGCTGCCGGCCGCGCCCAAGAGCGTCGCGAGCGCGGCAAGCTCCTCGAGCCCGCCTTGATCGCCTTCCTCGCCATCCAACGGCTCCTCGATGATCTCGAAGCGGCCGTAGTCGAACGGCACGCCGGGGGCACGCTCGACCAGACGGATCCGTTCGCGCAGGCCCTGGCCCGCGAGCGTCAGTGCCCGGTGGTGGCAGAACGGGTTGTTCCCGGGACGCCCGAACAGCGCATGTGCCGTCCATGTGCAGCCCGCCTTGCAGCGATCGGCGTGTTCGCAGGTGGCGCAGAACCCCCACAGATCGGAGCGCGTCCTTGCGCCGAGGCCGCGTATACGCTCACTCGACCGCCACATGTCCTCGATAGAGCTGGTGCGCACCGAGCCCGCACCATAGTCGGCGCTCGGCAAGGAGGGACAGCCCTTCAATGTGCCATCGGCTTCAAGGCCCAGCGCAGCCTGGCCCGCGAGGCAACCGCTCCATGTATGCCCGTCGGCGCCGCCGTAGCGCAGATAGGGCTCGTGCGGACCGAAATAGCCGATGTTGTTGCCAGGGAAGAGCTGGACGCCGCCCGGCTCCAGCACCGTCCGCTTGAGCCTTGCGAGCAGCGGCATCACGTTGAGCATATCGTAGGGCTGCAGCAGCAGGTCCGGACGGTCTGCCGCGCGGCCGAGAGCGACCGTCAGCTGCACTTGCCAGGCGCTCGCGCCGATCTCGACCAACAGGTCGGCAAGCGCCGGCAATTCCGGCAGGCTAAGCCGGTTGATCTGGGTGTTGACGCTGAGGCCGATCCGGCCGGTGGCCATGATCCGTCTTGCTGCGTCGAGTGCTGCTTCGTAGCTGCCGATGCGGCCGCGAAGGTGGTCGTGCGTCGCGCCGATGCCGTCGATCGACACGCCGATCCGCCTGATGCCGGCCGCGAGCGCTTCCTGGATGCGGAAATCATCGAAGCGATATCCGCCGGTCACCATGGTGCAGGCCATTCCAGCCTTGGTGACGGCGCTGGCGATGTCGACCCAGTCATCCCGCAAATAGGCCTCGCCGCCGATCAAAGTGACCTCGCGAACGCCAAGCGCCGCAAGCTGCTTCACGGTGTCGAGCGCCTCCTCGAGCGTCAGCTCGCCAGGGCGTTCGGCGCCTGCCCGCGAACCGCAATGCCGGCATCCGAGATCGCACTTCAGCGTGATTTCCCAGACGCAGACGCGTGGTGGCTCGGACGGCCCGGACCACCAGCGCACGGTCTTCGTCGGATCACCATCGTAGACGTCAAGCATTGGGGCGCACCATCACTTCACACGAGCGAGAAAGGCGGCGAGCATGTCGGCGTTCACGCCCTCGATGGCAACGCCATCCGGCCCGACGATGGAGAAGCTGAGCTTCTCCTTGGGAAAGCGAGCCAGTTCGCGCAGTGACCTCAACTGCTCGACCGATGTCATGGCCAATGATCCGGCGGCCGCCACCTGCGTAGATGAGGACGTCACCACGGAGACGCCGTAGATGACCACCGCCGAGGCAACCGACACGTCGATCCCGGGTTTGCCGCCCGCGGCTGCCGAACCCTTCCAACCGATCACGCCGAACCGCTCCCACAACTCCCCGGCCGTCAACGTCTCCGGCTTGGCCCGTGCGAACTCGTCTTGCCACTCTCGCCCCGAAAACACGTGTTCGAGTTTCTTCAGCAGATCCCGTTCGTCGATGCGGTCGGGAAGCGCCAGCACGTCGGGGTTCAGCCCCTCTTCGGACAACACGTGCTTGGGCGATTGGACAAAGCGGTGGCGAAAGTCCTTGTCCTTGCGCAACCGGTTGATGAAACTCGCCGCTTCGGTTCCCATGACAAGCTCCTTGTACTTCGCATGCTTGCGGGGTCGGGCCGCTCAGCGCAGGCGGCCGACCAGCGCCTTGATCGCTTCGATGCCGAGGCCGTGCAGTGATCTCCCGTCCGGTCCGCTCACCGCAAAACTGAGGGCCCTTGCTGGCAGCCGGGTCAGTTTGCGCAACCGGCCGAGACGCGCCAACTCCACATCCGTGCGGGCTGCGCTGCCCTGCGCCGTAACAAGGGATATGACGGAGGTGGTTGCCGTCGTACCGTAGATGATGCTCGTCGCTGGGATCGACGGCGACGCAAGATCATAGTTGACGCGGATGAAATTGAACCTGTCCCAAAGTTCCTGTGCCGATGCATGCCTCAGTGTGGCCGCATCCGGCGGAACGGAGGATATTTGCGCGTCGATACGCCGTTCCAGCGCGTCGAAATCGATCTTGGAAGGCAGGTCAAGGAGGTCTGGATCGAGCCCGCTCGCGCGAAGAACGCCGCGCGGATCATCGGCGAATGCCTGCCGGAACGCTTTGTCCCTGTGGAGCTTCTTTATGAAATCTGCATAAGGCGACACCATAGGTTCCCCCCTACGCTGAGCGCGTTGGCCATGCCTCTCGAATGTGACAATCGTCAGTTTGCCAGCGTAATATTGTTTCCAAATTCGCGGCGGAAACTTAAAGATTACTACCCTATCGCCAGTTTTCAGGCAAGAAAAGTACGTTATTTTACCGTTGCTAATGTGAGTTAAGAAAGGGTTTACAATCAAGCTCACAATCGAATGCGAGGCCGTGTTTGGCCATGCCGTTGATCCTGACGCCGATTCGGGGCAGCATTCCTTTGCGGTAGCGCGAGCGGACGCGGCGCTGCGAACCGGCCGCCTGAACTGGCAAATGGTCGAACAGGGAGACCTCTCATTCACCGAAGGCTGATAGCGCTCATTGTGATGGTACTGAGCGGCATCGTCGCGGCACTCTTCACGTCGCCGGATGCACGCATTGCGGTTCACTGGTCGGCGTCGGGCGAAGCGGACGTCTTTGCGGGCCGCTGGATCGCATTGCTTGGTGCGCCGGTGCTGCTCGCCGTGCTGTGGATGGTCCTGCGCCTGTGGCCGGGGCGGCAGGTCGAGAACAGGCAGGCATCCGGCGAACCCGCAAGAAGTTTTGCGCCGGACCATGCGTGGCTCATAGGCCTTTTGCTGCTCATCCTGCTGCAGGCCTTCTTGATTGCTTCGGCGCTTGGATTCCAGACGAACCGCCTTCGGCTGATGCCGATCATCCTCGGCGTGATCATGATCGTCGTCGGTGCTCGAATGCCGCTCCTGCAGCCCAACCGGTGGTTCGGTATCAGAACACCCTGGACCCTTGCGGATCGGGACGTCTGGACGAGAACTCACCGATTCGGCGGCCCCGTCTTTCGGGCGGCCGGGCTGCTCACCGTGTCGCTGCCTCTTTTCGGCTTGCCGGACGATCGTGTCGGCCCGGCGGTGCTGGCTATCCTGCTGACCGCAGCACTCATATGTGTGGCCTATTCGTGGTGGATATCCCGGCGCCAGAACGGGTCAGGGTGATACGCAATCCAGGCTGATCCCGATTCAGCAGTCGAAGCCACGCCTTTGGCTGAGGACGTCTCGCACGGGGTGTCATTCAGACGGATCGTGGCAGCGCGATTATTTCGCGCTGCCACGGTCGTCCGAACGGAATTCGATTCCGTCCATCGTTTCCTAAATCTGATTTACTCCCATATTGGCGAAGCGGACTGGATCGGCCTTTTCCAGCCGCAACGCCAACAAGTATCCCACCACGGCGGCGGCCGGAATCAATGCCGGCAGGATGATCCCGAGCACGCCACCGGTGGTGCCGGTGAGGTCGCCGAAATGCAGGAAGATGTAGACGAACAGTGCGGCCATGATGAGCCCTGACAAGGCGGGCAGGATCACGGTCGACAGCGCCGGCGCGCCGATATGTTTCTTGCGGAAGAACACGATGACCGCGAGCGAGGTCACGGTCATCATGCCGAGGACGCCGAGCGTGCCGACCTGGCTGATCCAGGTGAACATGTTGAGCACCGGGTCGAGTCCTAGTCCGGCAAAGATCGCCAGCACGACCAGGGCGCCGACTGTCTGAGCGACCGAGCCGATGTGCGGGCTCTGGTGATCCGCGTGGGTGCGGCCGAAGGCAGCGGGCAGCAGGCCTTCGCGTCCCGCCACGTAGCTGTATCGGGCGATGTAGTTGTGGAAGGCTGACAGCGCGGCAAACAGGCTCGACACCAGCAGAATGCCGGCGATGGTCGGCACGGGACCGCCGACATAGCGCCCAGCAAGATCGAAGAAGAGTGCCGAGGGATCGCCGTAGCCCTGGATGGTCGGCACGAGTTTCTCGGCGCCTATGCCAACGATCATCAGCCAGGTGGTGAAAACGAAGAAGATGCCGATCATCAGCACCGACAGATAGGTGGCGCGCGGAATGGTCTTCTCCGGGTCGCGGGCTTCCTCGGCGTAGATCGTCGTCGCTTCGAAGCCGATGAAGGATCCCAGGCAAAACAGGATCGCGGCAGTCAGCGAACCTGAAAACATCGCGTTCGGATCGAACAGGTTCAGCGCCAGCCCGTGCGCGCCGCCCTTGCCGAGAATTGCAAAATCCACGATCAGGACGATCAGGTATTCGAGCGCAACGGCCACGACCAGAACCTTTGCCGACAGGTCGACCTGACGGTAGCCGAGTATGCCGACCAGCAGGACGGCGATCAGGCTCCATCCCCACCAGGGCAGGGTCAGCCCGAGTTCGCCGAAGACACCAGCGGCGATGCCCCCCAGGAGGCCGATCAGTCCAAACTGCATGGCGTTGTAGGCAACCACCGCCACGACCGCCACGGCGCCGGCGACCCGCCCGCCGAGACCGCGCGCGGCATAGGCGTAGAAGGCGCCGGCATTGGTGACATGCCGCGACATCGCCACGTAGCCGACCGAAAAGGCAAGCATCACCAGGGTCACGAAGATGAAGGTCGCCGGGATGCCGGCGCCGTTGCCCAGCATGAACGCCAGCGGCATCGCGCCGGCAACGCCGGTAAGCGGGGCCGCTGCCGAGATGACCATAAAGGTCACGGCGATCAGGCCCAGTGAATTCCTGCGAAGTTGGTTGGTTCCTGCGGTACTCATTTGGGTAGTTCTCCCTCTGTGTTCCCCATGGCCGATTGACCGGTCCATTGTTGGTTGACGTCTGTTTTCGTTCAGGCGGCCGTCCGGCCCGCCATCATTCCTCTCCGTTGGCGAGATGCCCGAAGGACCCCCGGCACTTGGCGAGAAAGTGCTCGACCGACTCGCTCCTTTGATTGCCGCGCGGCGTGATCGCGATGACTGCTCCCTCGGGAAAGTCCTCATCCAGAGGTATGGCCAGGATCTCCTTGCCGTCGGAGGCGGTTCTGGTCTGCGGCGCCTGCGGGACGATGGAATATCCAAGCCCCTGGGCGACCAGACCTCGCACCATGGCGAAAGATGGCGACTGGAAGCGGATGAGCGGCTGAAGCTGGCTGCGCTTGAACAAGGCATCCGTGGCCGCGCGGACGGAAGGATAGTCCAGCAGGATCATGGGCAGGTCAGCCAGGTCGGCGAGCCGCAGACGAGACCTTGCTGCCAGCGCGTGACCGGCGCTCAACAACACATGCGGAGCCGGGGGGCAGATGAGTTCGGCGTCGAGATCAGGCTCGTTCACCTGTCCGAAGGTGATGGCAGCCTCTATTCTGCCGGCGCGCATCTGTTCGATAAGGTCGTCGTGGTCGGCTTCCAGAAGGCGGATGTCGACATCCGGCTGCTGGCTTGCGAAGCGGGCGACGAGGGCCGGCACGAATTGCGGCCCAAGCGTGATGAAAAAGCCGATGCTGAGGTGGTTCGCCGGGTGCGGCGGCCGATGATCATCCGGCGCGATCGGGATGGCGCGCCGGTAGCCGCGATTACCGTAAACCAGCGGCGAGCGCTGCGCTGAAAGGTCGATGGTCTCGGCCTCGCCGATGAACAGAAAATGGGTCCCCCACAGCAAGGCTGTCTTGAGCTCGCAGTCGAGCGAAACGACGGCACCATCGATGACCGGCGCGCCGGTTGCGCCGGGGTGCCAGGCGATCGCGCCGAACCTGTCCTGGTTCAGATGTTTGAGACGGCCGGAAAAGAGATCCGAGACGAAGCTCTGATTGCCGCTGAGCACATTGGCGCAGAACCGCCTGTTCCTCTTGATCGCCTCGCATGCAGGGCTGAGGTGATGGACGCTGATGAGCAGGGAGGGCCGGCTGGTGTCGGCCGACACCGAGGTCATCGATGAAACGGTCACTCCGAAACGACCTGCCTCGCCGTCCGTGGTCACCACGGTAACGGCGGAGGCAACGCGGCTCATGCCTTCGATGAAACGGGCGCGCAGGTCAGTATCCATGGTCGTTCACCCCAGGTCGAAGAAACGTTCCAGTTCCACGTCCGGAACCTTGCGGCGGAATTCGTCGTGCTGGCACTCTCGGGTGGCCGTGAACGCCTCGACAAAGCGCGGCCCCAGCCAGTCCTTGGCGAAGCTCGATCCGCGCAGCCGTTCGATCGCCTCGGGCATCGAGCGGGCGAAGTCGCGGGCGGGTTTCTGCGTGTAGCCTGACCCGATGGTCTCGGGGTCGGGCTCGATCTCGCCTATGACACCGGCGATCCCGGCGGCGATTGTGGCCGCGGCCGAGAGATAAGGGTTGGAATCGGCGCCCGGCAGGCGATTTTCCACCCGCAGCGTCCCTGCGTCATGGCCGACCAGGCGAAAACATGTGGTGCGGTTTTCAAAACCCGAGGTCAGGCCGGGCGGCGCGAAGGTGCCCGGTGCGAAGCGACGGTAGCTGTTCACCGTCGGCTGGAAGACCAGCGTCATGTCGCCGGTATAGGCTTGGAGACCGCCAAGGAAGTGGCGGAAGGTGCGGCTGACGCCGTTCTTTTCGTTTGGATCCCAAAACAGCGTCTTGCCGTCCCTGTCCTTCAGGCTGATGTGCAAATGGATCGACTGGCTGTCCGCCTTTTCGTTCCAGCGCGGCATGAAGGTGACGGACCGGCCTTGCCGCAACGCCAGCGCGCGGATGAAGTTCTTCAAGAGGACGAGTTGGTCGGCCGGTTCCGTACCTACGCCTGCTCCGATGCAGGCCTCCATGAAGCCTGCGCCGATCTCCTCGTGCATCTTGGCGAGGTCGATCTTCAGCGGCTCGCAGATTGCGGCCAGCGCCTCGTACCATTCGGTCTGGACAACCTGATAGAGGATCAGGTCGTGGCTGGCGTGAGCCGTCGCTGTCTTGAGGTTGCGGTAGCCCTTCGCCTTCGCGCTTTCCGGTGTCTCGTCGAAAAGTGTGTATTCCAGCTCCATTCCGTATTTCGGCACCAGCCCCGCTTCGCTGGCGCGAGCCAGAACCGATTTCAGGATCGCCCGCGGACATATCTGTGCCGAGGCGCCGGTGTAGTTGGAGAGGACCAGCAGGTCATGCCCCGGTTTCGACCATGGCAGGCGGCGGCCAGAATTCGGGTCGACCTGCAAGGGGTCATCGTGAAAATCACCCTTGTCGTCGTTGACGCCCGGGATGACGAGCATCACATCGGTCGGGTCCAGCGCCAGTTGCGCGGGAGCCATGCCCATGCCGCTTTTCGCGATGCCTTTCAGGCTGCTGGTCGAGACCATCTGTCCGCGCAGCAGTCCGTTGGTGTCGGTCATCGCGACGGTGGCAAAGCGGCTGGCCGGATCGGCCAGGTAATCGTCAACTGTCATGTTGCACCTGATTGAGGGAATGGGCGCCGATAAGTCGCGCGAGTTCGGTGAGATCGGTCTCGGGCTGTGTAGAATAGGCCTTGAGGAATACGCGCAGGCCGTTGTGCAGATAGCGGGCGACCTCGGCGCGCGACGGGAAACGGTCCGGCATGTAGAGGGCCTGGGTGCGCGGTGCCGAAAGGATCAGGCCCCACAGATCCTGCGCCGCGAGTTCGGCGTCGTCGAAAGCCAGTCGGCCCGCGCGCCGCTGGCCTTCCAAATAATCCATGATGCCGCGCAGCAGGCGATCGGGGCCCACCTCCTGATAGGCGCGGCCGATCTCCGGAAAGCGCTGCACCTCGCCGATGATAAGCCTGGCCAGGGACAAGAGGTCCGGACGCAGCACCGTGTCGGCATAATCCCAGGAAAATTCGAGGAGGTCGGCCACCATCCCGCGTTCGGAAGGATGTTCGAAGATATCAAGCATCTGGTCGCGCTCGCCCAGCATCATGGCCGAGAACAGCGCCTCCTTTGACTGGAAGTACTGGTAAAGCGTCGGCTTCGAAAGCCCCGCCTCGATAGCAACGGCATCCATGTTGGCGCCGGAATAGCCTGTTTCGGAAAAGACCTTCAAAGCGGCCGCCAGGATGCGGCGCTCGCGCTCGATCTTGTTTTGCTGTCGGCGGGACAAGGCGGTCATCTCGGTAGCTTCCCCAGAAAGTCCAGCAGGATGCGGCTGTAGGCCTCGGACTGCTCGACATTGCAGACATGGCCGGCATCCGCGATGGTCTCGTAGCGGATGTCGGGCCGGGAGACCTGACCCAATATTCGCTCGGCGATACCGCGGATCTCCGATGGCGGAGCCAGCCGGTCATGTTCGCCGGTCATCATCAGCACCGGCATGGTCAGGCGCGAGAAATCGAAACGCTCGGATGGATTGGTGAAACAGACGAGCGCATCGCGATAGGTCGCCGACGGGATCGCCGCCATCGATTGGAGGAGCTGCTTCTTCATCTCATCCGAAGCGTTCGGTCCTGCCAGCACTTTCACCACCGCCGGCGCGAAGTCGGCCGGCGTCTGGCCGGCATCGAGCGGCACCTTGCGGCTGACGCGGAAGGCCTCGCGTTCCTCTGAACTGGCTTCCGACATGCCGGTGCAGCCGCCCGACAGGACCAGCCCGGCCAGCATTTGCGGATAGCGCATGGCGAAAGAGGTGGCTATCCACGAGCCATAGGAGAGGCCGACCAGAACCAGCCGGGAGGCGCCGAAATTATCCTTCACTCGCAAAATATCGGCGCAGTAGTCGTCCACCGCCGACTGGTTTCGCCCGAGCGCGCTGCCGCCATAGCCTCGCAGGTCGAGTGCGGCCGCACGCATCACGCTGCCGGCGGCCGCGAGTTGCTGCAGCCAGTTGCCGCGCGATCCGCCTATGCCGTGGAGGAACAGGCAGAGCGGCCCATCACCGTCCGGCGTCGTTGTCAGTCCGAGGCGGGGATCGCCATCGATGACGATGTCGCGCATGGCAACAGGGGCGGGTAGAGGCGGCGGCTCCGCGCTGCGGATCTCAAGCGCCTTCTCCGAAAGTGCGGCGATGCCCATCTCGAAGATCGCTTTCGTGCCCTTGCAGATTTCCTGCAATCGCGGGGAGGCGGCGTTTACATCTGCGCTCCAGCGCACGATGCAGCCCCCCCGACCGTCGGCGGCGATGGCGATGCGGCCGTCATAGGCCTCGGCGCCGGCGATGCCTTGGAGATGCGTATAGGCGAGCGTGCGCTCGCTGTCGCTTAGCCAGGTCAGCTGCTCGCGATAGACGGTGTCCTCGCCGTTGACGGTGAAGCTGCGGACCAGCGCACCGCGCTCGTCGCGCTCCGCGCGAATGGTCGCGATGATCGGGTGCCATCGACCGCAGAAATCCGCGACGACCGACCACACCGCCTCCGGTGAGGCGGCGCAGGCGCCGATGACCTTGACCGTTTCGCGCGTCATCGGCGTCTACCGGACCGACCGCACGGCGCCGTGATCGCCGCGCCACAGCGACATGCGGGCGCCACCTTCGTCGCCCGGAGCGGAATCGATCTCGTCCATGTCATAGAGTGCGAGGACCGAGAGGTAGTCTTCCATGATCTCCGAGGTGTAAGGCAGCATCAGCGCGCCGCATCGGCTGTCGCGGTACATCCGCTCCAGCGGCAACGACTTCAGCATCGACTGGCCGCCGCAGGTTCGGATCGCCATCGAGGTCATCTCTGCCGCACCCTCCATGACGTTGTATTGGGCGGCGTACATGCGCAGCACCTCGCCCTTGGTCGGGAAGCCCTTGGCTTCGCTGAAAGCCTGCCACCAGAGCGCGCGCATGTTGGCGAGCCGCGCATACATCTTGCCGACGGCGACGCGCTTGGTCGCATACATGCGCCGGTCGATGGGCGGCTGACCGGGGATCTTGCCCTTCAGGTAATCGACCATGAAGTCGAAGGCGCCTTGCGCCACGCCCATGTAGGTTGGCGACAGCGTGATCATCATATGCGGCCAGTTCGGCAGGGTCTTGCCGAAGATGCCGCGCGGCATCAGCATGTCCTGCTCGGTAACGAAGACATCCTTCAGGATGAGGTCGCGGCTGTTGGTGCCGCGCATGCCGAGCGGATCCCAGTCACCCTTGACGCTGAGGCCCGGCGCGTCCTTGTGGACGACAAACAGCATCGTGTCCTCGTGACGCGGCTCCTGGCCTTCGAACACCTCCGTGCAGACGATGGTGTAATAGTCGCAATAGCCGGCGAGCGAGGCGAACTTCTTGAAGCCGTTGATCTTCCAGCCGCCGTCCACCTTGCGGCACTGCGTCTGGTTCGGCTTCGAAGTCCAGTTCTGTCCGCCCTCGGAGATCGGCTGCGAATAGATCGCCTTTTCGGCGATGGCGCGGCGGAACTGGCGCTCGCGCAGCGGCGCGAATGCAGCCTTCTCCTCAGGTGTCAGGTTCGGCATGTCGACCATGAAGCGTGACCAAGCCATGGACGAGTTGTGCATGTTGAAGGTCAGCGCGGTGGCGCCGCAATATTTGCCGATCTCGGCGCCGACCATGGCATATTCGAACATCGAATAGCCCCAGCCGCCGAATTCCTCAGGGATGCAGAGGCCGAGAAAGCCCTCGGCGGCCAGATCCTTGTAGTTCTCGACCGGGAAGGAGGCGTCATCGTCGATCCCCTTGGCGCGCCCCGCGAACTTGTCGCGGCCGAGTTCGTTCACCAGCCGCAGCTTGGCCTGCACCTCGGGACGGATGCGTGAGAGGTCGTAGTAATCAACAATATCGCTCATGGTTTTCTCCGAGGGCGTCAGGACGCCAATTCGCCTTGCAGGACGCCGTCACTGACGACGACTTTCCCGTCCAATGTGATCGTGCAGTTGCGCATCGGCAGGTCGAAATGACCGAGCGTGTAGCGGCCGGCATACTGGTTCGCCCCCGTGGACCACAGGAACGATCCTGCCAGGGCGCGGAACTCCACCGCCTGCATGTCACGCTTGTCGTACATGGCGGCCGAGACCCACCGGGCGCGCGGGTGCATGCCCCAGCCGACGTGGCTCATGCCGTAGGCGTTGCGGTCGTTCCAGGCCTCCATGTATTCGCGGAAATGGATGGCATCGACGCCGTCGCCTTTGATCGCGGTGACGAAGTCGTCCTCGACGGTGAAGTCGATGCGGCTCGCAAGCGTCGTCTTGAACGTCAGGTTCATGTCGCCCACGTCCATGACGATCCGGCCGTTGACGCAGTTCTTTCCGGGAAAGGCAAGGCAGAGCCCGCCCGGCCAGTGCGCCACGGCGCCCGGCGTGGTGCCGAAGCCCGGTGTGCCGCCACAGGGCGCGTTGCGCAAATCGATGACGAGATCGGTGCCGGCCGGCGAGGTGACGCGCATCTCGCTCGCCTCGCGCAGCATACGCACGCCCAGCGCCACCTTCGGGCCAAGGTCGGCTGTGGGCTCGGTGCGCTCCAGGATCTCGGGATGCTCGTTGCAGATCACGAGCAGGCGCGTGCCGCCGGCCGCCTCGATCTCGGGCCATTCCGGAGCATGGATAAGCCCTTCGACCGTGCAGTCGACG
This sequence comes from Mesorhizobium sp. P2_E6, assembly GCF_056403835.1. NCBI lineage: Bacteria > Pseudomonadati > Pseudomonadota > Alphaproteobacteria > Hyphomicrobiales > Phyllobacteriaceae > Mesorhizobium > Mesorhizobium sp. P2_E6. Next base: position 134,164 of record NZ_JBFUEQ010000011.1, read on the forward strand.
ATGACTTCGACGCGCTTCAGCGCCTCGATAACAGCGCGGTTGCCCTGGATGGCCCAGGAGGTGCCGGTGGATTTCACCGGCACAGGGGCCGTCTGGCGCGGCGTCGGCATCTGGATCATGCAGAACTCGGCGCCTTGGTCGTGCAGGGCGAGTTCCGAAAGATGGATCAGCACAGGACGCGACTGCGTCTCGGACAGGATCGCGACCCTCGTCCCCTTCCCGATCGCATTCAGCGCGAAGACGCGCCGGAAGCAGTCCAGCCACCGTCCTTCGATGCGCTCTTGCAACATCGCTAAACTCCCATTGACGATCCGGCTTGTATCGGATTTCTTAACTTGTGAGTTAAGTTTTCAGTTTTGCGACGACTTGTCAACGAAATTTTCGAAGATTTTTGTATTTTCGAGAATCGGATTGAATCCTAGTCTCGGATCCAGTTGGGATCGTCGCTCGCAAATGACAGCTGAGCCGACCGCGGCGCGGCTGGCTGTCAGAGCCGTCTATCGTCGACTGGCCAAACCCGAATTGGTCTAGTAGCGACCGGAGAGCAGTTCGCCGGCACCGGGCGACGCGGCTTTCAAGCCAAGTCTCGACATCAGTTGAAAACCCGTACAGACGGAGGCGCTGACAACTGGAAGGCCCAATGCTTGCTGAAGCTTGTCAATGATTGCCAAGGAGGGCATCTGCACACAGGCCGATGCGACAAACGCGTCGATGCCCGTCGTGTCGACTTTCCTGTAGATATCGAGCAGTTTATCCGGATCGTGCCTGCCGACCTCGATGTTGTCGGGGATTTCAAGCGCGATGAAGTCTTTCACCGCTATCCCCTCATGCTCGATGTAGTCGACCACCAGTTGCGTAAGCGGCTTCATGTAGGGGCATATGAGGGAAATCTTCCTGGCTCCCAGTACCTTGAGGCCGTCGACCAGAGCGCCAGCACTGGTCACAACGGGAGCGGGCGCGCCATTCTCCGCGGTACGCTGATGCAGCCGGGCTTCCGAGGTGCGGTGATAACCCTTGCCCATGCTCATGATGGCGACCAGACAGGCGTAGCCGAGGACGTCGACGCGAGCATCCGAAAGTTCGGTCGCGCAGCGGTCGCTGTCGCGATCCATGGCCTCGAGCTCTTCCTTGACCACCTTTTTCATTCGCATTCGGCTGGAATGGAAAGTGAAGCGTTCTGACAGGATTGTCTCGCGGCTACGGAAAATCGCCGGGATTTCCGTCTCCATGGTGGTGTTGGAGGAAGGCACGATCTGTCCGATCCGATAGGTCTTCGGCATCCTTATCCGTCCTCTGGCGTGTCGCCGCTGGTGACTGTTCGGCCTATTCCTGATGACCGCGCTGCGATGCTGTTTCGGGCACGCTGGCATCATCGCCGTCGAACATCTGCGCCCTTTCGATCAGCGATATCGGCTCCAATCTGCGCCGATTTACCTTCAGGTCGAAAACGTCGAACCGGTTGTAGTGGCCGGCAATGTCATGCATCTGCTTCGGCTGGATGCAGCGTCCGAGATCAATCTCGGCATAGACGATGCCCTCTTCGTCGATCAGCGGCTTGCCAACCACGCGCCCGTCCGGACCGATCACGCCTGAGAAGGCGCTGGATTTGCGTTGCAAGCGTGCCCGTGCATCCGAAACGACACCCTCCATCGCCGTTATGATTTCCTCCGAGACGGTCGAACAGGAGACGATCGTAAAGAGCTTGCCTTCGAACGAGTGGGCCATGGCGCGCAGCTTTATGGCCTCAGCCATGTCGTAGTCGGGCGGCGCAACGGGCAGCGAAATGTAGCTGGCGACATGAACCAGTTCGCCTTGTGCGAGGAGCGTGAAGCGCGCAAGGGTGTTTGTGTTCTCGCCGCAGGCAAGCGCGCCAAGAGGCCCGATTGCAGTGTCGTAAACTCTCAGCCCGGCCCCGTCACCGGGCGCCCAAGTCAGCTTCTCGGCCCAGGTTGGCATCAATTTGCGGTGCTTGCCGAGCAGGGATCCGTCGGGTCCTATGGTCAAAAGCGTGTTGTAGAGAGTGCCAACAGACCTCAGGCTGCGCTCGTTGATGCCGATCACGACATGGATGCCGGCATCGCGTGCAGCGCTGCGCAGGATGTCGACCTCCGGTCCCGGCTCGGTGATGGCGGCGCGCGCCAGTTTGTCGAACCAGGCTCCGCCCGTCACCGGATCGGTGATCCAGCTCCAGTACGGATAGCCCGGGATAAACACTTCCGGGAAGGCGATGATATCCGCCCCGTTGGCCCTTGCCTCGCGGATCAGCTCGACCGCCTTCTCCACCGTCGCTGGCGTATCGAGAAAGACGGGTGCCGCCTGCACCGCCGCGGCAACGAATTTCGGAAGCTTCAGCATGGCAACCTCCTGCTTGTGATCGACCGTCTGGGCGGGCGGTGGTGGGCTCGGCGGTGACCATCGGATCGCCGGGAACCGAGGCCATCTGGATGACCTCCTTGAATTGCGCGTTCGCGTGTCTAGTCCGGTGTCGCATCCACCACGGGGTGCCGCAGTGTGCCGATCCCTTCGACGCACGCAGTGACAACATCGCCGGGCCACATCCATTCTTGCGGGTCGCGCCCGGCGCCAACGCCTTCCGGGGTGCCGCTGGCGATGATATCGCCAGGCTCCAGCGTGATCCCCGACGAGATGTCGGCGATCAGATGGTCGATCTTGAACAGCATGTGACGCGTGTTGGACCGCTGCTTCTCGACCCCGTTCAGCGTCAGCCACAGGTCAAGCACATGCGGATCTGGGATCTCGTCGGCCGTGACGATGCATGGCCCGAACGGCGCGTAGGTGTCCTGTCCCTTGGAGAAGATCCATTGCCCGGCGCGCCGATTGTCGCGGGCCGAGACGTCGATCATCACCGAATAGCCGAAGACGTGGTTCAGCGCGTCTTGCTTGCGGACATGACGGGCGGTGGTGCCGATAATGACGGCGAGTTCCACCTCCCAGTCGAGCTGCTGCGTGATCTTCTTGTTGTGCTCGATGCCGTCACCGGGTCCGATCACCGTGGTTGGCGGCTTGGAGAAGACAACCGGCTGCTTCGGCAGGTCTTTCGACGTGTCGAGCGACTTGGCGCTCTCGGCGACATGCTCGACATAGTTCAGGCCGATGCCGAAGATGTTCTTGCGGGGCCGGGGAATGGGGGCCAGCAGCTTCACATTGTCCATCGCGGTGGCGCAGCCGGTGGGGAAGCGTCCGGCGCACGTGTCGAGGCAGTCGCGCAGCGTCTCCAATCCGGCGCGTCCAGCGTCGATCAGGCCGAGCATGGTGTCGGGCAGCAGCTTTCCTTGAGCCGCGGCGAGCGCCCCGACGTCGACCACCAGATCTTCGACCAGCACGCCGAGCCTTGCCGCCCCCTCGACCGAGGCGCGATAGGTTACAAGTTTCATGATCTATCCTTCAGAGAAGCGGCTGCAGGCCGCCATTGTCGCCGAATGCCTGCTCCCGGTAGAGCCCGAGTGCCCGCATCACCGGCAGGTCGGACAGGCAGAAGAGGCAGGCGTCCTCGCGATCCGAACCGTTGACATGCTCGTGCCAGGCCCAGGACGGCACGCAAAAGATGTCATGCTCTTGCCAGTCATAGCGCTGGCCGTTGATGATCGAATGGCCGCCGCCCTTAGCCACATGGTAGAGGCCGCTGCCGGTGTGCCGGTGTGCCTTGGTGTGCTCGCCGGGCCGCAGCATCTGCATCGACGCGCCGAGCGTCTGCATGACCGGACCGTTCGTCACCGGGTTCACATACTCCATCAGCACCCCATCGAAGGGCGAGCCGTCGCTGCAACCGGCATATTTCAGCAGCGACTCGTAGGTCGGCGCCCACTCGTATTTGAACATCGGGCTGTAACCCTTGGTCCATGCCTCGCCTGTCGGCTTCAGGCCGGGATTTCCCCAGGTCTTGGTCATGTCGTCGACCGCGTAGCCGACTGCCTGGCTCTGATCCGGATGCACCTCGTAGAAATTGGCTTCCATCGCGTTGACGAAGGGGATGTCCAGTCCGTCCTGCCAGATGCAGGGCGAACCGCTGGCCTCCACGCCGTGCTCGTGCCAGGTGCCGTTGGGTGTCAGCACGAAGTCGTTCGCGCCGAGCGTCATCTTGTGTCCGTCCACCACCGTATAGGCGCCTGAGCCCTCGATGATGAAGCGGATCGCCGAGGCCGAATGGCGATGCGCCGATGCGACCTCGCCAGGGTTCATCACCTGAAGCCCGCCATAGATCCAGCCGACCGCTGCAGCCACGTCGGTGCGCCCCGGATTGTTCAGGTAGACCACACGCCGCCCGGCCTTTTCCGGTGTCACCAGTTCGACCGAGCGAAGGACATGCGCACGCAGGTCGCGATAGCGCCAGACCACAGGCACCGACTGTGACTTCGGTTCCCACGGCTCGATCTTGTTGGCGACGGTCCACAGCGCGCCTGCCTTATGGCGCTCGAGCTCCTCGTAATAGGCAAGCAACTCCGGCGTGTCCTCGACGTTTGCCCGCCCGACGACGTCTTCGCGATGGTTCTCGCGCTCCCGTGCCATGGGATCCTCCTGGTTGGGGCTGTTGGGCTAAGCATGACGCGACATATTTTCGATTGCAACACAAATTTTCGAAAATAATTGAAATTGCCGACAAGTCCATCTATGAGGTAAGGCTGTGCGGTGAGGAACACTGATGACGCTTGCCGAAAAAGCCTACGATGCACTGCGCCACGACATCATTCGCGGCGAACTCCCCCCTGGCAGGCCGTTGCGCCTTGCCGATCTCGGCGAGCGCTATGGCATGGGCTTCTCGCCGCTGCGCGAGGCGCTGAACCGCCTGCAGGCGGAGCGGCTGGTGACGGCAGAGTCGCTGCGCGGTTTCCGCGTGGCGCCGCTGTCGCTCGATGAACTGCACGATGCCGTGTCGCTTCGCATCGTCATCGAAACGGAGGCACTCAAGGCTTCGATCAGCAAGGGCGACGACAGCTGGGCGTCAGACATCGTTTCCGCCCTCTATGCCCTGAACGTCCAGGCCGCGCGCACAGGCGCCGAGGCCGACATCTGGACGCTCGAAAAGCGGCATCACGCGTTCCATCGCGCCCTGCTGGCTGCCTGCAACTCGCCCTGGACGCTGGAATTCTTCGAACGGCTCTATGCTGCAACCGAGCGCTACCGCATTCCGGTTCTGCTCGCATCGTCATTGCCGGTGGGTCGTGATGTCCAGGCCGAGCACAGTGCGCTTGCGCAGGCTGCGCTCGACAGGGACGCCGAGAAGGCCTCGGCGCTGCTCAGCCAGCATTACCTTAGAACGGTGGAAGATCTGGCGGCGGTTATGAGCCCCGACGAAGTGAAGCTGCGCGCCTCGTGATATGGAATACGCCACGGCAGGCCATTTGTGACAGAGCCCTCAAGGCGGATCGGCTCGCAGGTGCAAAATCCTATTGCCAACGATCCTACTAGAAGGTAGGTAAGGGCGATGAGCAATCTTGTCATGACCTCCGATCAGATCCTCTCGTCCGCGCGCAACTTCATTGTTTCGGGCGGCTACAACGGCTTCAGCTATGCTGATATCGCTGAGGTGGTAGGGATCCGCAAGGCGAGTATCCACCATCATTTCCCCAGCAAAGTCGACCTTGTTCGCACGCTTGTGGCGCGCCATCGCGAGCGTACCGAGGCCAGCATGGCAGATCTGGAAAGTAAACTCCCTGATCCGCTTGCACTGCTTCAAACCTATGCTGGCTACTGGGCAAAATGCATTGAAGACGCGAGCATCCCGTTTTGCGTCTGCGCGCTGCTTGCCAGCGAACTCCCGGCACTCCCGCCTGAGGTTGCCGTCGAGGTGCGGGCCTACTTTCGATTTCTGTCGTCCTGGTTGACCAAGGTCATGGAGCGGGGCGCTGAACAGGGCGTTCTCAAATTCGCCGGCTCTGCGGAGCTGGAGGCAGAGACTTTCATGGCGACTGTCCATGGCGCGATGTTGTCGGCGCGTGCCTATGGCAGCCCTGCCATCTTTGGCGCGATCCTGACGTCGACCTTGCAGCGCTTATCGGCGAAGGTTCACTGACAAGTTATTTGCGCGGCATGGCGGCGAGCCGCCGCAACCAAATTCGCATCTCACAGGGACCGTTGAGACCTCCAGTGCATCGGTGCTGAAAGTAGCAACTTAGGGTCGGCCATTTCGTATGGCCAATACGGTTCACGATCTCCGCCACCGCTTGGTTGATCGGTCGTGCCGAGCTCCGGTCGCCCAGCCCCTGCCGTCCGGGACGGCGTCAAACCGCCAAGAAAGTGGTTGACGTCACAATATCTACCTTCTAGTAGGTAGGTGACAATATCAAGCGCGAAGGAGAAATCGAAATGCTTGCTAAGACGACTGAAGCCAACCTGGTCCAATCCTCAACCGCCTGGCTCAAAAGCTACTATTTCACACGCTTTGCCGTTTCGACCGCCTGGGTCCTCCTGGCCTTCACGGTAGCCAAGGCAATGCCTCCCCTGGCAGCCATCATGCTGGTCGCCTATCCGGCTTGGGATGCGCTGGCCAATTTCATCGACGCCCAGCGCACCGGCGGCTTGAACCGCAACAAGACGCAGTTGCTCAACTTCGTCATCAGCATCATCACGACGGTAGCGGTCGCCATTGCTCTCGGAAAAGATATGAACACGGTGCTCGCCGTCTTCGGCGTCTGGGCGGTCCTGTCGGGCCTTTTTCAGCTTGCAACCGCGGTCAGGCGCTGGAAGTCCGGCGCGCAGTGGGCAATGGTGTTGAGCGGCGCTCAGTCGGCACTGGCAGGCATTTTCTTTGTGAAGATGGCGGGCAGTGCGGCGACGATCGACATCACCAACATCGCTCCCTATGCGGCCTTCGGCGCCTTCTACTTCCTCGTTTCCGCTGTCTGGTTGACGGTAAGTGATGCGCGGCGCAAGTCGGCTCAAGCGGCTGGCTGAAGAGCGTCAAACGCTCCTGTCCTCCAAGCCCCTCAATCGGAGCGCTGCCCTGCAAGGTCGGCGCTTGCATGATGCGGCGGCGTGTAATGCCTTGTTTTGATGGAAACCGCGATCACTCGCTCATATTCTGAAGCGCATCATGCTTGATTATTTCGACGCAGCGCAGGCTGACCAAGCGAATGATGCCCTTTTCCTTCAGCCTGGTGAATATTCTTGAGACCGTCTCGATGGTGAGGCCGAGATAGTCGCCAATGTCGACGCGCGACATCGGCAGTTCGACCTGCCGAAGCGCGCCTTGGCGCTCCGCCATATCGACTAGGAACGCCGCGACGCGCTCGATGGCGTTCTGGCGGCCGAGGACCAGCAGATGCTCCTGCGCCCTGGTCAGCCCCTTGAGCGCCAACGGCAGCAACTGACGGGACATGTCAGCCCCGGCGGCGATGCGGAAGACGCGGACCCCGGTCGCGTTGATTGCTTCGGCGAAGAAATGATGCGTCGTGTCTGCTTCGAAGCCAAATGTCTCTCCTGCAAGGTGGAAGGCGCTTATCTGCCGGCGACCGTCGGCGAGCAGGCGGTACACACGAACGGCCCCAAACTCGATTTGATAGAAAGCTCCGGCCTTCTCGCCCTGGGCATAGATTTCCGCACCGGCGGGAAAGAAGCTGAGCGGCTGCAACGGTGCCGGGTCGAATGCCGCCGGCAGGCTCGGCTGGGCAAAATGCGACGGCAGCGAAATTTTGGAGGTCGTGTAGGCGTGCATGGCTGTTTCCCCGGTTGATCCGTGTCACAGCAATCGCTCGAATCCGCGCCGCGCGAAATTCGGTTATGTCCCTACGGGATACTACCTAGACTCCCCTTGTCGTGACGATTTCGACAGCGTTGTCAGCTGGGAATTTTCGGCAGGGTCGGCCATAGCCAGAGAACGCATTGTGGTCCAGGTGTTCGGCCTTCGGCACCTGATACAAACGCGTTTGCGGTGGATCAAAGCTCGCACTGTTCGTCGCCACTATGAATGGCGCAAACGACCGCTCGCCATACGCCCGGTTGACGGCCACCTCGCTGCAAACTGGTCCGGCGGTCATGAACCGAATGGCGCGCGAATGCGTTGGTCGTCCGTTCACGGCGATTTCGATGAATAGCGGCGCATGTCGCGATCGAGCGGCATTCACAAATGGGGACTATAGGAGCCAGACATGACCGAGCACACGACGACAGCAACCCCCGGCAGGCGGCTGTCCGAACGCCAGTTGCACGACATCAATGCATACTGGCGCGCCGCCAACTATCTGACGATCGGGCAGATCTACCTGCTCGACAATCCGCTGCTCCGGGAGCCTTTGCGGCTGGAACACGTCAAGCCGCGTCTGCTTGGCCACTGGGGAACATCGCCGGGCCTGAGTTTCATCTATGCCCATCTCAACCGCGCCATCCGGCTGAGGGATGCAAACATGATCTACGTCTGCGGGCCGGGCCACGGCGGTCCGGCGATGGTTGCCAATGCCTATCTCGAAGGCACTTACAGCGAGCTTAGTCCGGACATATCCCTGGACGAACAAGGCATGCGCAAACTGTTCCGGCAGTTCTCCTTTCCGGGCGGAATTCCAAGCCATGCCGCACCCGATGTGCCGGGCTCGATCCACGAGGGTGGCGAACTGGGCTACGCGCTTTCTCATGCCTTTGGCGCAGCCTTCGACAATCCAGACCTTGTCGTTGCCTGCGTTGTCGGCGACGGTGAAGCGGAGACCGGGCCATTGGCTGCCGCGTGGCATTCAAACAAGTTTCTCAACCCGGCGCATGACGGGGCAGTGCTGCCGATCCTGCATCTGAACGGCTACAAGATCGCCAATCCCACTATCCTTGCCCGCATTCCCGAAGAGGAACTGCGCGCGCTGTTCACCGGCTATGGCTACGACCCGCTTTTCGTCGAGGGCGATGACCCGACGTTGATGCACGAGCGGATGGCAACAGTGCTCGACGATGCGCTGGACCGCATCGAAGTGATCCAGAAAGGTGCGCGCGGCGGGTCTGCCGACGCGGGGTTGCGGCCGAAGTGGCCCATGATCGTGCTGCGAAGTCCGAAGGGCTGGACCGGTCCGAAGGAAGTCGACGGGCTGAAGACCGAAGGCTTCTGGCGCGCGCACCAGGTCCCGTTGTCTGGCCTTGCGGAAAATCCGGCGCATCTGACGATGCTCGAGGAGTGGCTGAAAAGCTACCGGCCGGATGAGTTGTTCGATGCCGCTGGTGCCCCTGTCGAGGCGATCCGTGCCACCACGCCGCAAGCCGCGCGGCGCATGAGCGCCAATCCGCATGCCAATGGCGGCCTGCTGCGCCGGACCCTCGATTTGCCCGGGCTGCGGGACCATGCCGTGGCCGTCGCTCGGCCCGGCGCCGTGAAGGCCGAGTCAACACGTGTAATGGGCGGTTTCCTTCGGGCTGTGATGGAGTTGAACGAGGCCGCGAAGAACTTCCGCATCGTCGGCCCTGACGAGACGGCCTCGAACCGCCTTCAGGACGTGTTCGAAGCCACCGAGCGCGCCTGGATGGAAAAGATCCTGCCCGAAGACGTTCATCTCGGCCGCGACGGCAGGGTCATGGAAATCCTCTCCGAGCACACCTGCCAGGGCTGGCTCGAAGGCTATCTTTTGACCGGGCGGCATGGCCTGTTTTCCTGCTACGAGGCGTTTATCCACATCGTCGATTCCATGTTCAACCAGCATGCGAAATGGCTTGATGCCTGCCGTGACATCCCGTGGCGGCAGCCGGTCGCCTCGCTGAACTATCTGCTGTCGAGCCATGTCTGGCACCAGGAACACAATGGCTTCAGCCATCAGGATCCCGGCTTCATCGATGTCGCCCTCAACAAGAAGGCCGACATCGTGCGCGTCTATCTGCCGCCGGATGCCAACACCTTGCTTTGCGTGACCGATCACGTGCTGCAGACATGGAACCGGATCAACGTCATCGTCGCCGGCAAGCCGCCGTCGTGGCAATGGCTGCCGATGGACAAGGCCATCGTCCATTGCCGGGCAGGGATCGGCATATGGGACTGGGCATCGACAGAGAACGGCGACGAGCCAGACGTCGTGATGGCGTGCGCCGGCGACGTTCCGACCCTTGAAACGCTGGCGGCAGTGCAGATCCTGCGGCATCACGTTCCTGAGCTCAGGATCAGGGTCGTCAACGTCGTGGACCTGATGACGCTGCAGCCAAAGGAATATCATCCACACGGCCTGTCGGACCGCGATTTCGATGCATTGTTCACCACCGGCAAGCCTGTCATCTTCGCCTATCACGGCTACCCGTGGACCATCCACCGGCTTACCTATCGGCGCACCAATCACGACAACATCCATGTCCGCGGCTACAATGAGGAGGGCACGACCACCACGCCCTTCGACATGACGGTCCTGAACGGCCTCGACCGGTTTCACCTCGTGCAAAGCGTGCTTGACTGGGTTCCGCAGCTCAAGAACGTGCAGGTTGGCCTGAAGCAGGCAATGGAGAGTAAGCTGCTCGAGCATCGAGCCTATATCCGGGCTCATGGCCAGGACATGCCGGAAATACTCGGCTGGAAGTGGGATCAGGATCCCGATGCGGCGTCGACCGGTCGCCGCTGAGGACGATCGCATGACAGACGCTGTCCTGGTCCTCAATGGCGGCTCCTCCAGCCTGAAGTTCGCCGTCTTCGAGGAACGCGACGCGCTTCCCCTGCTGTTGCGCGGCAACGTCTCGTCGCTGGCCGGGCACCCGCGGCTGCGTGTCGAAGCCACTGCGGGTGAGCCGGCGACAGACAAAAGCCTGGGTGACGGACCGATCGACATTGGCAAGGCATTCGCGGCCGTCGCCTCTGTGCTTGCCGATCACGACCTCCTGCGCCGCATAGGCAGGATCGGGCACAGGATCGTCCATGGTGGCCGCAATTTCACCGGAGCGACGCTGCTCGACGGGCCCACACTCGACGCACTGCGCCTGCTCGAGCCGCTCGCGCCAATCCATCAAAGGATCAATCTCGAGCTTGTCGCCCTGGCCGCTGAGTTCCTGCCGCAAGCCCTCCAGGTCGGATGCTTCGACACGGCATTCCATTCGGCCCGGCCGGAGGTCGCCAAGATCTACGGCCTGCCGCGCGCGATGACCGAGACGGGCATCGTTTCCTATGGCTTTCACGGCCTGTCCTACAGCCATATCGCTTCGAAGCTGCGCGACCGCTACGGCGCGCGCGCTGGAGGCCGAGCGATCGTTGCCCATCTGGGCAGTGGTGCCAGCCTCTGCGCCATGGACTCCGGACGAAGTATCGCCACGACGATGGGGTTTTCGACGCTGGACGGCCTGGTGATGAGCACGCGTTGCGGTGCCCTGGACCCAGGGATAATCCTCCATTTGCTGGAGGACGGTAAGCTGTCGCCCGACGAACTGGTCACGCTTCTCTATGAGCAATCCGGCCTGCTCGGAGTGTCGGGGATATCCGGAGACATGCGCACGCTGATCAGTTCCGAGGATCCTGCCGCCGCCGAGGCGATCGATCTCTTCGTATATCGAATCGGGCGCGAGATCGGGTCGCTGGCGGCTGCCCTCGGAGGTCTGGATACGCTGGTGTTCACGGCCGGCATCGGCGAGAACGCGCCGTTGGTCCGGGAGAAGATCGGTGCCGCGGCCGGTTGGCTCGGCGTCGGCATCGACCATGAGTTGAACCGGAGAGGCGAGGGCGTGATCAGCCTTGCCGATTCCAGCGTCAACGTGCTTGTCATTCCCACGGATGAAGAGAGGGCAGTCGCCAGTGATGTACAGGCTGCATCCCAGGCGGCATCGCTGCGCGGGACCTGACGGGTAGGCCTCCCTTGCCGGACAAATGACTTGGCCCGCTCGCCCACTCGCCCCGTACTTCCAGGCGTCATATCTCTAAGGCCGTTCGACCCTTGCCACCTGATAGGTGTGCATGGTGCCGTTGCGTTCGATGGACACGTATTCGCCGGTGACGAAACGTTCGTCGCCGAGGTGGAAGCCGATCTCGTCATCGCGGTCGCCTTCTGCATAGTCGAAGTACCACTGTCCACCGGGCTTGCGCCGCAGAAGACCGACCAAGTCTTCTTCGTCAGCACGAAAACGGCGAACGCGGCAGGAACCCCGGTGCGACTTCCACTCGTCGGCGTCGATCCGTCCGTCGCTCTTCAATGGGGCGAGCACATCATAGCCCTCTTCGCGATCACCGCCCGGATGGCCCTTCTCGCGGGCAAGCAGCAGCCGGACATGCCGGAATTTCGGGGTAAGATCTTTCAGATCTGTCATGGCGAACTCCCTTGACGGAGTTCATAGCGCGATGACCAGATCTCGCCTTGATCCGGATCAAGAGGGCCTAGTCGTTTCTGCGCGGTCAGAAGGTCGCTAGCAGCACCATGGCGCAGTAACCGGCACCTGCAGCGATCAGGGTCGCTACGGCCAACGGCAACCAGAACCTGACCGGGCCGGCAACGACCGCCAGCGAGACGCGACCGGTCGCGTTTGCCGCCAGCGCCGCCAGCACTGCCTGCCCCACGGTTTCGACAGGGACCGAATGCCTGACCAGGCGCAACGCGCTGAGCACCGAGACATCGACATCGAACGTTCCGGCAAGCGCCGAGCTCGCCAGCAAGCCGCGCCCGCCGAATTGACCCGCCAGTGCGGCGCTGGCGGTCGAGACCACCGCAAAGAGCAGGGCAAAGAGCAGCAATGGACCAAGTTCGAATGGATTGCGCGTCAGCCCACCACCTTTTTGATCCCCGCCGACGCGCACCAACAGAAATGCGCCGCAGGCCGCGAAGGCGAATGCCGCCGCAATTGCGGGAATGCCGGCTGGGACGAATACGCTCGGTTGGATGATCAAAACCACCACGCAAACGCGCAGCGATGAGACCATCGCTGCCAGCGAAGCTGCCCCTGCCAGCGGTAGCGGATTGCTCGACGACGTCGCGTTGCGGGCAAGCGCCACGGTCACGGCTGTGGAGGAGACGATTGCACCGACGAGCGAGCTGACGAGCAGACCCCGCGTGGTTCCAAGAACGCGAACGGCGACATAGCCAGCGAACGATATCGACGCCATCAGCACCGTAAGGAACCAGACCTCCCAAGGATTGAAACCGCCCCATGGGTCCATGGTCCGGTTCGGCAGCAAGGGCAGGACAATCGCGGTCATTACCGCCAGGATCAACGCCGAACGAAGCTCGATCCAGGTCAGTCGTCGCAACAGGCCGTGCAGGACCTCGCGACTGGCAAGTACCGCCGCGAGCGCGGCCCCTCCAGCGCAAGCAACCCGATAGTCGCCGGCTACACAGAGTGCGCCAAGCGCGAACACGCCCAGGCCGGCCATGACCGAGGTGACGCTGAAATCCTGGTCATGAGCAGCTTCTCGCGCCTTGTACCACGCGAAGATCGCGGCAAAGGCGATAAACCCCGCGACCAGCACCGAAACCGCGTCAAGGGCTTCGGCCAGGGCGGCCAGAATGCCACCGAGCAGGCCGGATATGCCGAAGGTTCGAATACCGGCCGTACGGCTGCGATCGGGTGCGTCCCGCTCCCGCCAGCCACGCTCCAGTCCGACGAGCAGGCCGATTGCCAAGGCAAGTCCGAGCCGGGCGATGAGCGGATCCATGGGAGGCAGTTTACTCGCCCGCTTCCCTGCCCGACACCTGCTGAATCAGAATTCGGAAGAACACAGGTGACGCGCTGTCTGAAACGGGAGGTCTTGCCGGCTTGAGGGCACCGGGCTCCCACCAGTCCGCGTGCTTGCTGAGCACGGACCATGCATGGTCGCGCTCGACCTTGTGGCCGATCTGATCCGGCAGTTCCTCATAGCGGCCGTCGACCACCACGCTTCTCCATCCTCGCCCTTTGCCGCGTTCATCGACCTCAACGCACACCAGCGGGTTGCCTCGCATCCACTCGATCTTCTTGCCTGGCATCGAAAACGCGTAAAGGTGATTGTCTGAATGGGCATAGTGTATCGGCACGACGTAAGGCTGGCCGTCCTTCGCGCATGCCAAACGACCGATCCGGTTGGCGGTCAGCAATTTCGTGCATTCCAAGGCAGAAAGGCTACGGATCAGCATCGGTGCGATCTCCTACTTTTTCGAGGTGGCCCCGTCACGCTGCCGCTCAGTCTCGATTGTGGGGCGGCCGGCGGGCTTCTTGAGATTCTTGCGTTGGCGGGTCGCTTGCCGCAGGGCAGCTTCGTCCATTGCAGCGACAACAGAGCTGTCGGAAAGCTGAGGGAACGACAAGTAGTGGTAGCCCAGTGCACCGAACCGCGCTGGTTGACTAAGGCAAATCACCCGGTCGGCTTCGCCAGCCAATTCCGATATCGTATCGCGCGGTGAAACAGGAACTGCTACGACGACCTCCTTGGGGGCTCGTTTTCTCAGGGCACGAATGGCAACCTTGATCGTCGTTCCTGTTGCCGCGCCGTCATCGACGATGATCGCCGTCTTCCCCGCGATCGATAAGGGTGGATGCTTTGCCCGATAGGCGAGCCGGCGACGTTCAAGTTCGGGTCGTTCCTGCGCGATCAAGGCGCGAAGTGCGTCATCATCGAGCGAGTAGGCTTCGACAATCTCCCGGTTCAGCACGATGTCCGGCGGTTCGCCGTCCACGATTGCGGCAATGGCCAGTTCAGGATTTCCCGGCGCGCCTACCTTGCGCACGATAATCAGATCAAGCGGTGCCTTCAGAGCTTTGGCCACTTCGGCGGCAACCGGAACCCCGCCACGCGGCAGCGCGAGCACGACGGGCTGGCGCAATCGAAGCTTGCCCAGTTCGATGCCGAGCTTCTCTCCAGCCTCCTTGCGGTCGCGGAACATCATCAGTCCGCCGGCCAGAGTTGATGAAGTGACTTCCTCATCGAATTTCTCACCTGAGTGATCTCTCCATGCGATATATGGCGATCGAGGAGCTTGAAAACTGCACCGATCGCAGTGTCGAAATCGACTTCGTCATCGTAGCCGAAACCGCTTCTGACATCGATGATGAAGTCTCGCTTCGTTCGCTTGCAGGCAGGTGCTTTCGTTGGTTGCCAACCCTCGAAATAGATGCCGCGAACCAAGACAGGGAGCTGCGCCGCAAGGTCGGCAGTTTCCGCAGGCGACAACCAGTCTCGCAGCGTATGCAGAACGGATTTCAGCAGCCGGTACGCGCTCGGCTCGCTCCAGCAGAGGTCCCTGGCGAGTTCGTTGACCCACTGCTGAGCCTGCTGCGCGGCGTGGGAAAAGCCAGAAAATGATGTGTGAGACATTTGGGTCATGTCAATTGCTCGCTTCCAATCCCGGGAGTGCGTGAGCATCGCGCCGGATCAATTTCCTGCATCCGACCCACTGCCGGCGATGCCCGATCGGTGGTCGGCATGCGCCGTCAGTCGGCCCGGATCGTATCGTCCAATGTTGCCAGAACCGATCCGGGTTCGATCACGGCATTCACGGGGGCCATGATCGTCGCGCGACCGCTTGCCGGCGACACGATCTCATGCAGCGCGTCTTCAATTCGAACCTCGGCTATTCTATCGCCAGCCTTGATCGTGGTGCCGCTGGCAACGACCCATCGTTCCACAATGCCCTCGGGAAGCATGCTGGACGCCCACAGCGCTTCATCGACCTTGATTTCGTGCATCGCGTTTCTCCTTATGAGCAGGGAAAGTAGCCCAACCGCCAAGATGGACATTGATCGCGATCAAAAGGTGCGGTTCGGCAGACGCAGGGCAGCCAGCTCGAGGCTGCATTCGGGTGTCGAAAACTGATTCAAATCAAGGCGAGGCATGCCATCTCGCGCATCCTAGGGGGATGTGGAAGCCGATCCTAAGCGCTCCGTTCGACAGCGATCTCGAACTGGCCGTCCTCGACGAGGATGGCGAGCATGCGCTTGTATTTCCCTGCATGAAGACGCGGAAAGGATGGAGGAACGCCGCGACCGGCGCCTATCTCGACATCCACCCGACCCATTGGCGCGACTGGGTGCCGGACAAGACACCGGCAGATATCGGCAACTCTATCTCTCGGTCGCCCTAGTGCTTGGGATCCACGATGAGTGCCATGCGAACCAGATGCGACAGGCTGCTCGCGGCCATCTTGCTCATGACATTGGCGCGATGGATTTCGACAGTGCGCGGGCTGATCCCCAGATCATAGGCGATTGTCTTGTTCGGCAGACCCGACACAAGTCCATCCAGCACCTGCCGCTCCCGATCCGATAGTGTAGACAGACGCCCGCGGATTTCCGCGGATTGCGGGTGCGTTGCATCTATCCTATTGCGATTGGCCAAGGCGGAGCGGATCGCGTCGATCAGCATCTCGTCGTCGAACGGCTTTTCGACGAAATCAGCAGCGCCTTCCTTCATCGCCTGGACGGCGAGTGCCACATCGGCATGGCCAGTCATGACAATAACCGGAAGCCTATGTCCGCGAGTCCGAAGCTGTCGCAGGAACTCGATGCCGTCGATACCCGGCATGCGCACATCGGTCACGATACAGCCATCAATATTGTCTGTCGTCGCGGCCAGAAAGGCTGTCGCTGATTCATGCAGGCGCACGGCAAAGTCGGCTGTGGCGAGAAGAAACCCAAGCGACTTGCGGACGTCGACGTCGTCGTCGACGACATGCACAAGATCATTGCCGGCCATTGGCGACCTCTTCCTTCTCAACGATGCGCAATGTGAACCGGAATGCTGTTCCTCCGGTGGGCATTGGCTCGGCCCAGATGTGGCCGCCATGCGACTCGACGATGGTACGGCAAATGGAGAGTCCGACCCCCATCCCTTGCTTCTTGGTTGTGACGAAGGGCTGGAAAAGTTGGGCCGAGACTTCTGGCGCAAGGCCGGTGCCTGTATCCGTCACGCTTACCTCGGCCATCCCATCCTCCCGTGCGACGGTCCTCACGTGTAACTCGCGGCGCGGTACACCTTGCATGGCTTCCACCGCGTTGCGCATGAGGTTGAGCAAAACCTGCTGAATCTGGATGCGGTCGGTCAACACCAGCTCGGCGGCGGGATCAAGCTCGTAGCTGACGCGGACATCGATCTCCCTTGCGCCGACCAGGGCGAGCGACGAAGCTTCCTCGATCAGCGCCGGCAGTCGTTCGACCCGACGCTCGCTTTCGCCCCGCGCAACAAAGTCCCTCAGGTGACGAATGACATTTCCTGCCCTCAGGGCCTGCTCAGCCGCCTTTTCCACGGCATCGCGCAGCATAGGGGCGTTCTCTTCCGTACTCTTCTCGAGCAGCCGGCGGCTGCCCTTGAGGTAGTTCGTGATGGCCGTCAGTGGCTGATTGATCTCATGTGCAAGCGTCGAGGCCATTTCGCCGAGCGCGGTAAATCGCGCCATGTGGAGCAATTCCTGCTGCTGCTCCTGTATTCTCGCTTCCGCCCGATGGCGCTCGGTCAGGTCGCGGCAAAAGCCGGTGAAGAAGCGTCCCGTTCCCGGGTGCATCTCGCCGACTGAAAGCTCCATGGGGAAGGTCGAACCGTCCTTGCGCATCCCGGTGACGGTGCGACCAAGCCCGATGATCCGGCGCTCCCCCGTCGTCAGATAGCGGTGCAGGTAGGCATCATGTTCGCCACGATACGGCGCCGGCATCAGCAGGCTGACATTCTGGCCTATGACTTCGCTGGACTTGTAACCGAACAGCGTTTCCGCGGCCGTGCTGAAGGATTGGATGTGGCCTTGTTCGTCGATGACGACCATTGCGTCTGGCACCGTTGCCAGGATCGAGCGCAGATGATCCTCACGCAACCGAAGTGCGGCATTCGCAAAGGACAGTTCGCTGACATCGGTGCCTTCGACGAAGATGGCCGTGATGCGACCATCGTCGGCCTTGATCGGCTGGTAGACGAAATCCAGGATGCGCTCTTCTGCCGGTTCGTCGTTGTTGTTGCGAAGGGCAATCTTCATGCCCTGGCCTCTGTACGGTTCGCCGGTCTTGTACACTTGGTCCAGCTGTTCGAAGAAGCCTTGACCTTCCAACTCTGGAAGGGCCTCGCGCACCGACTTTCCGATCACCCGCCTGTGGCCGATCAGCCGTTGGTAGGCAGCATTGGTCAGTTCGAAGACATGGTCCGGCTCGCGCATCAGAGCCATGAAGCCCGGAGCCTGCTCGAACATTTGCGACAAGACTGATTTCAGCATCGCGCCGCCGGCCGACAAAATAGGCGCTTCGTATTGGCTCACCTGAGATCCCTGGGCTCGATACGCCTGCAAGAGAGGCTAACTATCACTTCTCTCCGTACAGGCAAAACGGATCGAGGCCGACTTTTTTCGCACGGATGCAATTGGCGGGTTCTTTGACACGCATCAAGGCGTCGAGCGCCGATGGATGCCATTTCACCATCGTATTTCACCGGTCCAGCGAAAGGCCTCCATCATGTCCTACAAGTCAATCATCGTGAATCTTGCCGTGGATGCACCTCCGGCGGCCATGGTGAAATTGGGGATCGAGCTTGCGGAACGGTTTGGAGCCCGTCTTATCGGTCTGGCGGCAGCAGATGTCCCGCCACTGGTCGCGACAGGCGACGGCATGGTCTACGAAGGCGAGATCATGCAGATCCAGCGCACGGAGATCGAAAAACGGCTTGCCGAACTGCGTGCCGAATTCGAGGAACTGGTTCCCGCTTCGATCTTTAGCGAATGGGGCCAAGCCGTTTGCAGCCCAACCCGCTTCCTCAGCGCTTCGGCCAGAGCCGCCGATCTTGTCGTTACCGGCAGCGGGAAAGGCGAAAATGTGTTTCGCGCCGTGGATGTCGGCAGCCTCGCACTTGGAATTGGACGGCCGGTCCTGGTCGCCGCGAGCAATGTCGAGCATGTCATGGCGAAAACCGTGCTTGTTGCCTGGAAGGACACCCGGGAAGCGCGACGGGCGATGGTGGATGCATTGCCCTTCCTGGCCAAGGCCAACGAAGTTGTCGTTGCCACCATCGATACCGACCGCGACGAAAGCATTCGCGACAGTCTCGCCGACGTGGCGGTTTTTCTTGAGCATCACGGCATCATGGCACGGACCGAACTGATCGCCGGCGAGGCCGACGGCGACCGGCTGCTGGCATTCGCGCGCTCGATCCATGCGGACCTGATCGTCTCCGGCGCCTATGGTCATAGCCGTTTGCGGGAATGGGCATTCGGCGGCGTCACCCGCTCGCTGATCGAGGACAACGGCATCAATCGCTTGATGTCCTATTGAACGCGTGTCGCGTCAGCTTCTTCAAGTCGCCACACGCAGTCACAAGCTGGAACGATGGCCGAGCGTGCGTCGCGCTGTTGACCGAGATCAATGTAGTGGTCGCCAACATGGCGATGATGGCTGGGAAAGATGGCTGAGAAATAGGAGTGACCGACGTGACCTTTCTCGACTACCTGATTTCAGTGGACGCAAGGACAGCCCTGATGGGCCGTATGATGCGGAAGCTCGGCGTCGACAGACAATTGAAGATCGTCGCGGACCACGCAGCCGTTACAAATCGGGCGGTGGACCGCTGCCGCTCCTGCGGACACCAGGATGAATGCTCGAACTGGCTCGACGAACACCGGCAAGCGGATGATCCGCCGGATTACTGCCGTAACCGCGACCTGATCGCACGGCTGCAGCATGCGGCCGGCCGCCGATAGTGCTTTCAGCGCCAGACACGGGCTGGTGCGTATTTAGTGTCCTATAGCTTGCTTGCAGCAAAGAGGTCTGCGAATGCCGTTCGACGTTTGGGGCTGACGAGAGTCAACGCATCAAACCGAGTTCTTCTGTGATACATTTGCATCCACGGGACCAGGCCGTTTTGGACACTCTATTTTTCCTGGAAGCATTTCTGCTCTTTATCGCGCCCGGGCCAACCAACGCTCTTCTGATGGCGGGGGCGGTCAAGCGAGAGAAGGCAATTGCACTCCTGGTCGCACAGGCCTGCGGCTACGGGATCGCAGCGGCCTGCTGGCTTTTGCTGCGACCCTTGCTGCCGTCCGGCGCCATCCAGGTGCTCAAGCTGGCCGCAGCTGTATGGCTCGTAATTCTTGGCCTGCGTCTGATAGGCACCGACCGGGTCAACGCGTCCGACGGCGGCGATAGCCTTTCGGTTCTGGCAACCACTGCACTCAACCCGAAAGCCTTTATCTATTGTCTGGCAATCGTGCCGGTAGACGCGGGGCCGTACGAACTGGGCCTCTTCTGGATCGTGCTCCTAGTGACCACGGCTGCCACCGGGTCGATGTGGATATTGCTCGGCAGTCGGCTGAACGGAGGCAAAAAAGCGGCAGACAGAGTCGCGGGCGCTGCGCTTGTTCTATTCGCCCTGTTGCTGCTTCGACCGTTGATAGCGGTAGCCTTGATCTAGGTTCAACGCGGACATTTTGCCAATTCGGATGTCGGGTCGCGCAATGCGGAGTCCGCGAATTCTTTGGTGCTAACTAAGAGACGAGCACCACCGACAGGGGCCCCGGGCAGAAAAGCCTATCCTTCACTGCCTTTACGCCGGCGACGTTTTCGGCGGCGACAATGGCCGCCTGGCGCTCGCGTTCGTCGAAGATGGCGCCGCTCAGCTCCACCACCCCTTTGGCCACGGTCACGTCGATCATATCCTTGCCGGCCCATTTCTGCCTCGCAAGCTCGGCGATGATGTCCTGGCGGATCCGTTCGTCGTCCCTGGCTGCCGAAGGGGCCGACAGGACGGTGAGCAGCGCACGCAGGATGTCGGAACGGGTGATGATGCCAACGACTTTCCCGTCGTCGACAACCGGAATGCGTTTCACGCGATGGCACGTCATGAGCTCGACGATCTCGGGCAGCGATACGCCCGGCGATGCCGTTACGACATCCGTCGTCATCACCTCCTCGATACGGCGTCCGTTGGCTTGAACATATTCGTCAGCGGCTCTTCCGGGGCTCACAAGAAACTCCAGCCAGCGTGAGCGTTTGCGGTTGGTGCCCAGTTCTCCCCGGCGGAGGAAATCGCCCTCGCTGACAATGCCCACCAGCGTGCCATCGCTGCGAATGACGGGAAGGCCACTGAACTTCTTGGAGAGCATCAACCCTGCCGCATCGGAGATCGATGCTGTTGGTTCTATTCCGATGACCGGAGCGGTCATTATGGCTGCGGCTTGCATGTCTGCCTCCTCCAACATCTATCGGATCATTATCGGGGCCTTGTGTGAGGCATGCCTTGATCTGCGTCATCTCCGGCGTCGACGGACGTCAATTTGACTTGTCGTCCCTGTCGATGAGTATCCGTTCCGCCGCCCCGTCGAGGTCCTCGTATTGACCGCTCCTCAAGGCCCACAGGAAGCCGGCCAGCCCGAGCGCGCCGAGGAACAGCGCCACAGGTATGAGGTAGACGAGCGTCGTCATGAGGATCGTGCCAGTGCACCAAAGCCGGCGCGCCTGTCGGCCGCGGTGCTTTTTGCTGGAGTGTGCGGCCCAAAGCCCTGCAGCCGTAGCGCGTTTCCAATAACCAGCAGCGAGGAGGCGGACATGGCGATCGCCGCAATCAATGGCGTGACCTGTCCCAGGATTGCGATCGGCACGGCGACGGCATTGTAGACGATCGCGATCGCGATGTTCTGGCGTATCAGCCGCCCGGCTTTCCGCGAGATGTTCAGTGCGAGAGGCACGGCCAGAAGGCTTTCGCGCAGGAATACGAAGTCCGCCGCGTTGCGGCCAATGTCGGCTGCGGTCGCCGGTGCGATCGAGACATGCGCCGCGCTCAGCGCAGGCGTGTCGTTGAGGCCGTCGCCAACCATCAGGACTTTGTGTCCGTCTTTCGCCAGGGTCTCGATGCATTCGACCTTGCCGGACGGCAGCAGGCACGCAACGAAGTCGCCGACACCCAGAATTTTCGAGACTTCGGCGCAGGCCCCTGCGGTATCGCCAGACAGCATTTGCACCGACATCCCGACATCGTTCAATCGCTCGACTGCCGCCCTGGCGTCGGCACGCAGCGCATCCTCGAAATCGAAGGTGGCGACGATGATGCCGTCTTTCGTCAGGACCGTTCCGCCATAGCCATGCTTGCCTTCGCCGCCGGTCCGGGCCTTCCATCCGGCCCATCCGCGTCGGCCCAGCCGCCAGATAGCTCCGGAGTCGGCAGCTTCGATCCCAAACCCGGGATGCTCGGTGACGGCATCGAATTTTTGTTGCCTGCCAGGAGAGGCAAATCCGGCGATGGCCTTCGAAAACGGATGACGCGAATGCGCGGCCATGTCGGCTGCGATTGCCAGCATGGCCGGGTCGATCGACGATGCATTGACGAGCCGGGGCTGTCCAAGCGTGAGTGTCCCGGTCTTGTCGAACACCGCTGTATCGATCGTCGCCAGGCGCTCCATGGCCGAACCGTCCTTGACCATGATGCCGTTCTCGAACAGGCGCCGCGCGGCGACCACCTGAACGATCGGCACGGCGAGGCCGAGCGCGCACGGGCAGGTGATAATGAGAACAGCAATGGCGATGGTGATCGCCCTATGCCAGTCGCCGGTTGCCGCCATCCAGCCAAGGAACGTCACGAAGGCGGTCAGGTGAACCACAGGGGCATAGAGCGCCGAAACGCGATCGGCGATCCGGCGATAATGCGCCCGGCCGCCCTCGGCGGCCTCCATCAGCCGAACCATTTCCGCCAGGAACGAATCCTTCGCGGCGGCTGTCGCCTCGATCGTCAGCGAGCCGGTGAGATTGAGGGTACCGGCCTGAACCCGTTCCCCCGACGCCACGGTTTTCGGCGTGCTCTCGCCGGAAACCAACGAGCAGTCGAGATCCGACGCCCCCTGAACGATCTTGCCGTCGACGGGTATCCTTTCGCCTGCTGCGATCAGCAGCAACATGCCTGGTTCGATCTCGCCAACCGGCAGGTAATCGCGTGCGCCATCGCTGCGCAGGACCATGGCGCCACGCGCCGCCAGCTGCGACAGGCTTTTCACGGCGGTCCGGGCACGTTCCCGCATGACATGATCCAGCGTACGGCCGATCAACAGGAAGAACAGCAGCGACACCGACGCATCGAAATAGGCGTGATCGCCATGGTTGATCGTCTCATAGAGGCTCATGGCGTAGGCGAGCGACACCCCGACCGCGATGGGCACGTCCATGTTCATGCGGCCGTGGCGCAACGCATTCCAGGCCGAGCGGAAGAAGATGCCGCCGGCGAAGGCGAGGGCAGGGATGGCGATAAGCGCCGAGACCCAGTGGAACAGGTCGCGGGTTGCACCTTCAGCACCTGACCAAACAGAGACCGAAAGCAGCATGATGTTGCCCGCCGCGAACCCGGCAACCGCGACCGCGCGGATCAACTCCGAAAGCGTCCCGTCCTTCGCGTCGGCCTCGGGAGCGAAGAGATGCGCCTGGTAGCCGAGCCGCCAAATCGCGGCGACGAACGGTGGAACCTCGTCCCCACGCCACCGGACCGAGACCCGTTTCGTCGACAGGTTGACACGAGCGCCCTCGACGCGCTCGAGTTTTCCCAATGCCGTCTCGATCGTCTGGATGCAGGCCGCGCAATGAACCGTCGGCACGGAAAGATCGGTCTGGCGAAGGTCATCGCCAAGCGATCGGCTCGCCAGCCGGATCTCCTCGCTAGATGGTAGGACCGATGTGGTGCTCGAGACATCCAACGCCATTTCAGCGCCCGGCGCACAACAGCTCATTGCAGCGCTCCATGGGAAATCATGATCCTGCGGACGTCGCGATAGGGTTTCGCCAGACCGGCATCGGCGTCGATCTCGACGATCCAGACGCCGTCCTTCGGCATGTGCTGCGCGGCAAACTCCTGGCCGGAGGCGAGCGCGAGCGTGACGGCCTTGTCCTCCTTCTCGTAGGCGGGATGGCGAAACAGCACCTTGACGCCATGCAAGGGAACAGGCTTGCCGGCGGAATCGGTGAGCCCGTAGCGAACTTCGCCCCATGCGATGGTCAGCTTGCCGGTCCAGCCGAGCGCTGCCTGCGCGCGACCCTCCTCGGCCTGCTTGTTGAATTGCTGGCTCGCCACATAGGTGTTTTCGACGACAAGGCCCGTCCAGCTCGTGTTGGCGAGCGTCGCCATGGTCAGATTGACCGCGATCACCACCCCGAAAAAGGCAAGGATGATGGCCAACATGTGCCTGCCGGTGAATTCGCGGGATTTCTGCGTATTCGCGCTCATCTGGCGGTCTCCGGCGCGTTGAAAGTGGCGGTGTATTCGTCCGCCTCGAAACTCGCCTTGTCCTCGACACGGAACTTGAAGGTCTGCGCTATGCCGCGGATCTGATCGACCGGCTGGCGCACGAAGACCTTCAGCATCTTCAGGCGGTCGGGCTCGACCGGAATGGCGAAGGAACGGCCTGCCGGGATGTCGTACCCGACCACGCTCATTTCAGCCCCTGGCAAGCCTTGCATGGTGACGACGACCGTCCGTGGCTCGGGGATCATGTTGAGCAGCTTGACCGTGTAGCCGTTGCGGATCGAACCGTCGGACAGCGTGACGAATTGCGGATTGCGGTCATGCAGCACGTTGACTTCGAGCCTGTCGCGCGTCAGCAGCGAATAGAGCAGGCCCAGGCCGATCAGCGACCACAAGCCCATGTAGACATACGTGCGTGGGCGAAAGATCTTGCGAATATGGAAATGGGCCACCTTGTCGGAGAACAGGCCATCAGCGGTCCTGACCAGCGACGGATTGACTGAACCGGAGCCGCCCGCGGTCGCCAGCATCATATTGGCGTTGTAGTCGGAGAGCGTTGCGTAAGAGATCAGCCCGTGCTCCTTGCCAAGCTTGTCCATGACGCCGTCGCAGGCGTCGATGCAAAGCGCGCAGGTGATGCATTCGAGCTGCTGGCCGTCGCGAATGTCGATCCCCATTGGGCAGACCGCGACACACGCATTGCAGTCGACGCAGTCGCCAACGGGCTGCCCTGCTGCTTGCACCTTCTTGGCGTGGCGCGACCGCGGTTCGCCGCGCCAGTCATTGTAGGTGACGGTGAGCGAACTTTCGTCCAGCATGGCTGCCTGGATGCGCGGCCATGGGCACATATAGGTGCAGACCTGCTCGCGCATCAGCCCGCCGAACGTATAGGTCGTCGCCGTCAGCACGGCGACGGTGATGTAGGCGACGGGTGCCGCAGTGCCGGTGAAGAGCTCGCCGACCAGCGTCGGCGCATCGGCGAAATAGAAGATCCAGGCGCCGCCGGTCGCCGCACCGATGACCAGCCAGATGGCGTGCTTCGATACCCGCAGCACGAGTTTGCGGGCGGTCCACGGCCCGGCATCGAGCTTCATGCGCGCGTTGCGGTCGCCCTCGATGGCCCGCTCGACGACCAGAAACAGATCGACCCATACGGTCTGCGGGCATGTATATCCGCACCAGGCACGGCCAACCGTGGATGTGACCAGGAAAAGACCGACGCCGGCCATGACCAGCAGGCCGGCCACATAGTAGAATTCCTGCGGCCAGATCTCGATGAAGAAGAAGTAGAAGCGGCGGTTGGCGAGATCGAGCAGCACGGCCTGGTCCGGAGCAAACGGACCACGATCCCATCGTAACCACGGGGTCAAATAGTAGATGCCGAGCGTGATCGCCATCACCAGCCATTTGAACTGGCGAAAGCTGCCCGAGGCTCGCTTGGGGAAGATCTTCTTGCGCGCGGCATACATCGGCTGGCGCACTTTGGCGGAGTTGACCGCCTCGGCTTCGAGCCGTTCTACCTGCGTATTGTCCAGCACATGCACCTCCACTCGCGCGGGCGGCAATCTGCCCATGCCTGGGCCGCCAGCGTAGGGAAGTCTTGCCGCAGGGCAGCGCCACGCGCGTTGATGCAAGTCAAACCGGGTTGCCGAAACAAACCGAGGCCCGGACACGCCGGGCCTCGTCGCTCGGGCGGTGAAGGGATGAGAATAGGCCCCCGCTTCCTATTCTCCGCCGCCAAGCGAATGAACGTAGACCGCCAGTTCCTTGACCTTGGTTTCGCCCAGGCGTGCGCCCCAGGCTGGCATTACCCCCTGCCTCGGCGCGCGAACCTGAGCGGCGATGGCTGTTTCGCCGGAGCCATAGAGCCATATCGCGTCGGTCAGATCTGGAGCCCCGAGTTCCTTGTTGCCTTTTGCGTTGTCGCCGTGACAGGACACGCAATTCTCGGCAAAGACCTTGGCGCCAGGCGCGACCAGGCTTGCGTCCTGGACCTTGCCGGAAAGGCTGGCCACGTAGGCGCTCACCTGAGCGATCTGGTCAGCGGTTATGATGTCGCCAAAGGCAGGCATTTCCGACAGGCGCGTATCCGGATCGGACGCGAAGCGGATGCCGTGCGTGATCGTCTGCTGGATCTGTTCGGCCTTGCCGCCCCAGAGCCAATCGTCGTCGTTGAGATTGGGAAAGCCCCTGGAGCCCTGGGCGCCGGAGCCATGGCATTGCACGCAATTGACCTTGAATGCGGCGCCACCGGCAGCGACCGCGAACTCGCGCAAGGTGTCGTCCGCGGCAATCTCAGAAACGCTCTTGGACTCGACCGCCGCAACATACTTGCCCTTGGCGGCTTCAGCAGCGGTCAGTTCGTTCTTGACCTCGTTGCGGCTGGAATAGCCAAGGACGCCCTTGGTTGCCGAGTGCAGCAGAGGCCATGCCGGATAGGCGATGGTGTAGCCGATCGCCCAGACGATGGTGACGTAAAACGTGACGACCCACCAGCGCGGAAGCGGGTTGTTCAGCTCCCGGATGCCATCCCATTCGTGGCCGGTGGTCGAGACGCCAGAGATTTCGTCGATGTGCTCGTCGCTCATGATCACTCGTCCTCAAGGGGAATCCGGGCGGCTTCGTCGGCCAGCTTGCGGCTGCCGGGGCGCAGCGCGAAGGCGATTGCGCCGACAAAGAACAGCGCCATGGCGACCAGACCCCAGCTGTCGGCAAACTCTCGCATCAAATTGTAATCCATGGATAAGACTCCTCAGCGGTAGCCGGCGGCTTCGTCGTAGTTCTTGAAATCGACCAGCGTGCCGAGCATCTGCAGATAGGCAACGAGGGCATCCATTTCGGTCACCTGTTGCGGGTTGCCGTCGAAGTCGCCGATCTTGGCTTTGGGGTAGCGGGCTTCGAGGCCGGATGTGTCGGCGTTGGGATCGGCCTGCGCCATCAGATCGGCATTGGCGTGGGCGATCATGTCATCGCTGTAGGGGACGCCGACCCGCCTGTTGGCGACCAGATGCGTTGAGAAGTCCTTCACGTCGATCGGCGCGTCTTTGAGGAACGCGTAGCTCGGCATGATCGATTCCGGGACGACCGAACGTGGATCGGCAAGGTGCTCGACGTGCCATAAATTCGAGTAACGGTCGCCAACCCGGGCGAGATCCGGTCCGGTGCGCTTCGATCCCCATTGGAAAGGATGATCGTACATCGACTCTGCCGCCAGGCTGTAGTGGCCGTAGCGCTCGACCTCGTCACGGAAAGGCCTGATCATCTGGCTATGGCAGAGGTAGCAGCCCTCGCGCACATAGATGTTGCGTCCCGCAAGTTCGAGCGGCGAGTAGGGCCGCATGCCCTCGACCTTCTCGATCGTGTTGTCGAGATAGAAGAGCGGCGCGATCTCGACGATGCCGCCTACGGTCACCACAAGAAGGGAGCCAACGAGAAGAAGCGTGGCGTTCTTCTCGATGAGTGCGTGTCTGTCCATCAGGCTCATTCTCTGGCTTCCTTATTCGGCAGGCTGCAGGGAGGGTGCGGAGCCCGGCATCGGCTCTTCAGCGCGCTGGTATCCGAGGATGGTCATGGTGATGTTCCAGGCCATGATCAGGGCACCGGAGAGGTACATGGCCCCGCCGATGGCGCGCATGACATAATAGGGGTGCATGGCGGCGACGGTTTCGGCGAAGGAGTAGACCAGGAAGCCCTGCTCGTCGTATTCGCGCCACATCAGGCCCTGCATGATGCCGGACACCCACATCACCGCCGCGTAGACGACGATGCCGAGCGTCGCCAGCCAAAAATGCCAGGTGACCAGCCGCAGCGAGTAGAGGCGTTCACGGTTCCAGAGCTTCGGCACCATGTAGTAGATCGCGCCGAACGAGATCATGCCGACCCAGCCGAGCGCACCGGAATGGACGTGGCCGATGGTCCAGTCGGTATAGTGCGACAGCGAGTTGACCGTCTTGATCGACATCATCGGCCCCTCGAAGGTCGACATGCCGTAGAAGGCTATGGCCATCACCATCATGCGGATGATCGGATCGGTACGGAGCTTGTCCCAGGCGCCCGACAGCGTCATCAGGCCGTTGATCATGCCGCCCCATGACGGCATCCACAGCATGATCGAGAACACCATGCCGAGCGTCTGCGCCCAGTCGGGCAGGGCGGTGTAGTGCAGATGATGCGGACCGGCCCAGATGTAGAGGAAGATGATCGCCCAGAAATGGATGATCGACAGCCGGTAGGAGTAGACCGGCCGGTTCGCCTGCTTGGGCACGAAGTAATACATCATGCCGAGGAACCCGGCGGTGAGGAAGAAGCCAACGGCGTTGTGGCCGTACCACCACTGCGTCAGCGCGTCCTGCACCCCGGAAAAGGCGGAATAGCTCTTGGAGCCCAGGAAGGAGGCCGGCATCGACAGGTTGTTGACCACATGCAGCATCGCGATGGTCACGATGAAGGACAGGTAAAACCAGTTGGCGACGTAGATATGCGGTTCTTTGCGCTTCAGGATCGTGCCGAGGAACAGGACGAGATAGGCGACCCAGACGATGGTCAGCCAGATGTCCACATACCATTCGGGTTCGGCGTATTCGCGGCTCTCGGTGATGCCGAGCAGATAGCCGGTCGCCGCCATGACGATGAAGAGCTGGTAACCCCAGAACACGAACCAGGCGAGATCGCCGCCGAACAGCCGCGCGCGGCAGGTGCGCTGCACGACATACAGAGACGTGCAAAGCAGCGCGTTGCCGCCGAAAGCGAAGACCACGCCCGACGTATGCAGCGGCCGCAAACGACCGAAATTGAACCAGGGCTGGATGTTGAGATCGGGGTAGGCGAGCTGCAGCGCGATGACCACGCCGACCAGCATGCCGACGACGCCCCAGAACATGGTGGCGACGGCGCCGTAACGGACCGGCCCATCCATGTAAGCGGATGCATCGATGGGAGCGGCAGCTTCAAAGCTCGTGTTGCGGATAAGGACGGCGACAAAACCGAGCAGCACAAAAAACAGCACCCACATGTGCTGCCGGAAGGGCTCGTCCACACCGAAGCCAGCGGCCACCAGAGCCGCAAATGTAAAAAGGGCCAAAGCGAAGATTTGTGTGCCGAATTTCATGACATGTCCCCGACCTCGGATTCCGATGCGCGGACGCCAATCCGCCTGGACACCAATTCCTCAGCCGTAGTGTCACCGCCTTGATCCATGTCAAAGCTCAGCGCTTTCGGATTGGGCAGCGTGGTCTTGCAAACCAACCGGGGGCCGCCGTTGAGCCAGACGAAAGGACCGGGAACGTCGCTGTTCGGAGCAGGCGATGAAAATCCCGCACCAGCCGATCGATCCTGCAGAGAAGCGGTCCCGGCCGCGGTGATGAAGCGCGCGCACAGGGAAAAGCTGCAGCTCTGCGATGCCCTGGAGAGAATTGCAGACGCCTTGCCCAGCGTCGATCGTCTGAAATGTCTCGGCACGGCCAACGCGATCGTTCCGTTGCTGCGCAACATTCATCAATACGAAGAGACGGTCATCTTTCCCGCCTACGATGCCGCTTTGACCGGCAGCGGTGCGAACCTTGCCTCAACCCGGCGATTGCGGGCCGAACATGTGGAAGACGAATGCTTTGCCAGTGAGGTGACCGAAATATTATTGGCCATCGGTCATGGTGAGACAGTCGAGAATCCCGAAACCATCGGCTTCATGTTGCGCGGCCTGTTCGAGAACTTGCGCCGGCACATCGCGTTTGAACGCGAGCACGTCCTGCCGATGATCGGGATCGTCGACCGGGACTAGAGCATGATGCCGAAAAGTGTGAGGCGGTTTTCGGCCGACATCATGCTCTATCGCTTTGATTTAGAGGCGGATTCAGCTTTCAGGTCGATTCAACCTGAAATCATCCGGCTCTAGGCGCCAGAGCGGCTCTCCAACCGGGTGAGGCTGTCCACCGTCACATGGCGGTTGTTGTCGATCCGGATCACGCCGTCTGTCCGCAGCCGGGTCAATTGGCGGCTCACCGTTTCGATCGTCAGGCCGAGGAAATCGGCGATGTCGGCGCGCGTGAGCGGCAGGTCGAAGCTTGTCGCGTTGGTGGCTGGATCGAGCGTGGGATCGATATTTCTGGCAATCATCAGCAGAAAGCTCGCCACTTTTTCCGCGGCGGTCTTGCGTCCCAGCGTCACCATCCAGTCGCGCGCCTCGTCGAGTTCGTTCAGCGTTTGCTTGAGCAGGCGATGCTCGAGCTCCGGCGATTGCTTCATCATCCGTTCGATCGCCGTCTTCGGAAACGAGCAAAGGGAGACAGCGGTCGCCGCTTCCGCGTTGATCTCGCTTTCCACCTTGAAAGGTCGTCCCAGAAAGTCCGGCGCGAACTGGAGGCCGACGATCTGCTGGCGTCCGTCCGAAAGGCTCTTCGTCAGCTTCACCACGCCGGAAAGCACGTTCGAGTAGCTGTCGACGGTTTCGGCGTCGCCGATCAATTCGCTGCCCGGCTCGACACTGTGCCTTGACGAGGTCTTGGCGAGCCCAACCAATTGGTCGGGGTCGAGGGCACCGCAAACGCCGCGATGCCTTGCCTCGCATGATTGGCAAAGCACAGGAATGCCGACGCTATGAATATCCTCACGCACTGTCATCACGATCGTCCGAGGATCCAGGGTATCGGCAAAATAGCATCGGCCCATTGAAAACGCCTTGTGGCAGTTTGTCCGGTGCAAGGGCTTTGACCGAAATCAAGGCATTTGCGTCCCGTCGCGGCCATTTTCCTGGCCATGCAAACACAAGGGATGGCGACATGCGACCGGAACTAGCTGCCAGGCTTGGCGAGAACGTGCCGCGCTACACGAGCTATCCGACCGCGCCGCATTTCCATCCGGGGGTCGATGCCACTGTCTGTCGAGGCTGGCTGGAGGCGCTCGGGAAAGGCGACGAGATTTCGCTCTATCTGCATATTCCCTACTGCGACAGGCTCTGCTGGTTCTGCGCCTGCCACACCAAGCAGACCCGTCACTATGACCCGGTAACCGCCTATCTCCGCTCTTTGCATGCCGAGATCGCCACTATCGCCCGCATTGTCGGTGGCAAGGCCGGCGTGCGCGCCGTCCACTTCGGTGGCGGCTCTCCGACGATGCTGAAGCCCGAGGACATGGTGGAGGTAGGGAAAGCATTGCGGGCCAGCTTCGATTTTCTTCCGGACGCCAAGATCAGCGTCGAAATCGATCCCAATGATATGGATGACGCCCGCCTCGATGCGCTTGCCGAGATCGGCATGACTAGGGCGAGCCTCGGGGTCCAGGATTTTGACCCGAAGGTGCAAAAGGCAATTAATCGCGAGCAGAGCTTTTTGCAGACCAAAGCGGTCGTCGACGGCGTTCGCACGCGCGGTGTCGAATCGGTCAATCTGGACCTGCTCTACGGCCTGCCGCACCAGACCAGGGAGAGCGTGTCCTCCACCGTCGCGCAGGCGTTGACCCTGGAACCGGACAGGATGGCATTGTTCGGCTACGCACATGTGCCCTGGTTCAAGAAGCACCAGACGATGATCGACGAGGCATGGTTGCCGGGTCCGGCGGAGCGGTTTGCTCAATCACAACTGGCCGCTTGTCTTATGCTGAACGCGGGATATGAAGCCGTCGGCTTCGACCACTTCGCCAAGCCCAACGATGCGTTGGCCGTAGCGGCCAGAACCGGCTGCTTGCGCCGCAATTTCCAAGGCTACACGGAGGATCGCTGCGAAACACTGATCGGCCTCGGCCCGTCGTCCATCAGTCAATTTCGCCAAGGCTATGCGCAGAACATGCCGTCGACCGCCGAGTATGGGCGCATGGTCTCCGACGGTGGGCTGGCGGCCGTCCGCGGTATCGCACTTTCCGACGACGACCGCGTTCGCGGCTGGATCATCGAGAGGCTGATGTGCGATTTCGCCTTCTCGGCGATCGAACTGGTAGAGCGCTTTGGCGATGCTGGTCAAAGGCTTCTGCTCAAGGCAAGTTCCACTGCTCTTGATGGTCCTGGGCGATTGCTTGAACTCGATGGCGACAGCTTCGTCGTGCCGGCCGAAAGTCGCCCCTTTGTGAGAAGCATTGCGGCGAAGTTCGACAAATATCTTGAAGCCGGCAAGGCCAGGCATTCGGTAGCGGTCTGAGTGTCCACCCGGTCAAAAGTGCTCGCCAGCCCTGAACGGGCCGATGCGCGTTCCGGCCGCGATCAGATAGGCGGTCGACCAGCCGAGCAGAAGAAAGCCGTTCACGCCTTCCAGCGCCGCTAGCACGCGCCAATCATGGGCCGGCACCACGTCGCCATAGCCGACGGTCGAAAAGGTGATGGTTGAAAAATACAGCGCGGTCTCGAAGTCGGGCAGGACGCCGAGCAGGCGGTACACGCCCGCCCACAACCAGACCTCGGCTGTCATGACGGCAAAAAGGCCCATCACCACGCTGATCATTGCAACGACCCGGCTTCGCCGACCATGCATGCGAAATCGCGCCACCAGATGTCCCATCGCACGGGTGACGGCAATGAGGCCGAAGGTGTGAATGACGACCGTCAGGCTTATGACGATCGTGCCGACGAAGAGGTTGAGAGCCATGCGAGGAAACTAGAAGCCGCGAGGGACGCTTTCCTTGCGTAAAATCAAACCTGGCGCTGGCCTTTCGAGCCTTGAAGCAATCGGTCGGGTTTCGCCAAGTTCGCCTATTGGCGTGCGCCTGGCGCGGCGGGACCAATGCGAAAGAACATCGCCAGCTTCAGACTTGCCGCGATCCGCTCGGCTCTGTCGACAAACACCGCCGCCGTTTCCGGGGCGAAGAGTTCGGCCGCCGTCTGGCCGAAGAGGGCCTGCCAGATATCGAAATCGGCCTCGGTGACATCCTTGAGCTTGAGGTGCGCCGGCACCGGGCGTCCGTGATAGTCGCCGCTCTTGAGGACGACAGAACACCAGAAGTCCGTCATTTTCTCGAGATGAGGCTCCCAATCCCCGGTGATTTCGCGCGCGAAAATCGGACCGAGACGCTCGTTCTGTCTGACCTTTGCATAGAATTCGCGGACCAGTTTTCCGATCGAAATTCGATCAACGCCGTTATGGTTCAGAGCCTGTTCCGCGACAGGACGTGCCCGGTCAACCGGAGCGGATTTTGAAGTCATTCGTGCACTCTTGATTCTGCTGCAGTCAGGTCAATCCCAAGCTGCGAATGGTGGTTTGAAAGAAACCTGTCCGGTCGCGTACAAGCCGGAAACCCAGATTGTCGGGTGGCGTTCCTACGGCGCAGCCGCCGCTCTTACCGTCCCGAATGAAGTTCGACATATAGGTGCGGTGGAAGCCCTCCACGGCGTGCACTCCACAATTGTCGATCAAACTCGCGGTGCGCTTTCCGTCGCTGTCTATCGTGGCGTGCGAATAACATGTCGAGGTCCATTCCCAGACATTGCCTGCAATGTCCGACAATCCCTTTGAATTGGTTCCGAAGGCGCCTTGAGCTCTCGGCTCGGGATCAGGTTTGCGTCCGAGTGCAGCCTCCTGGCGATACTGTGTCAGCCACCGTCGCGCCGGGTTGTTCGGGTCGCTTTCGCCACCCTCGATGTCACCTCTGAATCGCTCGCCGGCGGCGTAAGCCCACTCCACATCCGTGGGCAGCCGCCATGCCTCACCTCTGCGGGCTGACAGCCAGGTTGCATAGGCTTCGGCATCGATGTGGCTGACGCCGGTGACCGGCACGTTGCCGATCTTGCGCGAGTCGGCGGGCTTGCAGGCACCGTCCGCCACGCAACGTCCATAGTCCGAAACGCTTACCTGGTATTTCATGATTTCCAGCGGCGCATCGATGGTTTCCCGCACGACGGGGGCTGCGACGGAATGGTTCTGCTTGAGGAATTCCCCGGGCTGTGGGTGATCGAACGAGCCGGGTCCCAGGACCACAAGTTCGCTCACGGCGACCGGTGTCGGCAAATCCAAAGGAGCCCTGTCGAGCGCATGGGTTATGCCCAAGCCGATCAGTGCGGCAGCCGCAGTTGTTCCGAATGCGAAGACAGGATCGAAGGGCATGGCACCAAGTCCGGCCGCACGTGCAACCTTTTGGCTCCGCCGCAAGGTTGCACTGAAGATCGGATCTCCCTTTTACGAGGCGATCGGCTTGGGTGCTTCGACCTGCATCATCAGATCGTCGTCCCAGGTTCCGTCGACGACAAAGTGCGCGGTTGCACCAAGTTCCACCGCCTCGATCAAATTGTGGTTCACATACGCGTAGATGCCTGGCTGCCGGAACGTGTAGAGCGCCGACCCAGCCGACCCGCCGCGGATGAACCAGGTTTCCAGGTCCTTGGCCGGAGGGTTGGCGAACTTGCCCTGTTCCCAGACAAAGTCGCCATGGCCGCCGATCAGGTGCGGGCGTGTGTCACGATTGGCCTGCGAATGAACGATCAATATCGTTTCGCCGACCTTCGCCTTCATCGCGTTGTCGCCAGTCAGCGATCCCGCCTTGCCGTTGAACACGACATGGGTGGGGATCAACCCGCGCATGACCTTGACCGTATCATCGTAATTGTCGCCGGCTGTTTCATATTTCTTGAATTTCCCCTGCTCGTCGCGGGGGACGTAGAAATCGTTCTCGCCGATGTAGAAGATGCGGTCATAGCGAACGGGCCTGCCCTTGTCGTCCTTGAGGCCGTCGCGCGGCAGTATCATCACTGCTCCGCTCATCCCCGACACGACATGCCACGGGATCATCGCGCCGCCAGGCGCACAGTGGTAGACGAAGGTCCCCGTGCGCGTGGCCTTGAAGCGCAGCGTGACCTGCTCGCCAGGATTGACCAGGGTCAGGCCGCCGCCGCCAAGCGCGCCGGTGGCGGCGTGGAAATCGATATTATGGGCAAGCGTATTGGTCTCGGGATTGATCAGGGTGAGTTCGATATAGTCGTCTTGATGCACGACCATCAGAGGGCCCGGAATCGAGCCGTTGTAGGTCATCGCATTGAGCTGCGTGCCGTCGGCATCGATGATCATCGGCTTCTCCTCGATCGTCATGGTGAATTCGACGACCTTTGGACCGCCCTTGGCCACTTGGTCATGGGCGTGGACGAACGGCGGCGCGACGAGGGTGACCTTTTCGCGCGGTAGACTTGCAACTTCGGCTGCACTTGCCACAACCGGCATTGCAACAACGGCCGCGGCTGCGGCCGCGGTAAGGACAGAACCTAACAAAGCTTCTCGTCTCGTAAGCATTTCCATCTCCTTTTTTCACCGATCTGATGCACTAAGAATAGTCTGCTCGCGGGCCACGTCTTTGCGCTGGCGCAAATCCGATTTCATTTGTTGCGTTGCTCGATTGACGGGGCGAGTAGCCGAGCCCGGCCGGCCGAGGTTCACTGACTGCCAACTCCAGATCAGCAACCTTGGATAAGGCAACCGCTGGGGACGAGAAGATCGTGTCTCGGGCTGTCTATCGATATCCAAATGAAATAGGCCGGACCAGACCGCTCCCCTCAGTCTGTCCGGCCTCTGCCTCCGGAAGATCGCCAACCGGAGGGCATCCTGGAAAAGCCTCAGTTGGAAGCAGTCTTGGTCGCTTCGGCAAACAGTTCGGCAAACACGGTTTTGGCTTTGCCGACCTGCTTGACGGCCTGCGCCGCTTCCAGGTTGGCGGACTTGCCGACCACGATCAGCGCAACCATGCCCATGCCGTAATGTGGGGCACACTTGACGCCGTAGGCGCCCTCCTTGGTGAGGGTCACGATTACTTCTTCGCTGGGCTTACCTTTGAAAGCTTCAGCACCGTCCGGGATCATTCCTTTGATGCTCTCGGCATTGTGGGATTTGTCGGTCGGCACAAATTTGATCGTGTCTCCGGGCACTGCCCGGACAAAGGCGGGCTGGAAGACCATCGAACCTTTCTCGCCCTTGTTCAGCATCTGTACGACGTGTTCTTCGGCATTCGCGGCACCGGCGATGGAGAGCAGGGCGATGGCCGCGGCGATCAGTGGCAGTTTCATTTGGAAATCCTTTTCTTGAGTTCGTCACGGCCTTCAACCGTTGCCTTCTTCTAGGCCATCAGGCGGCTTGGCGATTTGCGCTGGCGCAAACTCGTGAGCAAAAACATCGTTGGCGCCCTCGTGTGGCGTGGCGCATGGACGAGAGCCAAAGCATGCGCCCCTTGCCCCGCATCAATCGCCGTGAGAACACTCTTTGGCAGACCGGCTTGGATGCATTGGCCGCGGTCAAATTCGGGAGGGGACAGAGTTGGTTAGCCTCGATCGCTCGCTGATTGCAGGGCTTTCTGTCTTTGAGGGCGTCGCCGCCACGGATCTCGATCGCATCGTCGGCCAGGCCAGGTCGCTCCGGATCGCCAAGGACCAGCCGGTGTTCGAGCAGGAGCAGGAAGCACATTCCTTTTTCCTGCTGCTGGACGGACATGTGCGCGTCGTGAAATCAACCCCGGACGGTCACGAGGTGACTGTGCGGTACATAAGTCCAGGCGAGTTGATGGGCATCGCCCACGCGCTTGGCCGCACCACCTATCCGGCAAATGCGATCGCTGCCGTTGATTGTGTGGTTCTTGCCTGGGCAAGCCATCTATGGCCGACCTTCGCAGCAAATTTCCCGAGCTTCAGTGCCAACACCTACAAAGCCGTGGGCACCAGGCTGCAGGACGCTCATACGCGCGTCATCGAGATGGCCACAGAACAGGTGGAACAGCGCGTCGCCCATGCGATGCTCAAGCTGGTCAAGCAGGCTGGCAGGAAGACAAAGGAAGGAATCCTGATCGACTTCCCGATCTCTCGTCAGGACATTGCCGAGATGACGGGAACAACGCTCCATACGGTGAGCCGGTTGCTCTCGGCCTGGGAAGACCAGGGATTGGTCAAAAGTGGACGCCAGAGGGTGACCGTAGTCGAACCTCACCGGCTCCTTCTGATCGCGGAAGGCCGCGCCGAGAAAAGTTAGTCAGGGTTGGTGCTTTCGATCGCGGCCCGCAAATCGGAGCCGAGTTGTTCCTCGTTCAGATCGTGCTCGCGTGCCGCGTCGGAAACGGTATGGAACGAAGCAATCGGGCAGCCGACGCAAAGCATGCCGTGCTGGAGCACCACCCGGATGGCCGCCGGCGACAGGTGCATGATTTCGTCCATCGTCGCATCGTCGCTGAATTTGTGTTTCATGCCGCTTGCCCACGCTTGGAAGCGGACATGCTGCATCTGATTTCCGGGATGCTCGTTGCGCTGGGACAAAGAGGAAGCAGCCCGATGCACCCTCATCACCTATGAACGGCGCAGATCGTCGACCGCGTCAGGAACCGCTTCTCCCGTCCGTTGTCCAGCGAGAACATGCCGCCGCGACCAGGCACCACGTCGATAATGAGATCGGTATGCTTCCAGGCCTCGAATTGCGAAGCCCCGATGTAGAAGGGCACGTCTTCGATGTGGCCGAGCAGCACATCACGGTCGCCGACGATGAAACCGGCACGCGGATAACACATAGGCGAGGAACCGTCGCAGCAGCCGCCGGATTGGTGGAACAGCACCGGTCCATGCTCGGCAACGATCTCCGCGATCAGTTCAAGGGCTGCCGGCGTCGCCGTGACCTTCGCATGCATGGTCTTTTCCGGATTCAGAATGGGGGGGCGCGGCCCCTCGCGGAGCCGCGCTGTGAGCCAAACAAGGGATCAGAAGAAGCCGAGCTTCTTCGGGCTATAGCTGACCAGCATGTTCTTGGTCTGCTGGTAGTGGTCGAGCATCATCTTATGGGTCTCGCGGCCGATGCCGGACTGCTTGTAGCCGCCGAAGGCGGCATGCGCGGGATAGGCGTGGTAGCAGTTGGTCCAGACGCGGCCGGCCTGGATCGCGCGGCCGAAGCGATAGGCGCGGTTGCCGTCACGCGTCCAGACGCCGGCGCCAAGGCCATAGAGCGTATCGTTGGCTATCGCCAGCGCTTCGTCGTCGTCCTTGAAGGTCGTGACCGAAACCACCGGTCCGAAAATCTCTTCCTGGAAGATGCGCATCTTGTTGTGGCCCTTGAACACCGTCGGTTTGACGTAATAGCCACCCGCCAGATCGCCGGGCAGGACGTTACGCGACCCGCCGGTCAGCACCTCGGCGCCTTCCTGGCGGCCTATGTCGATATAGGACAGGATCTTTTCCAGCTGCTCGGACGAGGCTTGGGCACCGATCATCGTCGCCGGGTCAAGCGGATCGCCCTGCACGATCGCCTCGACGCGCTTGAGGGCGCGTTCCATGAAGGTGTCGTAGATCGATTCATGGATGAGCGCACGGCTTGGGCAGGTGCAGACCTCGCCCTGGTTCAGCGCGAACATGACGAAGCCTTCGATCGCCTTGTCGAAGAAGTCATCGTCCTCGGCGACAACATCCTTGAAGAAGATGTTAGGTGACTTGCCGCCCAGTTCCAGCGTGACGGGGATCAGGTTCTGGCTGGCATATTGCATGATCAGCCGCCCCGTCGTCGTCTCGCCGGTAAAGGCTATCTTGGCAATGCGCGGCGAGGATGCGAGCGGCTTGCCGGCCTCGAGGCCGAAACCGTTGACGATGTTGAGCACGCCTGGCGGCAGCAGATCGCCGACAAGATCGGCCCAGAGCAGGATGGCCGCCGGTGTCTGCTCGGCAGGCTTCAGCACGACGCAGTTTCCAGCTGCAAGCGCGGGAGCAAGTTTCCAGCAGGCCATCAGCAGCGGGAAGTTCCACGGGATGATCTGGCCGACCACGCCGAGCGGCTCGTGGAAATGATAGGCGACGGTATCGTCGTCGATTTGGGAAAGGCTGCCTTCCTGACCGCGCACGGCGCCGGCGAAATAGCGGAAATGGTCGATGGCGAGCGGCAGGTCGGCGGCGGTCGTTTCACGGATCGGCTTGCCGTTGTCCCAGGTTTCGGCGCATGCGAGGAGATCGAGGTTTTCCTCCATGCGATCGGCGATGCGGTTGAGGATAAGCGAGCGCTCGGCGACGCTGGTGCGCCCCCAGGCGTCCTTGGCGGCGTGCGCGGCGTCCAGCGCTGCCTCGATGTCGTGCGCATCCGAACGCGCCACCTCGCACAGCAGCTGGCCGTTCACCGGCGAGTGGTTTTCGAAGTAGCGGCCGGAGCGCGGCTCGGCCCATTTGCCGCCGATGAAATTGCCGTAACGCTTGTCGAAGGGCGCCTTGACCGAGCGTGAGAATTCTACCTTGTTCATGTGTCTTCCTCCCAGAGATGACGCCGCGGAATGCGACGCTTGGGAAGGGAGACTTGCGATTTCCGCCGCTATTGTCACCGTGCCGAGGACAGCGGGCGGGCGGCATGTGTCGCAGAATTGCGACAGTCATGCGAGGATTCGGAAGGTCAGTGAGGCCTGTGCACATCCAGGCGGTTGAGCTTGCGGTGCAGCGTCGCCCGGCTGATACCCAGCGCCTGGGCCGCAGCCGTGATATTTCCGTCTGCTCGCGCCAGCGCCCGCTGCAGCACGCCGCGCTCAGCCTCGGCGAGGACTTCGGGCCCGCTCTCGCCCCAACCAAGCAGATCTGCGGCAGGCATCGGCCTGTCGAGACACTGTTGCGTAATCCCGAGCGCCAGGCGGGCCGATCGGGTCGCGCCGACCACAAGGTCGTCCGCATCAACCGCGATCAGCGCGCCCGAACCTCTGTCGGTCACCGGCGCCAGCAGAATTCTCGCCTTCGGGAATGCCATCCTGAAGTTCTCAGCCTCGATCCGACGCACCGCGTCGACCACGGCCACCGAGATAAGATTGGCGAAGGCTTCGGTCAGATCGGCCCGGCAGGAAGACACGTCAAGCGCAGCCACAAGATCCCCCTGGTGATCGTAGATGGGAGCGGTGGTACAACTGAGCCCCGTGTTGCGCGTATGAAAATGCTGATCGCGATGGATTGTCAGTGCGCGCTGTTCGACCAGGCAGGTGCCGATCCCGTTGGTGCCCTGGCTCTGTTCGTTCCAGACGGAGCCGGTCCACAAGCCCCAGGAATGAAACGTCTCGTCATCCACCGGGGCCCCGCGCCGTTCGACCGGCACGCCGTCACGATCGGCGAGAAGCACACAGCACCCGACGCCACCCACGGCAAGATAGAGCCGGTCCAGACTCGATTGGGCAGCACGGATGAGCGGCTCGCTGCGTTGCCGGGCCTCTCCGAATTCCGCCTCTGTAAGATAGCGTGGGGGACTGCAATCGGTCGGATCGAGCCGATGCAAATTGGAAGACCGTCGCCAGGAGGCAACCAGAGCGGACTTCGCCGCGGCGTCCGAAGCGATCGCGGCCTGAATGCGGTCGGCATGATGACCGGATAGATCCTCGCCCATGCTTATCCTCCCAAACCTCCCTTTCAGGCCCTGGATCAGGTCAACTGCGAGACAGGGCTAAGCTGTCATTGCGTCCGCTTTTCCGCTTTCGATCGTCACACTGTCAATTCGTCGGAAGAACTAGAAGGGCAAACCACTCCCCACCATGCTTGGCCGAACCGGTGGTCATTCTCGCCCCGAACGTTCGAACAACCTTGTTGAAGCGAACCGTTCAATTGACGTCCTGACAGCGTACTCAAACCAGATTGGGCATTTATTGATCGAGAGCAAAGTCTCACACGGCACGCCGCCTGGCGACATGGGATGGATTTTCTCGATGCTCCGGATCACAAACCGGACTGGCGAAGATTGGGACGTGGAACCGCGTGGCGGAGAAACGGCCTTCAGAAGGGCGTCAGAGCAGAAGCTCTGACGCAAGAGGGCCAAGGTGCCGTATCAGGAGCGATATGGGGTCGGCTCAACGCCGTTGAAGAAGGTCCAGAAACTCTCATAGACCAGATCAGGCCGGTGCTCGGCCGGATAGTGACCTGTCGGAATGGCCCAGCCCCTGAGGTCCGGCGCCCAGGGCGTCCAAGCTTCAATAGGCGTCAGGTGACGGCCAACATGGCTGTTGCTGCCCCAGATCACCATGACCGGGCACTGGATCGTCTTCTTGCCGAAATCGGCTGTGTCCATGGCGAGGTCGAGCGTCACGGTCGCGCGGTAGTCCTCGCACACGGCGTGGATCTGCTCAGGCGTGGTGCAGCGTGCATACTCCTTGAAGGCTTCCGGCGTGAATATCTCCAGGCCCACGCCTTTCTTGTTGAGCTTGTAGTTGATGTAGTAGTCGAGGTCGGCACAGATCAGCTTCTCGGGGAAGGGCGCCTTCTGCGCCATGAAGAACCAATGATAGCTCTCCAGCCCCCATCCAAGGGTGACGTTGGTCAGGAGATGGTAGGTCGGGATGATATCCAGCGCGCAGAAACGGGTGATCCTGTCGGGCTGATCAAGCACCATCCGAAACCCGACGCGGGCACCGCGGTCATGGCCAGCAAGCGCGAACTTTTCAAAGCCAAGCGCGCTCATCACATCAAAGGCGTCTTCGCCCATGGCGCGGAAGCTGTAGGCGGCATGGTCCGCACCGCCGTCGGGTTTTGAGCTGTCGCCATAGCCGCGCAGGTCGATGGCGACCACCGTGAAGGATTTTGCCAGGGAAGGCGCGATGCGATGCCAGCTGACATGCGTCAACGGGTTGCCGTGAACAAGCAGCAACGGTGGGCCTGATCCCGCGACGGCGACATTGATCTCGGCGCCCCTGGTCTTGATCCTCCTGTAGGAGAACCCCTCCATTAGGCTTCCATGCTTGCTTTCCAAGGGCGGCATAGAGGATGCGGCGGCGGCTTCCGAGGCGTGTTGGCTGTCCATGGTGCTCTCCAGATAAGGTCGTCCTTAGCCTCGCCTTCAAATTGAATACTGTCAACAATTTTCAGTTGACTTTTCTTGGATGCGGCGCAACATGGCTTCAAAGCGGTCACGAAGCCAGCCTTGCGCGGCCGATATCGGGTGGCCTCACCACCGTCGAGCCGAAGGGGGCATGTCCATGGAAAATCCAGATAAATCTTCGCGCAAAACCGCTTCACCCCTGCCTCGCCTGGCCTTGCTGCTTGGCGATATGACCGGTATCGGCCCTGAGCTCGTTGCTCGCGTGCTGTCGGACGGTAGGCTCTCCGACGTGGCGCGCATTGTCGTTCTTGGCGACCGGCGTGTCCTGGAGATGGGCGCCCGCGACGCAGGCGTAGCGCTTTCGCTTAAGACCGTCCCCGATGTTGCATCCATCGACTGGGATGCATCAGAAACACCTGTGATCGACCTTGGTAACATCGACCCCGCGGCCTTGCCGCGCGGCGTGGTTTCACCGGAGTCGGGCAAGCTGACAGGGGACACCTTGGCCGAGGCGGTGCGGCTGGCGATGAAAGGCGACGTCGATGGCATCACCTTCGCGCCGCTGAACAAGGCAGCGCTTCATGCTGGCGGCTGGAAATTTCCCGACGAGCACAAGATGTTTGCTCATCTGTTGGGACACAAAGGCTATTTCTCCGAGATGAACGTGCTCGACGGCCAATGGATGTCGCGCGTCACCTCGCATGTGTCGCTGCGCACGGCTCTCGATCAGATCACCCATGACAGCATCATCGAGGCGATCGAACTGGTCAACCGCACCATGCAGCGCGCCGGTATGGACAAACCGCGCATCGCCGTTGCGGCCCTTAACCCTCATGCCGGGGAGAACGGGCTGTTTGGCCGTGAGGAAATCGACCTGATCGGACCGGCGGTCAAGGTCGCCGCTGCAACCGGCATCGACTGCAAGGGGCCTTTCCCGGCCGACACCATCTACATCAAGGCCTTCGCGGGCGAGTATGACAGCGTCGTCGCCATGTACCACGACCAGGGGCAGATCGCGACCAAGCTACGCGGCTTCAACCGCGGCGTGACCGTCACGGCGGGCCTGGAGACCGTGTTCACCACGCCAGCGCACGGAACCGCCTTCGACATCGTTGGCAAGGGAAGTGCATCGACAGGTGCACTGGAAAACGCAGTCCGCCTCGCGGCCCAGCTTGCGCGCCACAAGGACACGCAGCGCGAAGAGGCTGCGGCCTGAGCAAATCCCGTCGATCAGCCTGGAAAGCAAAATGACACAATCCAACAGTTTCCGCATTGCGGTCATCCCAGGCGACGGGATCGGCAAGGAGGTCGTACCCGAAGGCGTGCGCGTTCTGGAAAAAGTCGCGTCGCGCTTCGGCATCGGGCTGTCGTTCGACTGGTTCGATTTCGCCTCTTACGACTACTATGCCCGTCACGGTCGGATGCTGCCGGAAGACTGGAAGGACAAGATCGGATCGCATGACGCGATCTTCTTTGGCGCCGTCGGTTGGCCGGCCGGCGTGCCCGATCACGTGTCGCTGTGGGGGTCGCTTCTCCAGTTCAGGCGCGAGTTCGATCAGTACGTCAATCTGCGGCCGGTGCGCCTGATGCCTGGTGTGCCGAGCCCGCTCGTCGGCCGTGGTCCCGGCGATATCGATTTCTGGGTCGTGCGCGAGAACA
Source organism: Mesorhizobium sp. P2_E6 (assembly GCF_056403835.1). Taxonomy (NCBI): domain Bacteria; kingdom Pseudomonadati; phylum Pseudomonadota; class Alphaproteobacteria; order Hyphomicrobiales; family Phyllobacteriaceae; genus Mesorhizobium; species Mesorhizobium sp. P2_E6. The sequence goes on from NZ_JBFUEQ010000011.1 coordinate 177,544, forward strand.
CCGAAGGCGAGTATTCATCGATCGGTGGCCGTATCTTCCCGGGCACCGAGCGCGAAGTGGTTGTGCAGGAAACGGTCATGACGCGCATCGGTGTCGATCGCGTGCTGAAATTCGCATTCGAGCTTGCCGCCAAGGGCAAGCGCAAACACCTCACCTCGGCGACCAAGTCGAACGGCATTTCGATCAGCATGCCCTATTGGGACGAGCGCGTTGAGGAAATGGCGAAGGCCTTCCCCTACGTGCGCTGGGACAAATATCACATCGACATCCTGACGGCTCAGTTCGTGCTTCACCCCGATTGGTTCGATGTGGTCGTCGCATCGAACCTTTTCGGCGACATTCTTTCCGATCTCGGTCCGGCCTGCACGGGAACGATCGGCATCGCGCCGAGCGCCAACATCAATCCGGACCGCAATTTTCCATCTCTGTTCGAACCGGTCCATGGCTCGGCACCGGATATTGCCGGGCAGGGGATCGCAAATCCGGTGGGGCAGATCTGGTCGGCGGCGATGATGCTTGACCACCTCGGACATGCTGAAGCGGCTGCCGGGATTGTATCGGCCATCGAGACCGTTTTGGCCGAGCCTTCGCTGCGCACGCGCGATCTCGGCGGCGCTGCAAACACCGTCGAGTGCGGCAAAGCGATCGTCGCCGCGCTCTGACTTCCAGATCAATTTTCTCAAAGCCCGGGACGACAGGTCGCCTGCATTGGCCAGACTGGCCGCTGACGTCGGCGAAACCCGCCTTTTAGGTAGCCGGGGTTGCGGCCTGCGCGATCGCAGCGGTGTCTTCGAGGCTCTCGATATCCCAGCACAGTTCCCGCAGACGCGCCGTTGCCTTTGCACCCAGAACCGGTTCGGCCAGTCCGCCGAACTTTGCGTTGAGGTCGTCGTCGGTCATCGGCCGCGCCAGGCTGCCGATCGCATGCTCGACATGCCTCTTGAGCACGCGACCGTCCCTGAGCTTGATCGTGACGTGACATTCGTCTTCGGCGACGCTTTGCGACGCCACTGCGCTGACGCGATCGCGCAGCGCAATGACCTGCTTATCGCGCACGTTTGCATCGCTGTATTCTGCCTCGCCGGCGCGGCCTTCGATAATGGCGACCGCTGCCGAATGGTAGACGCTGAATTTGCCTTCGAGGCCAACCTGCGGGGTCTTCTTGCCAGTCAATTCCAACACCAACGGATCGACTTCCAGCGCAATGCTTTCGATCTCGTCGGCCTTCAGGCCGAATTCATTGCGCAATTGCACGCAGCCGTCGATGATCGGGTGGATGACGATGCCGCAAGCGAACGGCTTGTAGGTGTTGAGAGCGATCTCGAAACTCTCGCCCAGGCCTTTGGTGATCTCGTCGAAATTCCGTTCGGTGGACATGACATGGGCGAAACCGCGCGGCGCCTCGAGCACGCGGTTTGACGAGGTGAAGTCGCGTTGCGCCAGCACGGCGGAAAGCAGTCCATTTTGCGCGGCGCGGCCGGGATGGAAGCTTTTGCACATGGTTCCGAACATCTCACGAAAACCGGAAGACTGTGTGCCGGCGATGCCGAGCGCCCAGATCATCTGCTGTTCGTTGAGACCGAGCAGGCGACCTGCCGCGGCGGCGGCTCCGAAAACGCCGGCGGTTCCGGTGATGTGCCAGCCGATGTCGTAGTGCGCGGGATAGACGGCGTTGCCGATGCGGCATTCGACCTCGACGCCGAGGATGAAGGCGTGCAGGAGATCACGGCCGCTCGTTGGTTGCAGTTGCGCCAGGCTGAGGATTGCGGAGGCGACCGGCCCGGCCGGATGGATGATGGTCCTCAGATGTGTGTCGTCGAAATCGAAGACGTGGCTGGCGATGCCGTTGATGAGCGCGGCGTTCAGGGCGTCCAGCCGTTCGCTACGGCCGAGGATCGCAGCCTGATCCTTGCCGGCGAACGGTGACACCGCGGACAAGGCAATGTCAACGCTCGGATGTTGCGAGCCGCCTACCGCGCAGCCGGTCCAGTTGAGGAAGGAGCGCACTGCTTCGCTCCGGACGTTTGCCGGGACGCTGTCCGCGGATGCCGACACGACATAGCGCGCCAGAATGGCTGTAACGTCCATCATTTGATCTCCCTGGATAGCCGTCGGGCACCGCCCGGTGCATCGGCGTGCTTGCTGATTGGCGTGCATCACGCCGTGAAGGCGCCGCCATTGATGTGGACGGTCTGGCCGGTGATGTAGCGAGCCGCCGGTCCGCAGAGATAGCGCACGAGCAGTGCAACTTCCTCGGGTGTTCCACGCCGCCCGACAGGCGGCAGTTTCCCGGCATGATGAGAAGGCTCTTCGCCGGCACGTCGAGTGTCGATCATGCCAGGCGAAACGCAATTGACCGTGATGCCTTCACCGGCAAGGTCATGGGCGAGCGCCCGGGTGAATCCGGCCAGGCCCGCCTTGGCCGCGACGACATGGGCGCGACCGCTGGCGCCGGTATGAGCCGACAGACCCCCGATGTTGATCACCACGCCTTGTCCCGATTTCTTGAGATGCGGGAGCGCTGCATGGGCGGTGAGGAATGCACCATCGAGGATGATCGAAAGCACCTCACGCCATTCGGTGAAACCCAGATCCTCGAACGCGGTTTCGCGTCGCACGGCAGCGCTGTTGACGAGAATGTCTATGCCACCGAACTGCCGGACAGCCGCGCCGATCAGTGCGTCGACGGCATTCGGGTCGACGACGTCGGCCAGGACGGCCGTAGCCCTGCCTCCGGCGGCGGTGATCTCGTTGACGACAGCTTCGGCTTCGGCGCGAGATGTGCGTGCGTTCACGACCACCGCGGCGCCGGCTCGAGCCAGTTCCAGCGCCATCACGCGCCCGATGTTGCGTCCTGCACCGGTCACGATGGCGACGCGCCCCTCAAGTTCCCGCGCGCCGTTCATGCGATGTCCGTGGTTTTTGCGGCACCGCCGATCGAATGTTCCGTGTCGGCTGCCGCTGGCAGGGTCATGCGGCTCTTGCCGCTCAGCACATGCGCAAACGCTGCATCCATGGCTGCCGTGGCGTCGCCCGCTCCCAGCGCTGCCACGATGCGGCGATGCTCGATATTGGATACGGTCAGGCCGCCGCCTTGCAGCAGCGCACGCTCCCGAAACAGGTGCAGCTCCTTGACGAGCTCGGAATAGGCCTTGTGCAGCCGGCTGTTCCCGGCAAAGCGCAGGATGGAATCGTGGAATTCCAGATTGAGCGGATAGTAGTTGTCGAGCGAATTCGCGAGAACCGCTTCTTCCATGCGATCAAGTAAACTCTGGAGTTCCGAAATCTGCTCCGGCGTCACCTTGGTCGCCAGCAACCGCGCCGCCGATGCAAACAGGCCTGCTCGCACGTCGTAGAGTTCGGCGGCCTGTTCCTCGCCAATCCGGCGCATGAACACGCCTCGATTGGGCACGAGTTCGAGCAAGCCTTTTTCGGCGAGCGCGCGGCAGACTTCGCGGATCGGGCCGCGGCTCACCGAGAAGCGGATTGCCAGCGAATTCTCGTTCAATCGCTCACCAGGGGCAAATTCTCCCGACAGGATGAGGGTTTCCAACTCACGTCGAAGGACGCTCGTCAGGGAGTGGTTCTGGAGAAATTCAAGCTCGGCCCTCATGGGGTAGTGATCGACTATTTACTGCAAACTGTCAACAGAATACAGTGCCGCCGACGCAGCGATCGAGCACATCCCTGGTTTGAAAGCAGGAAAAATCGGAGGTTTCATGGATCAAATGGATGTCCCGCTGGCGCCCGACACGTCACCCCCACCAAACCTCCTTGAGCTCTTCCTGGCGTTCACCAAGCTCGGCATCACCAGCATTGGCGGTGGTGTGAACGGCATGATGCACACGGAATTCGTGGTGAATCGGCGCTGGTTCAGCGACAAACAGTTTCTGTCAGGGCTGGCGCTTAGCCAGTCACTTCCTGGTGTCAATGTTGCAAACCTGGCGCTCTGGCTCGGGTTTCAATGTCGCGGTGTCGTCGGCGCCGTGGTGGCGCTGGCGGCGGTGGTGCTGCCCCCTGCGGTCGCGATAGTTTTGATAGGAAATATCGTGCTGAGGCTGAGCGCCGATCCCGCGATCGGCGCTATCCTCGTGGGGCTGGCGGTTGCGGCCGCCGGCTTGTCACTGTCAGTCGGCTACCTTGCCATGCGCTATGCCTGTGTCGACGCGGTTTCAATTGCCCTCTTCACGTGCACGCTGATCGGCGCGACTGTCTTTCATTTCTCGGCTCTCGTCGTTGTGGCGGTGCTTGCACCCATCGGCATCGGCGTCGGCTTTGCAAGAAGCCGCCATGAAAGACGATAATCTGCTTGTCAGCCTGTTTCTGGTGTTCGCGCCTCTGTCCTTGATGGCCATCGGCGGGGGAGCCTCCATTCTGGGCGAACTGCAGCACAGCGTTGTCGACAACCAGCATTGGTTGACCAACAAGACCTTCCTCGACATGTTTGCCATCTCCCGCGTTGCGCCCGGACCGGGAACCCTGATCGTCACGCTGATGGGTTGGCATCTTGCCGGATGGGCGGGCGCGATCGTTGCGACGATTGCGATTTTTGCGCCGTCGTCGCTGCTGGTGATCGTGATCGCGCATTTCTGGCACAGCCGTCCCAATGCAGCATGGCAAGGGGCTTTGATTTATGGCCTGGCCCCGCTCGCCGCCGGGCTGGTGCTGTCAAGCGTGTTCACTCTCTTGAGCAACGCGAAAGGGGGATGGATTGCCTGGTGCGTGGCAATTGTGGTCGCCGTTGCCGCGCGAACAATTCGTTTGGGTCCACTGACGCTGATGGCCGCAGGATCGTTGGTCTTTTGCGGCCTCTTGTGGGCCGCCGGATAGCGCGCCGCAAAGCCATTTCGATTCAACGCAGATGGCAGCGCTTTGCAATTCATGCAGATAGTCGTCAGTTAATTGTTGACAATTGACAAAATTAGACCGACCTTTAGCAGCAGGCACAAGCGCATCGCGTTTGTGAGGAAATGTTTCGGGAGGACCGATGGCCTTTGTGGAACTCGATAAGCTGACCAAGCGCTACGGCAAGCTGACGGTGGTCAACGCGGTCGATCTCGCTATCGAGAAGGGAAAACTGGTGTGCCTGCTCGGACCTTCGGGCTGCGGCAAGACCACGACCTTGCGCCTGGTTGCCGGCTTCGTTCAGCCGTCGGACGGTCAGATCCGTGTCGGCGGCCGTGTTGTGTCGTCGCCCCACGCCAGCGAGCCGCCGGAAGCGCGCAACATGTCGATGATCTTCCAGAGTTATGCGCTCTGGCCGCATATGACCGTGTTCGAGAACATCGCCTACGGCTTGCGGCTTCGTCGCATGGGCAAGGCCGATATTCAGGCAAAGACAGGCCGCATCCTCCAGGCGACCAAGCTCGAAAGTCTGGCCGAGCGCTATCCGGGCGAGTTGTCGGGCGGTCAGCAGCAGCGTGTTTCCCTGGCGAGAGCCCTTGTCATCGAGCCGGAGACGCTGCTGCTCGACGAGCCGCTTTCCAATCTCGATGCCAATCTTCGCGAGGAGATGCGGTTTGAGATCCGCCGCCTCCACGACGAGTTCCGCTACACGACCGTCTATGTCACGCACGATCAGACGGAGGCCATGACCGCTGCCGATGTCATTGTGGTGATGAACCAGGGCAATGTCGAGCAGGCCGGCTCGCCCGAAGACATTTACGAGCGGCCGCGTTCGGAGTTCGTTGCACAGTTCATCGGCGGCACCAACATCTTCAAGGGCAAGCGGGTCGGAACGGACACCGTCGATTGCGGCAACGGTCTGCTGCTGCGCTGTGGCAGCGGCGACTATGCCGCCAACGGCCAGACCGCCGTATCCGTGCGGCATCACGATCTGCATCTCACCAACGAGAAACCGAAGGGCGATCCGAGCAACTGGGCCACCGGAAAGGTCGTGCGCCAAGTCTATCTCGGGTCGCATCGCGATTATCTTGTCAATCTATCAGGTGGCGAAACCGTGCGGGCGATCGCGCCTGTCGATGTCGCGGTCCCGGAAAACCAGCAAATTTGGCTTCATTGCCCACCTGATCGTTGCCGGGCGCTCGCACACTAGGGAGAGAGAGAATGTCCAATAAGAAAGTCGCAGCAGGCGCGCTTTTAGCAGCCTTGGCATGGGGTCAATTGGCCTGGGCCGGTCCGCCCGAACCCTACAAAGTTACGGACGACCTGGTTGCCGCGGCAACCAAGGAAGCATCGGTCGTCTACTACACCTCAACCGATGTCCAGGTCGCCGAGAAACTGGGCGCCGCATTCGAGGCGCACTATCCAGGCATCAAGGTCCAGGTGGAAAGGGCCGGTTCGGAGCGCGTCTTTCAGCGCATAGGACAGGAATATTCGAGCGGCATCCACAACGCCGACATCATCGAAACCTCCGACGCATCCCATTTCCTGACGTTCAAGGAGCAGAACTGGCTGACGCCGGCCGTTCCGGAGGATGTCGCCAAGATGTGGCCGGAAAAGGATCGTGATCCCGATGGCTTCTACGCGGCTTTCCGCGCCACGCTGACGGTAATCGCCTACAGGACAGACCTGGTCAAGGAAGGTGACGCGCCGAAGACCTGGACCGACCTGCTCGATCCCAAATACAAAGGCAAGCTGGTGAAGTCGCATCCCGGCTACAGCGGCAACGTGATGACCGCCACCTACGCACTCAGCCAGCTTCTCGGATGGGACTATTTCGAGAAATTGGGCAAGCAGGGTGTCATGCAGGTTCAGTCCTCGACGGAGCCGCCGAAGGTCCTCGCCCAGGGCGAACGCCCGATCCAGGCCGACGGCAACGAATACAACGTCTTCATCCTCCAGGACAAAGGCGTGCCGATCAAGGCGGTCTATCCGGCGGAGGGAACCTCGATCGCCTACGGCAACGCCGCAATCCTGGCTTATGCTCCCCATCCGAACGCGGCCAAGCTGTTCTATTCCTTCATGTTCTCTCAGGAAGCGCAGCAGTTGAATGACGATTTCGGCGGTTTGCGTTCGGTTCGCCCGGACGTGAAGGAGAAATCCAACCGCACGCCGCTCTCCCAGATCAAGCTTCTCGACTCCGATCCGTCGAACGTTCGGGATGCCGTTGAAGAGATCAAGCAGAAGTACGAAGAGTATTTCGGCACGTAAGCAAAGGCTCGGCACCGGCCACGGATCGGTGCCAGAATGAGGATCTTGCGATGTCGTCACCGGCGACATCGCCACATCCCTGGGCAGATCGGCGGTTGATCCGCCGACGTCGGATCAAACTCAGAGGTGACCAGGTGACCATCGCTGCATTGTCCCCCGATACCGCCAACAGGCGACACCTCGGCAGATTCGATTTGTCGACGCCGCTCTTCGTGCTGCTCGCAGTGGTTCTGTGTGTGCTGGTCCTGCTGCCTTTGTTCTGGCTGGGATACTACGCCCTCACCAACAAGGCCGGTTCACCGACCCTGGCGAACCTGGCCCGTCTCTTTACCGATGCCACAATTCGCCGGGCCTTCCTCATATCGCTGGGCATGGCTGGTTGCGTCGGCGTGTTCTCTTGCCTGGTGGCCACACCACTCGCCTGGCTCGTCGCGCGCACCGACATGCCGGGGCAGCGCCTGGTCCGCAGCCTGGTGACGGCATCCTTCGTGACGCCGCCATTCCTGGGTGCCATTGCCTGGGCGATGCTGGCCGCGCCCAACAGCGGCATCCTCAACAACATCTACCGCTGGGCATTTGGCCTCGATCAATCGCAGGCGCTGTTCAACATCTACACCTTCACGGGACTGGTGTTCGCGGTCACCTGCTACTCGTTCCCATTCGTCTTCACGCTTGTTGCCAACGCCTTCGACAAGGTGCCATCGGATCTCGAGGAAGCGTCGGCGATCCTCGGCGGCAAGCCAGGCACCACATTGCGGCGGGTGACCCTGCCGATGGTGCTGCCGGCGATGCTCGCCGGGTCTCTGGTCGCCATCGTCCAGGCCTTCACCATGTTCGGTTCGCCGGCTATCCTGGCGCTGCCGGCCGGGTTCCACGTTCTCACCACCAAGATCTGGAGCTTCTTCCAGTTTCCTCCACGGCTTGATCTCGCGGCAGCAAGCGCGGTGCCTTTGCTTGTGGTCACAATGCTCTTGCTGTGGGGGCAGAGATGGCTGCTTGGGCGCCGTGGCTATACCGTGCTCGGCGGCAAGAGCGGCACCCCCCGGCGTGTAAAGCTGGGCAACTGGAAATGGCTGGCGGGCGCATACGTCCTTTTCATCCTGTGCGTGACGATCCTGTTCCCCTACCTGGCCTTGCTCAAGGTGGCGCTGACCCACAACATTTCCGAACCGCTCAGCTGGAGTTCCTTGACGCTCCATAACTTCAATTTCGTGCTGTTCGAATTCTCCAGCACGCGGCTCGCCATCTGGAACACCCTGATCCTCGGTCTGGCTACAGCAACGATCGCGACCGGCATAGCCCTTGTCGTGTCCTATCTGGTTGCGCGCCGCGCGGTGCCGGGCGCCTCGCTGCTCGGCATGCTGGCGACCGCGCCGATTGCGATTCCGGGCATTGTGCTGGGCGTTGGTCTTTTCCTGGCCTACGCCAATCCGACTTTCGGCCTCTACGGCACGCTGTGGATCCTGCTGATTGCATTCCTGACGATTGAGCTTCCGGCTGGTTACCAGCAACTGTCATCGGCCTTCCATGGCGTGCATCCGGAACTAGAGGAAGCCAGTCGGATTCTCGGCGCCACCCGCCTGAAGACCCTTTGGCAGATCACCGCGCCATTGTTGCGCACCAGCCTGATTGCGGCCTGGTGTTTCGTTTTCATCGGCACCATCCGGGAATTGTCGGCGACGGTCCTGCTGACGACGGCGCAGACCAAGCTGGTCTCGGTCATCATCTACGACCTCAACGAAAGCGGCGACTACGGCGCGATTTCGGTGCTTGGTATTCTGCTGCTGGTGGTTTCGTTCACTGTCGTCTTCATAGCCAACAAGGTTCCGGTTCTCGGCGGCGCGGCGCCCAGGAGTGGCAGTTGATAGGATACAGCTTGGTTCCACAGCAATTATCGGCGTTTCGCTTGACAAGAGGAAGTATCGTCTCAGTCATGGGCCCGATTGGACGCGTCGGCATCAATTCGATGAGGGAGACCAAACCATGGATGATGCGCAGGCAACGCGTTGGCGCCCATCAGGGCCGGACCAGGCAAGCGGCATATCCCGTGACGCATTGAACGGAATTCAGGCCCATGGCTAACGAAACCGAGAACATGCAGGGATTTTCGCCAATCGACTTTTTGCGCACGCGCTCGCTTGCCAATGTCGTGCAGCACGAAATCGAGCGAATGATTGTCGAGGGGGAATTCACACCCAACGAGAGGATCAACGAAAACGCCCTGGCCCAGCAACTCAAGGTCAGCCGTGGACCGATCCGCGAGGCGTGCAGCGCGCTGGCCGCTCTTGGGCTGATCCAGGTGATTCCCAATCGCGGGTTTTTCGTGCGAGAACTCAGCGAAGACGAAGCCCGTGATGTCTCGGAGGCCCGTGCCTACATCTTCGCCTGCATGACCATGAGCGTTGCCGAGAGGATCACCGACCCCGAGGTCGCCAGGCTGCGCGCGCTCGTCGACCGCATGGACGCGCTGGCCAAGACCGGTGAGGTGAGCCAGTACTACCCGGTCAATCTGGAATTCCATTCCGAACTGGCCAGGATGTGTGGCAACGCACGCCTAGCGCAGATCTATCTCGGCCTCGCTCGAGAGCTTCATATCCAGCGCTATCGAGCATTGGCGAGTGGCGACGTGCTCGACATATCCAACCGCGAGCATCGGGCAATAGTTGAGGCTGTTGCCGCCCGCGACTCGCAACGGGCTTTCACGGCCGGGCGGGAGCATATCGTCAATGGCACCTCGCGCACGCGCAGGGCCAGCGTCGCTTTGCGCCACGGCTCCGACTGACGCTCACCCATTCCTGTAGTCGAGGTCCGAGGACAGATACCGCGGCAGCATTTGCGTGCCTGCGGTAGCGGCTGTCCGACGAACTGAAAACTTGGTTGCCCTGTCGGCAAAAAATTGTTGACAGTTTACCAAAACTGCCTTCCTACTCCTCTGCATCAGGCGGCCATGACATGGAGTCGAGCTTGAACTCGATGCCTGGTTGGCCCGCTACAATTTCGATAGAGAGGACTATCAATGCACGACACCGCACCTGCAGGTCTCACGAATTATGTGGCGGAATTCGTCGCGTCGGCCACTCCGGAAGATCTGCCGGACGACGTCGTGGCCCTTGGCAAGAAGTCGATACTGGACGGCATTGGGCTGGCTCTTTCAGGCTCGGTCGCGCAAAGCGGCGACCTCGTCCGCCGCCATCTCGATGAGCTTGGACTGATGCCGGGCGCCGCGACCATAATCGGAGCGGGCCGCAAGGTTGCACCGCGCTTTGCGGCATTCGCGAATGGTGTCGGCATCCATGCCGATGACTATGACGACACCCAGCTGGCCGTCGCCACGGATCGCGTCTACGGCTTGCTGACCCATCCCACGGCGCCGGCATTGCCCGCGGCTCTGGCCATTGGCGAACAGGTGGGCGCCTCGGGCAAGCAGGTCATGCTGGCGTATCATCTCGGCGTCGAGGTCGAGTGCAAGATCGCCGAAGCCATCGCGCCCCGCCACTATCAGACGGGATTTCACGCGACGGCCACCTGCGGAACGTTTGCCGCGGCCGCGGCTGCGGCCTGGCTTTTGCGTTTCGACGCGAAAACCACGGCTCGCGCGCTTTCGATCGCAGGCAGCCAGTCGGCTGGTTTGCGTGAGAATTTCGGCACGATGACCAAGCCGTTCCATGCCGGGCGTGCATCGGAAAGCGGTGTCGCCGCCGCACAGTTCGCCGCCCATGGATGGACTGCCACCGACAAGATACTGGAGGCCCCGCGCGGGTTCTTCCAGGCGGCCGGCGGCGGTTACGATGAGAACGCAATTCGCGGACGCCTCGGCGCTCCCTGGACGTTCGCCAACCCAGGCATCTCGATCAAGCCGCATCCCTCGGGGTCGTTGACCCATCCCGGCATGACTGAGATGGCGCGCCTCATCCGTGAGAATGACATCAAGGCCGGGGATGTGAAGCATGTGCGCATCGGCACCAATTCCAACATGCCGAACGCCCTGATCCATCACCATCCGCATGATGAGTTGCAGGCCAAGTTCTCCATGGAATTCTGCATGGCCATCCTGCTGCTCGACGGCAAGGCCGGGCTTGGCGAATTTACGGATGCGGCAACCCAACGCGACGACGTCAAGGCCATGATCGACAAGGTGGATTTCGTTATCGACGAAAAGGCCGAGAAGGCAGGCTATCACAAGATGACAACGATCATCGACGTCACGCTCAATGATGGCCGCGTCATCCATGGCGAGGCCGATTTCGGCAAAGGCAGCCCCGCCAATCCCATGAGTTATGAAGAGGTCGCCGACAAGTTCCGGGACAACGCGGCTCATGCCCGCCTTGCCCGTTCGGCAGCCGACGAGGTCGTCGCGCTGGTGCGTGACCTCGAAGAACAGCCCTCGCTCGAACGCTTGATGGCCCTGGTCGCCAAGGCCGGCTGACGGTCTTGATGGCGCTGCGCTGCAGCCGGCATTCAGAAAGGTTGGTTCGATGGCCCATCTCACGATCGGCATTCTCAATGGCGATGATATCGGACACGAAATCGTGCCCGCTGCCGTGCGCATCGCCCGGGCCGCCGCGGCGCGAACGGGTCTCGACATCGACTGGCGACCGATGCCGATTGGCCGCACGGCACTCGACACACACGGCTCGACGATGCCCGACGGCACGCTCGAGACGCTTTCGACACTCGATGGTTTCATACTCGGTCCGATCGGACATCGCGCCTATCCAAAGGTGATTGGCGCGATCAACCCGCATCCCATCTTGCGCAAGCACTTCGGCCTTTTCGCCAACGTCCGTCCGACGCGCTCGTTTCCCGGACTTGGCGCGCTGTTCGACGATGTCGATCTCGTCATCGTTCGGGAAAACAATGAGGGCTTCCAGCCGGATCGCAATGTGGTTGCCGGTTCGGGAGAATTTCGTCCAACGCACGATACGACCATTTCGGTCCGCGTCATCACCCGTGCCGGCAGCTATCGCGTGGCCAAGGCCGCACTCGAACTTGCCAGAACCCGGCGCAGGAAGCTGACGATCGTTCACAAGGACACCGTGTTCAAGCTCGGCTGCGGCATGTTCGTGGAGGAGTGCTACCGGGCCGCCGAGCAGTTCCCTGACGTCGCTGTCGACGAGGTGATCGTAGACACCTTCGCCATGCGGTTGCTTCGCGATCCCCAGACATTCGATGTCGTCGTCACCACAAACATGTTCGGCGACATACTGAGCGACGAGGCAGCAGGCCTCGTCGGCGGGCTCGGCATGGCGCCCGGCCTGTGTATCGGCGAAGGCAACATAGCCATGGCGCAGGCGGCGCACGGGTCTGCTCCCGATATTGCCGGAAAGGGCATCGTCAATCCCTATGCGATGGTCGAATCCACCCGCATGCTGCTGGAGTGGCTCGGCCACAACCGCGGCATTGCCGAGGCGCTCGCCGCGGCGTCCATGATGGGGCAAGCCACCATCGCCGCGCTCTCGCGGCCCGAAACGCGCACGGGCGACATACGTGGGATCACCAACACCGAAGGAATGACCAGCGCCATCGTCGCTGCCATCGAGAAGGAATCTGAAAATGTCCTTGCATAAGATCGCTGTCATCGGCGGCGATGGTATCGGCCCGGAGGTGGTTGAGGCCGGCGTCAAGGTGCTGGAAACGCTGGCAGACGTCGAGCCAGGCCTTGCCTTCGATTTCAAGCGCTTTGACTGGGGCTCGGACTATTATCGCCGCAACGGCCGCATGATGCCGCAAGATGGTCTGGCTCAGATCGAGGGCTTCGATGCCATCTATTTCGGTTCGGTCGGTGATCCGAACCTTCCCGACGATATCACGCTCTGGGGTCTGCGCCTGGCCATCTGCCAGGGGTTCGACCAATACGCCAATGTGCGGCCGACGCGTCTGCTGCCCGGCCTGACCGGTCCGCTGCGGCCAGAGCTCGGCAAGCAGATAGACTGGGTGATCGTCCGCGAGAACAGCGAGGGCGAATATGCCGGCGTCGGCGGTCGCGCCCATCGCGGCCTGCCGATCGAGGTCGGCATGGATGTCGCCGTCTTTACCCGCACCGGTATTGAACGGATCGCCCGCTTTGCCTGCGATCTTGCCATGTCGCGCCCCCGCAAGCTGCTGACCGTGGTGACAAAGTCGAATGCACAGCGCCATGGCATGGTGCTCTGGGACGAAGTCGTGCGCGAAGTGGTGCGCGACCACCCTGGTCTGACTGTCGACTGGATGCTGGTCGACGCGATGACCCAGCGCATGGTCAACAAGCCTGGCAGCATCGACACGGTTCTGGCGACCAACCTCCACGCGGATATCCTTTCCGACCTGGCTGCAGCACTTGGGGGGTCGCTTGGCATCGGCTCGACATCGAACATCGATCCGTCGCGCAATCGTCCGTCGATGTTCGAACCCATCCATGGTTCGGCCTTCGACATTACCGGCAAGGGCGTCGCCAATCCGCTTGGATCGTTCTGGACGGCGAGCTTGATGCTGGACCATCTGGGTGAGCAGGCTGCATCGCGACGTCTCATGGTTGCGATCGAAATCGTTACCGGTCGAGGAGAATTTCTTAGCCCGGATCTCGGTGGCGCAGCCAACACCGCCGAAGTAACGGCCGCTGTGATTGCCGCGCTTTCGGGCGTGAACAGTCCAGGATCCTGAGGCTTGCCCGCACAGAAGTTATGGGCGCGGGGACTGTCCTGTCAACCACCGAGGCCGTCGCGGATCGCGCTGAAATAGCCGTCAGCTCCGACCTGTCCGCCCTTCAGCGCAACCTCCAGTCCGTCGATCGCCGCAATGCGCGAATGGGCGAGGCATAGCGGGGACCCTGGCGAGGCAGGCAGCGGCATCCGCACAGTCAGGGCGTCGATGCCCATCTGGCCGAGCGCGTGGCTCGAGGTATCGCCGCCGGCGATGACCACGCGCCGCAGTTTCTGTTCGATCGTTAGCGCGCGAAGCAGTTCGCCCAGACCGCGGCCGAGCTTGTGGCGGGCGCCTTCCTGCCGGTCGATTTCCTCGCCTCTGTCGGCGGCGGGGCCAAGCGCGGTGTAGAGGATGACGCTGCGCCCGGCTTGCAAGCTGGCGCGGCCGCTTGCCGCCGCACGCGCGATCACCTGCTCGGAAGCCTCCGAAACCAGTTCGACAGGATCGACCTCGATGCCGTCGAAACCGTCGCTCAGCGCATACCGGATCTGTCGTTCGGTGGTCGGCGAACAACTGCCCGATACGACGGCGATCCGGTCGGCAGCACCCGGCGGTGTGAAGCCTGGTCCAGTGCTGACGATGTCATTCGAGGCCCATTCGGCCAGCAGCGCGTACTCGATGCCGGACGAGCCGACGACAAAGGAGCCGCCTGGCTTGCGGATGCGCCAGATCTCTTTGCCGGCCAGTGCCTGGGTCCCGTGGCTATCGACGTCGACAAGCACGATGGCCGCGCCATTCGCCACGAGGCGATCGAATGCCTGCGACCGTGACGCGGATTGCAGGGTCGCCAGGTCCAGTAATCCCGAGGCAAGCCCGGTCTGCCGCGACAGGTGGATCAGCAGGTCGGATTCATCCATTGGCGTCGTCGGGTGGCGGCTCATCACCGGATGGCGGTCGATGCGGAAATATTGGTCGCGATAGGCGGCGAACAGGTGTCCAAAGGCGGTGTAGCGCTTGAGCTGCGGCGCGCCGACCAGCAGCGGCACGCTATCCTGACTGAACACTGAGCGGCCGATCTCGATCGCCCGGCCGATGCTGCCGGTCGTTGGGCTGGAATCGAAAGTCGAGCAGACCTTGTAGTGGCAGATCGCTGCGTTCAGCATCTTCAGCCAGGTGAAAGCGTCCTTGAGATGCGTGCCCATCCAGTGCGGCGTCTCGCTGCGGCTGGTGCCGGCCAATCCGATGGCCCGGCAATGTGAGAAACGCGAAAGTTGGGCTTTGTCCGGCTGGCGCATGAACAGCACCGTCTGCACGCCGCCGAGCTCGAGCGCTTCCATGACGTCGGTCGAGCCGGTGAGATCGTCGCCATAGTAGCTGAGCAGCAGGTTCTGCATGGCGTCAGGCCGCCCTGCCATCGCCGAATTTGTCGATCGATCGTGCCAGTTCTGGATGGGTCAGGGCGAAGTCCGCCAGCGGAATGCCGTCTACCGCCGCTTGCCAGGCTTGTTGCACTGCGCGCACGCCGGCGCCCGGCCCGTCCGGATGGCTGACGATGCCGCCGCCGCAGAGATAGAGCAGATCGAGCGTGCGGCCGGTTCGCTGGTAGGTCTCCGGCGCCTGCCCACCCCATTGGCCCGAGCCCGCCACGGGCAGGGCGCAATCATCGGGCGAGAAGATCGGCGTGGTCACCGCCTTGAAGGATTCGACGAAGGATGCATCCGGCTCCCAGTATTTCGAGGCGATGCCGTTGATCTGGAACTGGTCGACGCCGAGCAGCCGCCAGAACTGCTGCCAGACTTTGAAGTCCATCCCGAGGCCGGGGTGGCGGGTGAGGATGTCCCAGCCATTGCGGTGGGCGTGCAGCACCAGGCTGGAGCGTTTCCTCAGGAACGCCATGCCGCCGAAGCCGATCGAATTGATGTTGACCACCGCGCAATTGCCGCCGGCCCTGGCCACCAGATCGTGGTTGCGCATCATCTCGTCCGGGTCGGCATGCGAAATGCCGAAGGCATACATCACCTTCTTGCCGGCCTTCTGCTCGTGGTCGAGGATCAGCGGCATGATCGCCTTCACTCGCTCGGCCAGCGGCGAATAGGCCGGGCTCATCAGCTTCTCGTCGTCCTTGATGAAATCGACGCCAGCTTCGATCAGCTCGCCCACCATCGCCGCCGTCTCGTGCGGCCTCAGCCCCAGCGCTGGCTTGACGATGGTGCCGATGATCGGGCGCTCCTCGACACCAGTCAACCGGCGGCTGCCGGCGACGCCGAACTGCGGGCCTGGGTGCGCGCCGCGGAATTGCTCAGGCAGCTTCATGTCGACGATGCGAATGCCGGACAGCCCTTTGATCGAATAGGTACCGCCGATGGCGATGGTCATCAGCGCCGCAAGGTCTGTGCCGATCGCGTCGAGCGGAAATGCGATGTCGACATCGGCGCGCTTGAACGGCCCATCGCCGGCTTCCGGAATGGAGGGCTGCATGGCGTCGGGCAGATGCCGGATCGCCAGGACGCGCGCAGCCACCCTGGCCTTCAGCTCCTCGGTCTCGCCGGGCAGCGCAACGAAGGTGCCGGTCGATTGGTCGCTGGCGATCTTGGCCGCCAGCACCTCGATGCTGTCTGATGTTTCGATGCGATAGGTGAGGGTGATCATGGTCCGCCGTCTCAAGCCCGGGCGTTCGAAAAAGGTTCACCGATGCTCGAAATCTGGTATAATGAGTACATAAGTATTGCAAGAGATATCCGAGTGGAAGTTTGGTCGGGTCGACCCGACCGCAATTTCCGGGAATTGTGGCGGCAGTGTTAGATAGGCCGGATCAAGGGAGTGATTCGTGACGATGAACCGTTCCGAACCGATTGTCCGGCGCAAGCTTTCCGACGAGGTCTTCTTGCGGCTGAAGCGCCTGATCACCAGCGGCGAACTGATGCCGGGCGATGACATGCCCTCGGAGCGCGAACTGATGGAACGCTTCGAGGTCGGCCGTCCGGCGATCCGCGAGGCGATGCAGGCGCTGAGCAATATGGGGCTGGTGGCGATCTCGCATGGCGAGCGCGCCAAGGTGCTGCAGCTTACCGCCAAGTCGATCATCAGGCAGGTCGACGGCGCAGCCAAGATCATCCTGTCGTCGTCGAAAGACACGCTAGAGCACCTCAAGAACGCCCGCATCTTCTTCGAGCGAGGCATGGTCAGGGAAGCAGCCGAAAAAGCCACCGCCGAGGATGTGCAGCGGTTGCGCGCCACCGTCGCCGAGCAGCGCAGCTTTCGCGGTGATTCCGAAGCCTTCATATCCGCCGACATGAAGTTTCATACCCAGATCGCGGCGATTTCGGGCAACCCGATCTACGTCGCCGTCAGCGAGGCGATGCTGGGCTGGCTGAAGGAATATCACACCGAAATGCTGATCTGGACCGGCAAGGAAAAGTTCACGCTGACTGAGCATGAAGAGATCATTGGCCGCATCGAGAAGAAGGATGCCGACGGCGCCGAGAAGGCGATGATCAAGCACCTCGAGCGCTCGCGTGCGCTCTATGTGATGAACGCCGAAAAGTGAATCCGCAGTGTCAGCCGAACCGGGTGATCGCGTAGGGCGTCATGACCAGGTGGCCTCTGCCCAGCGCTGAAATGTCGACCGGTACGTCCTCCGCTGTCAGGTTCGCCAGCCACACGATGGTCTGACCGGAAGCGGAGCGCCCGGCCAGCGCCAGCACCTTGGTCTCATCGCTCGTCGTTGCCGCAACATGTGCGAGGCCGGCCAGTTCGCAAAGCCCCTTGATAGCCCTGAAGATCGGCCGAGGTGATCCTTCCGCGGCTGGCTCGCCCGGTCCCGCCAGCACGCCGAACGGTCCTGTGAAGCCGGAGAGCGTCAGCATCTCAAGCCCCGCCGGTGCGACGCGTGCCGCATAGCCGATCGTCCATGCGGCCCCGAACAGGCCGGCATGGCGCGGATCGCGGTCGGCCATGGCAATGCGCTGTCCCCCGGGATTGGCCTTGGTCGCGCCACCATAGGGGTTCTGGCGCATGGCGATCGTCGACGGGCCGATCCGGTAGGGTGTTTCTCCGAAGATCGCCCGCACCGATTGGGTGATGAAGGGCAGCGCCCCCAGAGATTGCATGACGCTGAGATCGTCGGCCGCGTGCACGATCGGGCAGGTGCAATGAGTGACGAAGTCGAGCAGGTCCGCCGGCACGCGTTTGCGGTTGAGTTCGGTGAAATAGCTGAACATGCCGCCGCCGAGACGGATGTCGGGGAAGGCGCGGCGGGCGGCGGCATAGACGGTTTCCAGCGGCGGACACTCCGGCCATGCGCTCCCCGGCGGCGTCGACTGCCGGTCGACCGAAGGCGAGACGGCGATGGCCGAAAGTTCTAGCCCTGGCTCGTGCACCAAGCTGGCGACAGCTGAAAATTCAGCCTCGAGATCGCCCACGCCGGCAACAACGCATTCGAGCGTCGTCCGGGCCGGGTAGGCTGCCGCGACCCGGGCAAAGGATCGCAAGGCGTCGAGCCCATGGCCGCGCGTTGGATCGTAGTGGAGGACCAGCTGTTGCGGGCCAAGCGCCGACAGCAGCGGCAGGTTCGCCAGTGCCGTCTCGACATCCTCGGGATAGATGATCACGCCGACATCGGGCAGCTTCCTCGGTCCGGCCTCGCCGAGCTTAACGCGGACCGGTCCGTTGGCCACGGAGGCAGCCGGTGCTCTGCCCTCACCAGTGATCAGCAGGCTGATTGTCTGGCGCAGGGGCTGGCCGGCCGGCAGCATATAGGGCCACGGCAAAGCGAGCGGCCGCACATAGGTCTTGTAGGAGGCATCCGACCAGTTGCGCTGGTCCTCCATTTCGAACACGTCGCCTTCCATCCGGCATTCGGCACTGACGCCTGGCCGCACCTCATGCGTGATCGCACGCAAATCCCTGAAGGGCTGCCACGGGTCGATCAGCAGCGGAAGCTTGGTCGCGACCGTGGTGCCGTCGGTGTGCTCGACCGTCACCGGGCTGCCGGCGAGGCCGGCGATCGGATGCAGGACGCAGAAGCCGCAGCGATTGGTTTCGAAATCGCTTTCGGGAAGGGCGCTCACGTCGAAGACCAGTTGGCCATCGGAGGAGCCCTTGATGGTGGCGCGGAAGCCGAGCCGGCTTGCGTCCGGCCCGGTGCAGCTTGCCGAATAGCGGATCGAGAAAGTGTCATCGCCCTGGTCAATGGCAAGGTCGGTCAGTTCGGGCTCGTAAGTGCCCCAGTCGCGATCCCTGACGATGTAGGCGATGGCCCGCAGCACTTCGGTACCGCCATGGCGGACGGTGCGCAGATTGCCGTTGACGAAGTCGGCGCTGAGCGCACCGGCGCTCAGCCTGACCGGCTCGACCTCGGTCGCATCCGTGCCGCAAAGGTGAAAGGTGTCGGCGGTCATCTGAGCAAAGTGTCGAGCTGCACCGGCTCGCGGCTTGCAGCACCGGCGTAGGCGGCCTCGACCAGTGCGAAGGTCTTGACGTTGTCGGCGCCCGAGGTCGCGGGCTCCGTTCCCTTCGCCAGGCAGTCGACCCAGTGCTGCTGGATGGCAACGACGCTTTCCTGGATGTTGTGCCAGGGTCGCGATGCCCAGGGCAGCAGCGGCGGCGAGACGTCGCTGACCGCCGTGCCGCTTTTGCCGGTGACGGTGAGCTGGTATCCCTGTGCCAATCGGATCGTGCCGTCGCTTCCGTCGATCTCGATCAGCGTTTCGGGAAACGGTTCGACGGCAAGCGTCGTCGCGTAGCTGCAGTCGACCACCGAGGTTGCGCCACTGGCATGGTCCATCAGCATGGTCGCCACGTCCTCGCCGGCGATGGCAGGGTTGATGCGCGCCGTTCGCGTCGTGATCGTCGAGACGTCGCCCAGCAGGAAGCGGGCTATGTCGAGGATGTGGATGCCGAGATCCTCGATGATGAAGCGCTTTCCCGTTGCCAGATAGGGCTGGCCGGAAAACACGTCATAGGCGGAGCGGAACGAGATGCGCCCGAAGAACGGCGTGCCGATCTCGTTGCTGTCGAGTACGGCGCGCACCGCCTGGATTGGCGACTGCCAGCGAAAATTCTCATGCACCATCAGCGGCACGCCGGCATCGGTGCATGCCTTCACCATCGCCTCGGCATCGGCAAGCGTTGGCGCGAACGGTTTTTGACAGATCGCCGGCACGCGGTGTTGCGCCGCCATCTCGACCAGCGCACGATGGCTGGGCGCCGTGGTGGCGATATCGACGAAATCCAGGTTCTCGCCATCAAACAGGGCCATCGCGTCGGTGTAGCGCCTGGTAATGCCGAACTGGTCGCCGACGATCCGCAGCCGGTCGGGATCGCGGTCGCAAATGGCGACGATCGTGGCGCCAGCGATGTCGCGCCAGGCATGCATCTGATTGACGGCGAAGAAACCGCAGCCGATCAGCGCTCCGCGCAATTCCACCATGCTCAGCCTGCCTTTGCCATCTGCATCAATGTCACGCGACTCTGCAGCCGGCGCTGCGCCTGGTCGACGACGACGGCGACAATGATGACCAGGCCCTTGATCACCATTTGCCAGAAAGAACTCACCCCCATCATCACCAACCCGTCCGAAAGAATGCCGATGACGAAGGCACCGACTATGGTGCCGCCAATCGTGCCGCGACCGCCCGACATCGAGGTGCCGCCGAGCACCGCCGCCGCGATGGCATTGAGCTCGAAACTTTCGCCCGTCGCCGGATGCGAGGCCATCAACTCGGACGAGATGATCAGGCCGACGATTGCCGCGCAGAAACCGGAGAACATATAGACGAACATCTTCACCGTGTTGACACGGACGCCCGAAATTCGCGACGCCCGTTCGTTGCCGCCAACCGCGAAGATATGGCGGCCAAGCGGCGTGTATTTGGCGAGATAGGCCGCCGCCAGCGCAACGACGATCAGGATCCAGATCGCCACCGGCAGGCCGAGCAGCCGGCCGGCGCCGAGGAAGCCGAACCCGGTGGTGCCCAGTTCCGGCTTGCCGACAAGGTTGGGGAAGGTGCGTCCATCCGACGACAGCAGCGCCAGGCCGCGCGCGACATAGAGCACGCCGAGCGTGGCGATGAACGGCGCGACGTTCAGCCTGGTGATCAGCAATCCGTTGACGGCGCCGATCAGGATGCCGACCGCAAGCGTGATCAGCGCGATCTCGACGACGTTGAAATAGATGGTGTAGCCGATCTGCAGGTCGATGCCGTTGAGCACGAGATAGCCGGCCACCATGCCGCACAGGCCGACGATCGAGCCGACCGACAGGTCGATGCCGCCGGTGATGATCACGAAGGTCATGCCCATGGCGAGGAACGCATTCAGCGCCACGTGCTTCGACATCAGGATCAGGTTGGCGGTCGACAGGAAATTCGGTGCCGCGATCGAGAAGAAGACCAGCACGGCGATCAGCGCGATGAAGGTCCTCGCCTTCATCAGCGTCAGCAGCAGCGAGCCGCTCGATGCGGAGGGAATAGCCGCCTTGGCCGGGATGTCAGTCATGGGCGGTGTACTCCGTGTGCGGGACCGGGCCGTGGCCAAGCGCCGAGGCGGCGACAAGGGCGGCCTCCGTCGCCTCGGCGCGATCGAACATGCCGGTCAGTTTTCCATTGCTCATCACCGCGATCCGGTCGGACAGCGCCATCACCTCGTCGAGGTCCGAGGTGGCGAACAGGATGCCCAATCCGTCGCGCGACAGTCTGCGCATCGTGCGGAAGACGTCGGCCTTGGCGCCCACATCGATGCCACGGCTGGGCTCGTCCATCAGCAGCACCTTCGGGCCGGTGAGCAGTGCCTTGCCGATCACCACTTTTTGCTGGTTGCCGCCGGACAGCGACGAGACCTCCTGTGCCGGATCGGCAACCTTGATCGCCAGTTCCCGCACCATCTGCACCACCGCCTGCCTTTCGGGGCCGCCGCGGATATGAAACAGGCGGACAAACCGCGACAGGCTGGCCAGCGTCAGATTGCTGGCAACGGAGAGGATCGACACCAGCCCTTCGCGCTGGCGGTCTTCGGGGATCAGCGCCAGCCCGCGCCGGATGCGCCGCGTCGTGTCGCGCTCCTTGACCTGTTTGCCGGAAATGAAGATCGCTCCTGTGGCCTGGCCATGGCGGCCCATGATGCAGTCGAACAGCTCGCTGCGTCCTGCGCCCATCAGGCCGTAGATGCCGAGGATCTCGCCGGCGCGCAGCGAGAGCGAGACGTGGTCGACCGCAAGACCGCCGGTCGCACGCGGCAGGCAGATGTCCTCGGTGCGGAATATTTCTTCGCCTGGGACATGGCCATCGGCCTTGGCGAAATCCTTGGCGTCGGACCCAATCATCTGCCGTACGATCCAACGGGTGTCGACGTTTCTCATTTCCTCCTGGCCGGTGATGTGCCCGTCGCGCAGCACGGTGATGTAGTCGCCGATGCGGATCAGCTCCTCGAGCCGGTGCGAGATGTAGACGATGGCCACACCGCGCGCCTTGAGGTCGGCAATCACCTTGAACAGGATCTCGACTTCCGCGGAACTCAATGCCGAAGTGGGTTCGTCCATGATCAGGATGCGCGCATCGAGCGAAACCGCCTTGGCGATCTCGACCAACTGCTGCTGGCCGATGCGCAGATCCTCGACCAGCATGTCGGGCCGGATTCCGGCCTGCAGGCGTTCGAGAAATTGCGCGGCGCGGCGCTCCTGTTGCTTGCGGTCGATCTTGCGGAACCGGTTGGTGATCTCGCGGGTGGCGAAAATGTTTTCGGCGACGGTCAAATTGCCGAACAGGTTCAACTCCTGGAACACCATGCCGATGCCGCGGTTCACGGCGTCGGCGGACGACGAGAAGGAAACTTCTTCCCCTTCCAGGAGGATCCGGCCGGCAGTAGGTCGTTCTACACCGGCGATGATCTTCATCAGCGTCGATTTGCCTGCGCCGTTTTCGCCGACCAGCACATTGACCGCGCCCTTGCGCACCTCGAAATTCGCTCGCTTGACCGCAACCGTGCCGGAATAGACCTTGGAGACGTCTTCCAGCTTCAGAATAACATCGTGATCGCTCATGGCCGCGGCCCGATTTCTGCCTCCGCCGGCGTCACCAGCGGCAGGTCTTGGCTGCCTTCGAGCGTATAGGCGCCGAGAACCTTGGCGGTGCGGCCTTCCAGTGCTTCACGCGGCAGCTTCGAAAGCACATTCTTGTCGGCATACGCGTTGAACGCCTTGCCGAACTGGGCGAAGTCGATCTGGTTGGTGAAGTCGTTGAACTGGACGAAGTCGAGGCTGTCGCGCAGCGCCGTACCGCGCATGGCGGGACCGATCTGCACGCGTGCATCCGCCTTGCCGTCGCCGTCGACATCGATATCCATCGTCGCCGCGCGCGAGCCCGTGTTTGCGGCAACGATCTTGCCGTCAACACGAACCGCGAAGGCCCACGGCGAATTCGCCTGCTTGTTCGGATTGCCGTATTTGGCGCCGGCAGCCGCCGGGTCGGCTTTCGCCAGGGCATGAACCTCGGGAAACGGTCCGGCTTTCTGCTTGAGATAGGGCACCACCTTCGCCGCCCACAACGCCTCGACCATCTTGTCGGGATTGAAGGCGGCAGCGCCGCCGCTATCACCCGAGGGGGTCGGCAGAACCTTGCAGCTGGCAAGGCTGATGCCGAGCGTCACGGCAAGGATCGGCCAGGTCGGCTTGTTCAGCATGGCGGTTTGTTGTTCAGCATGGCGGCCTCGGCATGATGGTCGGCATCCGCAGAAAATGGCGGCGAGGGACGAACCGAGATTCGCCCCTCGCTATTCATGTCACGCCGGCTCAGTTGGTCAGCGCGAAGGTTTCCAGCTTGGGGGCGTTGTCGCCATTGACCAGGAGGCAGTCCATCAGCTGCTTTTCCTTGGCCGGCGACTTCTTGTTCTTGATGAAGTCGTTGGCCTGCTCGACCGCCATCTGCGCCTGCGCAAAGGCCGGCTGCAGGACTGTGGCCTTGATGCCGCCCGCGGTGATTGAATCGCGCACGTCGTTCGATCCGTCGAAGCCGACGACAATGACGTCCTTGCGGTTTGCCGCGACCAGCGCCGCATAGGCGCCCATCGCCATCGTGTCGTTGCCGGAGATAACGCCCTTGATGTCCGGATTGGCCTGCAGGATCGATTCCATCTTGGCGTAGGCTTCGGTCTGGCTCCAGTTGGCCGACTGCTGGGCAACCATCTTCAGATCCGGATAGTCGTCGATGACGTCATGATAGCCCTTGGAGCGAATGCCGGCATTGGTGTCGGATTCCTTGCCGACGAGTTCGACGAAATTGCCCTTCTCGCCCATCAGCTTGACGAATTCCTGCGCGCCGAGCTGGGCGCCCTGGTAATTGTTGGAAACGATCTGCGCGACGGCAACGCCGGTGGCATTGATCTCGCGATCTATCAGGAACGAAGGCACGCCCGCGTCCTTGGCCTTCTGCACGGCGGCAACGGTGGCGTCGGCGCCGGCATTGTCGAGGATGATCGCCTTGGCACCGCGGCCGATCGCCGTGTCGATCAGCTCGGACTGCTTGTTGGCGTCGTCATCATGGACGAGCACCAGCGCTTCATAGCCGAGTTCCTTGGCCTTGGCCTCCGCGCCGACAGCTTCCGCCTTGAAGAACGGGTTGTCGTGCGAGGGCGTGATGATGGCAATGAGATCGGCAGCATAGGCTGGTGCGGCCGTGCCAAGCGCCAGCATGCCGGCAAAAGCCGCCAGTGTCATTCTGCGTGTCAGTTTCATGAAGTCCTCCCGTTTGAAAAACAATTCAGGCCGCTGTCTGCATTTCAGACCGCGGATCGTCTCAGTTTCAAAAACCGTTTGTTTGCCGGCATCACCCCGGCCGTCGTGCCCCCGGCAGTCCTCCGCTCGTCCAGGCCACGAATTCCCTGCGAAGCTTTGGCCTGAGCTTAAGAAATAGCTAGGCCAACTGGTATGATGAGTCAATCACAAATTCAGATGATATGTACCTGATGAGCGTGTTTTCACGAGGGCGTCGACAGCCCAACCCTCGCAAGCGCTGTTATCATCCAAGGGTCTCGGCCCTTCCGGCCGTTCCGCCTGAGCTTCGCTTCAGGTGATGCGCTGAATGCTGGCGGCAATCTCCTCCGGCTCGAAGACGCGCTTCCAGTCGTCGCGCATCAGCACCGGCTTTCCAAACTCTATTGCCTTGTTGCAGGCGTCGGAGAAGACGCCCTTGGTTTCGCCGAAGATGACAGCGCCAAGCACGTTCATATGGCCGAGCAGGAAATCGAGAGCCGCCTGTTTGTCGACGCCGCGCGCAACGACTTCATCGACGGCTTCCTTCATGACGACGAGCAGCGAGGCGCAGACGGTCTCCGAAAGACCCGGCTCGAGCAGCGCCATCTGATCGACAGTGACGCGGTGCGATCGCATCACCGGCGCCCAGATGATCTTGGCGATCGCCTCACCCTTGGCATAGTCCTCTTCCGGGCCCTGCATCAGCGCACTAACCATGTGCTGCTTGGCTTTGACGCCGCCGAAATAGTCCTTCTTGGCCGCCATGTCGGTTTCGTCGTTGAAGATCGGCGGATGACAGGGATGGGTGACGAAATAGGTCAGGTCCGGCCGCTTGGGCAGATGGCCGGCGAAAGGTGCCGCGGCGTCGAGCACCACCACCATCGTACCTGGCACGAGTTTGCTCTCGATGCTCGCCGCGACCTTGCCGATATGTGTATCCGGAACGGCCAGGATCACCACATCGGCGCCTTTGAGCGCGTCATCGGCACTGACGGCATCGAAACCCAGCCCCGACTTCAGTCGCTCGCGACCGGCCTCGCTGACCTCGACATGGCGTATCGTGTAAGGCGAGCCGCGAAAATTGGTCGACAGGCGGTAACCCATTTTCCCGCCGGCACCGAACAGTGCAATCGTCGTCATGTATCACTACTCCCGATGTCCAACGATGGACCAACCAATCGTCATGTTATCAACTGGTATAATCACTCTACCAAATCTTGGCAATCTGGATCGGGATGGAATGCCGATGATTCATGCCGGACCATCCTTGGCCTGCATGTCTGGCGCTGGTCGAAGCTCGCTAGCTATGCCCGTCGCAATGGCGCCGATGAACAACGCAGTCAGCGAGACAAGACATCGAGATGCTATTCACTTGGCCCATTGCGGAACGTGCAGCAGCTCACGCAGGCGGATCGGCAAGCTGGACGAAGCGCGCAATTCGGAACAGCTTGCCTCCCAACGCCCGAGATACTCGGCGATCGGTAGACCGGTGCGGCCGGGCCAGCGGTTGAGTGCACCCAGCGCCTCGACGCAATCCGGCGCGCGGTCGTATTCGGCGAGGATGGTCACGGACATCGCCTGGGCGAATGGATTGAGGCCGGGTATTTCGATCTCGCTGCGATGGTCGGCGAACCACGCCGCGGCGTCGCTGGTGAGCCCCTGGCTGTCGGCAAGCGCGGTATAGCTTCGGATGATGTTTTCGCGATACTTGGCAATGGCATCGCCGAAGGCGTTGTCGCCGGCGAAGGGCGGGGCCTCCTTCCAGCTTTTCGCCAGACGCCCGAGCCCGCGCAGCGAGTGGGCCTCCACCATTGCTTCCTCGAGCCACTGGCAGGGCGCCGCCGGTTTGGCGTCCGCCTGCCAGCTGTTGCAGAGTACATGGCCGAGCTCGTGGCCGAACTGGTAGGCGAGCTTCGACCAGTCACGCTCGCCGATATCGACGATGATCCAGGCCATGCTGGTGCCGTCGGGATGCAGCCAGATCGCCGGCGTGCCGGAAGTGTGCTCGTCGACACGCAGCCGCGTCGGCTGGCGGTCGGAGACAAGGCGGACACCGTCAAGGCATGCGTGCCGCATGCGCTCGACGACCTGATCTGCCGCGCCCTCCAGCATGCGGCCCCAGTCGCCGGCAAGCTCGATGGGTGCGGTGAGGAGGGTGGAGGGAGCGGCCATTGCAGGAGTAAGGCCCCAGCAGGTCAACTTGGGCTGAGCAAATAGCATTGGTGCGCTTCCTGCGCCAAGGATGAAATCACGCCGTTTCATATTCGATCTGCCCTCCAAGCCCTTCTGATACCGCCTTTCAGCATGACGCTCGTCTTTGGCAAATTTCGGAAAGTCGCTTACCTTGCGATGGAACCAAGAGAGGCTATCGTCATGAATGCGGATCCTGATCGTATCGGCTCAGCCAGCCGCCTTTTCACCTCACATGGTACGACGTTGTTCGTCGATCCGAGCTCAAACGAACTCCGACATGGACCTTTTGAGGCCACTCCTTTCAATACTGTATTGATGCCAGAGGGCGGAGAATCAGATCCAAAACTCTCCGACGCATACTTCAATCAAGATATAGTTAGACTTTCTTCATACCCAAATGGGTTTTCCTTCAAAAAGAATGATGGAAGTAACTATGACGATAGTATCAACTCATTTGCCCTCGTAAATTTTAACAAGAAGGAATTCGGGCTGAAGAAAAGCGGGTTGTTCCTCAGCGCTGAACCGGATGGCCGCGTTTCGCTCTCGAGAACAGAGTGCAAAAGCTGGGAGCTGTTCCATTTTCGGCATGATGCTTCCGAGGTAAGCGGATCGATAGTTAGGCATCGGATTGACGGTCAGATAGTGAATTTCTTTATTTCGAACCGAGCCGATTACATTCAATCGTTGCTGCTACGTGGAGATTTTTATGACCGCGAGGCGCTCAACCTCATCAGGCGTCAATGTCTACCGGAAAAAACATTCGTCGACATAGGTGCCAATATTGGCAATCACTGCATCTTCCTCTCAAAATTTTGTAATCCATCCGAGGTGATCGCGTTCGAGCCCAATCCAGCTGCGATAGCCATACTTAGGATAAATATGTCACTCAACGGATGTTCGAAAGTCAATCAGGACCATCTTGGTTTGGCGCTGTCGTCAAAATCTGGGACAATGCGCGTACATTATCCATCAATCGGAAATATTGGTGGCGCTCAAATGTTGCCCGACGACTTTGGGGACGTGAAATGCATTCCCGGCGACGATCTTCTGTATCAGAAGCCGATTGGATTCATTAAAATTGACGTCGAAGGTGCTGAATTTGAAGTGCTCAAGGGATTGAAGAATACAATCGAGCTCCGGCGGCCAAATCTGCTGGTCGAGGTTTGGCCTCAGGCTCGCAAGGAGCTCGAGGCCTGGTGCAGCGCTTTTCACTATATGATCCAGGAATCCCTGCCTATGGATGACAACTACTTCTTGGTGCCCAAGGAACGGACTTGACCGCGGGAGTCGCATGGCAACGACCGCCGCCCGAATTGCATTTTTTGTTCCACTTCAGACCGCTGACTGATCTGCCGGGCGCGGAACCCGCGTATCATCCGCCTGTCCCGTGGATTGTGGGCTGTTGGAGACCGTAAATCTCCACCTCGGAAAGATGGAGATACTCTTTGCGAGGGATCGAAATCCGAACGTAGCGTGCCTCCACAGGTAAGTCAGAGGACCACACCAATGGCATTCCAGCGCTATATCCGCCGAAGATTTGACCGGGCTCAGTGCTGAATATCAGCTTCCAGTCCACGCCATCAATCGAGCCTTCGACTACAATGGGCGACGTTCGGCGCTGCATCCATTCCGGAATACGGTCTCGGTTGAATATCCGAATGGCGAACACTTGAGAGGGCTCTTCAAGGTCTACCATCCACCACGGGGTTTCGATATTCTCAGTATGAAATCCAAGCGCTTTTGCTGGATTTCCATTTACTGCATTCCCGGCGTCTTCCTCCAAGGTCGATCCAACGGACCACTGGCTCAACGAACTTTGTGTCGCTCGCTTTTTGAGCGCGAGGTTGGGCATCGAAAGATCTATGGGAGGATGTCCATCGAATTGGCGAACCGGCTGATAGCCCCGCAGCCTGCCAACTTCGAGATAGTGGTGCAGTGGATCCTCGAACCACCCTTCGCTTATCTCCATTGCAGCGTCGATGTATCGATGTGCGTACCAGATGGAATCGAAGGTGATGGCAGACCCCTGCGCGGTTCTCGACGGCAAGCCGCTGTCGTAGTTTTCTCTCGGCACACGCAGGAATGGAGCGGAAGTCTTCAGCAGCGCAACCTGATTGCGCGATATCTCTTTCCATCTACCTGATATCCGGCGATGGTATTCCAGGCTCTGTTCCTCCGGAATTCCATAGTTCAACGGAAATAGAAAGTATCTATAACGAGGATCATCGATCGGCAGCAGATCGACCTCGCGATGATGCGCTGGGTTGTAGAAACCACTGAGCGGAAGGAAGATCGTCTGCGCTTGGGAAAGCCATGCCGCTAACCAGGAGAACGTGCTGACCGCAACGACAATGTTCTTTGCTGAACGAATCAAATCAAAGTCGGCCCTGGCTCCTTGGCTGTCGTAGAAGACAGCTTTTGGGAAGCGGGATCTAAGTTGTCGCACATACTCTGAATCGCCGAGCTGTCCGACAAACACCGGATTTAGTCCCGTCGAAGCGACCACATCCTCATAGAAATCTATCGGAAGAAGCGGATAGTGAGCTATGCCTTGTAGGATTTCGGCAGTTCGAATATTGATTAGTAGATCACCCTCGCCAATTTTCCGTTCCGGAGAGCTGTATGGAAAAAGTGAGTGATAAGCTTGAGGTGGGTCAAGGAACTCCATCCTCTGCAGATGGTCAGCCATCATTATTCGCACCGACTCGCTTCTGTTCGCAAGACGGCAAATCTCACCAACGTGAGGCCGAAAGGCATCCCAAGTCCACAAATCTATGTTATCAAGAAAAATCTGACTTTGCGTATCGTCTGGAATTTCAATGCCCCATTCCGGGATAGAAACGCCAACAACGCTGCATTGTTCAATACGCTTGGACATTGCCAAAGCGCCCATATACTGAATCATCTTGTTCGCTACATTACCTCGATGCCTTAAGGCGATGACACGCCTACGCGCAAAGTAATTTTCTGGCGGCACCTGACTCATTTTGCTACACTTTCTGCGAGATTAGTAGTTTCTCTTCTCCATTTCAGTAAAAATTGGGAAAATTTCGCATAGATTATCTTTAATGATCAACAGTTCCGGCACCAAGCGCGTAATAATTGACCAAATTGTCGATCTGAAGCGCGCGGTGCCGCGTCATATGCCTTGCTTTAACAAGACGCATTCCGGCAGATCGGATCTCGTCCACAGCGGGCCGGTTGCGGTCGTCCAGGATCCAATCCACCTTTTCCAGAAAATCCTCTCTCGCAGCAAAAATGCATGTTTCGTGATCTACGAAACCGAGTTCATTCATTTCCTTTTCGATCAAGCGATCGGTCAAAAGCAATGAACCTGCCGATGCGATTTCAAAATTCTTGAGATGAATGTAGCGATAAGAATGGCCATCGCAAAAGCAGCAAAGGTATTTTGAGAGTTCCTCGTAGTATCGTACTCTAACAATGGCGGGGCTGTCGTCGTTGTATTTTCCCGCGTAGCCAGGATGATCCAATACGGCCACCTTGCTGGAGTCGAGACCGGCCGCATATTTCCTCAGAGGTCGATCCGCCGCGATGCTCCCCGACACGAGCACCTTGGAAATCGGGGTTTCATTGAACACGATACGCTCGAAGCCTTTGCAACCTTCCATCGCCGACGAATATGGAACCCAATTCACTGCACGATGGGTGAAGTGGTTCTGAAACTCGTACGCATATGGGCTTATGACGACATCAGATGAAGCGACAAGGGAGCGCAGCAAAGTATCATAGCTTGGATTGTAACTTACAAGGTCGTCTATTTTCAAAAACTTAAGTGCTGAAAAAGCATCGAGAGGTATGGATATGCCACCCTGGTAGGCTATCAAGAGAGCCGAATATGAGTTCAGGCGCTCTATTGTGCTTTCGGCGGCAAAGTCCGTCGATCTGCAATCTATGATGTCGAAGTCATAGTCTTCATTCAATAGCCGAACCAAATAGAAGTGCTCGTCTGCAAGATAGGACGATAGCCAGCCGATGTCGCAGATGACGGCCTTGCGGGGAGCGCGGGACAGCGTGTCTGCGGCAGCTCGAATGGCGGGATGGACGAAGTGGCTTTGAATCCGGCTCTTGTCGAAATCGGCGTGGTCGGTTCGCCATCGGATGGTCTCCCGGCTGCTTTCCGTGCACCAGTTTTCCGAAGCGATGAACAATTCCCAAGTGCTGCAAACAGGAGCCCTGAGTTCCACGTGGCCATTAGGTATGGCCGACAGAAACACGCCACCGGATCTCAGTGCCAGCAAGCCACGTTCGAGGGGGATCAATTCGAGCGCATCCGCATCTGCTGGTCGATTCTGCCGTTTCGCCTGTGAGGCGGTCAAACAGGCGTCATGAAAGCAAAGGACCGGTTCGGGCAAACCGATGCCGGCATTGAGCAACCGACCCTGCCGGAATCCGCCTGCCAAACTCATCTCCGGTTCAAAGAAAACGTTTGCCGGGACGCTTTCGACGGGGCCGTGTCGCAGCTCGCCTGTAGGTTGGTCGACATACAGCACAGTGCCGAACGCTGTGAACAACCGCGCGGGTTTGAAAGACGGACCGCTCGTGTGGCTGCGCGCAAGCCGCAGTCGGTGTTTGATGAAAAAATCAACATTGTTCTTGAGCCGCTGATTGCCGGCATCGAGTTCGACCGCTTTTTGCCCCCATTCCACAGCTTGATCCATCGAATTGAGTTTCCATGCTGCCGTGGCGCCAAGCTCGTACAGCCGAGCCCCCCAGCAATGCGCGTCGTCCAGATAACTGCCGGTGCGGCGCGTCTTCTCGATCCCATTGCTGCAGGCCCAGAGCAGGTTCAGCCAGTCGGCCTTGCCATGGAACTCTTCGGCCATGTCCAGCCAGATTTCGCGCCGATGGGGGGCCTCCATCCGTGCCTTGTCCAGCCAGGACAATTTCTGCTCCGGTTGCATGCGCGCGATGTAGCGCATTGCCTCGGAGCGTTCTTCGCCCCATGTGCTTGTCGGCAATGCAAGGTAGTGCTCAAGCAGTTGGACGGCCCGCTCTGGCTGGTTGGCCCACATCAAGTCCCGTCCGAGCCAGAAGCATATCTGAGCGTCGCCGGGGTCCTCCTTATGTGCCACTTCCATCAGCGGCAGGTAGTTGCTCCTTGTTGGCTTGGCGAGGTCCTGCACCTCGAACATGACGATCTCACTGCTGTTCGTGGTGACTTCCCTGTCTCCGGTGAAGACCAGAGCCTCGTGGACGGGCCGCTTGAAGCGATATCCCCAGCGATGGTGAAAGTTCTTCGCCGGCCAGCTTCGCAGCGGTGTCGGGTCCTCGACACTCGATCTGTAGATCGTCTGGCAGTAAAGGGCTGTCGTCTCGGGGGTCCAGGCAGCCTCAAGTTTCGCCCGCCAGCCAGGCGCAAGAAACCGGTCCATGTCCATCGTACAGCATACATCAACGTCAGGCGGGATCAGGGCCATGGCGGCGTTGCGGGCGTCGTCGAAGCGCCACGGGCGGACTGCTATCCTGTATACTGTCACCCCCGCCTCGGTTAGTCGCTCCACTGTGCCGTCCGTGCTGCCGGTGTCGACCACAATGCGATAGTCGGCGTCGACGGCCGAATTGGCCCAGCGCTCCGCGTTTGCGGCTTCGTTCAAGGCGATGGTGTAGACCGCAACTTTCAAATCAAGCCCCTTCACTCAACGTGCGATGATACACCTCGCCTGGTGGACAGGCCCGACGCGCCCTTGCGGATAGCCACCAGGCCACCGAGCAGCCTTGCCCGATTCAGCTCGTAGTGACTGTCGAAGAACAGGATCTCGGCGAACTGATCGGCAAGCGCGTTCACACCCAGCGGATCGACCGAGCGCGCGCTGCCATGCTGCTGGATCTCCCGTAGCAGGTTCTTGGTAAGCGTGATCTTGCCGGCGTCCTCGCCCGGCGGCTGCCAATCGAGGTCCTCGATGAAGTACCAGCCACCCTCGGCGAGCAGCGGGAAGAACTGGCGGAGCGTCAACTGCTCGTCGAACGAGGCGTGGCTGCCGTCGTCGATGATCACGTCGAGCGATCCCGGTTCGAGCTTCGCAGCGACGCCGCGCAGATCGTCCAGCTTGGACTGGTTACAGACGAACGATTTGAATCTTTCGTCATTGAGCCGCGAATAATCCGTCAGGTCGACGCCGATCACCTGACAGAACGGAAAATAGCTCTGCCACAGGCTGACTGAAGGCATCTCGGTCTGGCTGCCTTCCCTGAAAACATTGTATAGGCCGATTTCCATCAGCCGCCGCATGGACAGCCGTCGGGCCGACAGCAGGCGATCGTAAATCCTTGCGTAGCAATGGCGGTTGCCGGTGTGCCGGTTCTTGTCGGTGTTGAAGCGGTCGGCGAGACTTGTGAACGTGGGGAAACTGTCGAGCGGGCTGATCAGCTGAGAGATCAGCGGCGCCCCTTCGCCGCCCGGTTGAGCGTCGTTTCGCGCCGTCCAAAGATGGAGGCCGACTACGCGATCATCGTTCAGATAGTCAGCCAGTTCCGCTATCGGCTTCTCGAACCGGTCGATCTCAGTCCAGTCGATCGTGTTGAAGAACATCGGGCTGAACACCCATTGTTGCAGTTCGGATCCCCTATCGGACGCAATATAGTCAGACAGCAGCTTGGGGCCGATATCTCCAAACTCCTTGCCGTCGGCATGATGGAAACGTTCGATCGAAATCTCGTAGAGGGCCCTCAGGTGGCGGCTGTAGGGCTGGGCATACATGACGTTGCCGCAGATGAAGTGGCCCTTGTGCGCTCCCCGCCATTGCAGATTGAAGAAATGATCGCCGCGGAAGGGGAAGGGCCGCAGCATGACGACATCGCAATCCATCCATAGCCCGCCATGCTCGTACAGCACGGCGTAGCGGAAGACGTCGCTGAAATACCTGATCTCGGAGCCGGCGACGATCCGCTCGAACATGGCGCGCGGCATGACGTCGTCGGCATTGCGGATTTCGATCCCATGCGGGATGAGGAATTCGAGCTTCTCCGGTGCATAGCTCCACACCCGCACCGGATGGCCCGCCGCTCGCATCGACGCTGTGGCGGCAATCAGGGTACGATGCTCGGCCTTGTCGGACATCACCTGATAGAAGCAGTTGATCTGGGGAAGTGCGGTGTCGTCGCTGCCAAGGAAGGGATTGATCCGCGCGTCGAACTGGCGCGATCGTTCCCGCCGCTCCCGCGGAGAATCGACGTCGCGCAGAAACGGCGCAAGCTCATAGAAGAACTCCTCCGTTGACTTCACGCGGCCGGAGGCGATGGCTTCGACCAGCACCCCGCTTCTGTCCCCCGCCGCGCCATCACGAGCACGGTCAGGCTTCATCCGCGTTTCCGTTGGAGGAGCGGTATGCGCTGAATAATCTGCCTGGAGCCGCGAGGCCGGCGACGACAGCGTCAGCCTGGACGCTGTGTCAGCCACACCCGATGGCAGGCTATCCACCTCCTCCAGCAAGGCCTGGACCTCACCCGCATCGACGGTCGCGATCCAGGACTCGCTGTCGGCCACACCGTAAGAAATCAGCAAACGCGCGTCATCCGGATGCCAGGCTAGACCCGCAGCGAATTCAGGGCCCTTTTTGTTGAAGAAGAACGGACGGCTCACTTTTCGCAGAACGCTTGTTTCGTCGAACCAGACGAACCGATGCATGCACCAATGGAGCTTCTCCGCAAACCTCCATTGCACTTCCTGAATCAATGTCAGCCAACCGCCGGCGAAAGCGAGCAGTTGGGTTCCTCCCCCGAACTTATGGGTCGCGATCGCGGGAGACGTCTCAAGGACGGTCGCAGCATGCTCGTCCACTATCCTGACGGAGTCACCGAAACAGATGAATTGCAGCTTCTCGCCGCCTGCGGCAGGCTTGACTTGCGGCATCCAGTTCTTCTCGTGCACCCGCGGTCCTGCCGGATGGAGCACGCGCCAGTCGGTCAGCCGGCTGGCGCCACCCTCGTCGATGCGCGCGATGACCTGTTCGCACTGTCCGTCCGGTATCAGTTCGCGCACGCAC
The DNA here is from genome assembly GCF_056403835.1 of Mesorhizobium sp. P2_E6. Taxonomy (NCBI): domain Bacteria; kingdom Pseudomonadati; phylum Pseudomonadota; class Alphaproteobacteria; order Hyphomicrobiales; family Phyllobacteriaceae; genus Mesorhizobium; species Mesorhizobium sp. P2_E6. The sequence continues at coordinate 212,218 of NZ_JBFUEQ010000011.1, forward strand.
GAGACGCCCCATAGCGCATCGCGCCAGGCGAACAGGCGCATATCCTCAAGAACCCGGTCGCGCGCGAGTTCCGGCATGTCAGCCGGCGGCAAAATCTCGTTTGCGGACTGGATGGCGAGTTCATCGCTCAATCGGAGCAGGAAATTGCGCGTGTGAACCGGCACTCCGTCCGGCGTGTCGTATCGAAGGTTGTCTTCGGTCCGGGTGAAATTCACCGTCCGCTGCAACAGCACGATCTGGCCGCCCCACCGGGTCACCGACGGGTTTGACGGCCGATAGCCGTCGGGCGCCGTGAAACCGACCGGACGCGCGCTGAAGGACGGCATCACCGTCTTGGCGGGCTGCACATAGAAGAACAGGTTCGACCACGCCAGATCCCTGGGGCCATCGGCGATGGTCCGGTTCAGCGCCAGCCAGTTGCACGCCGCGAAGCCGCGGTCCTTGCGCACGGGATCGCGCGCGTAGTTTGCCGCGATCGCGTACTCCTCCAGCAGGCCTGTCGTGTAGGCGTAGTCCTCAATAAACAGGATGTCCTGGTCGGGTCGCCTGATCGCCAGCCCGGCTTCCGAAAACAGCACGCTGGCGTCATTCATCCCCTTCTCGCGGTAGAACCGCGCCAGGTCATAGAGCGGCTCGGCACGTTGCGGCCGCTGATTGAAGGCGGCAAGCGCCTGGCCGATGAAGCCAGCCTCGTCGCCAAGCGTGCGCAGACAGCGCGCCTCTTGCAGCCGGGCGTTCCACGCCTCCTCGTCCCAGCCGCCCATCGCGGCGCGCTTGGCATATGCCACCGCGGCCTCCGCCGTCCGCCCGGCGTCGCGGTAGGATTGCGCCAGGTAGAACCAGTAGCGCTGATTATCCGGATCCTTTTCGAGGGCCTCCAGCAAAAGTCTGGCATCGCGCTCGAATTTGTCCACCCGGTTCGAGCCGCTGGCGTGGTCCTTGTACCAGGCGCTGCGTAGTTCTTGCACGCCGCCGGGCACGTCGAGATACTCGTGGGTTACACCACGGTAGCGTGCGCCAGCATCGCGCCTGACAATGCGCGTGTTCCAATAGGCGAGGCCTGAATCCGAGCGTTGCAGCAGCCGGTAGCCTGGACCGTCGAGCCCCTCGCGGAAGCCCGTATCCTCGACCATCAGTTCCATGTCGGCGTCGTCGAACAGCAGATAGTCATAGGCGAGCGGCGAGGCATAGGCGTGATCGAGCGCGGCGTTGCGCGCCTGCTCGAAATTGTGGAATGGAAATTCGTGCAGCTCACCTGGCAGGTTGCGTGCGGCGAAGAACGACTTGACGAAATCCTGTGTCCCGTCGGTCGAGCCGGTATCGCCGATGACCCAGCAGTCGATGTGGCTCGCAACTGCGCCGAGACAGCGCTCGAGATTTGCCATCTCGTTCTTGACGATCATGTTGAGACAGAGGCGCTTGCCGCTTGTCATATGCTGACTGTCTGCTCCCCGGATAACTGCGGGTCGAGGCGGTCACTTTTATGCCGTCGTGCCGTCTGGGGCAGCAATCCGCTCCGATGCGGATTTGTCCGACCTTCATGCCCCATGTGCAATACCCCCCTGCCTCGGCCATTCGCATGACCCGTGTGCAAAGGATAGTTCGTCCCTTCCTTTGCAAACGCGACCCCCACGCTATCCATTGTTAGCTAGCGCTGTCCGCCGCCGCAAGGGTCTCGCCGTCCCGCTGAACCAGCCGTTGGCGAGCAAACGCTCCGTTCGGGTCGATCGCTCACTTCGCCGTGATTTCGAGGGCACGACGCGAACCAGGGGGCACCTTTAAGCCTCGGATTTTTCGAAGGGTTTGGCCCACGAGCGCCATGTAGATGTCGACCGAAAAGTAGTTACCCGTGGTCAACAATTAACAAATTGATAACAGGGTTATTTACAACTTGCTAATTTTAGATTTTACTAATGTCTTGTGCATGGGAGGGTAGCCGTGGACCGGGCAGGAGGCCTGTCGGTCTGCGCAGTCTGTCAGCCTGGAGAGTGTCTGGAGCAAGTCACTTCGTGCGTGAGGGCGCATAGAGTGTGCGGTGGCGTGCAAGTGAAGACGTCGTGACGCCTTGAACTCAAGGCCAGCGTTTTCCCAACCCGATGTTCCCTCGCTAGCAGTCGGTTCCCTCGCAAGTCGTCGTCGAGAAATCGAGACACGCGTAACGGGAGTTGGCTGTGGTAGGTGTGATACCGCGTATGAAACGATGCGGCCGCGACGCGGGCGCCCGCTTCGATCACCCCCTCAATCATCCGCAGCCGGCCGCCGGCAGGGAACGCCCACGTGCCCGCGGGCCTCTCAATCACCTCAGCGAAGACAAGTGGCGCGCCGTTCGATCGAGCGTGACGAAGAGGCCGTCAAGCCTTGCCCGCCCGCCTCGTAGACCTGCCCGTCATACGCGGATGCGCGCGGGGCCGATAGCAGCCGCGAACGGCTTCGGCGAGCGCGTGCGCTCGGAGGCAATTGAAACCAGCGATTGAACCTAAGGGTACGAACAAGAGAAGCAGGTGGCCCAGCCGCCGCCGACCGAGGAGAACAACGATGAGCTACATAGCAGGGTTTGCGGTCATGGAAGTCGCCGTTAGAGGCGTCTTGCCTATCGGCGATACGACCGAAAACGTGCCTTATTTTATTCTGGACACGGCCAAGAACGCCATCGTCGGTCAGGTCGTTCTTCCCAAAGCCGTCAAGCGAAGCCTCGCCGTCGCTCTCACTGTCAAGGTTCCGGCCGCAGCCGGCGCATTTGCGATTGGCACGTTTGAAGATGGCGGAAACTTCCAGGCCTGCAGCTTCCTCCGCGTAGAGAGCCCCGCTGTCAAACATCCCGACGGCGCCGTCGGCCCGTCCGGAAGATGACGGCGCCCGTGCTCCTTCTCCCTACGACCGCTCGCCGGCCAAGCCGGTGGGCGGTTTCCCCTTGAATCGAATTCGAAGCCAACAGGAGCCAGTCATGGCCCGTGCCTCTGAAATTCTCTTCGTGGATCCTTCAGTCTCCGACCTCGAGACGGTTCTCGGCAACGTGCGACCGCAAGTCCAGGCTGTCGTGCTCGATGGCCGCCGGCCGGCCGCACAACAGATCGCTGCCGCGCTCGCAGGGCACGAAAGCCTCGATGCGATCCATATCATGGCACATGGCGCACCTGGCCGGGTTGGCTTCACTTCAGGAGAGTGGTCGGCCGGGACGTTGAAGGAAGCGGCTGACGATTTTGCCGCGATCGGCAGGGCGCTTGCCGCGGACGGCGAGCTGCGGCTGTGGAGCTGCGAGACGGCGTCGGGGGATGCGGGCGAGACCTTCGTGGCGGCGCTGGAAGAGGCCGTCGGCGCGGATGTCCGTGCATCAAGATCGCTGGTTGGTGCAGCCGCCCTGGGCGGCTCCTGGGAACTGTCCGCACGTGCAAGCGCGCCCACGCCGCCGCCGCTGACCCCGGATGGAATGGCAAGTTACGCCGGGGTGCTGGCGGTTGATCTGACACTCACTGGCAACTTGACTGTTCAGAATGGCTCCGCAACCATTAACACCTACTATTTAATAGATACAACAGCAAATCCTGATGTGTTGGTTGGCAGCTTTCCACTGCCTCAATCGGGTAATGGCGTTGTCAGCGAATTTGCGGTAACTATTTCAATACCAAATGAAACTCATACTTATGTGATTTACGACGCCGGCTTCAATTTATACGGCACACTTACTCCAGGCGCCGGTAATACTTACAATTTCGCAGCGGGTCCCTCCAATGGATCCGGGGGCAATCTATTTGATGTTGGGAGCTTCAGCACCAGTACAGTTGGCGCGACGGGCCCGGCGGGCCCGACCGGCGCTACGGGAGCGACCGGCGCGGGTGCGACCGGAGCCACGGGTGCAACCGGAGCGACAGGCGCCACGGGTGCTACCGGCACAGGTGTGACCGGAGCCACAGGTGCGACTGGCGCAAGCGGCCCGACCGGTGCGACTGGCGCGAGCGGCCCGACGGGTGCGACTGGCGCGAGCGGCCCGACGGGTGCGACTGGCGCGAGCGGCCCGACCGGTGCGACTGGCGCGAGCGGCCCGACCGGTGCCACTGGCGCGAGCGGCCCGACCGGTGCCACTGGCGCGAGCGGCCCGACGGGTGCGACTGGCGCGAGCGGCCCGACGGGTGCGACTGGCGCAGGCGGACCCACAGGTGATACCGGCGCCACGGGTGCAACAGGTTCGACTGGCGCAGGCGGCTCGACCGGAGCCACGGGCGCGAGCGGCTCCACGGGAGCGACTGGCGCAGGCGGAGCCACAGGTGATACCGGCGCCGCAGGTTCCACTGGCGCCACGGGTTCTACAGGCGCGACGGGCGACACCGGAGCGACTGGCTCGACCGGCGCCGCCGGTTCGACCGGAGCGACTGGTTCGACAGGTGCGACCGGCTCGACTGGCGCGACGGGCGACACCGGAGCCGCGGGCTCCACTGGCGCAACCGGAGCCACAGGTGCGACCGGCGCCACGGGTGATACCGGAGCGACTGGCTCGACCGGCGCGTCCGGTTCGACCGGAGCGACGGGTTCAACAGGTGCAACTGGCGACACTGGTGCAACAGGAACCACGGGTGCTACGGGCTCTACCGGAGCGACCGGCTCGACTGGTGCCACCGGTGATACCGGAGCCGCGGGCTCCACCGGCGCAACCGGAGCAACAGGTGCGACCGGCGCCACGGGTGATACCGGAACGACTGGCTCGACCGGCGCCTCCGGTTCGACAGGTGCGACTGGCGGCACTGGTGCAACTGGAACCACGGGTGCAACGGGCTCTACCGGAGCGACCGGCTCAACTGGTGCCTCCGGTTCGACCGGAGCAACTGGTTCGACAGGTGCCACTGGCGACACTGGTGCAACAGGAACCACGGGTGCAACGGGCTCTACCGGAGCGACTGGCTCAACTGGTGCCACGGGTGATACCGGAGCGACTGGCTCGACCGGCGCCTCCGGTTCGACCGGAGCGACTGGTTCGACAGGTGCGACTGGCGACACCGGTGCAACAGGAACCACGGGTGCAACGGGCTCGACCGGAGCGACTGGCTCGACCGGCGCAACCGGCGACACCGGAGCGACTGGCTCGACCGGCGCCACGGGTGATACCGGGGCAACTGGCTCGACTGGTGCAACCGGAGCCACAGGTGCGACCGGCGCCACGGGTGATACCGGAGCGACTGGCTCGACCGGCGCCACCGGTTCGACAGGTGCTACCGGCTCGACAGGTGCAACTGGTGATACCGGCTCGACCGGAGCCACCGGCTCGACTGGTGCCACTGGCTCGACGGGTGCGACCGGCTCGACAGGTGCAACTGGTGATACCGGCTCGACCGGAGCGACTGGCTCGACTGGTTCGACCGGCGCAACTGGCTCGACCGGCGCAACTGGCTCGACGGGTGCGACTGGCTCGACAGGTGCAACTGGCGATACCGGCTCGACCGGAGCCACCGGCTCGACTGGTGCGACTGGCTCGACTGGTTCGACTGGAGCAACCGGCTCGACCGGGGCCACCGGCTCGACTGGTGCGACTGGCTCGACTGGTTCGACTGGAGCAACCGGCTCGACCGGGGCCACCGGCTCGACTGGTGCAACTGGCTCGACTGGTTCGACCGGAGCGACAGGCTCGACGGGTGCCACTGGCTCGACCGGCGCAACTGGCTCGACAGGTGCAACTGGTGATACCGGCTCGACCGGGGCCACCGGCTCGACAGGTGCGACGGGCTCGACCGGCTCGACTGGAGCAACCGGCTCGACTGGGGCCACCGGCTCGACGGGTGCGACTGGCTCGACTGGTTCGACCGGCGCAACTGGCTCGACAGGTGCCACTGGCGACACTGGTGCAACGGGTTCGACCGGCTCGACTGGAGCAACTGGCTCGACTGGTGCCACCGGCTCGACTGGTGCAACGGGTTCGACTGGCTCGACTGGCGACACTGGTTCGACCGGAGCGACAGGCTCAACCGGCTCGACCGGAGCGACAGGCTCGACGGGTGCCACTGGCTCGACCGGCGCAACTGGCTCGACAGGTGCAACTGGTGATACCGGTTCGACCGGAGCGACAGGCTCGACTGGTGCGACTGGCTCGACCGGCTCGACTGGAGCAACCGGCTCGACCGGAGCCACGGGCTCGACGGGTGCGACTGGCTCGACTGGTTCGACCGGCGCAACTGGCTCGACGGGTGCCACTGGTTCGACCGGCGCAACTGGCTCGACAGGTGCAACTGGTGATACCGGCTCGACCGGGGCCACCGGCTCGACTGGTGCGACGGGCTCGACCGGCTCGACTGGAGCAACCGGCTCGACCGGAGCCACCGGCTCGACTGGTGCAACGGGTTCGACCGGCTCGACTGGAGCAACCGGCTCGACCGGAGCCACCGGCTCGACTGGTGCGACGGGTTCGACGGGTTCGACCGGCGCAACTGGCTCGACGGGTGCGACCGGCTCGACCGGAGCCACCGGCTCGACTGGTGCGACGGGCTCGACCGGCTCGACTGGAGCAACCGGCTCGACGGGTGCCACTGGCTCGACTGGTGCAACGGGTTCGACTGGCTCGACTGGCGACACCGGTTCGACCGGAGCGACAGGCTCAACCGGCTCGACCGGAGCGACAGGCTCGACGGGTGCCACTGGTTCGACCGGCGCAACCGGCTCGACCGGGGCAACTGGCTCGACGGGTGCGACTGGCTCGACAGGTGCAACTGGCGATACCGGCTCGACCGGAGCCACCGGCTCGACKGGTGCGACTGGTTCGACCGGCTCGACTGGAGCAACCGGCTCGACCGGGGCAACTGGCTCGACGGGTGCGACTGGATCGACAGGTGCGACTGGCGATACCGGCTCGACCGGAGCCACCGGCTCGACTGGTGCGACGGGCTCGACAGGTGCAACTGGCGATACCGGCTCGACTGGAGCCACCGGCTCGACTGGTGCGACGGGTTCGACTGGTTCGACCGGCGCAACTGGCTCGACGGGTGCCACTGGCGACACTGGTGCAACCGGTTCGACCGGCTCGACTGGAGCAACTGGCTCGACTGGWGCCACCGGCTCGACTGGTGCRACGGGTTCGACCGGCTCGACTGGCGATACCGGCTCGACCGGAGCCACCGGCTCGACTGGTGCGACGGGCTCGACAGGTGCAACTGGTGATACCGGCTCGACCGGAGCCACCGGCTCGACGGGTGCGACGGGCGATACCGGAGCGACTGGAGCGACCGGAGCGACTGGCGACACTGGAGCCACAGGTGCAACGGGCTCGACCGGTGCAACCGGCGCCACTGGCGACACCGGAGCGACTGGAGCAACCGGAGCCACGGGTGCGACTGGCGATACCGGAGCGACTGGCTCGACTGGAGCCACGGGTGCGACCGGCGATACTGGAGCGACGGGTTCGACCGGCGCCACCGGCGACACCGGAGCGACTGGAGCCACTGGAGCCACGGGTGCGACCGGCGATACCGGAGCGACTGGCTCGACTGGAGCCACGGGTGCAACGGGCGATACCGGAGCGACGGGCTCGACTGGCGCCACCGGTGATACCGGAGCGACGGGCTCGACTGGCGCCACCGGTGATACCGGAGCAACTGGAGCCACGGGTGCAACGGGTGATACCGGAGCGACTGGCTCGACTGGAGCCACGGGTGCGACCGGCGATACCGGAGCGACGGGCTCGACTGGCGACACCGGAGCGACCGGAGCAACTGGAGCCACGGGTGCGACCGGCGATACCGGAGCGACCGGTTCGACCGGAGCGACTGGCGACACTGGTGCAACGGGCTCTACCGGAGCCACCGGCTCGACAGGAGCCACCGGTTCGACCGGTGCTACTGGCTCGACCGGAGCAACAGGTACGGCTGGTGCGACAGGTGCGACCGGAGCCACGGGCTCGGGCGGTGGAACAGGTGATCATGACCACAACCATGGCAATAACGGCTTTGGCAATGGAGATCAGGATGCACCTGGTGGTTCCGGGAACCATAACAATGGCGAAAACGGCCCTGGTCACAAAGCCAGCGTCACCTCCACCTCGCTCGGCCTCAAGGACACTGCAAAATTCCTGCAGTCGGGCTCGACACATGGCAACAGTGATCACGACAGCCATGCGTCGTTCCGCAACCTGATCGGCCTGGCGTCTACATCGGTGTCGACAGACCTGCTCAATGTCCTCAAGACGATGAGCGGATTTGGCCAGAACCACAACAAGCCGTCGGGGGCGAGCTCGGATCTCACCTCGGACCAGACCAAGCATGGCGCCGGCTACGCCAGCGACGATCATTCCATCAAGACGACCCTGAAGGATCTCTTGAAGCCGCATGAATAAGGAATGTTAAATGGACCACGTCCGGAGACTGGTCCAGGTTTGAAAAAGGGGCGCGCGGACTTCGCTGGAAGTTCGCGCGTTTCCACTTCTTGTCGGTGCGGCATCGTCTTGCGGAAAACCCTCCGCTGGCCATCTCTGGCTTCCAGCGAGGGCAGCGGATCGGCCTGGCGAGGCGATTATTTTTAGTAAGTCGGCGCAAACGGAAATGAAGCCGCCAAGCCTGCGATTTTCAAAAAGAATCTGCGCGGCTTCGGCTCTTCGATACTGGCCAAGTTCGGCCATCTTGTTCCTGGCCATTCACCAAATCTCCACTTTATAGTTTACAAATCCCTAATTTTCGATTTTACTAATGTGTGACACGGGGTGTGTCCGCAGGTCGCGCGGTAGGGTTGCCGACGTCCTGCGAAGTTTTGGGGAAGGATCTGGGGGTCGTTAAGCCACATCGCGGGCGATGATGGAGGCGCGTTCTTTGAGCGCGCCTTGAAAGCCGCGTCAACGTTGCCCGCCCACGGAGGCGGACAGGTTTCCCGTTCCAGAGTTCCCTCGCGTTTGGACGCCGATCCGTCGGCGTGACCAGTGGCGGGAGTGTGTCGTGGGTGGGGTGAGATTGCGTGCGAGTTGGGCCCGGCGCGGAGCGATTTCCGGCGTCGATAGGCCCGCAATCCGACAGCGGCGACGGACCGCCGCAGCCGGCGGCTGGCAGATTGGCCGCCGCTGTTCCGCCCTCCATGAAAGCCTCAGCACTGCGCGGCCTGCCCGCGGGCCCGACCCCGCCGCGCCGGGCGTCGCCGGCGGATGCTCTCAGCTTGAACCCAATTGGAACCAGCGGGATCTCGCCACGGCCAGCGCCACCGAACTCGTTTTCGTCGATCCATCGGTATCCGATCCAGGCACGATCCTCGGCAATTTGAGGCCACGGGTCGAGGCGATCGTGCTTGATGCCAAATCCCCGGCCGCGCGCCAGATGGCACGGGCGCTCGAAGCTCGTGACCGCCTCGACGCCGTGCACGTGATCGCGCACGGCGCGCCCGGGCGGGTGTGCTTCGCGGCCGGCGATTGGTCGGCGCGCACGCTGCGGCACGATGAGGCCGATCTCGCCACGATCGGCCAGGCATTGGGAGGCTCCGGCGAGCTGCTTCTGTGGAGCTGTGACGCGGGCGCCGGCGCTGCCGGAACCGATTTTGTCGATGCGCTGGCGCGCGCTGCGGGGGCGCCGGTTGCGGCCGCCACCGACCTGGTTGGGTCGCCGACGCTCGGCGGACGATGGAAACTGACAAGGAACACCGCGGCGCGGGCGCCGCTGACGGAGGAGGGTATCATGGGCTACGCAGCAGTGCTTGCCGCGATCGAGATCACGATCTCCGGCTTGATCCCAACCGGCATGACCGGCGGCTCGACGACCTACTTCGTGGTCGACAGGGACCACGGCACGATTGTTGGCAACCTCAATCTGCCGAACATGGCCAACAACGCCTTCCGGATCGCCGTCAGGGTGCCGGGCGGAGCGACGAGCCTCGACGTCGGCGTCTTCGACGAAAGCGGCAAGTTCACCTCGGCTGGCTTCACTGTGGATGTGCCCGCGCGTCCATCCGGCGCCGTCGGGCCGAAGGGGTGAGCCATGCTGAAGGACCTCACCTCGGATCCCTTCCATAGCCCGGCCGCCGCGCTGGGCCTTCACGCATCGACACACAAGGTTTCGCCCGCATACCCTCAGAGCGGGCGAGCCATGACGTTCGAGCCCGAAGTCCTGTTCATCGATCCCGCCGTCGCCGACATACCCGCCATCCTTGCCGGGCTGCGGGCCGGCGTGCAGCCGGTGCTCCTCGACGCGGCGCGGCCGGCGGCCGCACAGATGGCGGCGGCGCTGGCCGGCCGCCAAGGCCTTGCGGCCGTGCACATCATCGCCCACGGCGCGCCTGGGCGCGTCGCCTTCGCGGCCGGCGAATGGTCGCGCGAAACGCTGGCGCGCGACGCCGGCGACCTGGCCGCGATCGGCCGGGCCCTGGCCGAAGACGGCGACCTGCAGCTGTGGAGCTGCGAGACGGGCAAGGGTAACGCCGGCGAGGCGTTCGTCGAACAGTTGGAAGAGGCAGCTGGCGCTTTTGTAGCGGCGGCGGCCGGGCGCGTCGGCGCGTCGGCGCTGGGCGGCGCCTGGGAGATCGTGCGGAGCAAGAATGAGCTTGTACTGCTCCCCCCGATTTCGAGTGCGGCTATTGCCGCATACACGGGGGTGTTGTCATCAGAACTCACCATCGGGGGGACAATCTCCAATGGTTCTACACAGAGTACTAATATTTTTTATGTAGTAGATACGACAAGCAATTTAATAGTTGGCAGCTTTACGTTGCCAAATAGGACTAATTCAGGATTCAATGGTTTTTCTGTCACTTTTACCGTTCCAAACGCCACCGACACGTATGCGATTTACACGTCTGGAACGACAACTTCCGGCAGCTCGTTTACTTTTGTTGTAACGTTGACTGGAGCGATTAGCGCCACAAGCAACGGTGACACTTTCAGCTCCTTCTCCTTCGCCAGTAACACCGGTCCTACCGGCCCCACCGGCCCTACCGGCGCGGGTGCGACTGGCGCTACAGGTTCAACTGGCGCTACGGGTGCAACCGGCGCCACGGGTTCGACCGGCGCGAGCGGCGCCACTGGTGCGACTGGCTCGACAGGTGCGACCGGCGCGACTGGTACGACCGGCGCTACGGGATCGACTGGCGCCACAGGTTCAACTGGTGCGACCGGCGGCACTGGTGCGACTGGCTCGACCGGTGCGACTGGCGCCACAGGTTCGACTGGCGCCACCGGAGCCACAGGTGCGACCGGCAATACGGGCGCCACTGGTTCTACAGGCGCGACTGGTGATACGGGCGCCACAGGTTCGACCGGAGCAACCGGAGCCACCGGCGCGACCGGCGATACGGGCGCCACAGGTTCGACTGGAGCTACTGGCGCCACGGGCGATTCTGGCGCCACGGGTGCGACCGGCGCAACCGGACCCACAGGTGCGACTGGCGATACGGGCGCAACGGGTTCGACAGGCGCCGCTGGCAATACTGGCGATACTGGCGCCACGGGTGCGACCGGCGCAACCGGAGCCACAGGTGCGACCGGCGCCACGGGCGATACCGGCGCAACTGGCTCGACCGGTGATACCGGCGCCACAGGTTCAACCGGAGCCACGGGCGCGACAGGCTCTACTGGCGATACCGGCGCAACTGGCTCGACTGGCGATACCGGAGCCACGGGCTCGACCGGCGATACCGGCGCCACGGGTTCAACCGGCGCCACAGGCGATACGGGCGCAACTGGCTCGACTGGTGCAACCGGCGATACCGGAGCTACTGGCTCGACCGGAGCAACCGGAGCCACAGGTGCGACCGGCGATACGGGGGCCACCGGAGCAACGGGCGCGACTGGTGATACCGGCGCCACGGGTTCGACAGGCGCCACTGGCGATACGGGAGCCACAGGTTCGACTGGAGCAACCGGAGCCACAGGTGCGACCGGCGATACCGGCGCCACGGGTTCAACCGGCGCCACTGGCGATACGGGAGCCACGGGTTCGACTGGAGCAACCGGAGCCACAGGTGCGACCGGCGATACTGGCGCCACGGGGTCGACCGGCGCGACCGGCGACACGGGAGCCACAGGTTCGACCGGAGCCACAGGCGCGACCGGCGATACCGGTGCCACGGGTTCGACAGGCGCAACTGGCGATACGGG
>NZ_JBFUEQ010000012.1:0-220278 GCF_056403835.1 Mesorhizobium sp. P2_E6
GGCTTGGACGTCAGGTCAGACTGACAGTTTCGGTAAAAAGATTGAGATGCCTCTCCATCCGACCCGATCATGGAGCGGTCGCGCGCCGACTTCGAAGAGAAGCCAGACCCCTGGCGGGCACTCATCATCTCCGGCGCATCGAAGCCGTTTACGCATCAGCCGTCAACACCACGACCAACGCCGCGCATGGTATGCCACGGTGAGGATCCCTTTGCTTGACAAACCCAGCCCCAAAAGAGAAGCCCGCCATTGTAGCTCGCCCGCACCGCTTGGCCACCGACCGTTGTGTGCACGATGGGCAGACGTTCATAGTCGACGCCGACAAGGGCGCACAACTTTCTCCAGTAGCTGTCGAAGGGGTCGCCAGGACCCGTCGTGCACATTCCCTTGACGTCTACAGGGCGCGCGGCGGCCGAACTGGCGCCCAACGATAAATCGGGCTCGGCGACAAAGATCGTATCGCTGTCGAGCTGCACAATGATTGGCGGCCCCGACCGACGTTCGACGTGAGCAAGCGCGTGAATGCGATACGACGTGCCATATTGCGGGTAGTAACTCTCGATCTCGATCGGCAGATATTCGACATCCATCTGCTCAAGTTTGCGCAGCGTCGACACGGATGGGCGACGGCTACTCCTGGGCGACACGACCGTTATCGGGCACCGCGAATAGGCACCGGCGAAACATCGTATGCTCTCGCACAGCAACAGGGCTTGCGCTTCGAGAATGCCCGCCTCGGCAATCAGGACAAATTCGACACTCTTTTCGGCAATGTCGCGCGCCTGGCCAGTCTCCCGCGGCAGGGCCGGCACACTCGGCGAGGGCGCCGGTGAAGGCTCTATTTTCGCGGCTTCGCCGAGCCATTTCCCGGTCGCGCGCAACCGGGCCTTCAGGCCAGCCGCCAGCCGCTGCATTGCCGCTCTGGTCGCGGCACGCCGGTCGAGCGGCCAACACAGGGAACAGACCCTCAGCATCTCGTGTATCCGCAACGGCGGACTGGCCAGCATGCGGGCAACGAGGCCATGCGCCAGCTGCCTGGCGGCATCCGCATCCTCGGCTCGCTCGAACGGTCGGGCGGCGGCGAGGAAGACGCGAAGCACGGCAAGAAGCTTGCAGTAGGCGGCGGCGCGCCGCTTGACGGCGATCTCATGCCCACGGATGAATTCGGTCATATCGCGCGCGAAGGCGTCGTCATAAAGATCGTAGGTCAGCCCGAGTTTGGCCCAGAGCGCCTCGCGGATCGGATGCGTCCGGTTGCGCGCGTTCTTCGAGTGCTTCGTGCTCAGCCCTTGCGTGTTCAGCCGGTAGCGCGTCAGCGGCTCGGCAAGGTTTCGCGCCCGGCACAAGGGCAGCAGGGCAAAACACAGATAGTGATCATGCGATATCCACTGATCGGCCTTGTAACCCCCGACGGCCTCGAAGCCGCTACGGCGATAGGCCATGGATGAATGATAGAACGGATTGTGGAACAGGATGGTCCACCGGATCGCAATATCCGTTTCGGGCATTAGCTGCCCGCCGACGACGCGGTCGGCTTCGTCGATCAGCGTTACCGCGTTTCCGACGAGGCCAAGCTCGGAGTCCTCGTCCAGCGCCGCGACCAGCCGCCCGACATGCGTCGGCTCGGCGATGTCATCGCAATCCAGACGCAGGATGATGTCGGCGCGAGCCGCCTCGATGCCGCGGTTGGCGGCGGCGGCTGGGCCAAGATTGGTCGGATTGGTCACGATCCGTATGCGCGGATCACGGCGTGCCAGTGCCTCGAAGACCGCGGCTTCGCCGGTCGCGTCATCGACGATCACAAGCTCAAGATCGCGGAACTCCTGGGTTAGGATGCTGTCGACCGCCGCGTCGAGGAAGCGCTGGTCGGTGTAGACGGTCATGACGACGGAGGCGCGGGGAGCGAGATCTGTCTCCGTCTCGGGTCTGTTCTCCAAAGTTTGTCCCCCTGCAGATGTTCCCCGATAGCCAACTCGCTCGCGAGCCGCAAACGGAAATCGCTACGGGACGAGTTTGCTCACCGTAACCGGCGAAAGTCTTGGAGGGAGAGGAGGCGGCAAGCCTTGCCGACCGCCACCCTATTGCGCCCGTCAGCGCTTAGGGCCGAAGCCTGGATAGGGGATGAGCGGGACAATGGCGGCGATGTCCATCATGCCAGCCTTGACCAGCGGCAAGGTGGCGAGATGGTGGTGCACATCGGCGTCGCTGCCGGCCTCGAACATCATGCCGCTGCCCGGGATGTCGCCACGGTTCCACACCTGGCGCACCGCGCCTTCGGCATAGAGCGTGCGCCGTTGCTCGGCCTCGCCGGGCAGCAGCGGCGCGAAATCGGCGTCGCTGAACTTTTCGGTGTTGCGGCTGAGAAGGGCAAAGAACTGCATGGCGGTCTCCTTTGGTTGGGATGACCCAACTATCGCCGCGCCTAGCCAGACTGTCCAAGACTGAATAGGATAAAGTTGAGACCGCGAAGGACTTAAAAGCTTCGGAGAGAAAATGTTCGACCTGCGCCAACTCCGCTATTTCGTCACGGTCGCCGAAACCGGCAATGTCGGCCGCGCCGCCGAGATGCTGCATATTTCGCAATCGCCGCTCAGCCGGCAGATCATGCAGCTTGAGGAGCAGCTTGGCGTTCCCCTGTTTGAAAGAGCCAAGCAACGGGTCCATCTCAACGCCGAGGGCCGCGCCTTCCTCACCGAGGCCCGCTCGCTGTTGTCCAACGCGCGGCGATTGGAGGAGTTTGGCCGCAATCTGGCCAGCGGCGCCGTCGGCCGTCTCGCCATCGGCTATGTCGAAGGCGCCGTTCATGCCGGACTTGTCGCCGGGATGCTGCGTCAGTTTCGCCGCGAACGGCCGGATTTTTATCTTCAGTTGCGAAGCCTGCGGTCGGCGGCGCAACTGGAGGGGCTGCGGCAGCGCTCGCTCGATCTGGGTTTCGTCTATTCGCCGCCGGCTGACGATGACCCGGACATCGCCACGATCGCGCTGCGCCATGAACCGCTGGTGCTGGCGATTCCCGAAGATGATCCGCTTGTCGGGTTGTCGGACATCAGGCCGCATCACCTCGACGGCCGCACCTGGATCACCGTCGTGCGCCAGCCTGACGACACCAACCGTGGCCAGTTCCTGGCCGCTTGCGCCAAGGCCGGCTTTCTGCCCGACATCGCTTATGAGACGGCCGATCCGTTGACCTCGCTTGGTCTGGTCAGCGCCGGCCTTGGCCTGGCCACGGTGCAGGCCAGCCTGCGTGCCGCCGCGCCGTCACGGATCGTGTTTCGCGACCTGCCATGGTTCGAGCGAACGGTTTCCATCCATCTTGCCTGGCGGCGTCACGACCGCCGCGCCGTGATCACCGGCTTGCGGGAGGCAGCGGAAGAAGAGGGTAGGGCAGTAGGGCAGTAGGGCAGTAGGGCAGTAGGGCTTCACCTCAGGCGATCTACATACTGCCTTACTGCCCTACTCCCTTATTCCCCTACATCTTGTCGATCACCGACTGCATGCCCTCGGTCGGGGCGTCGACGGAGGAGCCTGCCACCATGATGGCGGCGACGATTGCCTCGGGGTCGTTGACGACCAGCGGCTTGACCCGCTGCGCGGTGTGGATGAAGCCCTCGGCGGCCATGTGGTCGAGTAACGCCAGCATCGGATCCCAGAATCCGCCGACGTTGGCGAAGACGATCGGCTTGCGGTGATGGCCGAGCTGCCCCCAGGTCATGACCTCGACGATCTCCTCGACCGTGCCGATGCCGCCCGGCAGCGCCACAAAGGCGTCGGATTTTTCGAACATCCTGTGTTTGCGCTCGTGCATATTGTCGGTGATTACGAGTTCGTCGAGCCGGTCAAGCGCGGTTTCGGTCGCCTCCTTGTTGATCAGGAAGCGTGGAATGATGCCCGTCACCTTGCCGCCGGCACGCAAGGCGCCCTCGGCTACGGCGCCCATGATGCCTTTGGTGCCGCCGCCGTATATCAGCCTGAGGCCGGAGCGCGCAATCGAGCGCCCAAGCAGGTGACCGGCCTTGGCATAGGTTTCATCGCGGCCCGGAGACGAGCCGCAATAGACGCAGACGGATCGAATCGTGTTCATACCGATGATTGGTGATTGGGTCTGAAAGCGGGGTCAAGCCCGGGCGGGCTTTTTCTTGTCGGCTTTGGCAAAACAGGCTAGACCGGCATTAGGTGGCTAAGGGGTAGGGAAATATGGCAATTAATCCACTGAAGGCGTTCTTGTTCGCAGCGGGTGGGACCGTTGCGGCCGCAGGAACCGCCTATGTATCGGGCGCACTCGACCCATATCTCATTCGCACGCCACCGGCGGAAGTGGCAGCACTGACCCCACCCGCGGCGCCGAAACCAGCCGATCCCGGCACGGAAGCGCGGCTGCCGCCAGCGGCGGTGCCGGCCGCTCCCGCCGCTGCGCCTCAGGCAACGGCTCCAGCCGTGCCCTCAACGGATGCGGCGGCGCCCGCTGCGGCCGGTCCGATCGTGCCGTCCTTCGATGTGGTGCGCGTCGAGAGCAATGGCTCGATCGTCATTGCCGGCAATGCGGCGCCCAATTCGAAGGTAGAGATCCTCAACGGCACCACCGTGCTCGGCTCGACGGTCGCTGGCCCCGATGGCGCCTTTGTCATCGTGCTCGACGATCCGCTGAAACCCGGCGACTACACAATCGCATTGCGCGCCACCACCGGCGATGTCGTGACCGCCTCGGCGCAAACCGCAGTCGTCTCGGTTCCCAAGGATGCGGCGGGCCAGGTGCTGGCCATGGTCGAAGAGCCAGGCAAGCCGGCCGAACTGCTCACCGTTCCGGCGCCCGAGACAAAGCCGGCCGCACCGGCTGCCGGCGACCAGGCTGCCGCCCCGGCGGCTCCTGCGCCAGCCGCGGTTGCAGCAGCACCCGCTCCGGCGGCACCAGCTACGCCGCCCGCCGGATCAGTGGCCGAACCCAAGATCGTCGTCGAAGCGGTCGAGATCGACGGCAACAAGATCTTTGTCGCCGGTCTCGCCGATGCCGGCCGCAAGGTGCGCGCCTATGCCAATGACATCCTGCTCGGCGACGCGAAGACGTCGCCAGACGGCCATTTCCTGGTCGAGGCGACGCGTGACATTCCGGTCGGCAGCTACACCATCCATGTCGATGGCCTCGATGCCGACGGGGTGACAGTTGTGGCTCGCGCCGCCGTACCGTTCGAGCGCGAGCCGGGCGATTCTGTCGCCGCCGTGGCGCCCGCCGAAGCAAAGCCGGCGGCGCCTGCCGTCGCAGGCGCCGCTCCGGCGGAATCCGCATCGGCTCCTGCTGCACCAGCCACCGAGGCTCCGGCCATGACGCCCGCTCCCGCCACCGATGCTCCGGGAGTTGTGGCTGCGGCAACGCCGCCAGGCGATGTGCCCGAGACGGTGGCGCCCAAGCTCGAACATGCCGGCAGCGCCGTCATCATCCGCCGCAACGATACGCTGTGGCGGATTTCGCGGCGCGTCTACGGCCGTGGCATGCGCTACTCGACCATCTACCTCGCCAACCAGGATCAGATCAGCGATCCCGACCGCATCTGGCCGGGGCAGGTGTTCAAGGTCCCCGAAAAGTCGAAGGAAGGCGAAGCCGCCGACCTCAAGGCGATGGGCGAGCAGGCGACGACGGCTCCGCCCAAGACCAAGTAGTCAGCCAGCGGCTGAGCGCGCAATCTCCCCCACGTGGGGGAGATTGGCAGTTCTACCCATCGGGTTAGCTTGCCTCACAGATGGTCATCGTTTATCGCCGATGGACGATGACCGAATCCCCCTCCGAAACAGACGGATGCCGCTCCGCGCCGGCCAACTGCGCCCCGGACAGCCGCACCGTTGCCGCGCGGCTTGCCGCGTTATCCCACCCGGCACGCATCGAAATCATAAAGCACCTGTCAGCCAGCAACTCCTGTTGCTGCCGTGAAGTCGTCGATCGTTTCGATCTGGCGCAGTCTACCGTGTCACAACACCTGAAGATACTGGTCGAGGCCGGGCTGGTCCGCTTCGAGCCCGATCGCCAGCGCTCGCGCTATGCGGTCGACCACGCCGCGCTTGCCGATGTTTCCGCATCGGTCGCCGCGCTCGTCAATTCCTGCTGCTCCGGCCGCTGAAAATAAGAAGAAGGCACCAGAAATGGCCGAAAAAACCGTCTCCGACTCCTCGACCTTCAAGACGCTGCTCAATCTGTGGCCTTACATGTGGCCGGCGGATCGCGCCGATCTCCGGGCACGGGTCACCTGGGCGACGCTTCTCTTGGTTGTCGCCAAACTGACGCTGGTCGCTGGTCCTTATTTTTTCAAATGGGCGACCGACGCGCTGGCCGGCGACGCCAGGTCTGTGCCGCCGCTGCCAACCTTCCTGCTGGCGCCCGTCATGCTGGTCGTCGCCTACAACGTCGTGCGACTGGTGCAGCTTGGTTTCAACCAACTGCGCGACGCACTGTTTGCCCGCGTCGGCCAGTACGCGGTGCGCCAGCTCGCCTTCCGCACCTTCGTCCATATGCATGAACTGTCGCTGCGCTTTCATCTCGAGCGGCGCACCGGCGGCCTGTCGCGCATCATCGAGCGCGGCACCAAGGGCATCGAGACGATTGTCCGATTCATCATGCTCAACACCGCGCCGACCATCCTCGAATTCGCGCTGACCACCGGCATCTTCGCCTACACCTATGGCTGGAAATACGTCGTCGTCGTCGCGGTCACCGTCTGGGTCTATGTCTGGTTCACGGTGCGGGCGAGCGACTGGCGCATCGGCATCCGCCGCGACATGAACGACAGCGACACCGACGCCAACACCAAGGCGATCGACTCGCTGCTCAACTACGAGACGGTCAAATATTTCAACAATGAAGGCATGGAGGCCGAGCGCTTCGACCGCTCGATGGCGCGCTACGAGATCGCGGCGACCCGCATCTGGACTTCGCTCGGCTGGCTGAACTTTGGCCAGGGCATCATCTTCGGCCTCGGCACCGTCATCGTCATGTGCATGTCGGCACTCGAAGTGCAGGCGGGCACGCAGACGGTCGGCGACTTCGTCTTCATTAACGCGATGCTGATGCAGCTGTCGGTGCCGCTCAATTTCATCGGCTTCATCTATCGCGAAATCCGACAGGGGCTGACCGATATCGAGCAGATGTTCGACCTTCTGGATGTTCCGCAGGAGATCGTCGACAAGCCGGATGCCAGGCCACTCGCCGTCAGCGCAGGGAAGGTCGAGTTTCGCGACGTGCATTTCTCCTATGATCCGAACCGCAAGATCCTGAAGGGCATCAGCTTCGCGGTGCCGGCCGGCAAGACGGTCGCCATCGTCGGGCCGTCGGGCGCCGGCAAGTCGACCATCTCCAGGCTGCTGTTCCGCTTCTACGACGTCCAGGGCGGCCAGGTGCTGATCGATGGTCAGGATATCAGGGACGTGACGCAGGAGAGCCTGCGCGGGGCGATCGGCATGGTGCCGCAGGACACGGTGCTGTTCAACGACACCATCGCCTACAACATCCGCTATGGCCGCATCGGCGCCAGCGAGGAGGACATGCGCAAGGCGGCCGAACTCGCCCAGATCGGCCCGTTCATCGAGCGGCTGCCCGATGGCTACAAGTCGATGGTCGGCGAGCGCGGGCTGAAACTCTCCGGCGGCGAGAAGCAGCGCGTGGCGATCGCCCGCACCATTTTGAAAGCGCCGCCGATCCTGATGCTGGACGAGGCGACTTCGGCGCTCGACAGCCACACCGAGCAAGAGATCCAGGCCGCGCTCGATCTGGTCAGCCGTGGCCGCACCACCATCGTCATCGCCCACCGGCTGTCGACTGTGATTTCCGCCGACGAAATCATCGTGCTGCAGGATGGCCAGATCGCCGAGCGCGGCACCCATGCCGAGCTGATGCGCAAACACGGCCTCTACGCCTCGATGTGGGACCGCCAGCGCGAAGCGACCGAAGCCGAAGAGCGGCTGCGCATCGCCCGCGAGGGCGACGAGCTTGGCGTCATCGTCCGCCGCCGCACGTCGGAGGTGTCATAGCGTTTTCCTTCTCCCCCAGGGGAGAAGGAAAACGTGTCGAAAAAATCCGCTTGACCTCAACTTTGGTTGAGATTGTAGGCCGTTCTTGGAGCCCGCAAACACCAAGATCCAGGAACGGAACAATCGAAAATGAGCAAGATAAATCAGAGTGCTGATGGCGGCAGTGTGTTCAGGGTGGACAAGTTCGTCGTCCCGGCCGCCGCCCGCGAAGAGATACTCGCCAAGGTCAAGGCAACGCATGAGGTGCTGCGCCGGCAGGATGGCTTCGTGCAGGATTTCCTGCTCGAGCAATTCTCTGGCCCGGGCGAATTCAACCTGGTCACGATCGTCGAATGGGAAAGCCAGTCGGTCGTCGACCGGGTCGTGCCGATCGTCACGGCCGAGCATGCGCGAGCCGGTTTCAATCCGCAGGAGACGATCGCCCGGCTCGGCGTGCGAGCCGACATCGCCAACTATCAGCGGATTCCCGGGGTGTAAGGCCTCTACGGCCAGCCGACACCAGGTGCCGGCGCTTCAACGCTGAGCACCTGGCCGGTGCGGGCATCGCTGATCATGTGCTCGAAGCCGCGCCATTCGGCGGCGGCGATGAACAGCGTTTTCAGGTCCGCACCGCCCAGCATGCAGGCAAAGCAGCCGCGATCGACATTGACGGTCTGCAGCACCTCACCGCCTTCGAGCACCCGCACGCAGTGCTTGTTGGGAACGTCCGCGTACCAGGCCGCCCCTTCGGCATCGAGGCAGATGCCGTCGGGAAAACCATCGAGGTCGGCCCAGACGCGGCGGTTGGCGAGGCTGCCGTCCGCGGCGATGTCGAAGGCAGTCAGCCGGTTGGCGTGCGATTCGGCGACGATCAGCGTCTTGTTGTCCGGCGTCACCGCCATGCCGTTGGCGAACGCGATATTTTCCGCCACTTGCCGGACCGCGCCGTCTGGCGTGACCAGCACGACGGTACCTGGGCCGAAATACTGGCCGGGAGCCGGCGCCGGGCCGCCGCCATTGACATAGATGTTGCCGCGCCCGTCGACGACGATCTCGTTCCACGGGCTTTTCGACAGGCCGCGCAAATCGGCGTGGGTAACCAGTGAACCGTCCGGTTCCCTGCGCAACACCAACCCCTCGCGACCGGAGACGACGAGCAGGCGACCGTCCGGCAGCCAGTCGATGGAGTAGGGCAGTACAGCCGGCACGGTGAGCACGATCTCACGGCTGCCGTCGGCATCGACGGCGATGATCTCGCCGGTCCCCCAGTTACAGAGCCACAGGCGACCGTCATGCCAGCGCGGCGATTCCCCGAAGGCGAGGCCGCTGGTCACGACACGAGCTTTGTTGCCAGATGATGCCTGCATAATCGGGAGCCTCCGTTGCACGCGTCGTCGGCCCTTGCGGGCGGAATGAAGCGCTGTCTCACCAAGGACGGGCGAGGGGACGGACCCCCGACAGCAGCCCTACGGTTTTTCGCTCAGGAAGAAATTGCCATCGGCATGACCGTTGGCGCCGCATGACGGCGGTTCCGAAATGCCGTCCTTGCCGGTGCCGCTCTGCTCGACGACGAGCGCATCGCCATCGCGGCGGAAGATGAAAACAAAGCCGGTCGGCTTTTCGTTGTCGTCGGTATCGACAAGCCGCAAGTCCTTGCGGACCTTGACCGTGCCGCCGATTTCGCACGAACCACTGCCGGAGACAGGATTCGCGACCTCTTCCGACACGTCGAGCTTGCCAGCGCCAGCCGCCTTGATCTCGACCGTCCCGCGAACGCTGCTCCATGTGCCGATGAAACCGGTATCCTTGGGCTTGCGGATGCCGGCGAGGAAGGCCGCTCGGTCGCGCAGGAATTCGCCGAGATCGAAATTCTGCCGATCCTTGGGTGTGTTCTCGTTGAAGCCGGCGATCTGGTCGCGATACGCAATGAAATCGCCTTGGTCGTCCCGCAAGGCCTTGCCGGCGTGAGGATCGAGCGTCTTCAGCACCGCCGCGTAGGTTTTCGCCACGTCCGCATCGGCCTGCGCCAGGGCAGGGTCGGCGCAGATGGCCTTTTCCGCCGCGCTGGCGGCCTTTGTGCAGTCGAAGGATGGCCTGGCTTGTGCCATTGCGTTGCCATTCGATGCCAGCAGTGCGACCAGAACCCCAGCTATTTCAGCCCATCGCCTGGAATCAAGGTTGGCCCCGTTCAGGTGTCGGATCATGGGCAGTCGGTCTTTTCTCTGTGGCTGCGAACCGGCGGTGGCCTGAATTCTGGCGGCAACGATGCCGACAGGCAAGCGCATGATGGCTCTCGCCAGTTGCGGCCAATGCGGCCTTGCCGATTGTTGCGTTGCGGTGAATTGGGCTTTCGGCTATTGAGGCCGGACTTGAAACGGAGCCTGCCCCAGCCCGATGAGCCTTGTCGATACGGTCAAGAACGCGTTCGTACCGATCCATCGCGAAGGCTATCCCTTTATCGCGGCCTTCGGCGCGGCGACGCTTTTCCTCGGCTATTTCTCGTCGATCCTGTTCTGGGTCGGCCTTATCCTGACCGCCTGGTGCGTCTATTTCTTCCGCGATCCCGAGCGCGTCACGCCGGTCGACGACCGCTTGGTGGTGAGCCCCGCCGACGGCATCATTTCGGCGGTCGGACCAGCGGTGCCGCCACGCGAACTTGGCCTCGGCAACGTCGAGATGACCCGCATCTCGGTGTTCATGAACGTGTTTTCCTGCCATGTGAACCGCGCCCCGGTGCGTGGCCGTATTGCCAAGATCGAGCACCGGCCGGGCAAATTCCTCAATGCCGAACTCGACAAGGCGAGCACCGAGAATGAGCGCAACGGCCTGGTCATCGACAGCCCCAACGGCACGGTCGCGGCTGTCCAGATCGCCGGTCTGGTGGCGCGCCGTATCGTCTGCTGGGCCGAGGCCGGCGGCTCTATCGCCATCGGCGAGCGTTTCGGCCTGATCCGCTTCGGCTCTCGCGTCGACGTGTTCCTGCCGCTCACCGCCACGCCGCGCGTTGCCGTCGGCCAGACCGCGGTCGGCGGCGAAACCGTGCTGGCCGAATTCGGCGGTGTCGCCGGCACTCCCCTCGTGCGGATTTCCTGACCGGTGGGCACGCAATACAAAAAGTTCGAAGCCCATGCCAGCGGCGGCCCGCGCATCCGCGAAATCCCGATGCGCATGGTGCTGCCCAACCTCGTTACCGTGCTGGCCATCTGTGCCGGCCTGTCCGGCATCCGTTTCGGCTTTGAGGGCCGTTTTGAGCCGGCAGTGGTGATGGTGCTGCTCGCGGCTTTCCTCGACGGCATTGACGGGCGGCTGGCGCGGATGCTGAAGGCGACCTCCAAGTTCGGCGCGCAGATGGATTCGCTGGCCGACATCGTCAACTTCGGTGTTGCGCCCGCCTTGGTGCTCTATGCCTTCCTGCTCGACCGCGCCGGATCGCCGGGCTGGATCGCAGCACTTCTGTTCGCCATCGCCTGCGGGCTCAGGCTTGCCCGCTTCAACGTGCTCGACGACGAGAAGGCCGAGCGCCCCGTGTGGCAGTCCGAATATTTCGTCGGCGTGCCGGCGCCGGCGGGCGCCGTGCTGGTGATGCTGCCGCTCTATTTGTATTTCCTGCGCACAGGTCTGGAGCCCAGTCGCCCGGCTGCCTTCGTCGCCACCGGCTTCACCATCCTGGTTGCCTTCCTGCTGGTCAGCCGGCTGCCGGTCTATTCCGGCAAGAGCCTGAGAGTGCCAGGCGACAAGGTGCTGCCGATCATCCTTGGCGTCGTGCTCTACGTGCTGCTGCTGATGACCTATCCCTGGTACACGCTGACCGCCTCGGTCGCCGGTTATCTGCTCTTCCTGCCGTTCAGCGTGCGCGCCTATTCGAAGCGCGCCAAGCAGGAGGGCGAGAAAGTGCCGCCTTCGGACATCGGGTAGGGTTGCTCGAAGCCCGCTCCGCATTCGTCATCCTGGCGTCTACGCTCCGCGCTAGGATGACGAAGAATAGCTTCAGGCCGCCACACCGAGCCCCAGCCTGTCGATCGCCAGCTTTCTGGTCGACACATAGTCGGTCTTGCCGGAACCCAGCACCGGGATTTCCTCGACCTTGATGATGTCGTTCGGCACCATCAGTTCGGCGGCGCCCGCCTGCTTGCCGAATTTGCGCAACTCGTCGGGATTGGCATCGTCGGCGGTGGTGACCAGCACGATGCGCTCGCCGCGCCTCTTGTCCGGCACCGCCACCGCCGCATGGCGTTCTTCCGGCCACAGCGACTGCACCAGCATCTCGACAGCACCCAGCGACACCATCTCGCCGGCGATCTTGGCGAAGCGCTTGGCGCGGCCGCGAATGGTGATGAAGCCTTCGCGGTCGACGGCGACGATGTCGCCGGTGTCGTGCCAGCCGGTCAGCGGCTGCAACTCACCGGGGCGATCGGCAGTCATGTAGCCCATCATCAGGTTCGGTCCGTCGAGCCACAACTGGCCGGCGTCGGATATGCCTTCGACCGGCTCCAGCTTCATGCGCATCGCCGGCAGCAGCCGGCCGACCGTGCCGTCGCGGCCATGGATCGCGGTGTTGACGGCCACCACGGGTGCGGCTTCCGTCAGTCCAAAACCTTCGATGATCTCGGCCTGGAAGCGTTCGCGATAGACGCGGCGGGTTTCCGGCTTCACCGCCTCGGCGCCGGCGACGACGAAGCGCAGGCTGGAAAAATCGCCGTCCTTGGCGGTGCGCGCATAGTTGGCGAGGAACGTGTCGGTGCCGAACATGATGGTCGGTTTCACCTTGCGCGCGATCTCGGGGATGATCTTGTAGTGCAGCGGCGAGGGGTAGAGGAACAGCTTTACCCCGGTGACCAGCGGCAGGATGGTGCCGCCCGTCAGGCCGAAGGAATGGAACACCGGCAGCACGTTGAGCAGGATGTCGGCGGGCGAGATGGTGATGCGCGCCTCGGCCTGCATGGCGTTGGCAAGCAGGTTCTTGTGCGACAGCACCACTGCCTTGGGTGTGCCTTCCGAACCCGAGGTGAACAGGATCACCGCAGGCTTGGCCGCATCCTGCCGCTGCAGCGGCCAGCGCCACAGCAAGGCCGCGGCAAGCTTGTCGAGCGCGGTGACGTCTTCCCGCACATCCTCCAGCCAAAGCAGCTTGGCGCCGCCGTTCTCGACCGCCGCGACAATATCGGCAAGGTCGGCCTTCTCGACGAAGGCACGGGAGGAGACGACCGTGCGGATCACCGCCGTGCGCACCGCCGCGGTTACGCTGGCCGGGCCGGCGGTGTAGTTGATCATTGCTGCCACCCGGCCGCCAGACAGCAGGCCGACAAACGACAGCACCACGCCATTGGCGTTGGGCAGCAGCAGGCCGACCGCTTCGCCCGGCGCCGTCACCGCCTCGAACCGGCGGCCAAGGACACGGGCGCCCATGAACATCTTGCGGTAGCTCAGCGCGCCGGAGATGACATCCTCGATGATCGGGTGCGAGGCGCCGACACGGGCAGCGGCGTCGCGCATTGCCAGGAACAGGCCACGATCGAGCTCGGCGCCGAAAAGCCGGGCCTCGGCGACACGGTCGAACAGCGCGTTGGTGTTCGAGGCCTGGTCCGGGTTGCGCGCTGCCAGTTCGGCGATGGTCATCGGTTCCAGCACGCTGATAGACAGTTGCGGAAACCAGTGCCGCGGCGCCTTGTCCGCCTGCGTCAACGACACCGGCAGGCTGCGCGCGCCGGCGACGAAGATCGGCACGATCTTGGCGTCGGCCTGCATGGCGATGCGGGTGACGGCGCGAAACAGGCGAAACGTCTTGACGTTGGGCTCGACCGCGTCCGGCAGATAGACGGCGAGTCGCCCCTTGCCCTTCAGCACGCGCACCAGCCTGCGGCTGACGAAGAGATGTTCGGCGTTGAAGGCGATGGTGCGGCCAAGCTCGCGCCACGGTTCGAGCCATGGCGACCGCGCCGAGACCTCGTCGAGTATATGCAGCGTGTCGTCCGGCAGCAGCGACAGCATCAGCGCCGGCTCGAAACGCGATTGATGCGAGATGACGTAGATGACAGGGGCCTGCGCCTTGCGGGCGATCCTGACGCGGTTGTCGCTGATCCGGTAGGCAAGCTTGAACGGCACATAGAGCAGTGCCTGGGTGAAACGCAGGCTGAGGCGGAATTTCTCCACCACGCCGATCAGCAGCCAGGCCAGGACAAGACCCGCAAGCAGCGCCAGTGTCAGGATCATGCCGCTTCTCTCCCAACGATTCTAGCATCGCGGCTCTTTGCGACCGCTTCGGGGCAGAGCGTAGCGGAATGGAGGGCAACGTCAATGTGGAGGCGCAGCGCTCGCTTCCTTCCCCCTTTTGGGAGAGAAGGGAAGGCCGCAGCTCACGCCGCCTTCAACCGCCCGCTGATGAAACGGAACTCCTGCGTCTTACCGCCATAGCCATAGGCGGCGGCCGGCACTTCATGCACGAAGGCATAGCTTTCCTCATGCACACCGCCCAAAAGGCGGCCGAAGGCGTCGAAGATCGCCTTCAGATAGGCCTCCAGCTCGACCTTGGTGTTGGTGCCGTCGACCACCTTGATATCGAGCCAGAACGTGTTGGTGCCATGCTCGGCCAGTGACTTGCCGCCGGCGAACCAGTGTTGCGGATCGATATAGGAAACGGCAACCGCGGTGATCGTCGGATCCTTGCGCAACTGCGCGGCCGTGATTTCGGTGATTTCTCCGGCGATCCGGGCAGACAGCGCGGCATCAGGCTTGCCGGTGACGCTGACGTTGATGATGGGCATTTTTCTTCTCCTGGTTTGAGCGGCGTCGGATCGCCGTTGGAAGGACCATGCCACTGTCATCGAGTCAAAAAAATCGAATTGTTTTCAATTGAAGGTTCGATATTATCGAATTATGGAAACGCTCGATCCCGACCTGCTCAGGACTTTTATCGCTTTCGTCGACAGCGGCTCGCTGGCGCAGGCGGCGTTGAGCGTCGGCCGTTCACCCTCGGCGGTCACCGCGCAGATGCAGCGGCTCGAGGAAATCGTCGGCGAGGCGCTTCTGGCGCCGCAGGGCCGGGGCCGAGGCCTGACGCCGGCCGGCGAGGATCTCGTCGGCCATGCAAGGCGCATCCTTGCCGCTCACCGCGAGGCGTGGCTGGCGTTGAAGGGCGCGCGTGCTGCCGGGCGCGTTGCCATCGGGACGACGCAGGATTTTGCCGACAGCGGTCTGCCCGATCTGCTGCGCGCCTTCGCCGTCAGCCATCCGCGCGTCAGGATCGAATTGCGTGTCGGCCGCTCCGCCGAACTGGCGCAAGCGATGCAGTCCGGCGGGCTCGACCTGGCGATCGTCATGCGCCAGACTGCTGCGCCGGACGAAGTCGGCGTGCTGCGCGAACCGATGATATGGCTGTGTTCGCAAAAGGGGCTGGCCTCGCGCCAGGAAGAATTGCCGCTGGCGTTGCTCGATCCCTATTGCGGCTTTCGCGAAGCAGCACTTGCCGCGCTCGATACGGCCGGCCGCCGCTATCGCATCGCCGCCGGCAGCGCCAGCCTGGCCGGCTTGCGCACGGCGGTGAATGCGGGTCTTGCGCTGACGCTGCGCACCGCGCGCTTTGCCCATTCCGGCATTGTCGAAGCGCCGCGCGAACTTGGTCTGCCGCAGGTTCCGATAGCTGAATTTGCCGTTCGGCTGCGCGCCGGTGCGGATGGTCCGGCAGCTGATCTTGCGGCACTGCTGAGTGGCAATTTGGCTCTGCCCGGCCTCCTTGGCTGATCGACAAGATCCGATCTCGCTGCGGATCAAACGCCCAAGAAAAAGCCGACCTTGCGGTCGGCTTGGGAGTAGGACGGGCCGAGGGGTTTGGGGGGACTTGGGGGTGGCCCGTCACACCAACAATGCATGAGCCGGACGATGGTTCCGTGACTGTGTAACTTTTTTACGAAATATTTGACGCCAGCCGTTGCGAGCGGGCCATCAGCCAATCCCGCCCCGCATGGGCAAACACCGCGCACAACACGATGGCGCCGCCGACCATGCTGGCGGCTGGTGCGATCTCGCCCAGGAACAGGAAGGCAAACAGGATCGCGAACGGCACTTCGGCCGAGCCGAGCAGCCCGGATTCGGCCGCCGGAATGAGCCGCGCCCCTTCCGTCCACAGGATCGAGGACAGCGCAAAGCATGAGCCGAAGGTGGCAAGCAGCACCGCGTCGCGTGGCGTGACCGCCAGCGGATCGCTGACGAACCAGCCGAGCACGAACAAGAGGAAGGCCGAAACCGCGCCGGCCCACACCACCGGCGTCTCCCGGAAGGCGCGCACCATGATCATGTAGAGCGCGCTGCCGATGGTCATCAGCAGCGCCAACCCGTCCCCGAACAGATGACCGGTGCCGAACCCGGACCAGACCATGATCGCCACGCCGCACAGCGAGACGGCGGCGGCGACCATCGTCTGCAATCGGAACGGCTCGCGCGTCAGAACCCAGGCCAGCAGCGCTGTGACGAAAGGCGCGGTGGCATAGATGATCGCGACATTGGCGACGAAGGTGAACTTGAAGGCCGAGATGAAGGCGATGCTGGCCAGCGCCCCTTCCACCGCCAGGAGCCAGCCCCGCCAGCCAAGGCGCAACGTTTCGCGGTTGCCGGAGCGATGGCGGCGCCACAGCACATAGAGGCTGATCAGGATCGAGCCGACAAAGCCTCGCCAGCAGGTGATGGTCAGCGGATCGGCGTGGATCGACTTGGTCAGCACCCCGGTCAGGCCGAACACCGCCGCCGATGACGACACCAGCAGGATACCCAGCGTGCGCTCAGTGGCGCTGTCCGTCGGGGCTGCAATGTCACTCATGCCGCCAGCCTACGCCGTTGCGTCCTGACATCGTAGCGTCAGCAGTGACGGCGATCCACATCATAGCCGCTTGCGGAAATGCTCGGTGCCGACAATCAGCAGCCCGGCGGCGATGATAAGGGCGGCGCCGAAGAATACTTCACGGCGCGGCACGTCGCCCCAGATCGCAAAGCCGAGCGCGAACGCCCATAACAGCGAGGTGTATTCGAGGGGTGCAAGGATCGAAGCCGGCGCCCGCTTCATGCCTTCGAACAGAAGATACTGCGCAAACCCACCGAGCGCGCCGACGCTGGCAAGGAGCAGCAACTGGGCCCAGTCCGGCGTTTGCCACCAGAGCAGCGCCGGTCCCCCCGAAAAGAGCAGAAAATAGAAGTTGTTCAGGAGAAGCTGGATCATCGAACGCTCGGCAAGCGCGGTCTTGCGCAGAAGCACGATGGCTATGCCCCACAAAAAGGCCGCCGCCAGCACCAGGACCACCGGCACGGACAGGCCGAGATGGGTCGGGTCGCAAGCGACGAAGACGCCGGCAAAGCCGATCAGCACCGCAAACCAGCGCAGCATCGGCACCTTTTCGCCGAGCATCACCACCGAAAGCACGGTGACGATGATCGGTGCCGCGTAGTAGACGGTGGTCAGTTCTGCAAGCTGAAGGCTGCGCGCGGCATTGTAATAACAAAGCCAGGCGGCGAGGGTGAAGGCGCTGCGCACCAGCATCGGCCGCACGATCGGTGAGCGCACCGTGTCGGCAAACAGCCGTTGCCCACCGATCGCCGCGCAAGCGCCAAGAATGGTGATGCTGCGGAAGAACATGATCTGCCAGACCGTCATGCCGGTGACCAGCAGCTTGATCGAGGCATCCTGCGTCGAAAACAGGAAATAGGCCGCACCGGTCAGCAAGATTCCGCCGAGAACCCTTTCGCGTGTTTCGAGAATGGCGACATCGGCCATAAGGCGCGGGACCAAAGTTGCAGGAGGCGACAAAATGCTGTGAGGAGCGACGCGAGAGGAAGTCTCCCGTACCAAAAGCTATACGGGCGAAAGTCGGCACAGCGCTACGCCAGCCCTAAGCTTGCGTTGGGGCAGGCGATGGCGACCTTGCTTCCAGAAGGCAATCGGCACTTATATCTGACAAAGCCACGCCGCTGTCCGGCCACGAGAGCGAAGGAACGGAAATGGATGCGACCGAACTGAAGGCGATGCAGGCGCCACTGAAGCAGGCTTATCGCGACGACGCTGCGCAGGCACTGATCACGC
Organism: Mesorhizobium sp. P2_E6; assembly: GCF_056403835.1. NCBI lineage: Bacteria > Pseudomonadati > Pseudomonadota > Alphaproteobacteria > Hyphomicrobiales > Phyllobacteriaceae > Mesorhizobium > Mesorhizobium sp. P2_E6. Next base: position 18,053 of record NZ_JBFUEQ010000012.1, read on the forward strand.
TTCGCGCCAAAGGGTCGATCGACGACCAGTCGGTTACCTGCAAGGTGGAGACGGGCAGGGCGATCGCGATCGCAGGATTGCATCCGGCAACCGGTGGCTCGGGGCTCGAGCTCTGCTCGGGCGACATGCTGCTGGAGGCGCTGGTGGCCTGCGCCGGGGTGACGCTGAAGGCGGTGGCGACGGCGCTGGAGTTCAAGCTGGGCGCTGCCACGGTGGAAGCCGAAGGCGACCTCGATTTTCGCGGCACGCTCGGTGTCGCCAAGGATGCGCCGGTCGGCTTTCGCGCCATCCGGCTCAATTTCGATCTCGATACCGACGAGCCGCAGGAGCGGGTAGACTCCCTGCTGAAGCTGACCGAGCGCTATTGCGTGGTGTTCCAGACCATCAACCAGAAGCCGCAGCTGACGGTGAGCGCACGGCGCTGAAACGCCGTGCGCCGGATGCTTACTGCGCTGCCGGCTCTTCGGCGTCGCCCTCGTCGGTGAAGGGCGAGGCGCTCGGCACGCATTGCACCGACCAGCCGGTCGGTGTCGGCTGCTTCTGATATTCGGTGATGGCGGCGGTGCACTGTTCGCGCTTGTCGAAGGTGCTGGGCAGCACGACCATGCCGCCCTGCGGGCCGGCGATTACCAGATACCAGACCAACGCTGCGGTCGTTGCCATGGGGATGTCCTTGTTCTGCCCAATTGGGGCGCTTGTTGCGGGAGTCGCTGCGATCCTATCAACTCCGCCGAAATGACGAAAGCATGACCGCCGCGCAGCCTTCCGCCATGACATCACAGCCGCGTGATGCGATGGCGGATCTGGGCCCAGATCTAAACCCAGGCGGGCTTAGTTGGTGGCAAAACAATAAAACAGGCCGTCACCGCCGGTGCCCTTCAGCGCCTCTTGGCTGCAGCCGCCACGCGAGGCATGCGAGGAGTTCCAGGATTTGGCGGCCGCCGAATCGTCGAGGCCGGTGCGGTCGTGATGGCCCATCATCGCCGCACCTTCCGCTCCGCTCATCGTCCAGTCGCCGCAGGTCTGGTCGGCGATCTTCGTGCCATCGGGTTTGGAGCCGGTCAGCATGTCGTGGCGGTTTGGCTTGTCGCCACGGCCGTTGACCACTTCGCCCTTCTCGTTCAGCGCCGTCTGCTTGGTGATGCCATTGGCGTCGCCGTGCAATGAGGCGACATCGTCGGCGATCGTCACACCCTTGGCGTTCACCCACGGCCCCTTGCCGATGCGGTCGCGCGCGTCGGTATCGCTGGTCGACAGATAGGCGGCCCAGCTCTTGCCGGTGACGCCGGCGGCTTCCGCCAGCGAGGCGCAATGCGCGTCCGCACCCTTGAGGCCGCCGAGGTCGGCACCCTTGCCGGAGCCAACGCTGGTGACGAAGAAGCTCATCTTTGCGTCTTGCGAATAGGCGGCGCCGGCGGCCGCGATAAGGGCGGCGGCGGTGGCGAGAAGCAGTCTGCGCATGGTGGTCCTCCGTTCAGGTTTCGAATGTGTGACATTCGAAGAACGTCGGCGGTGCCGAAAATCTTCCGGCAAAAAGCAGCTATTCCGGCTGACGATAGGCGACAAAGCGGTTGTGCTTGGCCTGGAAGATCAATCCGGTCTCCTTCAGGTCCGGACTGGCCAGCGGCACGATAAGTTTGGCGACCTCCGAGGGGTGCGGCAGTGTAGCCGGATCCTCGCCGGGTACAGCCTGGGCGCGCATCGCGGTGCGGGTGGGGCCGGGGTCGGCGGCGTTGATCCTGAGCGGCAAGCTTTGCGTCTCATGCGCCCAGGAGCGCATCATCGTCTCGACCGCCGCTTTGGACGCCGCGTAGGGCGCCCAGAAGGCGCGCGCCGAGTGGGCCGAATTCGCGGACAGCAAAATGGCGCGGCCGGCGTCGGACAGCCGCAGCAGCGGATCGACCGAGCGGATCAGCCGCCATGTCGAGGTGACGTTGATGGTCATCACCTTCTCGAACGTTTTCGCCTCGACATGGCCGATCGGTGAGATCACGCCGAGCACGCCGGCATTGGCGACGAGAATGTCGAGCTTGCCCCAGCGCTCATGGATGGCCCCGCCCAGCCGGTCGATGCCGGCCATGTCGGCAAGATCGAGTGGCACCAGCGTCGCCTGGCCGCCGGCCGCCTTGATCTGGTCGTCGAGCTCTTCCAGCCCGCCGACGGTACGCGCTACGGCGATCACATGCGCGCCGGCTGCAGCCAACTCCTTGGCGATGAAATAGCCGATGCCGCGCGAGGCGCCGGTGACGACCGCAACGCGGCCGGTAAGGTCGAGGGTCATGCTATGGATTCCGGGAATTTCACGAACGCGGATGACGGTGCGGCAATCCTACGACCCGCTCGTCGCCAGCAGCGACAGCGTGCGCACATTGTCGTGGCCTTCGAAGTCGAGCAGGCGGGTCGGATACTGGCCGGTGAAGCAGGCATCGCAGAACTGCGGCTGGTCGTTGTCGCGGCTGGCCTCGCCGACGGCGCGATAGAGGCCATCAATGGTGAGGAAGCCGAGCGAATCGACCCGGATGAACTCGGCCATTTCTTCCACCGACATCCGCGATGCCAGAAGCTTCGATTTTTCCGGCGTGTCGACGCCGTAGAAGCAGGAGGCGCGCGTCGGCGGCGAGGCGATGCGCATATGCACTTCCCTGGCGCCGGCATCGCGCACCATCTGCACGATCTTCTGGCTGGTGGTGCCGCGCACGATGCTGTCGTCGACCAGCACCACGCGCTTGCCCTCGATCATGCGGCGGTTGGCGTTGTGCTTCAGCTTGACGCCCATGTGGCGGATCGAATCGCCCGGCTGGATGAAGGTCCGGCCGACATAGTGGTTGCGGATGATGCCGAGTTCGAAGGGAATACCGGCGGCTTGCGAAAAGCCGATCGCGGCCGGCGTGCCCGAATCCGGCACCGGCACGACGATGTCGGCCTCGACCGGGCTTTCCTGCGCCAATTCGGCGCCGATGCGCTTGCGCACTTCATAGACGTTGCGGCCCTCGACCGAGGAATCCGGCCGGGCGAAGTAGACATATTCGAAGATGCAGAAGCGGGTCTTCTGCGGCTCGAACGGGAACAGGCTTTCAATACCCTTGGACGTGACGACAACCATCTCGCCGGGCTTGAGATCGCGCACGAATCGCGCGCCGATGATGTCGAGCGCGCAGGTTTCCGACGCCAGGATCCAGGCGCCGTCGAGATCGCCGAGCACCAGCGGCCGAATGCCGAGCGGATCGCGGCAGCCGATCATCTTCTTGGATGTCATCGCCACCAGCGAGAAGGCGCCCTCGACCTGGCGCACCGCGTCGATGAAACGCGAGTTCAAATCGCGCTCCTTGCTGGTGGCGACGAGGTGCAACAGCGTCTCGGTATCGGAGGTGGAGGAGAAGATCGCACCCTGCTTCTGCAACGCCCGCTGAACGGTCATGGCATTGGTCAAATTGCCGTTGTGGGCGACTGCAAAGCCGCCATCGGCCAGTTCGGCGAAGAAGGGTTGGATGTTGCGCATGCCGGCGCCGCCTGTCGTGGCGTAACGCGTATGGCCGATGGCACGGTTGCCTTGCAGGCTGTCGATGACGCGCTGCTTGGTGAAGGTGTCGCCGATCAGGCCGACATGGCGTTCGACATGGAACTGGGTGCCGTCATAGGAAACGATGCCGGCCGCTTCCTGGCCGCGATGCTGCAGCGCATGCAGGCCAAGTGTGACGATGGCTGCCGCATCCTGCCGGCCGAAAATGCCGAACACGCCGCATTCGTCGTGGAAATGGTCGTCGGCCTCGGCGGAAAGCACGTCGTCTGCGTCTGCCATCTTAAGCTCCGCTAAAATCGCCATATAGTGCGGGTTCGCGTCGAAAGCAACGCGCCCGTGCAGCCGTTCGCACCATCGTCAGTTTCCGGCGCCCGTTCCGGGCGTCAGTTTGCCGGTGCAGCCGGCGCTGGATTGGCCGGAGCGTTCTCCGCGGGCGGTGCTGCGGCGTCATCGTCGGGAGCGGGCGTGTTGGCATCCTCGCCACCCGCCGGGGCATCCGCCGCCGGTGCGTCCGGAGCAGCGGGCGTCTCAGCAGCCGGCTGATTCGGGTTGAGCTTCTTGAGGATGGCGTTTTCCGGATCCTCGGGCAGCAGGCTTTCGAGCTTGGCGCCGATCTGCTCCAGCAACGGCCGCGACTTGGCATCCGTGACCCATGCCGGTGCCTTGGCGCCAGCCAGCCAGTTGAAGAACAGGAGCGCGACGGCAACGACCAGAATGCCGCGCGCCGCGCCGTAGAGAAAGCCGAGCGTGCGGTCGAGAGCGCCGATCCTGGAATCGATGATCCAGTCGGCGAGCTTCATTGTGATGACCGAGACGACGATCAGCGCGATGACGAAGACGATGCCGGCGGCGGCCGCCATGGCGATCTTTTCGTTGTCGATGTAAGGCTTGAGGTAAGGCAGCACCGGCTTGTAGAAGAAGAACGCCGCCGCTGCTGCCGCTGCCCAGGAGACGACGGACAGGATTTCGCGTGAGAAGCCGCGAACCATGGCGAGCATCGCCGAGACCAGGGTGAAGCCGACGAGAATTCCGTCAAGCAGCGTAATCGGCATGTCTTTCGCCCCACTCCATGAGCCGCATTATAGCGCGGAGCATCGGGTTTCCCAAAACCGGTTTCCCCGTTTTCGGTCCGATGCTCTAGTCTTGCTCGTCCACGCGGCTTCGGCGTGTGCCGGCTATGCGTGCCACGAGGTCGGCAAGCTCGGTTGGCTGGAAAGCGCCGGCCCCGATCCCCCCGGCAAGTTCCTCGCTGCCCAAGGGCAGAACCGCGCTTCCAAAACCCAGCTTTTCGGCTTCCTTGAGGCGCTGTTGCGCATGCGCAACCGGCCTCACGGCGCCCGAAAGGCTGATTTCGCCGAAATAGACGCAATCGGCGGGAAGGGCAAGACCGGTGAGCGAGGAAACCAGGGCCGCCGCCACCGCCAGGTCGGCTGCGGGCTCCGAAATGCGATAGCCGCCGGCGACGTTGAGATAGACATCGTGGCTCCCGAAGCGCACGCCGCAATGGGCTTCCAGAACCGCCAGGATCATCGACAGCCGGGCGCCGTCCCAGCCGACGACCGCGCGGCGCGGCGTGCCGAGCGAGGAGGGGGCGACCAGCGCCTGGATCTCCACCAGCACAGGCCTTGTGCCCTCCATGCCGGCGAAAACCGCGGCACCCGGTGATTTCGCGTGGCGCTCGCCGAGAAAAAGCTCGGACGGGTTGGCGACCTCGCGCAGGCCCTTGTCCGACATTTCGAAGACGCCGATCTCGTCGGTCGGCCCAAACCGGTTCTTCACCGTACGCAGGATGCGGAAATGGTGGCCGCCTTCGCCCTCGAAGTAGAGCACGGCATCGACCATATGCTCGACGACGCGCGGCCCGGCGATCTGGCCTTCCTTGGTGACATGGCCGACCAGGACGATCGCCGCACCCGTGGATTTCGCATAGCGGATCATCGCCTGGGCGGCGGCGCGCACCTGGGTGACGGTGCCTGGCGCCGAATCGGCAAGGTCGGTCCACAGCGTCTGGATCGAATCGAGGATCACCAGGTCCGGCCGCCTGCCGTCGGCGATGGTGGCGAGGATGTCCTCGACATTGGTCTCGGCGGCAAGTTCCACCGGCGTGGCGGCAACACCGAGCCGCTGCGCCCGCAACCTGATCTGCGCGACGGCCTCTTCGCCCGAGACGTAGACGACGCGGTGGCCTTTTGACGCGAGTGCAGCCGCGGCCTGGGTGAGCAGCGTCGACTTGCCGATGCCAGGATCGCCGCCGACCAGCAGCGCCGAGCCGCGCACGAAGCCGCCACCGGTGGCGCGATCGAGTTCGCCGATGCCCGAGATGATTCGCGGCGCGTCCTCGATGTCGCCCGACAGCGTTGTCAGCACCACTGCGCGGCCCTTGCGGGCGTTTCGCGTGTTGGCCGGCCCTGAGCCGATGCCGCCGGACGTGCCTTCCTCGACCAGCGTGTTCCACTCGCCGCAGGCATCGCATTTGCCGGCCCAGCGCTGATGCACCGATCCGCAATTCTGGCAGATGAACTGAACCCGCGATTTGGCCATCAGTTGGATGCTGCCTGGAAGTAATCGGGAGTTGGCGATCCTGCCCACCCCCCTCTGTCCTGCCGGACATCTCCCCCGCAAGGGGGGAGATTGGATGTCATCACCGTCTTCGCCAATCGCCCAGGTTGAAGAGAGGGCGCCGCAAATGAAACTGCCGATCTCTCCCCTTGCGGGGGAGATGCCCGGCAGGGCAGAGGGGGGTGTGACGGAATGCGAGGGTAGATCAAAAACTCACTCGAACCTTTCCGGCAAATGATGCTCTTCGGCGAGGTCGGAGAAGCGGGTGAATTCGCCCTGGAAGGCAAGGCTGACGGTCCCGGTCGGTCCATGGCGCTGCTTGGCGATGATCACTTCGGCCTTGCCCTGGACCTCGACCATCTTTGTTTCCCAGGCGAGGTGCTCGGGCGTGCCTTTCTCGGGCTCCTTGTTTTTGATGTAATATTCCTCACGATACACAAACAGCACCACGTCGGCGTCCTGCTCGATCGAACCCGATTCGCGCAAGTCGGACAGCTGAGGATGCTTGTCGTCGCGGCTTTCGACCTGACGCGAGAGCTGTGAGAGCGCGATGATCGGTACGCCAAGTTCCTTGCCGAGCGCCTTCAGTCCGGTGGTGATCTCGGTGATTTCCTGGACGCGGTTCTGCGACGCCTTGGCGGACGAACCCTGCATGAGCTGGATATAGTCGATGACCATCAGATCCAGCCCGCGCTGGCGCTTGAGGCGGCGGGCGCGCGCCGCAAGCTGGGCAATCGAGATACCGCCCGTCTGGTCGATGTAGAGCGGGCGTTTGTGGTTCTCCTGCGTGTAGGCGACAAGCTTGCCGAAATCGGCTTCCGTCAGGTCGCCGCGCCTGATTTTCGACGATGGGATCTCGGTCTGCTCGGAAATGATGCGGGTGGCCAATTGCTCCGACGACATTTCGAGCGAGAAGAAGCCGACGACGCCGCCATTGGCCGCCTTGACGGAGCCGTCCGCCTGCTGGGCAGGCTCATAGGCGGCAGCGATGTTGTAGGCGATGTTGGTGGCGAGCGACGTCTTGCCCATGCCCGGACGGCCGGCGATGATGATCAAATCCGACGGCTGCAGGCCGCCCATGCGGTGGTCGAGATCGCGCAGGCCGGTGGCAATGCCGGACAGGTGCCCATCGCGCATATAGGCGGCACTGGCCATGTCCACGGCGTTCTTCAACGCGTCGGAAAAACTCTCGAACCCGCCATCGTAGCGGCCGTTTTCGGCCAGCTCGAACAGCCGCCGCTCGGCATCCTCGATCTGTTCGGTGGGCGCCATGTCGACCGGCGCGTCATAGGCAATGTTGACCATGTCCTCGCCGACGGTGATCAGCGCGCGACGCGTCGCAAGGTCATAGATGGCGCGGCCATAGTCGGTGGCGTTGACGACGGTGACGGCTTCCACCGCCAGCCGCACGACATATTGCGCCATCGTCATGTCGCCGACCTTCTCATCGGCCGGCAGGAAGGTTTTCAGCGTGATCGGCGTCGCCACCTTGCCCATGCGGATGAACTCGGACGCCACCTCATAGATCTTGCGGTGCAGCGGCTCGTAGAAATGGCCGGCCTTCAGAAAGTCCGAGACGCGGTAGAAGGCGTCGTTGTTGACCAGGATGGCGCCGAGCAGCGCCTGCTCGGCCTCGATGTTGTTTGGCGCTTCACGATAAAGCGGTGTTTCCGCGACGCCGAATTTTCGCGCTGCCTCTGCCATGATATCCCCGATTTCGATCCCGGCTCTTCGATACCAGAATGACAAAAGTCAGTGCTGACTTATCTGCAACAGTGCCGATGCCAACCAACATCAATGTTCGCTTGTTCACAGGAACAACAAATCGTCCACAGGACAGAATTCCCGTCCCCCGATTTCTGTTGACTCGGCAGAGGAACAATCTACACGAAAAACAAGAACGAAGCAAGAACAATTGTGCCGGTCAAATCTCCAGAACGTCGCCCCAGTCCGACCGCCGCGCTGCCTTGAAAGTCTCGCCGTCGCGCTTGGTGAACAGCCTTTCGCCGGCACTGCCGTTGCTCTCGCAAAGTTTCAGCAACACCTTGCCGGATCCTGATTTTGGCGGCGCGATGACCCGTGCCTGAGGGGAAGGAGCAGGCTGTCGCGAAGCGGCGACATAGATGAACTTCTCGTCCTCCCACGGCACGTCGGCATCCTTGGCCAGCCGGTGCAGGCGCGAGCGGGCGACGCGGCGGGAGAAATGGCACCAGTCGGGCGGGGCGAGCGGGCAGGGCGCCTGATGCGGGCAGGGTGCCTGCACATGCGCGCCCGCCTCGATCAGTTGCCGGCGCACGGCAAGGATGCGCTGCCATCCGGCCGGCGTGCCCGGCTCGACGACCAGCAGCGTATCGCCGGTGAGTTGCCACAGCCGACCGATGAGCTTTGGCAGAGACGCAGGGACAATTTCGTCGAGCACATAGGCGCAAGTGACCAGATCGGCCGGCTCGATGTCGGCAAGGTCGATGGTGGCGTCGCCGGCCAGCCATCTGGTTCGGGCGGCAATCGCGCCGGCGGCAAGCGTCTCGCCGACCCTGCGCGCCGCGGCGCTGGCTTCGAACAGCACCGCCTGTTCGAGATCGGGCCACAAGTCGCTCGTGGCCCAAAGCACCGTACCAGGACCGGCGCCGACATCGAGCAGGCTCTTGGGTTGAAAGCCGGGCCTGGCGTCGCCGAGCGCATCGAGGCTGGCGCGCACGGCGGCGTAGGTCGCCGGCAGCCGCGTCGCCAGGTAGGCTTGCACGGCCAGGTTCTCAGCCATATGCAGCCGACCATCGCGCAGTTCGGCGCGGTACCGGTCGGACAGCGTTTTTGCCGCCTGCTTGAGTGTCGCCAGCGGAACGTTCTCGAGCAGACGCTCGACACCCTGGCGAAGTGGGGCCGGTAACTCCATGCTCAGGCTCCGCGTGGCGCGACGAGGATCACAGAGGCGCCGACAATGCAGAGCGCAGCTCCTGCGAGGTCCCAGCGGTCGGGGCGCACGCCCTCCGCCAGCCACAGCCAGCCAAGCGACGCCGCGATATAGATGCCGCCATAGGCGGCGTAGGCGCGGCCGGCGGCATTGGCATCGACCAGCGCCAGCAGGAAGCCGAATAGAGCGAGCGAGGCGAGACCGGGGAGCAGCCACAGCGGCGACTTCTCCAGCCGCCACCACGCCCAGAACGAAAAGCAGCCTGCGATCTCGGCCAGGGCAGCAGCGACGTAGAGGACATAGGTCATGAAAAAGGTCCGGTGGCGATCACTGGACCTTTTTCAGTGCAGGCGCCGGCAATGGCAAGCCGCAATGCTATTTCTGGTCCGCGACCTTGCGGCGGCGAGTTGCCTTGGCTACCGGGCTTTTCTCGATGGGATCCGTTTCACGGTGACCCATATCGCGCATCTCAAGCGCCTTCTCGCATTTGGCCATGTACTCGCGCGTCGTCGGCAAGGTGTCGTTCTTCTTGGCGATCTGGATCTGGAAGATCACCAGATCCTGCCAGCGGAAAGCGGCTTCCGAGGCGGCCAGGTAGAACTCCCACATGCGGCAGAAGCGCTCGTCGTAGATCGCCTTGGCCTTGTCGCGGTTGGCGGCGAAGCGCTCGCCCCAGTGCTTCAGCGTGTCGGCATAGTGCAACCGCAGGATTTCGATGTCGGTGACGACTAGCCCCGACTTCTCGATCGCCGGCATGACTTCGGAGAGCGAAGGGACATAGCCGCCCGGGAAGATGTATTTGCGGACGAAGGCGGTGGTCGCCCACGGCACGCCGGAACGGCCGATCGTGTGCAACAGCATGACGCCATCCGGCTTGAGCAGCGTCGTCGACTTGTCGAAGAAGGTGCGGTAATGGTTGACGCCGACATGCTCGAACATGCCGACCGAGACGATGCGGTCGAAACGCTCGTTGAGCTCGCGGTAGTCCTTGAGCTCGAAATGCACGCGGCTTTCCAACCCTTGCGCGTGCGCGCGGTCGGTGGCGACGCCATGCTGTTCGGTCGACAGCGTCACACCTTGCACGTCGACATCGAACGCCTTGGCGAGATAGAGGCTGAGCCCGCCCCAGCCGGACCCGATGTCGAGCACCGTCTGGCCGGCCTTCAGCCTGAGCTTGGCGGCGATGTGGCGTTTCTTCGCGGCCTGCGCTTCGTCGAGCGTCATGTCCGGCTGCTCGAAATAGGCGCAGGAATACTGCATGTCCTCGTCGAGGAAGAGCCGGTAGAGGTCGCCCGACAGGTCGTAGTGGCGCTGCACGTTGCGGCGCGAGCGCGAGGCGGTATTGATCTGCTGCAGGCGGCGGAAGGCATGGCGCAGGCCTTCGATGGCTTTCGACCATGTGGCGTCGATGCCGCCGCTGCCCATGTTCTGGAAGGCGATGCGCATCACACCCAGCACGCCGCCTTCGAGAATGTCGAGCTCGCCGTCCATGTAGGCTTCCGGCACCGCCAGCATCGGATCGAAGGTGATGGCCCGCTCGGCATGCGCGGTCTTGATGTGCATGTGCACCGGCTCGCCGCTGCCGTCGCCGAACACCACCGCAGCGCCCTTGGGGCCAGTTACCTTGAGATTGCCGGTGCGCACCAGGCGGTCGAGAACGCGCTTCAGCAGAATATTCATGACCAAATGTCCCCTCAGACAGGCTGTCTCGGCCCACGACCCCGAAAATCGAGATCGACTTTCGGGAAAGGGATCGTGCGCCAGCGTCCTTTGCGCGGCCAAAGGACGCGCGACGCTGTAGTCTGCATCAATATATAGGGGTTCGAAAAGTTCCATTTGGCACAAAAATGCCCGGGCGAGAGACCCGGGCATTGGTCCAGTATGGCTGAGGCCAACTGGGAAGCTAAAGTGCGGCACGCCCGGAAGGGCGCACCGGCAACTCAAATCGTCAGGCGTTGTCTTCGCCGCCTTCGAACTCGGTGTTCGGGTCGAAGAAGTTTTCCGGCCGCGCATTGTCGTTGATGTCGTCGCCATAGATGGCTTCGGCGGTGGTCAGCGTCTCACCCTTGGCCTGGCGTTCGGCTTCGTCGGCCGTGCGGGCGATGTTGAGCGTGATCGTGACCTCGACTTCCGGATGCAGCGCGATCGCCACATTGGTGAGGCCGATGGTCTTGATCGGCTGGTTGAGCAGGATCTGGTTGCGGTTGACCGTGAAGCCTTCCGCTGTCAGCAGATCCGCGATGTCACGGGTCGACACCGAGCCGTAGAGCTGGCCGGTTTCGCCAGCCGAACGCACGGCGATGAAGCTCTTGCCGTCGAGCTTTTCGGCGACCTGGCTGGCTTCCGACTTGCGCTCGAGGTTGCGGGCTTCGAGTTGGGCGCGCTGGCCTTCGAACTTCTTCTTGTTGGCTTCGTTGGCGCGCAGCGCCTTGCCCTGCGGCAGCAGGAAGTTACGGGCAAAGCCGTCCTTGACCTTGACGGTATCGCCCATCTGGCCGAGGCGGGAAACGCGTTCGAGAAGAATGACTTCCATGGTTTTGTTCCTTCCGTTGGGCGGCAATCATGCGATCGACGCCGAATTGTCTTGGGAACAGGTCAGGAAGCTTGGGGCGCGCCTTGGCGCCGGTGTCGCTGTCCTGCCTGTTCAGGCAGTTAGAGGTTTGACCTCAACTCGGGATTTGAATGCGATCCCGCGGCGCCCGTCGCCGAGGTGAAGAAAGCGGGCGGCAAGCCGCCCGCTCGAAAGTCTTAGCGAACCACGTAGGGCAGCAGGCCGAGGAAGCGGGCGCGCTTGATCGCCTTGGCGAGTTCGCGCTGCTTCTTCTGGCTGACGGCGGTGATGCGCGACGGCACGATCTTGCCGCGCTCGGAAATGTAGCGCTGAAGCAGACGCACGTCCTTGTAGTCGATCTTGGGGGCGTTGGCGCCGGAGAACGGGCAGGTCTTGCGGCGGCGATGGAACGGGCGCCGGGTCGGGATCTGGTTGATGTCGACCATTATTCTGCACCCCCTTCAAAGCCTTCGCGCGGACGGCGCGGACCACGATCGGCACCGGCGTCGCCGAACGAACGCGGCGGACGATCGCCACGGTCGCCGCGATCACGGTCGCCAAACGAGCGCGGACCACGATCGCCACGGTCACGGTCGCCGAAGCCGCCGCGTTCCGAGCGCTCTTCGCGCTTCTGCATCATGGCCGACGGGCCTTCCTCATGCGCTTCGACCTTGATGGTCAGGAAACGCAGCACGTCTTCGGACAGGCCCATCTGGCGCTCCATCTCGTTGAGCGCGGCCGGCGGGCAGTTCAGGTCCATCAGCGTGTAGTAAGCCTTCCGGTTCTTGTTGACCCGGTAGGTGAGGGACTTCAGTCCCCAGTTCTCGACCCGGCCGACGGACCCGCCATTTGCGGAGATGACGCCCTTGTACTGTTCGACAAGCGCATCGACCTGCTGCTGCGAGAGGTCCTGCCGGGCAAGAAACACATGTTCGTAAAGAGCCATAGTGTATCAGTGCCTTTCTTCGTTTCTCTCCCGGTTCCCGGCGGCAAAAGCCTCTGCAACTTCTCTGACCCGCTGTTCCCAGTAAAAGGGGGCGGGGAAGAAAGGAGCATGACGAGACGGTCGAGAGCGGAGACACGGGAGGCGGAAGCACTTCTGTCTTCACACGAAGGTTTTCGAAAAAACCTCCGGCCCTCCGTTCAGCCCCCAGCTGGGACCGGCAGATTGGGGGCGTCTATACAGCAATCCGCCCACAACGCAAGCGCAAGCGGCATTCCCTTGTGTCGCAGGGGCGAAAAAATCAAGCAGCAACAATGGCAAGGCTTCGTGGTTTCCGGCAACCGGGCCTTAACCACAATGTCAGGTTGTGTGGAGTTGAGATCCTGCAGTCAACGCTCGATTCATCAAGGAAGGCGCAGAAGCCAGGCCAATCCGCGCACAAAAGCGGCAAGCATTTCCGGGGGGTAAGGATGCTTCTTAGCAAGTTCTGGCGCTCGACGAGCGGCAATTTTTCGCTTGTGCTGGGGCTGGGGTTGCCGGCCATCCTCACGGCTGTCGCCTTCGCAACCGATGTCTCCACCCTGATGCGGGCCAAGAGCAACCTGCAGAATGCCCTCGATGCGGCAAACCTTGCCTCTTCGCATCTGGGCGATCTCGATATCACCCGCAATGACGCCTTTGACCGCTATTTCCAGGCCAACATCGCCGGCCATGGCGAACTCGGCAATGCGAAGGCGACGTTGACGGTCGACAAAGGCGTCAATTTCGTCAAGACGAAGGCGGTTGCCTCAGCCGACGTCACTCTCAACTTTGCCTTCCTGTTCGGCAAGGAAAAGCACATCGAGGTCGATGCCTCCGCCGTCGAATCGAACAACCAGCTCGAAGTCGTGCTGGTGCTGGACAACACCGGCTCCATGGCCGGGGCGCGCATGACGGCGTTGAGGACGGCGACCAAATCATTGCTCGACACGCTCGAGGCGACAAAATCGCCGACGCGCCAGATCCGCGCCTCGCTGGTTCCGTTCGTCACTGCCGTCAACGTCGATGGCGATGAATTCGACCCGTCCTGGATCGACATGGACGGCAAGTCCTCCACCAACGGCGTCAATTTCCCGGTCATCGACGGCAAGCGTCCCAATCATATGGCGCTCTTCAAGCAGCTCAAGCAGACCGGATGGACCGAGCCCGGATGGAACAACACCGGATGGAAGGGCTGTGTCGAGGCGCGGCCGGGCGCCTACAACATTTCCGATACCCCACCCGACCCGGACGAGCCCGACACGCTGTTTGTTCCGTATTTTGCGCCGGACGATCCCGAAGTTGCGCAGAAGCCGTCTGCCTCCTATGGCAAGATCGTGCTGTTGCTCACCGACGGCGAGAACGTCGTCTATGGCGCCAGCGAACAGCCGACGAAGTCCGACTACACATCCTATGGCTATCTCGCAGGTGGCCGTTTTGGATCGGACAGCCAGGCGACCGCGGCGCGCAATGTCGACGGCTGGACCAAAAGCGTTTGCACGCAGTTGAAGAACGAGGGCGTGCAAATCTACACCATGGTGCTGCAATCCGACACCGCCGCCAACCGCTCGCTTTACAGCGCGTGCGCCTCGGATCCGAGCGGCTACTATGCCGTCAACGATCCGACCAAACTGCCGGACGTCTTCCAGCAGATCGCCAACAAGTTCTCGAAGCTGCAATTGACGGATTGAACGTGTGAAGGGTCGCCAGGCCCGAGCCTCGCGGGATCGTTTGGCTCAACTCGTATGGGCGACAATTTTGTCGACCGTTTCGGGGAAGAAGTCCGGCGCCGCGAGGCGTTTGCCGAACATCATGTCGTACTGCAGCAGGCGGAAATCGCGGATCGTCGGATCGATTTCCTTCTGCCGTGACCAATCTGGCGTGGCTTCGCCCGTCGGCGTCAGCAACAAATTGCGGTCGACGACGCGGTAGCGTTCGCGCATCTCACCCAGGAAGCCGGTGTAGTAGGGGTGGGTGATGCCGGCGGTGGTGAGGATATGATAGGGCAGGAACGCCGGGCTCACCGCGCCCAGGTTCTCGACCGGACCGGAGTGGTTCGACCAGATGATCAGCGGCGTCTGGTGATGTTCAAGCGCGGCTTGCGGCGTCGGTTCCTTGCGCGGCGCGACATTGTCTTTCAGGAAGCCGGTTTCGACATAGACCGGCCCCAGCGGCGGCAGATGGTCGCCGAAGAAGGCGATCACGGTGGGACGGGAGCGTTTCTTCGCCCATTCGACAAGGCGTTCAAGGCCACGATCGGCGTCGGCTGACCCCTCGGCGTAGCTGAGCAGCGATTCGCGTGCCCATTGGCTGATCGGTGCCTGCACCGTGTGGGTCGGATTGTAATAGCGGTTGGGCTCGTAGGGGCCGTGGTTTTGCAGGCTGACCGCAAAGAAGAAGATCGGCTCATCGCTGGCGTCGGCCTCGCTGATGATCTCGTCGGTCATCGCCGCATCGGACGCCAGCGGCCCGCGCTTTTGCAAGGGCGGCAGCGTCTCTTCTGATTTGAAATCGTTGAAGCCGAAATCAGCGTAGACCGCGCCACGGTTCCAGAACCAGTTGGTGCCGGGATGGATGGCGCGCGCCCGGTAGCCCTGGCTCTTGAGGAACGTTGCGAGCGAAGGCGTCGGCGTGCGCACATATTGCTGATAGGGGATGCTGCCGGCCGGCAGGAAGGCATTGGAAAAGCCGGTCAGCGCCTCGAACTCGATGTTGGCGGTCATGCCGCCGAATTCGGGCGAGAACATCGAGCCCGAGCGCAACGTGCGCACGTTGGGGATCGGGTCGGGCGTGATGGTGACGCCGGGCAGCTTGGTCGGATCCCAGAAGGATTCGCTCATGACGATGATGATGTCGGGTTTCTCTGCCGGCATCGAGGCCGTCACATCGGTCCTGTCGATCGCCGCGATTGCCTTGTCTGAATAGCCTGGCGGTGCCGAGACATGGGCCATCGGCACGTTGAGGGCAAAGGCCAGGGCAAAGCCATTGGACGCATAGTTTTCCTTCTGGTCCCACATGATCGGGATGATCTGCAGCCGGTCCCTGGTCCAGGAGAAGGTGGCGTAGTCCATGATCGAAACGAAGAAGGCGAGCAGCGGCACCGCCAGCGTCAGCCGGGCAAGGCGGCCCTTGCGGCTGAGCGCCGGAACCTTGCGGCGCCATAGCCGCCAGCCATAGACGAGCAGCGACAGGCCGGCGACGATGCCGACCACCATGGCGAGCGCGGTCATCGGCCGGTCGCGCACCAGGAGCGGCAGCAGCGCGAAGATCTGGCGGGCATAGAGGAAATCGGTGGGATAGAGCGGATCGCCGAGATAATGCGACTTCTGGTGGCCGACGAAGGCAAGGGAAAGCGTCAGCGGCGCGACGATCATCAGGCTCTGGTGGCTGCGGCCAAGCACGGCATCGAGGCCGATCAGGATCAGGGCAAACACGACGATGGTGGTCCAGCCCGGCTTGAGCGGCTGCAGGAAGAAGGCGACCGTGCCGGCAAAGTCGCCGCGCACGATCAATTCGATCGCAAACACCATGACGGCCGCGATCGCCAGGCTGACCAGCCCATAGCGCACGACCGGCCATGTCCTGCCCGGCAGATAGCCGGTGGACGGGTCGTCTTCCAGGAACTGTGGCGCGGCTTTGCCGACGCGTTTAGAACTCTTTGCCACTTTAACTTCCCCACCCAGCGACAAACTCGTCACTCGATTGTCATATAATTGTCACGCAAAGCTAGCGCCTGTGGCGGAAATAAGAAGAGCCAGCAAACGATTCGTGAGCGGTTTTCATCAGGAGTGATCGCCAAAAAGCCTTTCGGAACAGGCACTCGGCCGGCGATGGTGCCGCCGGCCAGGGTCGAACTGGGCTTGACTTGGCGGCCTGCCTTGCGTCACAGGCAAGAAAAACCCGACTATCAGGCAAGCAAAACCAGCCCTTGGGAGCCCTCGCATGGCCGTTGCATTCACCTTTCCTGGACAAGGCAGCCAGGCTGTCGGCATGGGCAAGGATCTCGCCGATGCCTTTCCAGAGGCGCGCAGGATCTTCCAGGAGGTTGACGACGCGCTTGGCGAAAACCTGTCGAAGCTGATCTGGGAAGGGCCGGAGGAGACGTTGACGCTGACCGCCAATGCGCAGCCGGCGCTGATGGCGGTGTCGCTGGCCGCGATCAGGGCATTGGAATCGCGCGGCTTCTCGTTGAAGGACAAGGTCGCCTATGTCGCCGGCCATTCGCTGGGCGAATATTCGGCGCTCGCGGCCGCCGGCTTCGTTTCGGTTGCCGATGCCGCCAGGCTGCTGCGCATCCGGGGCAATGCCATGCAGGCGGCGGTGCCGGCCGGCGAGGGCGCCATGGCGGCTATCATCGGGTTGGAACAGGCGGATGTAGAAGCCGCCTGCGCCGAGGCTGCCCAAGGGGCTGGCTCTGTCTGCCAGGTGGCGAACGACAATGGCGGCGGTCAGCTGGTCATTTCAGGCACAAAGGGCGCAGTGGAGCTGGCGGCGAAACTTTGCACGGAAAAGGGCGCCAAGCGGGCGCTGATGCTGCAGGTTTCGGCGCCATTCCACTCCGCGCTGATGACGCCGGCGGCCGAGATCATGCGCGAGGCTCTGGGCAGCGTGGCGAAGGCCGCCCCGGTGGTTCCCATCGTCTCCAACGTCACCGTCACCCCGACCAATGATCCGGACGAGATCGCGCGGCGTCTGGTCGAGCAGGTGATTGCCCGCGTGCGCTGGCGCGAGACAGTGGAATGGTTCGGCGCAAACGGCATCGCCACGCTTTACGAGATCGGTGCCGGAAAGGTGCTTTCAGGCCTGGCGCGGCGCATCAACCGCGACATCGCCACCGCGTCGGTCGGCTCCGCGGCTGATGTCGAGGCGGCGCTGGCGACGCTTGTTTAATCTAGTGCCATTTGACCCTGCCCCGTGCAAAGGGTGTTCTCTTCTCAATCAGGAGACAAAAATGTTCGAATTGACTGGCCGCAAGGCACTCGTCACCGGCGCATCGGGAGGCATTGGCGAGGCGATCGCCAGGGTCCTGCATGCGCAAGGCGCCATCGTCGGCCTGCATGGCACACGGGTCGAGAAATTGGAGACGCTGGCCGCCGAGCTTGGCGATCGGGTCAAGCTGTTCCCGGCCAACCTGTCGAACCGTGACGAGGTCAAGGCGCTCGGCCAGAAGGCGGAGGCCGATCTCGAAGGTGTCGACATCCTGGTCAACAATGCCGGCATCACCAAGGACGGGCTGTTCGTGCGCATGTCGGACGCCGACTGGGATACCGTGCTCGAGGTCAACCTGACCGCTGTCTTCAGGCTGACCCGCGAACTCACCCATCCCATGATGCGCCGCCGTCACGGCCGCATCATCAACATCACCTCGGTTGTCGGCGTCACCGGCAATCCCGGCCAGGCCAACTACTGCGCCTCCAAGGCCGGCATGATCGGCTTTTCCAAATCGCTGGCGCAGGAGATCGCCACCCGCAACATCACCGTCAACTGCGTCGCCCCGGGCTTCATCGAATCGGCGATGACCGACAAGCTCAACGACAAGCAGAAGGAGGCGATCATGGCGGCTATCCCGACGCGCCGCATGGGCACCGGCGCTGAAGTCGCATCCGCCGTTGCCTATCTCGCCTCCAACGAAGCCGCCTACGTCACCGGCCAGACCATCCATGTGAATGGCGGCATGGCGATGATCTGAACGAGGTCCGGCGGAGTTGTTGCCGGCTTGTGAAAAGAGACCATTTCGGCTTGGACCTCTGCTATTTTTCGTGTAATGCGGCCCGCAACCCGGCGGTTCGGGCAAAAACCGGTCCGTGGCCGTTGCGTTTCCGGCAGGACCATCTTTCAGCTTGATTAGCGGCATTCTGCCCGCTAACGAAGACAGACAAACAAAAGACGAGGATGCCCCAAATGAGTGACACCGCAGAGCGCGTCAAAAAGATCGTCATCGAGCACCTTGGTGTCGATGCCGACAAAGTGACGGAGCAGGCGAGCTTCATCGATGATCTGGGCGCCGACAGCCTCGACACGGTCGAACTCGTCATGGCGTTCGAAGAGGAATTCGGCGTCGAGATTCCCGACGATGCGGCCGAGACCATCCTGACCGTCGGCGATGCGGTGAAGTATATCGACAAGGCATCCGCCTGACGCTTTCCGCAGTCATCACCGGGGAGGACCTGCGATGAGGCGTGTCGTCGTCACGGGCCTTGGGTTGTTGTCGCCATTCGGCATGGGCTTCGAGCACAGCTGGAAGGAACTACTGACCGGCCGCAGCGCAGCCAAGCGCATCACCGAGTTTGAGGTGGAGGATCTTGCCTGCAAGATCGCCCACGTCATTCCGCGTGGCGATGGCAGCAATGCCACCTTCAATCCCGAGGCCGTGCTCGAGCCGAAGGAATTGCGCAAGATCGGCGACTTCATCCTGTACGGGATTGCCGCCGCCGACGAGGCGCTGAAGGATTCCGGCTGGGAGCCAAAAACCCATCCCGAGCAGTGCGCCACCGGCGTGCTGATCGGCTCCGGCATCGGCGGCATCGAAGGCATCGCCGAGAACGCGATGATCCTCAAGGAACGCGGCCCGCGCCGCATCAGCCCGTTCTTCATCCCCGGCCAGATCATCAATCTCGTCTCCGGGCAGGTCTCGATCAGGCACGGGCTTAAAGGCCCGAACCACGCCGTCGTCACGGCCTGTTCAACCGGTGCGCACGCCATTGGCGACGCTGCCCGGCTGATCATGTGGGGCGATGCCGACGTGATGGTCGCCGGTGGCGCCGAAGCGCCGGTGACGCGGCTGTCGATCGCCGGCTTCGCCGCGTGCCGGGCGCTGTCGACCGATCGCAACGATGCGCCGCAAACGGCGTCGCGCCCCTACGACCGCGACCGCGACGGCTTCGTCATGGGCGAGGGCGCCGGCGTCGTCGTGCTTGAAGAGCTCGAACACGCCAAGGCGCGCGGCGCCAAGATTTACGCCGAGGTGACCGGCTACGGCCTCACCGGTGATGCCCATCACATCACAGCGCCTGCCGAAGACGGCGACGGCGCCTTCCGCTGCATGACGGCGGCGTTGAACCGGGCCAAGCTGACGCCCGCCGATGTCGACTACATCAACGCGCACGGCACCTCGACCATGGCCGATACGATCGAACTCGGCGCCGTCGAGCGGCTTGTCGGCAATGCCGCGTCGAATATTTCGATGTCGTCCACCAAGTCGTCGATCGGCCATCTGCTGGGGGCGGCCGGTGCTGCCGAAGCGATCTTTTCGATCCTCGCCATTCGCGACAATGTCGCGCCGGCGACCATCAACCTCGACAACCCGGAGCGCGAGACCGCGATCGACTTGGTGCCCAACAAGCCGCGCGCTCGCCAGATCGACGTTGCACTGTCCAATTCATTCGGCTTTGGCGGCACCAACGCTTCGCTTGTCTTCCAGCGCTATAATGGCTGATAGTCCAACTGCCCGGCGATGCTTCGGCATGCCGTCAATTTTGCCATATTCGCCCCTACTCTGCCGCAGGGGATTCGTTGAGCGATCAAACGGTAGGGCAAAATGAACACAAATCCGGCGGGCAACGGAGAATTCGGACAGCGTCCGGCATCGGGGCCGATCATGCCGAAGACGGCGAGCGAGGCATTGCGGCCGGAGGCCGGCACACCGCCGCCGAAGCGCTCGCGTGCTTCGCGCAGCCAGGTCGTCGTGTTCATGAACTTCGTCATCTCCGTGGTGATGCTGATGGTTCTGGCGGCGGGCGCCGCGGTCTACTTCGGCAAGCAGGAATTCACCGAAGCTGGACCCTCGGCCAATGGCGACACGTTCCTGGTCAAGCCGAATACCGGCGTCCAGGATATTGCCGACCAGCTCGAACGCCGCGGACTGATCAGCGACGCCCGGATCTTCCGCCTTGGCGTGCGCGCCTACGGCAATGATTCGGCGTTGAAGGCCGGCGAGTACGAGATCAAGCCCAAGGCTTCCATGCGCGACATCATGGAGCTTTTGAAGAGCGGCAAGTCGGTGATGTATTCGCTGACCGTTCCAGAAGGGTTGACGGTCGAGCAGGCGCTGCAGCGCATCGCCGATGAGCCGGCCTTGAGCGGCGGTATGCCGGCGACCACTCCTGCCGAAGGCAGCCTCGCCACCGACACGCTGCGCTTCACGCGCGGCGCGACACGCCAGCAGATGATCGACAAGCTGCTGGGAGATCAGAAGAAGCTGGTCGACGAAGTCTGGCAGCGGCGCGCGCCGGACCTGCCGCTGGCCAATGTCGAAGAGTTCGTTACGCTGGCCTCGATCGTCGAGAAGGAAACGGGCAAGGGTGACGAGCGCTCACGGGTTGCCGCGGTCTTCCTGAACCGGCTGGCCAAGGGCATGCGCCTGCAATCCGACCCAACCATCATCTACGGTCTGTTCGGCGGCAAGGGCAAGCCGGCGGACCGGCCGATCTACCAGTCGGACATCCAGAAGCAGACGCCCTACAACACCTATGTAATCAACGGCCTGCCACCGACGCCGATCGCCAATCCGGGTCGGGCGGCGCTGGAGGCGGTGGCCAATCCGTCGAAGACCGACGATCTTTACTTCGTCGCCGATGGTACCGGCGGGCATGTCTTTGCCGCGACGCTGGAAGAGCACAATGAGAACGTCGCCCGCTATCGCGCGTTGCAGAAGAAGCAGGCCGACGACGCCGCCAAAGGCGCCAACACCACCGGCGCCGGCGACAGCAATGCCGACAAGCCGGCCGACGGCAATGCCGACAAGCCGGCTGACAGCAATGCTGACAAGCCGGCTGACGCAGGCGACGACAGCGGCGGCGGCGATGCGGGCGCTGCCCAGTAGGACGAAGAAGGGCGTTGCCACAACGCGGCGCCCCTGACATTTGGAGCAGCGCGGCGCGTCCGATTTCGGCGTGCCTGCGGCGCAGTCATTTTTAAGCCGCACGTGCTCCCCTCCGGAAAACCGGTTTCGGAGCGATGTGCCAGGGACTTGTGGGCGATATGAATTTGCAGAGCATGACCGGTTTTGCGCGTGCCGTCGCCGAGCATGAAGGCACCGCGATCGCCTGGGAGGTCAAGTCCGTCAACGGCAAAAGCGTCGAGGTGAGGCTGCGATTGCCGCAAGGTTTCGAACGGCTGGAACCGGCTGTCAGGCAGACGCTTCAGAAGCGCTTTGCGCGGGGTAATTTCCAGGCGACGCTGACCATTGGCCGTGCCGCCGGCGCTCAGGCGCAGCCCGTCGTCAACGAAGTCTTTCTGAAGGACCTTGCGGGGCTCGCCAAGCGGTTGCAGGAGCAGTTCGGTGTCGCCCCCGCGACATCGGACGGATTGCTTTCGCTGCGCGGCGTGCTCGATATTCCCGAGACTGTCGAAACCGAAGAGGTGCGCGCCGCGCTCGACATCGCGATCACGGCTGCGCTCGAGGTGGCCCTCAAAGGGCTGGAACAGGCGCGACAGGGCGAAGGTGCTGCGCTGGCCCTGCTGCTGGCGGGCCATATCGACGCAATCGAGGCGCTGACGCTGCGGGCCGAGGCCGATCCGTCGCGCGAGACGGCGGCGATCCGCGAACGCCTGGCCGAGCAGGTCAGGCTGCTGATGGACGCGTCCGCCAATCTGGACGCCAGCCGGTTGCACATGGAGGCGGCTTTCCTGGCCACCAAAGCCGATATTCGCGAAGAGATCGACCGCCTGAAAACGCATGTCGCATCTGGTCGGGCACTGCTTGAGGGCGGCGGCGCGGTCGGCCGCAAGCTCGATTTTCTGGCACAGGAATTTAACCGCGAATCGAATACGCTGTGCTCGAAGTCGAACGCCGCTACGGTCACCGCGATCGGGCTGGAACTGAAGGCCGTGGTCGACCAGTTTCGTGAACAGATCCAGAATCTGGAGTAGCCGATGGTTGCCAAGGATTTAGGGTCCCGCATTCGCCGCCGGGGCCTGATGCTCGTCCTGTCGTCGCCATCCGGCGCCGGCAAGTCGACGATTGCGCGCAACCTTCTGGAAAGCGATTCCAGCCTCGAACTGTCGGTCTCGGTCACCACCAGACCGCGCCGCGGCAGCGAGATCGAGGGTGTTCACTACCATTTCCGGACAATGCGCGATTTCGAGCGGCTGCGCGATTCCGACGCCCTGCTGGAATGGGCCGAAGTGCACGGCAATTGCTACGCGACACCGCGCGAGCCGGCAGAACTGGCGCTGGCTGAAGGGCGCGACATGCTGTTCGACATCGACTGGCAAGGCGCACAGCAGCTCAAGGAGAAGATGCGTGCCGACATCGTCTCGATTTTCATCCTGCCGCCGTCGATGAAGGAATTGAAGGCGCGGCTGAAGCGTCGCGCTGAAGACCAGGAGGCGGTGATCGAGACGCGGCTGAAAAACGCCCGCAACGAGATCGAGCACTGGAAGGAATATGATTTCGTCATCGTCAATGACGACCTCGATCGCGCCTTCGCCGAAGTGCGCGGCATCGTCGTCGCCGAGCGGCTGAGACGCGATCGCCGGCCCGGCCTGTTCGATTTCGTCTCGGGACTGTTGGACGAGAAGACCGGCTGATGCTTCTTCCTTCCCCTGTGAACAGGGAGAAGAAAGCTATACCGTGTTGGTCAGGCGCACGAATTCCTCGACGCTGAGTGTTTCGGCGCGGCGTGTCGGATCGATGCCGGCGCGTTCGAGCAAGGCTTCGCCGCCGAGGCTTTTCACGCTCTGCCGCAGCATCTTGCGGCGTTGGCCGAAGGCGGCTTCGGTGACGCGGCCGAGTTTTTTCACGTCGGCGGGCAGGGGTGTCGCGCGCGGCTCCAGATGCACCACTGACGAGGTGACCTTGGGCGGCGGTGTGAACGCCTGGGGCGGCACGTCGAAGGCGATCCTGGCCTGTGTGCGCCAGCCGGCCAGCACGCCAAGCCTGCCATAGGCATCGCTGCCGGGAGTGGCGACGATGCGTTGGGCCACCTCGCGCTGGAACATCAGGGTCATCGATGCATAGAAGGGCGGCCATTCGCCGACCGTCAACCAGCGCACCAGCAGCTCCGTGCCGATATTGTAGGGCAGGTTGGCGATGATCTTGACCGGGCCGCCGGCTCCCCCATCGGCAAGGGCTGCGAAGTCCGTCTTCAGCGCATCGCCGGATACAATCTCCAGCCGGCCGGGATAATGATCCGATATTTCGGCGAGCGCCGCCAGGCAGCGTTCGTCGCGCTCGATGGCAATGACCTGGCGCGCCCCGTTGGCGAGCAATGCGCGGGTCAGCCCGCCGGGGCCGGGACCGACCTCGATCACGGTTGCATTGGACAAGTCGCCGGCGGTGCGGGCGATCTTGCCGGTGAGGTTGAGGTCGAACAGGAAATTCTGGCCGAGCGCCTTCTTTGCCTGCAGCCCATGACGCTCGATCACCTCGCGCAGCGGCGGCAGCCCATCGATGCTCATGCGCGCAGGCTCAGGCAGGAAGCGCTCATACTGCGGCGGCCCTCGTGCCGCTGTCGGCCAATCGCCTGGCGAGCTTCAGCGCCGCCATCAGGCTGTCGGGCCTCGCCACGCCCTTGCCGGCGATGTCGAAGGCCGTACCGTGGTCGGGCGAGGTGCGAATGAAGGGCAGGCCGAGCGTGACATTGACCGCCTCGTCGAAGGCCAGTGCCTTGGCCGGAATCAGCGCCTGGTCGTGATACATGCACAGGGCCGCGTCGTAGCCGGCCCGGGCCCGGGCGTGGAACAATGTATCGGCGGGCAGGGGGCCGAAAGCGTCGATGCCTTCGGCTCGCAGGATGTCGACCGCCGGGCGCACGATGCGCTCGTCCTCGAGGCCCATGGCACCGCCTTCACCCGCATGCGGATTGAGCCCGGCAATGGCCAGCCGCGGCCTGGCGATGCCGAAGCGGCCGATGAGGTCGGCAGCGGTGATGCGCGCCGTCGCGACGATCAATTCGGTGGTCAGCGCCTTGGGCACCGCCGCCAGCGCGATGTGTATGGTGACTGGGACGGTGCGCAACTCGGGGCCGGCCAGCATCATCACCGGCATCGCCTCGACGCCAGTGTGTCGGGCCGACAGATGCGCCAGATATTCAGTGTGGCCGGGAAAGCCAAAGCCAGCATCGTAGAGGGGCTTCTTGGCGATCGGGCAGGTGACGACAGCGGCGGCGTCGCCGGCAAGGCAGTCGGCGACGGCGCGGTCGATGGCTTCGATGGTGGCGGCCGCATTGGCCGGGTCCGGCCGGCCGGGGCTGTCGATGCAGCGAGCAGCCAGCGGCACGATCGGCAGGGCGCGGCCAAACACTTGCGCCGCTTGCGCGGGTGTCGTTTCAACGACCGGCAACGAAATGCCGAGGAGGCGGGCCCGGGAGGCGATCAGCGCCGGATCGGCGAGCAGATAGAAGGGAGGCAACGCGACGGTCTCACGCGCCATGAACGCGGCAATCGCGATCTCCGGCCCGATGCCGGACGGATCGCCGGCGCTCAAGGCGAGCGCACTCACTGTGCTGCCCACGTCAGCGCTTGACGATGCGGGCTTTCGCCTTCAACTCGTCGACATATTTCTTGCTGAGTTCATCGGCGTTCTTGTCACCACCTGAGCCTTCGCTCTGGAACACCATCTGGGCAACCTTATCGTCCGAGACTTCGCGCGACGAGCAGATGCCGATGAATTCGACGCCGCGTTCGGTCTCGCGCGTGACGGTTGCGCCACCGACCTTGGTCGCCTTGATCTGTTCGGCCCAGTCCGACGGCAGTTGCGGCGCCAGCACCCGGCCCAGGTCACGAACGGTGACGTCGATCAGGCCCTTGGCGAACTCATGCGTCGTGTTGCACCCGTTGAAGCGGGCGCGCATGGCGTCAGCCTCACGCTTGCGCTTGGCCAGCGTCGCGCTGCGCTCGGCGGCTGGTACCACGAAGATGACCTGCTGTAGCATGTACTCGGTAGCGCTCGGCTTGGAGCCGCCTTTTTCGAGCATCTTCCTGACAAGGTCTTGCTCGCTGACGGCGCCGGTGCCATCGCCGGAACGGTAACGCGCGCTCAAGGCCTGGTTCCAGGCCATCTGGGCGCGGATGAATTCCTTGAAGTGGCCCTTGGTGACGCCTGATTTCTCCATGACGCCGTCGAGCTGGCTGAGCTGCATCTTGTTGTTCGAGGCAAAGCGCTGGTAGGCAGCCTCGACCTGCGCATCGCTGATGCGGATACCAAGCCGCTTGGCCTCGGCCAGTCGCAGCGTCTGGTCGATCATTTCCTGGGCGGCATCGCCCTTCTTGCGCTGCAGCTTCAAGAAGGCGGCGCGATGCGCGATGTCACCGGAGGTGACCGGAACGTCGTTGACGACGTATTTGATCTCGCTGGCGAAAGCCGGCGGCGTCATCACGGTGACCGACACGGACGTCGCCGCCAAAAGCAGCGCGAACCCTGCTGAAAACAGATATTTCCTCATCGTTGGCATCCCAATTCTATCCCGGTTCCGCCCAATTCATGCGTTCCGGGTGCACGAAATCCGTGCCAGCCCTATGCGGCGAAACGATGTCGCCGACTGTTACTGGATCGTGTCGATGGCACTGCTCGACGAGCCGAAATCGCCGAGGGTACGGAACGACAGGTTGAAGCCGATGGTCTGCGACACCTCCCGAGTGTTCAGGTCGCGCGACTGCGAGTACGTCATCAGATAGGTGAAGCAGGAATCGTTGTAGGCGAAGCCGACGCCGTCGCTGACCAGCAGGCTTTCCTGCAAATCATAGGTTCCGGTCCCGAAGACGCGCCAGTTCTCAGCGAGATGCGTCGACGCACCAAGCGTGACTTCGTGGCGGTCGGTCGTGAAACCGTAAAGCGGCTGTGCCTGGATGAAGGCGTATTTGGCGGTCAGCGATACCGGCAGGCCGGTATAGGCGGCCTTTAGCTCGCCGCGGCGCATTTCAAAGCTCTGTTCGTCGAACCGGCCGCTAACCGAGGCGGCAAAGCCATTGGGGCTGTTGACGCCAAACAGGCCGACATAGTCCGACTTGGTGTTGTCGAGGCCCGAGAAGGCGCCGACATTCACCAGATCCGGCGCGGCGAAGGAATTCTCGCCGCCAATCTGATAGGACTGGCCGAAAATGGCATTGGTGCCCCAGCCATTGTTGTAGGAGCCGGAATAGCGCAGGCCGACATTGGCGCGCGAACCGCCTTCGACACGGTCGTAGCCGGAAAACTTGTCGCGTTCGAACAACGTGGTCGCGTCGAAGACCATGCTTTGGGCGTCTTCATTGGGAACCGCGAGCCCGCCTACATATTGCTCGTTCGGGCGCATGAAGACCTGTGCCATCGGCTCGACCACATGGCTCGAATTGGCAGCCGAAAACAGCACCGGCCAACGCATTTCGAGCCCGGCGGTGGCCATGAAACGGGCAAACGAGGAACGCATATCGTCCTGCTGGCCCAAATTCGTTGCCATCTGGTTGACGGCGGCAAGCGAAGCCGATGACGCGTTGACGTAGTCGACATCGCTTTGCAGCGCGAGCAATGGCGTCAGCACCAGCCCATTATCGGTGACGAAGGACCGCTTCCACTCGGCCTCGGTGGTGAGACGTCCGGATTCACCTTCGATGCCGCGGACACGCTGGACACCCGACGCCGGTGTGTAGGGGGTGAAGTAGGTCTGATCGAGATCGTCGCGGCGGATGACGCGCGCGTTGGCATTGAGTGACAACTGACCGCCGGCCACTGATATGTCGGGAATATAGGCGTAGTCGAGCGTCGGCAGCACCCAGGGCTGCTGGTTGCTGCGTGCGGAGATATTGCTGTTGGGCGTATCTTCCTGCACCTCGAAGTGCATGGCGCGCAGGTCGAAATAGTTGCGGCCGTTGAGACCCGTCAGGTAGACCGACGACTGGTGGACGCTGCTGCCGTACTTGTCGATGCCGTAGGTGTTCGAGAAGTTCTTGTCGGTCTGCAGCAGCACGTCCCAGCCGAAATTCCAGCGCGGATTGATGGCGAACTGCCCCTGGGTGCCCATCATCCCGCGGAATTTGTTCGGATCGCCAACTTCACCCGAATTGATGTTGTGGCCAGCCGTGGCCGGGAATGCATCCGTGTCCAGGAAGGCATCAGGATCCCGCTGCTGAATCCCGGCAATCTTCAAACTGTACTGACCATTGTTGAAGCGCTGGCGCCACTCGGCCTCACCGAGGAAGCCTTGCTTGGTGTAGCCGGTGCCCGTGACGGTCAGGTCGTAGGTCGGTGACAAGGCGAAATAATAGGGAACCTTTACGCCGACGCCGAGATCGCTCTTGTAGACGATGCTGGGGATCAGGAAGCCGCTCTTGCGCTTCACTGTCGGGTCGGCAATCTCAAACGCGGGCAGGTAGGCAAGCGGGAAGCCGAAAAACTCGAAATTCGCGTTCTCGAAGCGAACCGTCTTCTTCTCGCCGTTCCAGATGATTTTCCTGGCCTTGACGCGCCATGTCGGCGCCTTGTTGGGCTTGTCCTCGCACGGTTCGCAGGCGGTGTAGACGCCATTGTGGAACGTGGTCAGCACGCCGCCCATGCGCTCGGCGCTTTCGGCGGCAAAATAGGCCTTATCGATCGTTTCGACGCGCAAAGCGTTGACGAAGCCGTCGGCGAAATCATCGGTGATGTCGATATGTTCCGAATTGATCTTGGTGCCGTCGCTGTTGACGACCTCGACATTGCCGCTAGCGACCATCCGCTTGGTGTTGCGGTTGTATTCGACCCGCTGGGCGACAAGGCGATTGCCGCCGTAGTCGATCTGCACGCCACCGACGGCGGTCACCGTCTGGTTGTCGTTGTTGTAGACCAGCGTGTCGGCCGCCAGCAGCATCTGCGAGCCGGACGGAACCGTGGCCGCCATGTCGCTGACGTCCTGCGCAAGCGCGGGCATCGGCACGGCGCAGGCAAGCAGGCACGCCAAGGCGCTAGCCGCATAGAGGCGCGCCAAACCGGCCTGCCTGTTGCTGGGCAAAAACGCCTCCCTCACTAGCCGTCTTCCTTGTATAGCAGGAAAGTCACCCCGAAGAACATAGCCACCACGACCGGGACCCAGGCGGCTACGACAGTCGGCACAAATCCCGCCACGCCGAATGCCTTCACCAGAACCGAAACGACATAAAGCAGAAAGCCGGCGACGATGCCACCCAGAATCATCGTCGCTGACTGTCCCATCCTAGCAAATCGCATTGATACCGTTGCCGCAATCAGCGTCATGGCGACGAGAAGGAACGGCAACGCCACCAGCGAATCAAACTGCATGGCAAAGGCATTTGCCTTGAGGCCGAAGGAGCGGGCAACCTCGATTTTTCCGGGCAGATCATAAAACGGAATGGTTTCGGGACGCGCCAGCCGCTCCTGCACGAATTCGGGCTTCAGATTGGTCGGCACGCGATCGTTTGTCGCTGCCTGGATCGTGCCGTTCTGGAACGTCCTGACGTCCTGCAATTCCCAATAGCCGTCGCGCAGGAAGGCGCGCGCGGCATCCTTGCGCTCGACGATGTTGCCTTGCGGGTCGAGAACGAAAAAGACGACATCGGCCATCTCGAGGCCTTGGTTGAGGATGGCACGCGCACCGATGATGGTGTCCCCGGAGCTGGTTTTCTGCCGGATCCAGGGTGCGGCATCGGCCGAAACCGTGTTCGATTTGCCGGAGCGCAGCTCGGTTTCGATCTGCTCGGACCAGGAAAAGGCGTGCGCGGCGAGTGGATTGATGACGCCTACCGACAGGATGCCGAACAGCAACGCTCCGATGCAGCACGGCAACAGGAATTGCCAGGCCGAAACGCCGGCGGAACGCGCGATGACCAGCTCGTAGCGCCGGTTGAGCGACACCAGCGTCGCCATCGCCGAGAACAGGCCGACAAACGGCACCGTCTGCAGCATGATCATCGGCATCCGCAGCCCGGAAATGGCCACCGCCGTCCCGTAAGTGAAGCCGGGCAGGCCGGTGGTGCGGCCGGAAAGCTCGGTGAAATCGATCAGGAACACCAGCGCCAGGAGGCCGATGAAGAACCAGAAGGTGATCGTCACGTAGCGGAAGAAGAAATAGCGGCCCAGCGTCCAGCCCATCAGCCGACCCCTTGCCCTGAAGTGCCGGACAAACGCAGCTTCAGCGCGTTCCAGCTGTCACCGATGCGGGTGGCGAAATTGGTCATCCAGTCCGCCCAGGCTACCGGCAGTTCCAAGGTCCGGTTGGATACGATGAACCAGATCGCCACCGCCGATGCCACGATGGGCACGCCGTAGACCATATAGGCATATTGCGGGACCTCATCGGCCTTGCTGGCGGCAAAGAAGCCCAGCCAGCGCACGAACAGCGATACTGAAATCGCCGTGATCAGCGGATTGACGCGTGCCTCGCGGTGCGAGCGCGCGTCCCCGGCGACCGCGAGCGCAATCAGTGCGAAGACGATGGAATAGGTCCATTCCGAAAACCGCTGGTTGAGCTCGGCCCGGTATTCAAGCGGGATTTGCTGGTAGTTCTTGTCGTTGGGGTTTGGATTGAGCAGGTACTGCGTCGTCTGGTCCTTCGGCAGTAGCGTCACCTCCGAGGCCGCCGCCATGAAGGCCGACATGTCGAAGGCATAGGATGTAAACCGGATGACCGACAGGTCGCCGGTCAGTGTTTTGCGATGAATGACCCCGTCATTCATCATCAGCACCTTTTCGCCGCCGCGTTCGATGATGCTGCCGGTCTTGGCGTAGTAGACGAGGTTGACCCCTTCTTCGCGCGAATCAGCGACGAAGATACCGCCCAACCGATTGTCGGGAAGCCGCTCGCCGATCTGCAGGAACAGCCCATCCTCGATCATGCGGAAGGTGCCTTCCTGGATGATCAGCGACAGCAGGTCCGCGTGCGACGCCGCCACCAGCGCCCGGTTCTTCTGCCGAGCATAAGGGTCGATGCCATTGTCGACGGCAAAGGAAAAGACGCTGGCCGCGAGTGCCAGAAGCATGATCGGCCGCACGATCGTCCAGCGCGAGGCGCCCGCGGCGTTGACGACGGCGAGCTCGGAATCCGAATTCATGACGCTGAGTGTCTGTGCCACCGCCACCACCACGGCAAAGGGCACGACGATCGGGATGATGGAGGGAAGGATGAGAGCGGCCACCTCGAAGAAGGTCAGCGACGACTGGCCGCTGTCGGTGACCAGGTCGATCTTGGCCAGCACTTGCGTCGTCCAGACGATGGCCAGCGTCCACACCAGCGCAGCCAGGAAGACCACGAAAGCGCGGCGCATGATGTAGCGTTCAATGACCTTCATGAAGGCTTTTCTCGATTTTCTCGAACGGCATCATGCCACCGCACAAGGTAGCTGTCCGGCGGCGCCTGCACAACTGGCTCCATGGATGGTCGATCCGGTTCCGTCCCACATTGCGCGCGCCCCGGCGGTCGGAGTGTCGGCGGCAATGGATAAGAAAGGGAAAACATCGATGGTTAACAACAAGTTGCGGCAAAAAGCGGGGCCGTGCCGCGAAGAATCACCATCGATTCCGTTGGTCATATGGGGTGCGAATTTGGCAAAGTCTTGCCAAATGCGGGAAAACGACCAAATGTCGCGCATCGCTTCGAACCACTTCCCCAAAAGCTACGCATTTTCCGAAAGCAGGACATGATGAGCCAAAGACCGTCGATCGCCTTCGCCAAATTTTCCGCGCCCAAGAATGGCACGGTCTTCGTGCTGTCGGCGGATGAGGGCGGCCTGAGCGACGCCGCCAAGGCTTGCGATCCGGGCAAGACATTGGAGCGGGCCTTTCCGGTCGCCGAATTCACCGGCAAGTTCGCCAGCACCGTCGAAGTTCTGGCGCCCGAAGGAGCGTCGCTCGACAGGCTGGTGGCGATCGGCGCCGGCAAGGTGTCGGGGCTCGACGAATATGCGTGGCTGAAGCTTGGCGGCACCATTGCCGGGTCGCTGCGCAAGGCGACCGACGTGGCCGTGGTGCTCGAAATGGTCGGCGCCTCGCCGAGCGGCAAGGAGGCGGCAAGCCTCGCGGCAGGCATTCTTCTGCGCAGCTATGCCTTCGACAAGTACAAGACCAGGAAGGACAAGGACGAGGCCGAGCCGAAAAAGCCGGTCAAGGTCACCATCCACACCGCCGCTCCGGCCGCTGCGAAGAAGGCCTTCGCTGACGCCGAGGCGGTGATGGACGGCGTGCTTCTGGCGCGCGACCTGGTCAACGAACCGGCAAACGTGCTTGGGCCGGTTGAGTTCGCCGCCCGCGCCAAGGAACTCGAGGCGCTCGGCGTCAAGGTCGAGATCCTGGCCGAGAAGGAGATGAAGAAGCTCGGCATGGGCTCGCTGCTCGGTGTCGCGCAGGGCTCGCCGCGCGGCGCCCGCATGGCGATCATGCAGTGGAACGGCGGCAAGCCAAAGGACAGCCCGGTTGCGTTCGTCGGCAAGGGCGTCACGTTCGACACTGGCGGCAATTCGATGAAGCCGGCCTCCGGCATGGAGGACATGAAGGGCGACATGGGTGGTGCCGCCGCCGTCACCGGCCTGATGCATGCGCTGGCCGCGCGCAAGGCGAAGGCCAATGTCGTCGGCGTCATCGGCCTGGTCGAGAACGCCGTCGACGGCCATGCCCAGCGCCCCGGCGACATCGTCACTTCGATGTCGGGGCAGACCATCGAGGTGCTCAACACCGACGCCGAAGGCCGCCTCGTGCTGGCCGACGCGCTGTGGTACTGCAACGACCGTTTCCAGCCGAAATTCATGGTCAATCTGGCGACGCTGACCGGCGCCATCATGGTGGCGCTTGGCCAGCACCATGCCGGCCTGTTTTCCAACAACGACGAATTGGCGCAAAGGCTGACGGCGGCGGGGCAGGCGACGCAGGAGCGGCTGTGGCGCATGCCGCTCGGCGCCGAATATGACAAGCTGATCGATTCCAAGAATGCCGACATGAAGAACATTGGCGGCCGCTATGGCGGTGCCATCATCGCCGCGCAATTCCTGCAGCGCTTCGTCAAGGAGACCCCATGGGCGCATCTCGACATTGCCGGCACGGCGATGGGCTCGCCATCGAACGAGATCAACCAGTCCTGGGGTTCCGGTTTCGGCGTCAGGCTGCTCGATCGGCTGGTGCGAGACAATTATGAGCAGTAAGCGGGTTCATCCGGTATAGGCTGAGGCGATGGCCGACGTCTTGTTCTACCACCTGACCGAATCGACGCTGGAGGATGCACTGCCCGGCCTCCTGGAGCGCAGCATCGACCGTGGCTGGCGCGCCGTGGTGCAGACCGGCACCGAGGAACGCCGCGATGCGCTCGACCAGCATCTTTGGACTTTTCGCGACGATTCGTTCCTCGCCCATGCAACCGATCGTGAGGCCTATCCCGGTGAACAGCCGATCCTGTTGACCACCGGCGACGGCAATCTCAACGAGGCAAAAATCCGCTTCCTGGTCGATGGCGCCATGCCGCCCGAGCTTGGCGGTTACGAGCGTGCGGTGTTCCTGTTCGACGGCCACGATGCCGCCCAGGTCGAGGCGGCCCGGGGGCACTGGAAGACGATGAAGGACGCCGGCCACGCCGTCACCTACTGGCAGCAGACGCCGGACCGCCGCTGGGAGCGCAAGGCGTAGGCCAGCAGCTTGTCGCCGATGACCCTGTCTACGGCTTTGCCTTGATCCGGTTTTGTTTCCAGGTGGCATAGTCGCCGTATTTTACTTTCATGAACTCGTCCGCCATGTTGCGATCCGAACTCCTGAAAACGTACCAGTCGCCATCCGGAATCTTGCGCTGGTAAACCACCCTGCCGGCCTGGCGATGCTCGAAACAGGTGAGGGCGTCGGAGTCGCCTCCTGCTCCGTGCCATTTTGCGCGGAAGCACAGCTTGCCTCCTCCAGGGAGGAACCAGATGCCGTCGCCGTAGCCCAGCTTGCCCTTGTCCGAGGTCCAGGCGCTGAATTGGCGGCGCTGCACGGCAAAAAATCCGGCACCGTTTTGACCCCAGAGCCACGAACGGTTCTGGTACATCTGGTAGATACCCGCATCGGGCACCGCCTCCGCTTGGCTGGCCAGTTCGGCGACCTGCGCCGCTGTCATCGCTGCCGCGGGAAGCTGGAAGGCAAAGACACCAATGGAACAGGCAACCGCCGTTCCGATACAATTCCCCAATACTCGTTTCACGACCCTACCCCACTATTTTACGCCACGCCCAGTTTTGCGCCACACCCGGTACAGCACCCCCTAGGGCAAGATATGCTGGGTAACCCTCCAATCGGGCAGTCCATAGCCACCCAGCCACGGCCACACTTCCTTCTGGTTGAAGTAGACGACCGAGGTCAGGGCCGGAAATTCAGAATAGGACTTGCGGGAATCGATTTCCCATTGCGAGACATATTCCTGCTTCCCGACATAGCCGAGCTCCGCCACCACGACCGGCTTGTTGAAGCCCGCGACGCGGTCATAGCCGGGCTTCAGCGCCTCGGCGAACGTACGGTCGTGTCCGGTCTCGTTATTGTCCTTTTTCTGCAGCCCGAACACCGACAGGCCGATGACGTCGACGTAGTCGTCGCCGGGATAGTATTTTTCCAGACCCTCTTCGCCTTTGGGTGACCACATATATTTGGCGGCGGGGGCAGCCTTGCGGCAGATATCGACCTCGCGCTTGTAAGCGGCGATCCAGTCCTTGGGAGCCCAGTTGGCCCAGGTGAAGCGGCCGTTCTTGTCCTCCATTTCCTGCGCCCAGCGAATGGTTACCGGGCTCTTCATGGCTCCCACCAAATTGCAGATTGCCTGCATGTTGGCGTCATACTTGCCGCTCAATATGCCGTTGCGCAGTTCGGTCGGAGTGATGCGCCAGTCCTTCGACCAGGTCCACGGCTCGATGGTGATCAACAGCGATCGGTTTCGCTGAAGGGCATAGGCGTCGGCCAGGGGAAGGCTCGCCAGGTCGACGTCTTCCCAGGGCAGGAACAACTCTTCGATGCTGGCGCTCTTGTCGGCGCTGAAGTCACCGTAGGGATCATAGGATCCGAACGCCGACGCGGCGCTGCTCGTCTGAACGGGGTCGGTCGTGGCCACGGAGCCGGCGCTTCCCGCAGTGGGGAACGCGGCGCTTGCGCCCAATACAAGCGCGATCGCAAGTGCGTTTGCTGTGGTGTGTTTCATGTTTTATACTCCCATAGCTTCAACATCCTGCGGAAGTTGAAGCCTCGCCCGTGCGCGCCGATGCTTGATCGACACGACTACCCAACCGATCGGCAATACTGGTGGAATCCGCGGGATTTCTGAGCGACCATAGGCGGGTGTGCGAACCTTCGCACAGAGCCCACCAAACGATTATCTATCTCTCAGGCGCCGACATAGACGCGCTATAGAGAGAAGGTTCGCCGCGATACTCACAAATTCGCGCCAATATCCCGATATATCATCCCAGGCTAATTTAAGAGCCGGTCGCGGCCAGGAGTCAAGCGCAATTAACGGTTGCTTAACCCTGTCTTTCACAACATGGTTAACGCTGCTCTCGAGCCTGATCGCGACCGGAAAGCCTCGACCCCACAGCGAACTTCCGACACAAGAAAACTTTGCCGGCTCGTCATTTCTGGGCTGCGTCGGTCGCGGTTATTCCCCTCCCGATTCAAGGTGTTAGGTTAACCAGATCTCAAGAATCATGGTTAACRAACGCTTAATTTAGTTGACTCTAACAAGGCGCGGACTGATTCTGTCGCCGGGATTTGAGAGCTTTCAGCCATCTGTCGGCGGAGAGCCCAAAGTGGCGGCGGGTAAGTGTATGAGTGCTTCCGTTCAGGCAGGCATTGTCGACCATGCGAACAGGCGGGCACGGCGACCTGAGACGGCTCTCGCCACTGCGCGGAAGGGCCCTTTTCTGGTGCCCGTGCTGTCGGCCACCCAGCAATGGATCTTGAGACTGGCCCTGGCCTTCTGGTTCGTCACGCTCGGATTCTTCTGGTTCTGGTGGCTGAAGCCCGAGCATGTCGAGCATGTCGGGCCATACGCATTCTCGACGCTCATTCTGGTATGGCTCACGCTCATGCCATTGTACTTCCTCCTGAATGTGCATGCGTCGAAAAAGCCGTCGAAACTTCACGCAATCCCTGAGCATTCGCGGGTCGCGATGGTGGTCACCAAGGCGCCGTCCGAGCCTTTTGCAGTGGTCGCGCGCACGCTCGAAGCGATGCTGGTGCAGGATTATCCACACGATACCTGGCTGGCAGACGAGGACCCATCCGAGGACACGATTGCCTGGTGCGAGGCCCACAATGTCATGATTTCGACCCGACATGGTCGGGAAGATTATCATCGCAAGGTGTGGCCGCGCCGGACACGCTGCAAAGAGGGGAACCTGGCATTTTTCTACGATCATTATGGCTATGAGCGCTATGATTTCGTCGCTCAGTTGGATGCCGACCACGTGCCGACGCCAACCTATCTGAGGGAAATCCTGTTTCCCTTCGCCGATCCCGCGGTTGGCTATGTCTCGGCGCCGAGCATTTGCGACAACAATGCCGCAGAGAGCTGGTCGGCGCGCGGCAGGCTGTTTCCGGAAGGGATGTTCCACGGCCCCTTGCAGTCCGGCCACACGGGCGGCGGAGCTCCGCTCTGCATCGGCTCGCACTATGCCGTGCGAACTGTCGCGCTGAGGCAAGCGGGTGGTCTCGGCCCGGAACTGGCCGAGGACCATTCGACGTCGATGCTGATCAATGCGGCCGGATGGCGCGGCGTGCATGCCATCGACGCCATCGCGCATGGCGATGGCCCGCAGACCTTTGCCGATCTTGTCACGCAGGAATTCCAGTGGTCGCGGAGCCTGATGACGATCTTGCTCGAATACTCGCCCAGCTACCTTTCCAAACTGCCGCCGCGCCTGAAATTCCAGTTCCTTTTTTGCCAGCTCTGGTATCCGCTGTTCGCCACATTTGCGCTTCTGATGTACGTCATGCCTATCTACGCGCTCTGTTCGGGCCAGAACTTCGCCAACGTGATGTATGTCGACTTCCTGTTCTACTATGCGCCGAACTCGATTGCCCTCATCGCCCTCGTGATGATGTTGAAGGCGTTCGGGCTTTCGCGCCCGATCACCGCCAAGACGCTCAGCTGGGAAGGGACGCTGTTCCTGTTCTTCGCGCGTTGGCCATGGGTGCTCGCCGGAACGCTGTCGTCGATCCGCGACTATCTGACCAAATCCTTCGTCGATTTCCGCGTTACTCCCAAGGGCAGCGGCCCCAAGGACCTTCTGCCGGCGCGCGTCATCGTTCCGTATGTGGTGCTTGCGATTGGTGCGTCCTTGCCGGTTCTTCTGGTGGATCATCCTTCCAATTCCACCGGCTTCTACTGGTTCGCCGCATTCAATGCCCTGATCTACGGGCTGCTTGTGGTTGTGATCGTCACCAGGCACCTCGTCGAGAACAGGATTTCGCTGCGAGCCAATGGCGTGAAACTCGCCTGGCAGGCATCGCTCGCCTGTGTTGCGCTCTCGGTTCCGGCGGCGGGATTTTACGACCGCGGGCTGGAAGGCATCTATGGGCTGCAGCAGGGCGCCGGTAGCGTTCGCATCGTCAGGATCGCCTATGTGGTTTCCGGCGCTGGCCGGGGCGAGACCGGCGACCGCAACTTCTACTTCGATCCTGGCTGGAACGAGAAGCGGTGACAGACAGAAGCGACAGATGGTAGGCTGGCGCCCTGTCTCACCCTCAGCCGGCTGTCATTTGGAGGATCACTTCTGTGGTTGGTGTCCTGTCGATCCGCTGCTTTCTGTTGACGATGATTGTTGCGCAGCCGCTGTTGGTCAGCGGCCCAAACGCCGCGACAGCCGAAGAGGTCGATTTGTCGGCGGTCGCCGCGGCAGCGCCGCTCACTCCGGCGGAACTGTTTCCCCTTTATGCTGGCCGCACATGGGTCTGGGAAAACGGTGCAGCCTATTTTGCCAAGGATGGGCGCCAACTTCGCGCCTGGACCGGCGGCGCGAACGCGTCGATCGGCCAGGGCAGGTGGTTGATCACCGAGAATGGCAAATTATGCATGGATGCAAAATGGACGACACTTGCCGGTAGCTCGCAGGGGCGAACCTGCTTCAGCCATCACCGATTGGGCGGCACGATATACCAGATGAAGGATCCGAGCGGTTCCTGGTACGTTTTCCAGGCGTCGCCGGCGCAGCCCGGGCAGGAGTACCACAAGTTCAAATCCGGCGACACGACCGCTGCGACTTTCGACAAGATGCGTCAGATGATCAGCCCTGATCAGAAGCCAGCGCCGGTCAAAAGCGGCGGTTGAGCGGAACTGCCACCTCGCACGAGCCATGACACACCCAGTGATTTTCGCAACCCCGCGCCGGCACCCATCCTGACCGGTCGAGAAACAATCCAGATCCGTCTCTGTGTCGAGCCAGGATGCTCCTGTCGGTGCCTGTCAAGGCGTTGCCGAATCGCTTATCGTGAAGCGTCAAGCAGTCCGGCCAGTGCCGTCGGCGGGCCGATTGCAGATTGATCGCATTTTAATAAAATCTGGCGGAACGACCAGACGGTAAGCTCACCATTCGGTTTTCATGAATTTTAATAAGTGAAGTCTAATGTTCCTGCGTATGTGGTAGCGAGCAGTCGCTTACGCGGCGTGAAAGCGACGAAAGCAAAGTATGTCGCAACGCGCCTTTGGCAGGGGACATCTTATGAAAAATTCCGCAATGGGCGCGTTTCGCTCGGGCAAGAACAGCGCATTCATGATTGTGGCTGCGGTGGCGATCGCGATGGTTTCGGGTTGCCAGAGCGTCGATGCAACCAAGACCAATTCGGTCCTCGTCAAGCCTTTGGTCCACTCGCTTGGCAGCAAACCCGCGGTCCAGCCAGTCCGCGCCACGTTCATCGCTCATTCGTCCAGAAGCGAGCCTCTTGTCTATATGACGAGCGCGGTGCGGACCATTGAAAGAGCCTACGCTTTTGCATCGCCGCCGCGGATCAAGGTGCGTACGCCGGCGCCGGTGAAGGCCTCTTACAATCCGGGCAATGGCGGCACGTTCCTGGGGAACTCGCCGTATATCTGCAGCCCTAGCGGATTTGGCCAGCGCGCGAGCTGCCGCCCCCGCTATTCCTGAGCCACCGAGCGGCGACAGGCGCTGCCGTCTTGGTAGGCGGCAGTCTCGTCGGTTTCGCCTTCAGGCCAAAGAAGGGGGCAGCCGTCCTGACGATCGTGTCGATGTCGGAAAGCTCCGGCACGAAGCCGAGACGTTCGCGTGCGCTTCCCGGATCGGCGTAGAGCTCCGCCGGGTCTCCCGGGCGCCGGGTCCTGAAGACGGCCGGAACCGGTCTTGCCGTCATTCGGCTGACCGCCTGGACAATCTCCTTGATGGACACGCCCCGGCCAGTGCCGAGGTTGACCGCCAGGCTTTGTCCGCCGCCCTCGAGATGCATGAGAGCTTTCAGATGGGCGCGGGCCAGATCGCTTACGTGGATATAGTCCCGTACGCACGTGCCGTCCGACGTGTCGTAGTCCGTGCCGAAAACCTCGATCTCGTCGATGATGCCTGATGCGGCCATGAGCACTCTGGGAATCAGGTGCGTCTCGGGCGAATGCCACTCACCAAGCTCGCCGTCGGGGTCGGCGCCGCAAGCGTTGAAATAGCGCAGGATGGCAAATTTCATTCCGTATGCGGACTCATAGTCGCCGATGATCTGTTCGCCCATCAGCTTGGTGCGCCCGTAAGGGCTGATCGGATTTTGCGAGGACGTCTCGCGAACAGGCAACGCGTCCGGCACGCCGTAGGTTGCGCAGCTGCTGGAGAAGATGATGTTGTCGATGGCGTTCGCTCGCGCCGCATCGAGCACCGCGATGGTGCCGGTCACATTGGTCGAATAGTATTCAGCCGGCTCCTGAACGGACTCGCCGACATAGGCCAGCGCCGCAAAGTGGATGACCGCTGTCGGCCGGTACGTCTTGATTGCCCCCTGCAGCGCATCCCTGTCCCGGATATCGCCGACGACAAGCGGACCCCAGGCGACGGATTTCTCGTTACCGCGGCTCAGATTGTCGAAAACCACAGGCAAATAGCCGGCGCCGGCCAACTGCTTGCAGGTGTGGCTGCCGATGAAGCCGGCCCCGCCCGTCACCAGGATTGCCGGGCGAGTCATGACGCCGCGGCTCCTTTGACCAGTTTGCTTCCGTAGAGCAGGGTCTCAAAATAGTCGACGGTCTGCGCGAGCCCCTGGCTCAGGCCGATTTTCGGCTCCCAACCGAGATTGGCCCTGGCAAAGGAAATGTCCGGCTTGCGCTGTCTGGGATCGTCGACCGGCAGAGGCCGATGCACGATCTTCGATCGCGAGTTGGTATAGCTGATGACCAGCGTCGCCAGTTCCATGATGGTGAATTCGCCGGGATTGCCGAGGTTGACCGGATGCGCGGGCGCACTCGGCGCATTCATCAGCCGGACGAAACCCTCGATCAGGTCGTCGGCATAGCAGAAGGAACGCGTCTGCATGCCGCTGCCATAGACGGTCAGGTCTTGGCCGCGCAGCGCCTGGACGATGAAGTTCGAAACCACGCGCCCGTCATCGGGCTGCATGCGGCGGCCATAGGTGTTGAAAATGCGGGCGACACGGATATCGAGGCCATAAGTCCTCGAATAGTCGAAGAACAGGGTTTCGGCCGAGCGCTTGCCCTCGTCATAGCAGGACCGCGGTCCGTGCGTATTGACGTTGCCGAAGTAGCTCTCAGGCTGTGGGTGCACGAAAGGGTCGCCATAGACTTCGGACGTCGAGGCCTGGAATATCTTGGCGTTGTTCTGTCGCGCCAGTTCCAGAAGGTTCAGCGAACCAAGCACGCTTGTCTTGAAGGTATGGATCGGGTCTTCCTGGTAGTGCGGCGGAGAGGCTGGGCAGGCGAGATTGTAGATCTCATCGAACTGAAGACCCAAAGGCAGCGCATTGACGATGTCGTGCTCGATGCACGTGAATCTCGGATTACGCAGAAGGGCATTGAGATTGTATCTCTTGCCGGTGTGAAAATTGTCCAGCGCGACAACGTCATATCCGTCCCGCAAAAGACGTTCACACAGATGCGATCCCAAAAATCCCGCACCTCCGGCGACCAGGGCGCGGCTTCGGTTTTGGTTGGCGCCCCTTTGACCGCTCCCGGACTCCAGTTTCAGAACCTTGATGAGCTTACTCATGCTTTCCTCTCACGCACCGCGCACGCTACCGCCCGGGCCGGGACAAAAGCATTGCCCGGCCACGTCCTTCAGAACGTGGCAAACCTCCGCATCTGCGGAACCGCCATCATTGATGTGCGCTAATGTTCTTGGGCTCGCGGAGCTTGTGCTGCTACACGATCTGTATGCTGCTGTTCAGCATTTCTCTGCGCCCCGAAATCGCGATCACACGCCCAGTGTCATCATCGTCGATTGCTCGCCCAAATTGCACATCCCAACGCATTGAAAATATACCTGTGGAAATCCTAGTCAACTAAATTAGCGAAACCTTAACCGTGTCTGTTCGCGAATGGTTAATCATCAGCCGGTCGGACCCGCGCTGTTCCGGAAGCGGATCCTCGTTGTGAATCAATGTATTGGTTGGCTGCCGAAAAATCCGTCGACAGGCCTGGCAAGCTGTTTCCAGGCGATGTCGAAGCCCTGACGGCGAGGAAATGCCGGGATCGGCACCCATGGTCCAATTCAGCGTATAGTCCAGGAAAAATACAACTGAAAATAGACTTAAGCGATCTGGAGCGATCGTCAGACCTTCAGCGTGCAATGGGATTGTTGCCCAAAACCGCTCGGGATACAAATATAAAGATTCTGATGTCCATATTTCATCAATGCAGCTTGATAAAAAGCTGACGCATCACAGCCTGATATTGCAGAAATTATACAAAAAGCCGAAAAGCGATAAAAAAATTGCTGACCGGCGGTGAAGTTGGCTCTCACGCATTTTCCCAGTGTTGCTTGTAATACTCGTGCATCAAGCCACCTCTTCGCCAAGGCCGTGGCAATGGTCTCATTTTGTGGCAATGCGCGCATAGGTATACATTTCACAGGGGAGTATCGGTCATTTTAGCATGGCTTTTGAGCGCATAGGTAGAGTGTCGTATTCCACGGTTCCTTCGATCGGGCAGTGGGCGGAACGGCAGCCGGGTGCGACTGTGCGAAGGGACGGTGATGGCCGCATCCCGCGGGCCATCACAATCAGGAATAAGCGACGAACAAAGGCGACCACGCTATCTCGGATCGGTCCGGAATCGCTGCCCGTTTCGAGGGTCGGGATATGCTACTCCCCGCCCATTTCCTTCTTGAACGTGTCGAAATCGACCTGCATTCCGTTGAAGATGGTGCTCCAGTGGCGGGTTAGCGCAGCCATTGTCACGGCTTCCTGGATCTCTTCGTCGGTGGCGCCGGCGCGCTTGGCGTCCTGGGTGTCCGACCAGATGCAGTAGTTGCAAGGTATCTGCGCCGCCACTGCCAGCGAGATCAGCGACTTGACCTTTGGTGGCAGCGCTGTCTTGTCGCTGAGTTGGATGGCCTTGACCTCGGCCCAGGCCCCAGGCAGGCCGGCTTTGGGGAACTGCTTCACAAAGCTGGGCACACCGCCCATGGTCGACTGGATGTCCTTGATGGTTGCATCGTATTCATCGGCATGGGCCGGAGCCGCGCCGAGCGACAGGATGCAGGCTGCGGCGGTGAGCAGGAACGCACGGCGGATGGACGACTGCACGGATTTGAAAATGCGACGGTTCGACATGGTTTTCTCCTCTGGTCTTTGTTAGCCTTACTGTGTAAGGTAATGTCGAAGGTGAACCTTACAGTGTAAGTTGTCAAGCGACGCCATGGACTCATCGATCAAGAAAAAGAGAGTGCGCGGTCGGCTGTCTCGCGAGATGATCGAGGACGCGGCCTTCCAGGTGATCGAGCGTGAGGGGCTTGCCGGCTTTTCGATGCGCAAGCTGGCGGCCGCGCTCGGCTGCGAGGCGATGAGCATCTACCATCACTTCCCTTCGCAGGCGCATCTCTACGAGGCGCTGGTCGACCGGCAGATCAGCGCGATTGTTATCCCCGACGCCAGCATGCCCTGGCGCGAAAGGATCCGCGTCGGCATGCAGGAATACCGTCGCGTCGCGACCGAGCATCCGGCCTTCGCCCCGTTCGTTGTCGTCTACCGCATGAATTCGCCAGCATGTCTTGCCAAGCTGGATAGTGTCATCGGCCTGTTCG
Source organism: Mesorhizobium sp. P2_E6 (assembly GCF_056403835.1). Lineage (NCBI taxonomy): Bacteria > Pseudomonadati > Pseudomonadota > Alphaproteobacteria > Hyphomicrobiales > Phyllobacteriaceae > Mesorhizobium > Mesorhizobium sp. P2_E6. The sequence continues at coordinate 60,648 of NZ_JBFUEQ010000012.1, forward strand.
AAGCTGGCGGCTTCGGTCCGGAGCTGAGTGCAAGGCTGTTCCGCGCTGCGAGTTACTACCTTATGGGTGCGATCCTCGACGAGACAGCTGGTTACGCCAAGGGTCCTTCGGCGGTGACCACGGTCAGCGACGAGCAGCTGGCGCGGGATTTTCCCAGCGTCATGACAGCCGGGGCCTATTTTGGTAGGGCCGGTTTCGACAAGACATTCGAGCTCGGCCTTGAGATGCTGCTGGATGAAATGGAACGCCTGCGCGACAGCACCAATGCGAGCTAGTTGTCCGGCAGGGTACGATTACAAGGTGGCTGTCTGAATGCGCTTTCTGTTTGTCCTGATCTTGCTCGCCGGCATCGGCACCGGTTTCATCTATCCCTGGGCGATGAGCAATTTCTCCGGCCACGAGATCGGCACATGGCGTGTCTACGAGCAGGGCCGCTTCAAGCCGCTGACGGTGCCGCTCAGCAGCCGCGACGCACCGGTGCGGGTGCTGGTGGATCTGACCGCGAGGGCCGAGCGCATCGTCTCGCAGCAGCGCACGGTGTTGACGCTGACATCGGCCACCAATGGCCGAACGGTGCTTGCCTCGACGCTGCAGTTCAACCATTCGGACAACCCACGCCAGGCCAGCCCGCAGCTGCCCGACAAGATTTTTCGCGATGAGGCTGGCGTGATCGCGAGCGTCAGCCCGGGTCCGTATCTCTTCACCGTCGGCCCGGGTGATGCCGATGACATTCCGATGCGCGCGGTCGACCTGATCCTGCGCTCCGGTGCCGGCGAGATCGACGGCCGCGCGCGGCCGGTCGGCTACGCGCTGATGGCGGTCGGCCTGATCGGGTTTTTGTTCTCCCTGCGCAGTCGTGGCGGCCGGCCCGAAAATCCGAATTCGCAGCCGCCCCCGCCGCGCTGGGGCAGGGGCTCTAAGTGAACTACCGCCACGCCTATCACGCCGGAAATTTCGCCGATGTCGTCAAGCATGTCGTGCTGACGCGATTGCTCGACTACCTGAAGCAGAAGGACAAGGCGTTTCGCGTCATCGACACCCACGCCGGCATCGGCCGCTACGATCTGTCCTCGGTCGAAGCGCAAAAGACCGGCGAGTGGCAGGGCGGCATCGGCCGGCTGATCGATGCCTCGTTCGCCGCGCCGGTGACGGCACTGCTCGCGCCCTATCTGGAGACCGTGCGGTCGCTCAATCCCGAGGGCGGCATCCAGAAATATCCGGGCTCACCGCTGATTGCGCGCCATCTCCTGCGCAAGCAGGACCGGCTGTCGGCGATCGAGCTGCATCCCAAGGATGTCGCGAAGCTGAGAACCCTCTTTGCCGGCGATTTCCAGACCCGTGTCATCGAGCTCGATGGCTGGCTGGCGCTCGGCGCGCATCTGCCGCCGAAGGAAAAGCGCGGCCTGGTGCTGATCGATCCGCCATTCGAGGAGGCTGGTGAGTTCGAGCGCCTCGTCGACGGGCTCATAAGGGCGCACAAGCGCTGGCCTAGCGGCATCTACGCGCTGTGGTATCCGATCAAGGACCGCAAGGCGATCATCGCTTTCCGCAAGGCGCTGAAGCAATCCGGCATCCCGAAGCTGCTCGACATAGAATTCGAGATCAGGCCCGCCTCTTCGCAGCCCAGTCTCGACGGCAGCGGCCTGCTGGTGGTCAACCCGCCTTTCACGCTGGAGGGCGAACTGCGGACATTGATGCCTGCCTTGCACAGGGTGCTCGCCGTGGAAAAGCCGGCGCACTGGTCGCTGGAATGGCTGGCCGGCGAGTAGAGAGGGCGCGGGGGCTCGAGCTCTCTTTTCCGTCCGGGTCCCCACGTGCTGGAGCCGTTCCGGTTCCATGCGGGGTTCGGCTTTGGCCAACGTCGTTCCGAACTGGGAAACCATTGTTTCCGCAACCGCTTGACCACCGCCAAGCGAATCCGCAGAGTGCGCGCAATCGACCTTGAGAGGCTGCCATGACTCGCTTCGCCAAATCCGCACTTGCTGCCCTGATTTCGCTCTGCACTCCGCTTGCCGTGCCTCTCGGTCTTACCCAGGCCGTGCAGGCGGCCGACCTTGGCGTCTATTCCGACGACGATGGCGGCGTCTGCGGCGAGGCCTGGGTGTTGAACAAGATCACCAGCCGCTTTTCCCATCAGGTGCATCACGTGCCGCACCTGCCCAACGTGCAGATCACCGATTTCCGGCGCATCCACCAGCATCTGTATCTGGCGGCCAACGAGACCTGGCCGATCGGCCGCCGCTATTGCGGCGCCACCGTCAGCCTGTCCGACGGGCGCGATCGCACCATCTGGTACCTGATCGAGGAAGGCCAGGGATTCGCATCGATCGGCGACAATGTCGAATTCTGCGTCTCGGGCTTCGACCGCTGGATGGTCTACAACGGCCGCTGCCGCATCCTGCGCTAGAGCGCGGATCTCCGTTCCGATTCCTTTTCGCGCCTGCGGCTCTACCCGCTGCGGGCGCTCTTTTTGTGCTGTGTTGACAGAAGAGGCGATCCGTCGCATAAATATGAGACAGACCTGTCTCATCACTGGTAAGCGCCATGACATCGTCGCCTGCTTCCGACAAACGCCAGCACGTCGTTGAAACGGCCTACGGGCTGTTCAAGCGCGCCGGTTTCCATGCCACCGGCATCGATCGGATCATCGCCGAGGCCGATGTGGCCAAGATGACGATGTACCGTCACTTTCCCAGCAAGGACGAACTGATCGTCGAGGTGCTCGACTATCGCGCCAGGCGTTTTGATCGCCAACTCGACCGCCTCGCCGAGGAGGTCGCGACGCCCGGGAAGAAAATTGCAAAGATCTTCGACTGGCACGATCGCTGGTTCCGCAGCCCGGATTTCCATGGCTGCCTGTTCGCGCATGCGCTGGCCGAGTTCGGCGATCCGGAACATCCGGTGTTCAAGGCTGTCGCCAGGCAGAAGAACGGCCTCAAGAAGCGCATGCAGTCAATCCTCGAAGAAGAGATGCCGCGCGGTCGCGCCGAAAGCGTGGCTGCGGTCCTGCTGATGCTGATCGAAGGTGCGACGCTGCTGGCGCAGATGGGGCAGGCGGACACCGCCATTCGCGCCGCCCGCAAGACGGCCCTGGACATCATCGCCGCTTCGCGCAGGCCGCGATGAGCCCGCTGGTCATCGGGCTCGCGCTGTTTGCCGCGATCCTGCACGCCACCTGGAACGCCTTCCTGCGAACCGGGGGCGACAGGTTGTGGACCGTCACCGTCATGAGTTTCTCCAGTACGGCGCTCGCCATTCCCTTCGCCATCTTCCTCACCCTTCCGGCCGCGCCGGCCTGGCCCTATGTCGTGCTCTCGGCCTGCTTGCAGGTCGGCTACAGCGTGTTCCTGGTGGCCGCCTACCGATATGGCGAACTGGGACAGGTCTATCCGATCGTTCGCGGCAGCGTGCCGCTGCTTGTCGCGCTCGGTGGATTCCTCCTGGCCAACCAGCAGCTCACCCAGCCGCAGACCGTCGGTGTTGCGTTGGTCGCCGGCGGCATCATGGGCCTTTCGCTCGGCAGAGGCCGGGCCGCCACGACATCGATACTCTATGCACTGGCAACGGGAGCGATCATCGCCGCCTATGCGACGGTCGATGCGATCGGCGTCCGCGCGGCGGGAAATGCCGGCGCCTACACCGCCTGGGTTCTCGTGATCTATGGTGCATTGCTGTCGGCGACCTTCCTTGCCTGCCGTGGCCGGCTCATTGTCGACCTGCGGGCGCCGGAAACCTGGAAGGCGCTGGCGGGCGGCCTGTTCGCGCTTTTGGCCTATGGTGTCGTGGTCGCGGCCTTCGCGCTCGGGCCGGCCGCTCCCATCACCGCGATCCGCGAAACCAGCGTCGTCTTCGCCGCCTTCATCGGACGCCTGTTCCTCGGCGAGATGCTGACGCCGCGGCGGGTCGGCGCCTGCGCCGTTGTCGCCCTCGGCGCCATCTGCCTCGGCTATCAATGACCAAAATGCGCGTCGTGCGGAACCCGATAATTCCTGATGTTGCCGACAGGCAAAATCGGCTAGCCTAAACGCCCGAGAGCAACAGATCACTTTCGGGAGTCCTCATGGACCTTGCCACCATCCTTGCCTTCACGGCTGCCTTCTTCGTGTTCGCGGCCAGTCCCGGTCCGGACAACATGACGATCCTCGCCCGCACGATCTCCAACGGTGCCGCGTCGGGTATTGCCTATGGCGCAGGCACTGTGGTCGGCATCCTCATCTTCCTGGTCCTCGCCGTCTTCGGCCTGTCTTTCATCGCAGCCAAGATGGCGATCGCCATGACGGTGCTTCGTTATGGCGGAGCGATCTATCTGATCTGGATGGGCATCAGCTTGTGGACCGCCGTGCCCGTGGTGCCGGACCTGCAACCCATCTCTGGACGGCGCGGGCTGCTGGCGATCTTCGCGACGGGTATCGCGCTGAACCTCGGCAATCCGAAAATGCCGCTGTTCTACGTGGCACTGCTGCCGAACGTGGTTGGCACGTCGCTCGACGCTGGTCATCTCGGTGTGTTGACGATGGTGATCCTGGCTGTCGAGGTCGTGGTGATCGGCGGTCATGTCATCCTGGCGGGCCGCGCCCGCAGCCTGCTGCGCACGCCGAAGATCGTGCGCCGGGTCAACCGCGCGGCGGGCGGTGTGATGATCGGCGCCGGCCTCGCCGTGGTCGCCACGCGCTAGAGCAATTCCAGGAAAAGTGTGAAAAGCGCATAGCGCTTTCCCTCAGGGAATTGCGTCAAAACAAGAGATACAGAGATGTCGCGCAATCGCAGGGCTATTTTCTGCGCTGTGACGCTTCGGCCTGATCAATGATCTTGCGCAGGAAAGCGACGTGTCCGCGGAACGCGCGCCGTCCGCTCGTCGTTGCCTTGACGCGTGTCTGCGGCCGGCGGCCGACGAACAGCTTTTCGATATCGACATAACCGGCCCTGACCAGCGTATCGAGATGCGCGCCAAGATTGCCGTCGGTGGCGCCAACGATGGTCTTCAGCCGGGTGAACTCCAGCATCTCGCGCCTTTCCAGCGTGTTCAGGGTGGCCATGATCCTGAGTCGCGTGCTCTGGTGGATGATTTCGTCGGCGCTCATCGAGCGGCTCCGGTGCGGTCAAGCCAGACATTGTCATCGACGCGGCAAACGCCATGGCGCGCCGTCTCGACCGTCCCAGATAGCGCCGCCTGCTGTTGTGCGATCGACATCGAAGCGCTCCTGCGTCTGATGCAGAATACTCTGCAATCCAGAGCTATCTGTCAATTCATTTGCAAGGGTGGCGGGATCATGCTTGACAAGGTGATGCTGCGATCGGTCATCGCATTGCTCTCGTGATCTATGTAGATCGTCCGCCTGCACGAGATGATCAATCCAAACAAGCAGCAGGTGTTGATGTTCGCGGCCGAGGATCAATGCACAAAGCCGCTCGCTGACCTTCTGAGCTTCGCGGCGCGATCGGTCTAGCGGGGTGCGGAGAATGTCGGCGGTGAACTGCTGGCAATGATTGAAGATCAGCAGCGGATTTTTGTGATGATCAGCATGATCGTGAGCCATCGGTAACCAAAATTTAAGCTGCGAAAATCAGTCTATTGCTTCGCTGGCTAGAGAGCCGCGAGTCAGATATGCATTGCCCGTCGAGGTCATTCACGGCCGTCGGCGTAACGCAAGGGGCATGACATGGCGAAGCAGTCGTCTAAGGCGCCGGCATCCAAGACACCGGCAAAGAAAGCACCTGTGAAAGCAGCAACGGCGAAGGTCGCGGCAGCAGTGAAGAAAGCTGCACCCGCGGCCAAGCCGAAGGCAGCACCGGCAAAGGCAAAAGCAGCACCGGCCAAGAAGCCGGCAGCAGCCAAGGCCGTGGCCAAACCGGCAGTGAAAAAGGCAGCGCCGGCGAAGGCCGCGGCAAAGCCGGCCGCCAAGGCAGCACCGGCCAAGAAGCCGGCAGCCAAGCCGGCGGCGAAACCGGCAGCCAAGAAGGCAGCGCCCGCGAAGGCCGCGGCCAAGCCCGCCGCCAAGGCAGCACCGGCCAAGAAAGCGGCAGCGGCAGCGACAAAGCCCGCCGTGAAGAAAGCCGCGGCCCCCAAGGCCAAGGCAGCGCCGGCAAAGGCGAAGGCGCCGGCCAAGAAGTAGACCAGGTCTAGTTGGAGCGCTGTGTGTCCTGCTGGATGCGCGGAGAACGCTTTGACACTTGCGATCGACGCATGATCATTCCGGAAACCGCAACTGGTTTTCGGGCCGTGCGCAAGACGGTCGGCGAAGGGGGCCAGGGCAGCAAAGCGAGGCGCCGGACAGGCTGCCTCGCTTGCTCGCGCGGTTTGGTCTTCTTTCACACCTGGCCATGAAACGAATGCCCCGCCGCGAAGCCGGGGTTGCGGAGGATCAAAAGCAGATCGGATGTTCCGCTCTGCTGTAGTCTTCTTGCTCGATGTGGATCGCGTATCCGTCTGTAGCCAGGTCACGATGGTCATGGCAGGAAACCATCACCGGTTTTCTGGCAGTCGGTTTTTTGTTGCCTGGCCATTGCCGGGCAGCCGCTCCCGGTCAAAAGTGCCGGCCGGCAAACAGGAACCCGATCATGTCCAGACTGCTCTACGCTTCCACTTCTCCCTACAGCTCCAAGGTGCGTATGGCCGCGGCCTATGCCGGCATCGCCATCGATGCGGTGCCGGTCAAGACCGAGGACAAACCGGCGGTGCTGATCGAGGCCAACCCGCTCGGCAAGATTCCGGTGTTGGTGCTCGACGACGGACGCTCGATCCATGACAGCCGCGCCATTACCCAGCACCTCAACCGTGTTTCGAAGAACGCACTGTTTCCGCGCAACCCCGACAAGCGTCTCGAGGCGGAGGTGCTGGAGGCGTTGGCAGATGGCATTTGCGACTGCGCGCTGTCGATGGTCTATGAACGACGCACGCGGCCTGAAGAGATGGTCTATCAGCCCTGGCTCGACCGGCAGTGGGCGAAGATCACGGCAGCACTCGATATGCTCAACGCCAACCCGCCAAAGCTGCCGAAGAAGATCACCGCCGGGCAGATCGCGTTGCGCGCCTGCCTTGGCTATCTCGCCCTGCGCTTTGCCGGAAAGTGGGAAAAGGGCCGCGCCCGGCTGACGCGCTGGGCAGCGCGCTTCGATGAGAAATTTCCCGAGCTGAAAGGCTCCATCCCCGGGTGATCGATTGATTGCCCAAGGGTGATCGATTGATCACTGGGGATCGCCAAAGTGACCCATTGGACACAAAAAAAGCCGGGCGCGAGGCCCGGCTTTTTCGTGTCGTGGCTTGAACGACTTAGAACTTCATACCGACGCCGAAAGTGACGCGGTTGTCGGTGGCCTTGACGTTGCCGATGCCACCACCGAAGTCCTTGCTGCCGAAGTCGGTGTAGCGATACTCGACGCGGCCGAAGACATTGTCGGTCAGCTTGATGTCGGTGCCAAGACCGGCGGTCCAGCCGAGCATGGTAGCGCTATCGCTGGTGCCAAGGACATTATCTTCCACCTTCAGGTTTCTGCCGGCGAGACCGCCGGTGCCGTAGAGCAGGATTTCCGGGGTCACGGCATAGCCAAGACGGGCACGCAGCGAGCCTTCGAAGCCGGCCTTGGAGTCGATGCCGTTATCGTCGCCCTTGACGCCATTGTAGCCGAGTTCGGCTTCAGCACCGTAGACGAAGTTCTCCTGCTGCCACTGGTAGCCGCCGAAGGCACTCCCGACGAAACCCTTGGTATCGGTTTCAACGCCGAAATCCCTTTCCTTGGTACGGCCGCTGAAGCCATAGCCGAGGTTGATACCGGCATAGGGGCCGGCCCAGGACGCGACAGGCAATTCAGCAACCGGTGCGGGTGCCGGCGGCTCTTCCTGAACGACGTCGGCGGCATAGGCAGTTCCACTGAGGGCGAAGAGCCCGAGCGCCACGGCCAGCGGCCGTGCGAATTTGAGATTGGCTTGCATTGTTCTTTACTCCTTAAGCCACAGGACACAGGCTTGTTTCTCACGATCGCCATCGACCCGTCCGGGGGGTGAAACGGATCTGGCGTTCGTCGGTTCCAAATGTCGTGTCAAAATGCGGCTGAAGCGAACCTGAACTTGGGTCATTCCCCGGCGCGAATGAGGCTGAAACTTGACGTTGCATCTTCGCAACAGCGAAATGGCAGGAGCAGTGTCATGCTGCGCTGCACACCGCTTGGTGCAAGGAGTCCAGCGTCCTATACTGCGGTCGGACGGCTCCTGGTCCAGGACGAGTCGGAGTACCCAATCGGTGGGTTCGCCACAATGCTGCCCAAGGTGCGAACGCCATTTAACGCCTGCCAGGCCATATTTCGCCGGCATCGGGTTTTCGGGCCGAAATTGAGGATTGACACCCTATGAGCATAGCCACTGCCACGGCGCTGGTGACGGGCGGGGCGAAACGGATCGGCAGGGCGATCGTCGAGGATCTCGCCGCCCATGGTTTTGCCGTCGCCATCCACTGCAATCGGTCGCGCGACGAAGCGGATGCAATGGCCGGGCTCATCAACCGGAGCGGTGGCCGTGCCGCCGTGGTCGCCGCCGACTTGACCGACATGGACGCCGCCGGTGACCTCGTAGGCCAGGTGGAAGCAGCGCTCGGGCCGCTGTCCCTGCTGGTCAACAATGCATCGCTGTTCGAGGACGATTCGGTTCTGGACTTCGACTGGCGGGCCTGGGACCGGCACTTTGCCGTGCATGTGAAGACGCCGGCGCTGCTGGCGCAGACCTTCGCCCGGGCGTTGCCGCAGGGACAAGAGGGCCTGATCGTCAACATCATCGATCAGCGCGTCTGGCGGCCGACGCCGCGTTATTTCTCCTATGCGCTGTCCAAGTCGACGCTGTGGACGGCCACGCAGATGATGGCGCAAGCGCTCGGTCCCCGCATCCGCGTCAATGCCATTGGCCCGGGGCCGACCCTGAAGAACGCCAGCCAGGACGACAGCGATTTTGCCGCGCAGGTCGAGGGTCTGATTCTCAAGCGCGGCCCGGAATTGCCGGAATTCGGGGCCACCATCCGCTATCTCTGGGAAGCGCGCTCTGTCACCGGCCAGATGATCGCGCTCGATGGCGGCCAGCATCTTGCATGGCAGACGCCCGATGTGACAGGCATGGCGGAATGAGTCCCGTAGATCAGAAAAGCAAGCCACGCAGTGGCGCCGACGACATGCCTCCCGAAGTCGAACTCGACCTTGAGGACGAGGCGGTGGAGGAGATCGTCGAACCCGCCGGGCCCGACATAGCCTTCACCGCCATCGACTGGACGCCGCATGCCGGCGACGCCGAAGGCATGGTCGGCGCCGAGGTGATCCAGACGCTGGTCAAGCGGCTGCCCAACGCGCCTGGCGTCTACCGCATGATGAATGCCGCCGGCGATGTGCTTTATGTCGGCAAGGCCCGCAGCCTGAAGAAGCGCGTCACCAACTACGCACAGGGCAGGTTCCACACCAGCCGCATCGGCCGCATGGTTCGCGAGACGTCGACGATGGAGTTCGTCGTCACCCGCACCGAGATCGAAGCGCTGCTGCTCGAAGCCAATCTTATCAAGCGCTTGCGGCCGCGATTCAATGTGCTGATGCGCGACGACAAGTCGTTTCCCTATATTCTCCTGACCGGCGACCATGTCTCGCCCGGCATCTACAAGCACCGCGGCGCGCGGTCGCGCAAAGGTGACTATTTCGGCCCCTTTGCCTCCGCCGGTGCGGTCGGCCGCACCATCAATTCGCTGCAGCGCGCCTTCCTGCTGCGCAGTTGCACCAACTCCTTCTACGAGAACCGGACGCGGCCGTGCCTGCTCTACCAGATCAAGCGTTGCGCCGGCCCCTGCACCGGAGAGGTTTCGCACGAGGGCTATGCCGAGTTGGTCGGTGAGGCGAAGGACTTCTTGTCTGGCCGCAGCCAGAAGGTGAAGACGGAAATCTCGGCCGCCATGCAACAGGCCTCGGAAGATCTCGATTTCGAGCGCGCCGCCATCTATCGCGACCGGCTGGCGGCGCTGTCGCATGTGCAGAGCCACCAGGGCATCAACCCGGCGACCGTCGACGAAGCCGATGTCTTCGCCATCCATCAGGAAGGCGGCCAGGTCTGCATCCAGGTGTTCTTCTTCCGCACCGGCCAGAACTGGGGCAACCGCGCCTATTTCCCCAAGGCCGATCCGGCGCTGGAGGGATCGGAAGTGCTGGGCTCGTTCCTGGCGCAATTCTATGACGACAAGCCGACACCTCGCACCATTCTTCTGTCGCGCCCCGTCGAGGACCAGGACCTGCTGGCCGAAGCGCTCTCCACCCGCGCCGGCCGCAAGGTCGCGATTTCGGTGCCGCAGCGCGGCGAGAAGAAGGACCTGACCGACAACGCCCTGCAGAACGCCCGCGAGGCGCTCGGCCGCCGGCTGGCCGAGACCTCGACGCAAGGCCGGCTGCTCGCCGGTTTTGCCGAGACCTTCGGCTTGCCCAAGCCTCCGGTGCGCATCGAGGTCTACGACAACTCGCACATCATGGGCACCAATGCCGTCGGCGCCATGGTCGTTGCCGGGCCGGAAGGCTTCGTCAAGAACCAGTATCGAAAGTTCAACATCCGCTCGACCGAGATCACGCCGGGCGACGATTTCGGCATGATGCGCGAGGTGATGGAGCGGCGTTTCTCGCGGCTGCTCAAGGAGCATGGCGATGTCGTCGTGGCCGATGATGCCCCAGCAGGCGAGGCGGCCGATGATATCGAGGACGACATCTCCGGCAGCTTCCCGGCCTGGCCCGACGTCATCCTGATCGACGGCGGCCAGGGTCAGATGACGGCGGTGCGCAAGATCCTCTCGGATCTCGGCATCGAGGACCGCGTCGTGGCCATCGGCATCGCCAAGGGCCAGGACCGCGATGCCGGCCGCGAGCGCTTCTTCGTCAGGGGCAAGGACTCGTTTTCGCTGCCGGTTCGCGATCCCGTCCTCTACTTTGTCCAGCGGCTGCGCGACGAGGTCCACCGTTTCGCCATCGGTTCGCACCGTGCGCGCCGCAAGAAGGAGATGGTCAAGAGCCCGCTCGACGAGATCAGCGGCATCGGCCCCGGCCGCAAGCGCGCCCTGCTTATGCATTTCGGCACCGCCAAGGCGGTCAGCCGTGCCGCCATCGAGGATCTAAGGAAAGTCGACGGCATTTCCGAACAGGTGGCGAAACTGGTCTACAACCATTTTCATGAGAGCTAAGGGATTCGGTCGTTTTCGGCTGGCCAATCGATTTTGGCCTGTTGACCCCCTACATTGGCTTCTGATTTGAGTAGGCACGCAGAAAGAGTTCCCCAAAGATATGGCCAAGCGCGCGTTCAACCTGCCCAACATGCTCACCTACGCCCGCATCGTCGCGGTGCCGCTGGTGGTGCTGTGCTTTTTTCTCGAGGGACATCTGAAGTCGAGCGAGTTCGCCCGCTGGTCGGCGCTGATTATCTTCCTGCTCGCAAGCGTCACGGATTACCTGGACGGCTATCTGGCGCGCGCCTGGCAGCAGACCTCCAACATCGGCAAGATGCTCGACCCGATCGCCGACAAACTGCTGGTCGCCACCTGCCTGCTGCTGCTGGCGGCTGATACCGATCGCCATGCCGGCATCGCCGGCTGGTCGCTGTGGGCGGCGATCATCATTCTGTGTCGCGAAATCCTCGTCTCGGGCCTGCGCGAATATCTGGCGGCGCTCAAGGTCTCGGTGCCGGTGACGCAACTGGCAAAATGGAAGACCGCGATCCAGATGGTCGCCATCGCCTTCCTGCTGGCTGGGCCGGCCGGCGACAAGATCTTCCCGCTGACCACCCAGACCGGCCTGGTGCTGCTGTGGATCGCGGCGCTGGTCACGCTCTACACCGGCTACGACTATTTCCGCGCCGGCCTCAAGCACATCATGGACGAGTGAGATGACGACCCGGCTTATCTATTTTGCCTGGGTGCGCGAGCGGATCGGCCTGCCTGAGGAAGACGTCGACTTGCCTGCCGGCATCGAGACGGTCGCCGACCTCCTGCGCTGGCTGAAATCGCGTGGCGAGGGCTACGAGCACGCGCTGCAATATCCCGACGTGATCCGCGTCGCCATCAATCAGGAACATGTCGAGCACCGCGAGAAGATATCAGGGGCTCGCGAGATTGCGCTGTTCCCGCCGATGACCGGGGGCTGATCCATGTCGGCCGCCGTGGTGCCGACGGTGCGGATCCAGCGCGAAGATTTCGACGTCGCTGCAGAGATCGCCAGGCTGACGCAAGGCCGCGCCGATATCGGCGCCGTGGTGACCTTCTCCGGCCTCTGCCGCGATGAGCAGGGCGCGCTCTCGGCACTCGAACTCGAGCATTATCCCGGCATGGCGGAGGCCGAGATCAGCCGCATCGCCGTTGAAGCGGTTCAGCGCTGGCCGTTGCAAGGCCTGACCGCCATCCACCGCCACGGCAAGATCGCGCCCGGCGACAACATCGTGCTGGTGGTGGCGGCATCGGCGCACCGCCAGGCGGCGTTCGAGGCGGCAAACTTTCTCATGGACTACCTGAAATCGCGCGCGCCGTTCTGGAAGAAGGAGCATCGCGCTGACGGCTCCGAGGGCGGCTGGGTCGAGGCCAAGGAAGCCGACGCCAAGGCCGCACAGCGCTGGAAACCGTCCGAATAAAATCCTTTCGCAGCCATGCATTGACCGCAATCCTTTGGCCAATTGACCGCGGTTGGTCAGCCTGGGCATTGGCAGCCCGGGCGAGGGAGATGGTCATGCTGGACAGGATCGCGGAGTTCTTCGTCTTCGGTTTCGTGCCTCTGGTCGTCGGCATATTGGCCGTGCCGGAACTGTCTGCTGCCGCCGAAAATGCCGTGCGGGGCGAGGTGATCTATCGCGAGCGCATCGCCTTGCCGCCCAGTGCCGTGCTCTCCGTGCAGCTTGCCGATGTCTCGCTGGCCGACGCGCCGGCCACGATCATCGGCGAGCAGAATATGAAGCCGGCCGGCCAGGTGCCGATCAGCTTCGAGATCAAATTCGATCCCTCCGTCATCCGGTCGCAGATGACCTACGCCTTGCAAGCCCGCATTACCGTCGACGGCAAGCTCCTGTTCATCTCCGATATGCGCCATCAGGTCGATCCGCTGACCGACGTGCCGCAGACCATCATGCTGAAGATGGTCACGCCGAGCGCCGAGCAGACGGCTTCTGTCATTGGTCAGATCTGGCTGGTCGACTATGTCGACGGCATTGGCGCCATCGCCGCGCCGCAAGCCACGTTCAGGATCAGCGAGGCCGGTAAGGCGGGCGGCAGCGGTCCCTGCAACACCTATTTCGCCACCGCCAAGGTCGAAGGCCAGGCGATCGCGATCAGGGACATCGGTTCGACCTACAAGGCCTGCGCGCCCGAGGTGATGGCTGAGGAGAAGGCGCTGTTCGATGCATTGACCAAGGCGGCGTCATACAGCGTCGGCGACGGCAAGCTCGTCATATCGGACAAGGATGGCCGTGAGATCCTGCGCTTCAGCGCCGCAAGCTGATGCCCGGTCCGGCGTCACCCCGGCGCGGCGAGAGCCGATCGTTGCGTCAATGAAAAAGGCCGGCGAGACGCCGGCCTTTTTACAGGGTCCAAGGTCTGGACTGTCGTGTCAGCCGACGATCTCGGTGTCCGAGAACCAGTACTTGATCTCTTCTGCTGCCGTCTCCGGCGCATCGGAGCCGTGCACCGAGTTCTCGCCGATCGACAGCGCATGCACCTTGCGGATGGTGCCTTCGGCGGCATTGGCCGGGTTGGTGGCGCCCATCACTTCGCGGTTCCTGGCAATGGCGTTCTCGCCTTCCAGCACCTGCACGATGGTCGGTGCCGACGACATGAACTCCACCAGCTCGCCGAAGAACGGACGGTCCTTGTGGACGGCATAAAAGCCTTCCGCCTCACGACGGCTCATCCAGACCCGGCGCGAGGCGATGACGCGCAAGCCGGCCTCTTCCAGCATCCTGGTGATGGCGCCGGTGAGGTTGCGCCGGGTAGCGTCCGGCTTGATCATGGAAAAGGTGCGTTCGAGCGCCATGGGTCGTCCTTGTGATGAGAATGGAATTGAGAGTGGCGGGCTCTATACAAGCCGCCCGGCCCATTGCCAAGGGGTGAGGCCAAAGGGGCGAGGGACGGTCCGCGAAGCGGACAGAAAGCCAATTCCGAGCAATGAACGCCCGGAGCGATGTGAAGGGCCGGAGCAACTGTGCGTTTCTGTGTCAGGCCGGCGCCGATGAGGCGGACTCAGCAGGCGAGATCGGATGGCTGTCATGCGATGCTTTGCTTGCTATAGTTGCGTGTCGGCGCCGCGCTGAAGTCGGCCCGAAGGGAGACAACATGATCATGGCAGACGATCGGCAGGAACGCATTCGCAACCGCGCGCATCAGATCTGGCTGGAAGAGGGACAACCGGCCGGTCAGCATGATCGCCATTGGCATCAGGCGGTAGCCGACATCGACCAGGAGGATGCCGGGGGGAAGTCGGCAGCCAAAAAGGCAGCTGGCGCCGGCAAGGCAAAAGCCGCTCCCAAGGCAAAAGCCGCCCCCAAGGTGGCGAAGCCTGCCACAAAGACCAGCACGCCAAAAAAAGCGGCAGCCAAGTAGGCTTGGCTATCTCGCAGCTGGCCTTCCCCGCAAGGGATTGACAGCCTGCGTGGCTGCCCAGCGCCAGGTCAGGCGCGACGGCGTCACGCCGCCGCCACCTTTCGTGCCAGCCCGCCGTGCAGGTCGAGGCAGCGGGCGAACCATTGCGCCACCACGTCGCTGTCGTCGAGCAGCTGGTAGGGCGAGGCTATGCGCGCCCATTGCAGGGCGCCAAAAACGATGTAGTCGGCGAACAGCGGCGACGCGCCGCCAATATAGGGCTGGTAGCCGAGCATTGAGCGCAGCGGCTCCAATGCAGTGCGGAATGTTGCCAGCCCGGCGTCGCGCGCGGTGACGATATCCTCCAGCTTCCTGCCAAGGCATTGCTCGCGGCTCTGGCGGAAATAAGCGGCGTTCTCCTCGTCCTGCATGACGTGGAGGTCGATGATCGCCGCGGTGGTGACATAGGGATGGATGGTCAGCTGCGACCAGCGTTCGATGAAGCGCGCCATCGCCTTGCCGCCTTCGCCGCCAAACAGCGTCGGCCGATCCGGATAGGCTTCGTCGAGATAGAGCGCGATGGCGAAGGAATCGGCGACGACCGTCTCGCCGTCGCGGATCACCGGAACGGCTTTCGAAACGCCGCCCTCGACAGCGGGCACCTCGAGAAAGCGCGTCGGTGCGGTCGAAATGTCGAGCCCCTTGTGCGCAAGCGCCATCGCCACCTTCCAGCAATGCGGGCTGAACGGACGGCCAGCGTCGCGTCCGACGAGGTCATAGAGCAGAATGGTCATTGGCGTTGGGGCCCTCGCGGGTTAGGTAGGCCCCGCATCGATGCGAGCCGAGGGGAAGCCATGAGACAGCATTTCATGATGTTTGCGGCCTATAATCAATGGGCCAACAACCGCATCTATGATGCCGCGGCCGAACTCGACGAAGAGGAATTCAACCGCAATGTCGGCGCCTTCTTCGGCTCGATGATGGGTACGCTCAACCACCTGCTGACAGCCGACCGCATCTGGATGAAGCGCTTCACCGGCGAGGGCGACGCGCCGACGACGCTGGATGCCGTCCTGCACCGGGGCTTGCCCGGCCTGCGGATGGCGCGTGAAGCCGAGGACAAGAGGATCATCGACTGGGTCGGCGGCCTCAGCGACAAGGCTTTGACGGGCCGCTTCACCTATATGACGGTCTCGGACATGCGCACGGTCTCGCAGAGGCTGGCGCCGGCGCTCGATCATGTCTTCAACCACCAGACACATCACCGCGGCCAGGCGCACACGATCCTGACCATCCTGGGACGGCCAAGCCTGGGTCTGGATCTGATGCTCTTCCAGCGCACCGAGGAGGGCAGGGCTTTCGCCTGATCCCTGTTGGGGGCTGATCGAAGTTCAGCCGGCGGTCTCGCTGTCCAACTGGTTCTGCGTCAGTGCGGCTTCGGCTGCGATCCACTGCTTGAACAGCGATACCTTGCGAGCGTGCAGCGTCTTGTCGGGGCAGACGAAATACCACCCCGCCGTATTCGGCTGGTGCACCTTGAATGGAGCCACCAGCCTTTCGGCCCGGATATCGCTGGCCATATAGGCACGATTGGCTACGGCGAATCCCAGTCCGGCGCTAGCCGCCTCGTAGGACATCATGCAGGAATCGAAATAGATGCTTTTGGTCTCCCGGAGCACGAAGCCGGCGCCGGCGAAGTCGAGCCATGATTGCCAGTTCTGGGTACATGTGTCGGAATGCAGCAGCGTGAAGTGACGTAGATCTTCAGGCCGCACCTTCGACGGAGGCTTGTCGCCCAGGATTTCGCGGAAGAGCTTCCTGCTGCACACCGGCGTCAGGTCTTCCCGAAACAGCAAATCTGACTGCAGCCCGTGAAAGTGGCCGTCGCCATAGCGGATTTCGAGATCAAACTCGGAAGTCGTGAATTCATGCGTCGCGTAGGATGTCGAGACCCGCATGACAATATCGGGGTGCTGCCGCTGGAACAGTGGCAGGCGTGGAAAAAGCCAGCGTGCCGCAAAAGTCGGCAGCACCGATATCTTCAACACATGCTCCTGCGATTGCCCGGTCGCCTCCATGCTGGCGGCGACGATCCGCTCCAGCGCCTCGCGAACGCGCGAGACATAAGTCTCGCCCTCCGGCGTCAATGACACAGCATTGCCGCCGCGCTGGAAAATCTTGAAACGCAGTTGATCCTCAAGGCTTTTGACGCGCTGGCTGACCGCCGAAGCGGTGATAAACTGTTCTTCGCCGGCGCGCGTGAAATTCCCGTGCCTCGCAGCACTCTCCACGATTTTCAGCGAATTGAGGTTGACCTGACTGAGCAGACGCACGGTTTCGACCTTAAGCTGGGCTTACACTAGCACCAGCATTCCTAATTTTACAGGGGTGGGTGATCTAATCGACTGTTTCCCAAGTGTTGCCCCCGCCCCGGAGAAGTACAATGAACGCCCATACCATCCCCGAACTGCGTTATGCGATGAGCCGCGAAGCCATCATCGGTCACGAAACCGCCTGGAAGGTGTCGAGTTTCGGCGTCGCGCAATATCTGCACGGCTATGACCCGGCCCTGCTTGCAGCAATTGAGGAAGCTGCTCTGAAGCTCAAGGCCAGCCATGCCGTGCACAAGCACCTTGACTTGACCTTCATCACCGGCGCCGACCGTTTCATCCCCGAGATCAAGGAGTTGCTGCATGACAAGCTGCGCCTGGAGCGGCTGTCCGACATGATGGGCACCAAGCTGGAGCCCTATCCGCTGTCGATCGTCGGCTCGACGGTGACCTTCATGAATCCCAAGGACGGCGCCGTCGAATGGCATTGCGATGGCGTTCCGGTCACCGAGCTCATTCCGCTGTCGATCAGCAATCCGCTGGTCGGCGGGCACCTCGAAATCTACTGCGACGACTCCGAAACCGGCCGCGCCATCCTCGAATCCGGCCGCGAGATTCCGCGCAACCGTGTCATGCGCATTGATCACAAGATGAACTACGCCACGCTTGGGCAGTTTCTCGGTGTCCTGCACCGCACCGCGCCGATCCGGTTCGGCGAGCGCGTCACGCTGGTGCTCAACCAACGCTCCGTGGCCAAGCCCTATGTCGACGACAACCGCATGTTCTATCTCGCCGCCGACAACGACCATGACCGCGAATGGGTCAACGAGCTGGCCGAAGACGTCTGGACCAACCAGTTGCCGGCCTATCGCCGGTTCGAGCAAGAGCATCCCGTTCCGGCGTCGTCCGAGGCGCCGATTCCGGGCGGAGCCAGGGAATCATGGTAATGAGCCTTGATCCCGAAAAGTGGGAACCGACTTTCGGACAGGATCATGGTCGAACGCAGAGATAGAGCGCCACACCGGTTCCTTCGGCATGGATCCGGCTCGGCATCCGCGCTGGTCTTTGCTGCCGGCGCGGTGGCGTTGTGGTCGACCAATGCGCTGGTCGGCAAATCCCTGCTGGCCAGCCATCCGGTGTCGCAGGTGCAGTTCCTGCAATTTACAGGAGCTGCGCTCGTCTTCGCCGCCATCCGGTTGATGAGCCGGGAAAGGCCCGCGCCGGTCTCGGCCGGGCCCGCGCTCGTCTCGCTCGCGGTCGGCTTCATCGGTCTGGTCGGCACCATGGTGCTGCAATACATCGCTTTCGCTTCGATGCCGGTGATCGAGGCCAATCTGGTGGCCTACACCTGGCCGTTGATGGTCGCTGCGGCGGTCATCGCTCTGCAGAATCCACGGCGCCCGGCACTGCTGGGCCTCGCCGCGGTGGTGGGCTTCGTCGGCGTTGCACTGGTGATTTCGGGAGGGCGTAACCAATCCTGGCTCCAGGGCGATCTCGTCGGCTATGTCGCCGCATTCGGGTCCGCACTGTGCATGGCCTTCTATTCGGTCATGGTGGGACGGGTCGCCACCTCGCCGGATCGCCTGTTGCTGCCATCGTCGCTGATCGGTGTCGCCTTGACGTTCTTGTGGTGCGCTCGCGACGGTTTCGCCTGGCCCGTCGGCATGGACCTGGCTCTCGGCCTCTATCTCGGCGCCGGTCCGATGGGCTTGGGCTACTACTTCTGGTCACGCGCCTTGAAGCTCGAAGGCAGCGGCAAGGTCGCGGTCGTCGCTTATCTCACGCCGATCGCTTCGACGCTGCTGCTGACGCTGTCGGGCGAAAGGCTGACGATGACGGCCATTGTCGGAGCCGTCCTCGTCATCGGCAGTTGCGTCGCGGTCGGCGTGGAACGTTCGGAGGCCGAGAACCATGTTTGACGAAAACGAACGTCTGGCCAGGCAGGAAGCGCATTGGCTGATCAAGGAATTTGGCGCCGAGGCACCGCTTTATGCCGCCATGAAGGCCGAAAAGGCTATAGAGCAAAAGGACTTCAGCCGTTGCGCCCGTTGGAAGCGTATTCTAGAGATATTGGCCGACGGTCATGCTGCTAAGTCTGCTAGTCCCAAGTATTAGATTTTCTAATTTGCGCGACGTCGATTTCCCATGAAAAGTATTTTTGCGAGTCTTGGTTCCTTGTTGAGACTTGGCGGTCCGTTGGGGGGCGCGGTTAAAAAGATACAAAGACACAAGTCTTCACTGGGGTGGATGACTTTGTCGGAAATAGGGTGATAGAATTGTCAAATATCGATGATAAGACCGTTATCGAACTGACGGCCGATATTGTCTCAGCGTACATAGGCAACAATCCGCTTCCGGCTTCCGGTCTACCTGAGTTGATTGCCAGCGTCAGCGCTTCGGTGCGCAAGCTGGCTGGTGCACCTGTCGCGGAAAGCCCAAGCCTGGTTCCGGCCGTGAACCCGAAGAAGTCGGTGTTTCCCGACTACATCATCTGTCTTGAGGACGGAAAGAAGTTCAAGTCGCTCAAGCGACATCTCAGGACCGATTATGGCCTGAGCCCGGACGACTACCGGGCCAAATGGAGCTTGCCGCCGGACTATCCGATGGTTGCGCCAAACTATTCGGCGACACGGTCGGCGCTGGCAAAGTCGACAGGACTTGGCCGCAAGCCGGCAGCAGCGCCGGCCGTCGCAGCCAAGGCGACGAAGCGCAAGGCGACGTCCTGAGCGCTTCCTGGCTAGGTAGGCAGGCTGATCGGCTGCCTTGACGACGCCTTTGCGGGCGTCGTTTTCAGGCCTTGTGCGGCCAACTGGCCCGCAAGGTCTTGCGAAGCGTTGATGTCCGGTGCAAAAGCGCGGCCATGCTGATCATCAACGACCTTTCGCTCCGCATGGCCGGACGCCTGCTTCTCGACCACGCCTCGCTGACCTTGCCGGCCGGCACCAAGGCCGGTCTTGTCGGTCGCAACGGCACCGGCAAGACGACGCTGTTCAAGGCCATCACCGGCGATCTCGCCTCCGAGACGGGCTCGATCAGCCTGCCCAAAAACACGCGCATCGGCCAGGTGGCGCAGGAAGCGCCCGGCACCGAGGACCCGCTGATCGAGATCGTGCTCAAGGCCGATCTCGAGCGGACGGCACTCCTTGAAGAGGAAAAGACCACCACAGATCCGCACCGCATCGCCGACATCCACATGCGGCTGGCCGACATCGACGCGCACTCAGCCGAGTCTCGCGCGGCCACCATTCTTGCCGGTCTCGGCTTCGATGATGCTGCGCAGCGCCGCCCGGCCTCGTCCTTCTCCGGCGGCTGGCGCATGCGCGTGGCGCTCGCGGCCGTACTGTTTGCCGAGCCCGACCTTTTGCTGCTCGACGAGCCGACCAACTATCTCGACCTCGAAGGCACGCTGTGGCTGGAAAACTATGTGTCGAAGTATCCGCACACCGTTCTTCTGATCTCGCATGATCGCGACCTGCTCAACCGCGCCGTCAATTCTATCGTTCATCTCGACCAGAAGAAGCTGACCTTCTGGCGTGGCGGCTACGATCAGTTCGAGCGTCAGTATACCGAGCAGAAGGAACTGCAGGAGAAGGGCCGGGTCAAGCAGGAAGCCGCCCGCAAGCATATGGAATCCTTCGTCGAACGCTTCCGTGCCAAGGCTTCCAAGGCGAGACAGGCGCAGTCGCGCATCAAGGCGCTGGAGAAGATGAAGCCAATCGCTGCGATCGTGAACGATACGGTGCGGCCGTTCTCCTTTCCCGAGCCGGTGAAGACGGTGGCCTCGCCGATCGTGGCGCTGAACAACGTCAATGTCGGCTACACCGAGGGGCAGCCGATCCTCAAGAAGATGACGCTGCGCATCGACGCCGACGACCGCATCGCGCTGCTCGGCGCCAACGGCAACGGCAAGTCGACCTTCGCCAAATTGCTGTCCGGCCGGCTGAAGCAGGAGACCGGCACCATGACGGTGGCGCCCGGCCTGAAGGTAGCGATCTTCGCCCAGCATCAGCTTGACGATCTCCGGCCTGAGGAGAACGCTTATGAGCATGTCCGCCGGCTGATGCCGGAGGCGCCGGAATCCAAGGTGCGCGGGCGTGTCGCCCAGTTCGGGCTCACCACCGAGAAGATGAACACCGCCGCCAAGGACCTGTCCGGCGGCGAGAAGGCGCGGCTTCTGATGGGCCTGTCGGCCTTCGAGGGGCCGAACCTGTTCATCCTCGACGAGCCGACCAACCATCTCGACATCGACAGCCGCGAATCGCTGATCCATGCGCTGAACGAATTTCCGGGGGCCGTGATCCTGATCTCGCACGACCGCCATCTGCTCGAGGCGACCGCCGACCGGCTGTGGCTGGTCAAGGACGGCGCGGTCAACCCGTATGACGGCGACCTCGAAGACTACAAGACGCTGGTCACCGGTGTGTCCGGCGACCGCCGCGGCAAGCGCGAGGCGGACAAGGCGTCAAAGGCCGACCGCCGCCGCGATGCGGCAGCGCGTCGCGCCGCTTTCGAGCCGCTGGCCAAGGAAATCCGCGCCACCGAAGCGCTGATGGACCGCATCCGCAAGCGCATCGACGGCATCGAGGACGAACTGTCCAATCCGGCCGTCTACGAGAAGGATCCCTCGACCGCGACCCGGCTGGCCAAGGAGCGCTCGCAGCTGGCCCAAACGCTGGCCGGCCACGAGGAGAAATGGCTGAACATGTCGGCCGAATATGAGGAAGGCACGGCGGAGTAGGGGGAGAAGTTAAGGGCCTCATCTGGCCCTACACGCCGCATTCGATAGCCGCTAGACAACCCCCATGAACCAGCACGCCAAGCTCCACATCGGCCATTCGGCCTGTCCGCATGATTGCCCATCGACCTGCGCGCTCGAGGTCGAACTGCTTGACGGCAACCGCATCGGCCGCGTCCATGGCGCCAAGGCCAACAGCTATACATCGGGCGTCATCTGCGCCAAGGTCGCGCGCTATGCCGACCGCGTCCATCATCCCGACCGTCTGCTGAAGCCGCTGGTGCGGGCCGGTGCCAAGGGTGACGGTGCCTGGAAGGACGCCAGCTGGGAGGCCGCGCTCGACCTCGTCACCGAAAAGTTCATCGCGGCCGAGAAGACATACGGCTCGGAGACGGTCTGGCCCTATTACTATGCCGGCACGATGGGGCTGGTGCAGCGCGACGGCATCGACCGGCTGCGCCACGCCAAGAAGTATTCCGGCTTTTTCGGTTCGATCTGCACCAATCTGGCCTGGACCGGCTGGATGATGGGGGCCGGAGCCTTGCGGGGGCCCGATCCGCGCGAGATGGCGAAATCCGATTGCGTAGTGATCTGGGGCACCAATGCCGTGGTCACGCAGGTCAACGTCATGACCCACGCCATCAAGGCGCGCAAGGAGCGCGGCGCCAGGATCGTCGTCATCGACGTCTATGAGAACGCGACGATGAGGCAGGCTGACCTCGGCCTGGTGCTGAAGCCCGGCACCGACGGCGCGCTGGCCTGCGCGGTCATGCACGTGCTGTTCAGGGAAGGCATGGCCGACCGCGCCTATCTCGAAAAATACACCGATGACCCAAAGGGGCTGGAAGAGCATCTGCGGACGCGCACGCCGGAATGGGCGGCCAGCATCACCGGTCTGACGGTCGCCGAGATCGAGGATTTCGCCCGCCTCGTCGGCACGACCAAGAAAACCTATTTCCGTCTCGGTTACGGGTTTTCGCGCCAGCGCAACGGCTCGGTCAACATGCACGCCGCCGCCTCCATCGCCGCCGTCACGGGCTGCTGGCAATATGAGGGC
This sequence comes from Mesorhizobium sp. P2_E6, assembly GCF_056403835.1. Lineage (NCBI taxonomy): Bacteria > Pseudomonadati > Pseudomonadota > Alphaproteobacteria > Hyphomicrobiales > Phyllobacteriaceae > Mesorhizobium > Mesorhizobium sp. P2_E6. The sequence goes on from NZ_JBFUEQ010000012.1 coordinate 83,322, forward strand.
GGTGGCGCCTTCCATTCCAATTCCGGCATCTTCAAGCTCAACCAGGAGGTGCTGGAAGGCACGAAGATGCGCGATCCCTCGGTCCGCCATCTCGACCATTCGCGCATCGGCCCGGTGTTGACCGGGGCGAAGGACGCGCTCTATGGCGGCCCGCCGGTGACGGCCATGCTGATCCAGAACACCAACCCTGTTAATGTCGCGCCCGAGCAGCGGCTGGTGAAGCAGGGTTTTCTGCGCGACGACCTGTTCACCTGCGTGCACGAGCAGTTCATGACCGACACGGCCAAGCTCGCCGATGTCGTGTTGCCGGCGACAATGTTCCTCGAGCATGACGACGTCTACAAGGGCGGCGGCAACCAGCACATCACGCTCGGCCCCAAGCTGATCGACCCGCCCGGAGGGCCACGCACCAACCATTTCGTCATCGAGGAACTGGCTGAGCGCCTCGGCGTCGCCGATCGTCCAGGCTTCGGCCTGACAGAACAGCAGCATATCGACATCATCCTGGGCAAGCGCGGGCTGGGCAGCTTCGATAGCTTGAAGGAAGACAAGTGGGTCGACCTGCAGCCGGATTTCGACACCGCGCATTTCATCAAGGGATTCGGCCATGCGGATGGAAAATTCCGCTTCCGCGCCGACTGGACCGGGCAGGCGGCGCCGAACCGGCCGCCGAAGAGCATGGGTCTGTTCGGCCCGGTGGAGCGGCTGCCGGAATTCCCCGACCATGTCGACCTGATCGAGGTCGCCGATGAGGCGCATCCGTTCCGGCTGACGACATCGCCGGCGCGCAATTTCCTCAACTCGACATTTTCGGAAACACCGGTGTCGAAGGCCAAGGAAGTGCGGCCGGAACTGCTTCTGCATCCGGACGATGCGGCGGCCCATGGGCTTGCCGATGGCGACCGCGTCGAGGTCGGCAACCAGCGCGGAGAGGTGGTGCTGCACGCAAGATTGTTCGACGGCATCAAGCGTGGCGTCGTCATTGCCGAGGGCATCTGGCCAAACAGCGCGCATGAGCGCGGCGAAGGCATCAACGTGCTGACCGGCGCCGATGCGCCGGCACCCTATGGCGGCGCTGCCTTCCACGACAACAAGGTGTGGCTACGCGCGGCAGACTGAGGCTGGACGAAGCACACGGTGGTCCGGAACCAAAATCATACCGGCAGGAATTCGGCCGCCTTCTTTCGGTCTCGCTGCAGCCGGATGTCGTCGGCGATCTGCCCTGCCTCGATCGAGATTTCGCGCAGCAATCCGGTGACCGGATTGTGAAAGCCGATGAGATAGAGGCCGAGTTCCGAAGCCCTCCCATTGGCGCCGCTGCGGCCCGGCTGGATGCCAGGCTGCAGCAACCTGGCGTAGCCCGGCCGGAAGCCGGTGGCGAAGATGATCGCATCGAACTCGCGACGCTTGCCGTCGGCAAAATGGGCGCCTTGCTCGGTGATCTCGGCAATGTCGGGTGCGACCTTGATTGCGCCTTCGCGGATCTTGGCGACCGTGCCGACATCGATCACCGGAATGCGCGACGCCACGGCGATCTGCTGCAACATCCCCTGGCTCGGTCGCTTGAGCCCGTATTTCTCCAGCGTGCCCAGTGCCAGATCGAGGATGACGGGGAACAAGGCATCATTGATGCGTTGCGGCATCAGGCGAGCCGCCATGCCGACTATCTGGATGGGCACGCCAAGCAACTCGCGCGGCACGATATGAACGCCGCCGCGCACCGAAATCGTCGGCCGCGCACCGCCTTCCACCAGATCGAGCGCGATCTCGGCGCCGGTGTTGCCCATACCGACGATCAGCACCGACTGGCCGGCAAAAGGCGTGGCGTTGCGGTAGTCGGCGCTGTGCAGCCTTTGACCCCTGAAGGCCTCGGCACCGGCAAATCCGGGCATCAGCGGCTCGGCGTTGTAGCCCGACGCGATCACCACGTGGGAGGCATGCAGGGCGCCGGATGTCGCCTCGACATGCCAGCCTCTGCCTTGCCGGGTGATCATCCGCACTGTCTGTCCAAAGCGGGGCCGCAGGTCGAAGCGTTGCGCGTAGGCATCGAGATAGTCGGCGAAGAGATCGCGCGGCACATAGCGCGGGTAATCCCTGGGAAAGGGCACGAAAGGCAGCGAGGAATAGCGCTTGGTCGTGTGCAGGTGGACGCGCTCATAGTGACGTCGCCACGCGGGTGCTGCCTGCGCCTCTTTTTCGAGAAGAACGAAGTCCACCCCGGCCTGCCGCAGGCATGCGGCAACGGCCAGACCCGCTGGCCCGGCACCGATAATTGCAACTGGGGTGGTGTCGTCCAAGCGCGCCTCCGCCAACAAATTCGCGTCCGGAGAATGTCAAAAGCATGGCAGCCGGGTCTGCCCGCCGGCAAAATCTCAACCGGGCAAGGGCACCGTCAGCCCGACCTTGACGCGGTCCATGGCGACGAAGGTGCGGAACTTCCGCACATTGTTGCTGTCGAAGAACAGTTTTCGCGTCAGCGCCTCATAGGCGCCCATGTCGGCGACGGTGATGAGCAGGATGAAATCGGCCTCGCCGGTGACGTAGTAGCATTGCTGGACTTCCGGCGCGGCCGAGAATTGCCGCTTGGCCGCATCGATGAGTTCGGTGCGTTCGCTCTCGAGCTCCACCTCGACGAAGATGGTGATGGGTTGGCCGACCGCCGCCGGCTCGACCAGGGCAACATTGGCGGCAATGACGCCGGTCTGTTCCATGCGCTTGATGCGGCGCTGCACTGCCGGCGCCGAAAGATTGACAGCCTCGCCAATCACCCGCTGGGGCGTCGTATTGTCCCGCTGCAGGATGGTAAGGATGGCGAGATCGAAACTATCAAGTGAGGATGGCAATACGGGCAATCGAGACATCCCTGACGAAACAAACTTGCATATCGAGGGTCGTATTACAGCGCTCTTTGCGCCAATCCTGCAATATGTTCTCGCTGAACTGCCAAGGAGGCCGCCAGTGTTCCTACCCGATCGCCCAGTGTTCCTGCCCAACCGCAATGCCTTGCACCGCCAGACGCTTGACCCGGCCGATGCCGAAACGCTCGGGGTCGCCGGGGCCGACACGGTCGAGCGTTTCCTTGCCCATCGGGACAATCACCGGATGACGCCGCTGCATGCGCTGCCGGCGCTGGCGACTGAACTCGGCCTCGGTGCCTTGCATATCAAGGATGAAGGCTTTCGCCTCGGCCTCGGCAGCTTCAAGGCGCTGGGCGGCGCCTATGCTGTCTTCCGCCTGGTGCTGGAAGAGGCAGGTCGGTCGCTTGGTCGACCCGTCGATGTGGCCGATCTTAGTCAGCCGGATGTTCGGGCGGTTGCCGCGACGATGACGGTTGCCTGCGCCACCGACGGCAATCACGGCCGGTCGGTCGCGCAAGGGGCGCAACTCGTCGGTGCGCGGGCAGTGATTTTCGTCCACGCCGGCGTCAGCCAGCAGCGTATCGCCGCCATCGCTCGCTATGGCGCAGAGATGATCCGCGTCGACGGCAATTATGACGACTCGGTCAGGCAAGCCGCCCAACTTTCGGCCGAGAAGGGCTGGACCGTGGTCTCCGACACCTCGTGGCCAGGTTATGAGCGCATTCCCGGCCTCGTCATGCAGGGCTATACGGCGATCGTGCGCGAAGCATTGCGCCAGCTCCGGGAGCCACCGACCCATGTGTTCGTCCAGGCCGGTGTCGGCGGCATTGCCGCCGCGGTCGCCGGCTATCTTGCCATCGTGCTCGGCAATGCCAGGCCGACCTTCATCGTGGTCGAGCCCGCGCGCGCCGCGTGCGTTGTCGCGGCCGCCCAGGCGGGGTGCGTGGTGAAGGTTGCGCATGGCCAGCCGACGGTGATGGCGATGCTGGAATGCTACGAGGCCTCTCCGGTCGCCTGGCGGGTGTTGGCGCGTGCCGCCGACGCCTTCATGACGGTGGATGAGGACGAGGCCATAGCGGTGATGCGGCGGCTGGCGCAGCCACGTGCCGGCGATCCGGTGATCGTCGCCGGCGAAAGCGGCGGCGTCGGCCTTGCAGGGCTGATCCGGGCGGTGGCCGACAACCAGGCCGACCTTGGACTCGACGGCAAATCCCGGGTGCTGGTGATCAACACCGAAGGCGCCACCGACCCGCATCGCTATGCCGAACTGGTTGGCATGAGCCCGGCCGATGTGCTGGCCGGCAAGATGCTTGCGGGAGCAGATTTGTGATCGCCGTCGACACGCAGCGCCTGCTTGGCCGTATCCGTGAACTCGGCGCCGTCGGTCGTGACAGCGAGGGCAGGCTGATCCGATTGGCCGCCTCCGACACCGACAGGCTGGGCCGCGACCTCTTCGTTGGCTGGCTGCGGCAGGCCGGGCTCGATGTCGCCATCGACCGGGTCGGCAACATTTTCGGCATCTGGCAGAGCCCGGACAATGCCGGGCAGGCTCCGCTGCTCGTCGGCTCACATATCGACACGGTCATCGATGCCGGCATCTATGACGGCTGCTACGGCGTGCTTGCCGGGCTGGAGGTGATCGAGACCCTCAAGGCATCGGGCTTTTCGCCGTCGCGCCCGGTCGCGGTTGCCGCCTTCACCAACGAGGAGGGCGTGCGCTATACCCCCGACATGATGGGCTCGCTGGTCCATGCCGGCGGCATCGGCTTCGAGACGGTGCTGGCGGCTGTCGGCACCGACGGCAGCGTGCTCGGGCAGGAGCTTGCCCGCATCGGCTATGCCGGTGACAAGGAGCCCGGCTTCCTCAAGCCGCACGCCTATCTGGAACTGCATATCGAGCAGGGGCCGGTGCTGGAGCGCGAAGGCGTGCCGATCGGCGCGGTGGAGAATCTGCAAGGCATCTCCTGGCAACGCATCACCATCGACGGCGTCGCCAACCATGCCGGCACCACGCCGATGTCGATGCGCAGCGACGCCGGCTACGCCGCCGCGCGGGTCATCACCTTCCTGCACGATAGGGCCAAAGCCTCGAACACGCCGACGGTCGCCACCGTCGGCACGATTCGCTTCGAGCCGAATGCCATCAACGTCATTCCCTCCCAGGCCGTCTTCACCGTCGATCTGCGTGATCCCGATGAGCAGCGCCTGCAGGCGGAGGAGGCCGCACTTGCTGCCTGTCTCGAACAGCTTGCCGACACCGAAGGCGTGACGATCTCGGTCGAGCGGCTGGCCCGCTTCGAGCCGGTGATCTTCGACATCCGCATTGTCGAACTGATCGAGGCTGCCGCGAAAAACCGCGGCCTCGGCGTCAAACGCATGACATCAGGCGCCGGCCACGATGCACAGATGATGGCGCGTATCGCGCCGGCAGCGATGATCTTCGTGCCGAGCGCCGGCGGCATCAGCCACAATCCGCGCGAGCACACCGAGGATGCCGAGCTTGTTGCCGGCGCCAACATCCTGCTTGATGTGGTCACGGAACTGGCAAGGTAGGTCGGGAGAGGCAAGAAGAAATGTCCGAATTCGATCATGACGCGCTGAAGCAGGAGATGATTGTCTGGCGGCGCGATTTGCACGCGCATCCGGAGTTCGGCTTCGAGGAAACGCGCACCGCGGCCTTTGTCGCCACCAAGCTGCGCGAATTCGGCCTCGATGGTGTCACTGAGGGCGTCGGCGGCACCGGCGTCGTCGGCACGCTGAAACGCGGCAGCGGCAACCGGGCGATTGCGCTAAGGGCCGACATGGATGCCTTGCGCATCACCGAGCAATCCGCCGCGCCCTACCGTTCCGCCAATCCCGGCATCATGCATGCCTGCGGCCATGACGGCCACACCACCATGCTGCTCGGTGCTGCAAAACGCCTGGCCGCCGAGGGCGGTTTCGACGGCACCGTGCGCTTCGTCTTCCAGCCGGCCGAGGAATGGGGCAAGGGCGCATTGGCCATGCTCGACGATGGCCTGATGCAGCGCTTTCCCTTCGACGAAATCTTTGGCCTGCACAATATGCCCGGCCTGCCCATCGGACATTTCGAGACCCGCGCCGGCCCGATCATGTCGGCAGAGGACAATTTCGAGATCGTGCTGAAAGGGCTCGGCGGCCATGCCGCGCGGCCGCATTCGGGGAACGAAACGCTGGTCGCCGCCTGCGCGCTGGTCACCAATCTGCAGACCATCGTCTCGCGCCGGCTGAGCCCGGCCGACATATCGGTGGTTTCGGTGACCGAGCTGATCACCGACGGCACCCGCAACGCACTGCCCGGTCTTGCCCGCATTCTCGGCGATGCGCGCAGCTTCCGCCCCGAGGTCAGCGCCGAAATCGAGCGGCAGATGCGCGTCATCGCCGAGGGCACCGCAGCCGCCTACAATGTTACCGCCGAGGTCAACTACACCCGCGAATTCGTGCCGCTAGGCAATGATGCCGAACTGGTCGATGCGGCGTTTGCTGCCGCGAGAAGCGTTTTCGAGCCCGGCAACATCGCCGTCGCCCGCGAGCCGATGACCGGCTCGGAGGACTTCGCCCGCTTCCTCGACCATGTGCCGGGCTGTTTCGTCTTCCTCGGCAATGGCGAGACGTCGGCGCCGCTGCACAATTCGGGCTACGACTTCAACGATGACGGGCTGCTGTTCGGCACCAATTTCCATGTCGCCATGGCCAGGCAAAGGCTGGGCGGCGAAGCCGGGAGTTGATTGCGTTTTGATTGCCAGGGCGCGCCCGCCGCTGGCCCAAACACCATCGCTATCGCCAGCCAGCTCCCGCGTTTACTGAAATTCCCCGCTGACGGAGATCGGACGCTGATGACCAGGATTTCGCTGCTGGGAATTCCCCACGACGACAACTCGTCTTTCTTCAAGGGCCCGGCACGGGCCCCTGCCCATATCCGTCCCGAATTGTTCTCCGATGCCTACAGCATGTGGAGCGAAACCGGTTTTGATCTGACCGACAGGCTTGTCGATCATGGCGACATCGGCTTCGACGCCGCCACCGATCCATGGGACCTGATCGAAGGTGAGGTCGGGCGCGTGCTGGAACTGGGCGATCCGCTGATCTGCCTCGGCGGCGACCACGCCATTTCCGGGCCGATACTGCGCGCGGTGCGCCGCCGACATCCCAGCCTGACCATTCTGCACATCGACGCGCATCCCGATATGTACGATGCCTATCAGGGCAATCCGCGCTCCCACACCTCGCCCTTTGCCCGCATCATGGAAGAGCGGCTTGCCGACCGTCTCATCCAGGTCGGCCTCCGGACCGTCAACGACCATCATCGCGACCAGTTCAAGCGGTTCGGCGTCGAGGTGATCGAGGCGGCGCGGTTCGGCGACGATCTGCGGCTCGATCTCAAGACGCCGGTCTACATCTCGATGGACCTCGACGGGCTCGACCCGGCCTTTGCGCCAGGCGTCTCGCACCGCGAACCCGGCGGTCTGACCACCCGTCAGGTCATCGGCCTGATTCAATCGGTCAACCAGCCGATCGTGGCGGCTGATATCGTTGAACTAAACCCGCCTCGCGACATCGCCAACCTGACCGCCACCGTGGCGGCAAAACTGCTCAAGGAAATTGCCGGGATGATGGTCAAAACACGCGCGTGATGCGGCGACGTGCAGGTCGGTGCGGGGTACGTGTTTGACGAAGACAATCACCCGGTGACGCAGGGGCAAGACTCAGCTAGCCTGTCACTTGCGGCGGACCTGATTTATCCGCTTGGCCGGCGCTTCATTCTTCCTCCCAAGCGGCGCCGGCCTTCTTCCCCAAAAGTCTTTTTTGCTGATGCCAGATGAGATCGACCCGCAGCGTTAGGCTGATCCTTCATACGCCAATTCATCCTCGCATCGGCGTTGCGAACAAAGCAGAAACGATGCTTGATGGGCGATGAACCTCGCCACCTCTGATTCGACCTTTCGGGACCAGACCGTCCAGCCTGCCTATCTCACACGGCTGAACGACGCCCAACGTCTGGCGGTCGAGCATGGCAACGGCCAGATTGCCGGACCGCTGCTGGTCATTGCCGGCGCCGGTTCTGGCAAGACCAACACGCTGGCGCATCGCGTCGCCCATCTGATCGTCAAGGGGGCCGACCCGCGCCGCATCCTGCTGATGACCTTTTCGCGCCGCGCCGCGTCCGAAATGGCCAGGCGCGTCGAGCGCATCGCCGGCGAGGTGCTCGGCCGCGACGCCGCGGTGATCACCGACGCGCTGACCTGGGCCGGCACCTTTCACGGCATCGGCGCCCGGCTGCTGCGCGACTATGCGCTGGAGATTGGCCTCGATCCGGCCTTCACCATCCACGATCGCGAGGATTCCGCCGACCTGATGAATCTGATCCGGCATGAGCTGGGGTTCTCGAAGACGGAAGCGCGCTTTCCGACCAAGGGCACCTGTCTTGCCATCTATTCGCGTGCCGTCAACGCGCAGGCGCCGCTGGGCGAAGTGCTAGGGGCCGCCTTTCCCTGGTGCGCCGGTTGGGCGGAGCAGCTGAAGCAATTGTTCGCCGGATATGTCGAGGCCAAGCAGGCGCAGAACGTGCTCGATTACGACGACCTGCTGCTCTACTGGGCGCAGATGGCGGCCGAGCCCGAAATAGCCGCGCATCTGGGTGGGCGGTTCGACTATGTGCTGGTCGACGAATACCAGGATACCAACCGGCTGCAGGCCTCGATCCTGATGGCGCTTAAACCCGACGGCGCCGGGCTGACGGTGGTCGGCGACGATGCGCAGTCGATCTATTCGTTCCGTGCCGCCGAGGTGCGCAACATCCTCGATTTTCCCAAGCAGTTCGCGCAGGCCGCCGACGTGGTGATGCTGGAGCGCAATTATCGCTCGACCGAGACCATCCTGGCCGCCGCCAATGCGGTGATCGGCGAGGCCTCGGAGCGCTTTACCAAGAACCTTTGGTCGGATCGCAAATCCACCGACAAGCCAAGGCTGGTGAGCGTGCGCGATGAGGTCGAGCAGGCCAATTTCGTCTGCGATACCATTCTGGCCGAGCGAGAAGCTGGCACGGCGCTGAAATCGCAGGCGGTGCTGTTTCGCGCCTCGCATCACAGCGGCCCGCTAGAGATCGAGCTGACCCGGCGCAACATTCCCTTCGTCAAGTTCGGCGGCCTGAAGTTCCTCGATGCTGCTCACGTCAAGGATGTGCTTGCGGTGCTGCGCTTTGCCGAAAACCCGCGCGACCGCGTCGCCGGCTTCCGCGTGCTGCAGCTGATGCCGGGCATAGGCCCTTCGGTCGCCGCGCAAATCGTCGAGACGATGACGACGGCGCTGGACGAGGCGATGGGGTTGGCCGGCTGGCGACCGCCGCAGCGCGCGGCCGATGACTGGCCGGGCTTCGTCGCGCTCTATTCCGGCCTGCGGGCCGGCGCCAAATGGCCGGCCGATCTCGAACAGGTCAGGCTCTGGTACGAGCCGCATCTGGAGCGCATCCACGAGGATGCGATCACGCGCCGGGCCGACCTGTTGCAGCTCGAGCAGATCGGATCTGGCTATGCCTCACGCGAACGCTTCCTCACCGAGCTGACGCTCGACCCGCCGGACGCCACCAGTGACCAGGCCGGACCGCCGCACCGTGACGAGGATTATCTGATCCTGTCGACCATCCATTCGGCCAAGGGCCAGGAATGGAAGAATGTCTTCGTGCTCAACACCGTCGATGGCTGCATTCCCGCCGATCTCGGCGTCGGCACCAAGGAGGACATCGAGGAGGAGCGCCGGCTGCTCTACGTGGCGATGACCAGGGCCAAGGACAATCTCAGCCTGGTCATGCCGCAGCGCTTCTTTCCTCACGGCCAGGCGGCGCGCGGCGACCGCCATCTCTATGCCTCGCGCACCCGTTTCATCCCGGCCTCGATCCTTGCAGCCTTCCAGCAGGTCTCGTGGCCGAGCGCGCAAGCGGCACAGGGAAGGGCGCCCCGGCCGGAGGTGCGCGTCGACATTGGCGCGCGCATGCGCGCCATGTGGAAATAGCCGCGAGATAGCGCCATGCCCCAACCACCGGTCAGGATCGCCATCGCGGGTGCACTGGGTCGCATGGGCCGCCAGATGGCGGACGCCGTCCAGGCCGATGCGCGGCTGGCGCTCGCCGGTCGCTTCCACCGGCCGGGCATTGTCGGCGAAGGGCTGGTGAGCCGCGACGAGGCACTTGCCGTGGCCGATGTGGTGATCGATTTCACCACGCCGTCTGCCTCGGCTGATCTGGCAAGGTTTTGCGCCGATCGTGGCGGGCCGGCGCTGGTCGTTGGATCGACAGGCTTCGATGCTGCTGAGCTGGCCGCCATCGCCGATGCTGCGAAAACCATCGCCATCGTCCGCTCCGGCAGCTTTTCGCTCGGGCTGAACATGCTGGTCGGACTGGTCGAGCAGGCGGCGCGAGCGCTCGCTCCCGAGGACTGGGATGTCGAGATTGTCGAGGCGCATCATCGCCACAAGATCGATGCGCCGTCCGGGACGGCGCTGATGCTGGGACAAGCCGCCGGGCGCGGCATCGAACTGGACACGGTCGCAAGGCACGTCCGCGATGGGGTCACAGGCGTGCGGCCGCCCGGTGAGATCGGCTTTGCGGTGATGCGCGGCGGCAGCATCGTCGGCGAGCACAGCGTCAGCTTCTGCGCCGAGGGCGAGACCTTGACCTTGTCGCATTCGGCCGGCGACCGCACCATGTTCGCCCGTGGCGCCATCGCCGCCGCGCTCTGGGTGGCCGGGCGCCCGCCCGGTGAATATGACATGCGGGACGTGCTGGGGGTTGGCGGCTGAGCGAGGGGACCCATCACGACGGGATCGGGTGACAGCGAACAATGACGATGACCTGTCGCTGATCCTCGCCTTCGGCAAGTTGCTCGTCCAACTATGATCGGCCAGCATCCGCTTACCGATCCGTAAGGTTTGCGGTGATTTTCGGTACGGCCTTGAAAGGTGAATGAAAGCTTGGTGCCATAAGTGTTGGGCGCGCGCCCCGTATTTGTCGCGGAAAGCGATGGGAGAGAGAGGGCGCGGGAAACGAACAAAGGGAAGAGGCCATGTCGCTCGCGCGAATACTGCTTGATTCAGCCGCCACAACCGCACTCGTCGCCGTCATGGCCTTGTCCGCGCCGTCAGCGCGCGCCGACGAAAAAGTCTCCATCATGGTCGGCGGCTATGAGAAACAGATCTATCTGCCCGCCAAGCTGACCGAAGCGCTCGGTTACTTCAAGGACGAGGGTCTTGACGTCGAGTTGCTGAATGAACCGGCCGGCGTCGATGCCGAAAACGAGATGCTCGCCGGTGCCGTGCAAGGGGTTGTCGGCTTCTACGATCACTGCATTGACCTGCAGGCAAAGGGCAAATTCGTTGAATCCATCGTCCAATTCAGCCAAGCGCCGGGCGAGGTGGAACTTGTTTCGACGAAACACCCCGAGATCAAATCGCCTGCCGACTTCAAGGGCATGAGCCTGGGCGTGACCGGTCTAGGCTCATCGACGAATTTTCTTACGGAATACCTCGCCGTCAAGAACGGTTTGAAGCTGGGCGACTTCACCTCGGTTCCGGTCGGCGCCGGCACCACCTTCATCGCCGCCATGCAGCAGGACAAGATCCAGGCAGGTATGACGACAGAGCCGACGATCACGCGACTGCTGAAGACCGGCGAAGCGTCTGTTCTCATCGACATGCGCACAATGGAAGGCACCAAGGCTGCTCTCGGCGGCACCTACCCGGCCGCCTCCCTCTATATGCAGACCGATTGGGTCGAAGCGCATAAGGACGTCGTGCAGAAGCTGGCCAATGCCTTCGTCAAGACGCAGAAATTCATCAACACCCATACGGGCGCTGAAATCGCCGACAAGATGCCGAAGGACTATTATGTCGGCGACAAGGAGGGCTACGTGAAGGCCCTCGATGCAGGCAAGGCAATGTTCACCCCCGACGGGATCATGCCCGAAGGCGGCCCGGAGACGGTGCTGACGGTTCTTTCAGCCTTCAAGAAGGAACTGCAGGGCAAGCAGATCGACCTCTCCAAGACCTACACCTCGGAATTCGTCAAGAACGCCAAGTAGCAGACAGTGCCGGCGCGATGAACGACATCGCGCCGGTACCCATCAGTTTTGACGTCCGGCGGCCTTGGGCCGACGGGCGGGCGTTTGCTCGTACCCAGGAGTTCCACCATGGCCATTGAAAAAAATGCACCGGCGATCGAGCTGATCAACGTCAGCCGGCGTTTCCTTTCACCCACCGGCAAATCGCTGACAGCACTACGCGATTTCACCATGACCGTTGAACGCGGCGAATTTGTCGCCGTTGTCGGCCCGACCGGTTGCGGAAAATCCACCACCCTCAACCTTGTCACGGGGTTGGCAAGCCCAAGTGCCGGCGAGGTTCGCGTCATGGGCGCCCCGGTCACGGGAATAGACCCGCGCATCGGTTTTGTTTTCCAAAGTGACGCCTTGTTTCCTTGGCGAACGGTGATCGAAAACGTGATGGCTGGTCCACTCTTTCGCGGTATAGCGAAGTCGGACGCTACGGCCGCAGCGCGCGACTGGCTGGCGCGTGTCGGCTTGTCACGTTTCGAGCAGCACTATCCGCATCAGCTTTCTGGCGGCATGCGCAAACGTGTGGCTTTGGCCCAGACTTTCATAAATGGACCCGAGATTCTTCTCATGGATGAGCCGTTTTCCGCGCTCGATGTTCAGACGCGCGTGCTGATGCACGAGGAACTGCTGCGCCTGTGGTCTGAGGCAAAGGCTTCGGTGGTCTTCGTCACGCATGACCTCGAAGAGGCGATTGCGCTCGCCGACAAGGTCTATGTCCTGACCGCCGGACCGGCCACGGTGAAATCGGTCTACACCATCGATCTGCCGCGCCCGCGCGTGGTCGCCGATATCCGCTACGAGCAGAGCTTCATCAATTACTCGCGCACGATCTGGGCCGACCTCAAGGAAGAGGTTGAAACCAGCTATGCGCGCGCCGCAGCCTGAGGAGGAACGCCATGACCGATGCCGCCATTGACATCAGCGCAGGAGCTTTCAGGCCGGGCACTTCGGATGCGGAAATCGAGGCAGCCGCCGCGAAGGCGGTACGGCACCGCCGCCGCACGGTGATCTTTTGGCGGGTCGCCATTCTGATCGCCTTTCTCGGCCTGTGGGAAATCGCCGCGCGCCAGGCCTGGATCGATCCGTTCTTCTACGCAATGCCGAGCGCGATCGCGCAGCGGCTGTACGAATGGACGACAGAAGGAACGTCGGAGGGGCCTCTGTGGTACCACCTCTATGTCACAATGGAGGAATCGGTCATCGGCTTTGTGACTGGCTCGGTTGCTGGGATCATCATCGGCGTCGCGCTCGGCCGTAACCGGATGGCCGCCGATATCTTCTCCATCTACATCAAGGTGATCAACTCCATTCCGCGCGTGGTTCTGGCGCCGATCTTCATCATGATTCTCGGCCTCGGCCTCGCTTCGAAAGTGGCACTTGCCTTCGTGATGGTTTTCTTCGTCGTGTTCCACAATGCCTTCCAGGGCGTCCGGGAAGCCGACAGGGCGATGATCGCCAATGCGCGCATCTTGGGTGCATCCAACTGGCAGTTGACCCGTTCGGTGATCGTCCCTTCGGCGATGAGCTGGATTTTCGCCAGCCTGCATGTCAGCTTCGGCTTTGCCATCATCGGCGCGATCGTTGGCGAGTTCGTCGGCTCGCGATACGGCATCGGCCTGCTGATTAACATCGCCAAGGGATCCTTCGACGCCGCCGGCATGTATGCCGCGATCGTCATCGTCATGGTGGTGGCGCTCGGTGCCGAATATCTGATGACCATGGTCGAGGATCGCTTGGCGAAATGGCGTCCCCAGCCACTGCATGAGACGCAGTGAGCGGCAAGCCTAGCTGCTCGCCAAAGGCAGCCTGACCTCAACCACCAGGCCGCCGGTCGCGCCATCCCCGAGGGCGACGCGGCCGCCGGTATTTTCGACGACCTCGCGCACGATGGCGAGGCCAAGGCCGCTGCCTTCCTCGGTCGATCCGGCAACACGGTAGAAGCGCTCGAAAACATGGTCTCGCTCGTCCACTGGGATGCCGGGCCCGTCGTCGGTGACAGTCAGCACGGCTTCGTCCTCAACGGCCGCCAGCTTCACCGTGATGCTGCCGCCGGCCGGCGAATAGCGCAGTGCGTTGTCGACAAGGTTGACGATCATCTCGCGCAACATGGTGCCGTCGCCGATCACCGGCACGGGTCCGGCCTCCTCGAGGCCGAGATCGATGTGGTGACCGATTGCTGTCGGCGCCTGCGTTTCCAGCACATGGCGGGCGGCTTCGGTCAGGTCGACGCGGTCGGCGCGCGGCCGCCGGCTGCCCGGCTCGGCGCGCGACAAGGTCAGGAGCTGTTCGGCCAGCCGCGCCAGTCTGCCGGAGCTTGCCTGCAGCGCCACCAACGCTTCCTGGCGCGCGTCGGGGACGGTTTCGCGCAGCGCGTAGCTCGCCTGCGTTGACAGCAACGCCAACGGCGTGCGCAGCTGGTGCGCCGCATTGGCGATGAAGCGCCGCTGCGCCGCCATCTGCGCCCGCACCCGCTCCATATAGGCGTTCAGCGCATCGATGAGCGGGCGGATCTCGCTTTGCGCGCCAGGAACCTCGACCGGGTCGAGGTCGCTGCGGCTTGGCGACCGCACGGCGTCGCGCAGCCTGATCAGCGGTGCCAGGCCGCGACGCAGGCCCAACAGCACGAAGATGCCGGCAATAGCCACCAGCGCCAGTTGCTGGGCGAAAGCGTTGAACCACAAATGCCGCACCATCGCATCGTGCCCGGCAAGCGTGACGCCAACGGTAACCGATATCGGCGAGTCGTCTCCGGCGCCGACCACGGTGTGGCTGAAAGTAAGCAGCCGCAGCCGGTGGTCGCGATAGGTGGCCTCGATGCTTGGGTGCTTTGGCGCTTCCGGCAGGTCGGGATAGCCGGTCAGCAGCCGCCCTTTGGCAGTCTTGACATGGTAGTAGACACTGTCGCGATCGCCGGTATCGAACATCTCGATCGCCGCCGGCGGTATCGAGGTATCGAGCACGCCGTCTGTCATGGCGACCTGCTCCGCGATGGTCCGTGCCGAACCCAACAACATCCGGTCCGTGACCAGGTCGGCGGTGGCCAGCGCGTTGCCATGGCTGGTCCACAGATTGATGGTGGCGAGCCCGGCGAGCGGCAACACCACCCAGGCCAGCAACTGCAAACGGAGGCTGCTAATCCTCATGGCGCAAGAGATAGCCGAGGCCACGCAAGGTGGCGATCTGGACGCGCGACCCTTCAAGCTTCTTGCGCACACGGTGCACATAGATCTCGATGGCGCTGGGGTCGGCATCGGTCTCGAAATCGTAGATCGCCGCCGACAGTGCCGCCTTGCTTACCGTGCGTCCGGCCTTGACCATCAGTTGTTCCAGCACCGCATGTTCGCGCGGTGTCAGCGCCAGCGTCTCGCCGGCCAGCGAAAACAGCCGCGTGTTGGTGTCGAAGACGAGATCGCCGCAGGCAACCACAGGCGCGGTGCGGTCATTGGCGCGGCGCAGTTGTGCGCGGATTCGCGCCTCCAGTTCCTCGATCTGGAACGGCTTGGCCAGATAGTCGTCGGCGCCTTCATTGAGGCCTTTGACCCGGCCGTCGAGACTGGCGTTGGCGGTCAGCACGATCACCGGGACCCGGTTGCCGCGCGCTCGCAGCGTGCGCAGCACTTCCAGGCCGCCCATACGCGGCAATGCCAGGTCGAGGATGACAAGCGCGTGGCCGCCGGCGGCCAGCGCGTGCTCGACATCCTCGCCGTCATGGACGACGTCGACGACATAGTTCGCCTGGCGCAGGGTCTTGCCCAGCCAGTCGGCCAGTTCGAGATTGTCTTCGACAAGCAGCAGCCGCATTTCTATCGCTGTCTCACTATCCGCCGCCTTCAGTCTTTCACCGCCTCGAGCCTGATCAGCCGCGGCATCCGACAATGCCGACTGAATGAGCGACAGTATCGATTTCAACGCAAGGTAAATGCGGTCTTGCGGCTGATGACAACGGTTTTTTCGGACAGGATCGGCTTATTTCGGCGCCGAAATCGAACTGAACGGATCGGCTTGCGCGCAAGCGCCACAGTCGATCGAACCGCCCGGTTCAATTTATGTTGACGGACCGTGATGAGATGGTGAACGCCGGCTCGGCGGACGAGCATACAGTCGGCCGAGCGCGTCTATTAACTATTTGATATTGATAAAGAAAATTCTTGCCGCTTCAGCTACTGGCTTCGTTTCAAGGTCTGGATTCGGAGTGCGGAGGAACATCTTCGTGATTGGAAGTCGGCGAACGGAAAACCCATTTCGGTGTGGTCCGAGCGACGCGAAATTCCTCCCAAGGGCACGCCACTAGACGGACTGAACTGAGAACTACTGGAAGTTAAGAAAATGACCAAGATCGCTCTTACCGCCGCCGCCATGCTCGTTGCCACGGGCACCGCTTTTGCCAGCAGCGACCATTATGGCGCCGACAATGTCAACCAGCCGGCCGTGTCCGCGCCCGCTGGTAGAATAGACCACAGCTTCACGGCTTCGATCCGTAGGCCGGTCGAGCACCACGGCTTCTGGCTGACGCCCGATTCGAACCAGCCGGAATCCGGCCAGGGCATCTGGGGCCGGTAAGCCGGCGTCTGTCCGGATCCTCCCAAACCAGAACCATCAACCTTCATTCAGGAGTATTTGAAATGACCAAGATAGCGCTCACCGCCGCCGCCATCCTCGTTGCCACCGGCACCGCCTTCGCCAGCAGCGACAACTATGGCTCAAGCAACGTCAACCAGCCGGTTGCCAGCCACTCGGTTTCCAACATGGACACCATGCACACCGGCTCGATCCTGAAGTCCGAAAAGGCCCAGGCTGACGCCAATGCGAACGTACCGCCTCAGTCTGGCCAGGGCATCTGGGGCCGCTGATCCACGACGCAGACCTTCACTACAAAGAGCGGTGGGCCTGGCCCGCCGCTCTTGTTTTTTGCGCACAAGGGATAGCCGTCAGCTAGTGCATGTCGCCCAAAAGCGGCCCGGTTTTTGGGCAACGACATGCTTAAAAACAAAGACTTAAGCGCGCCGCCTGAATCCGTTTCAACGCGACGCGCTTTAGGCCCGCGCTGGGCCAACCGACCTTCCCAGTCGGCAAAAAAGTTCAGCCTCAAGGAATAAAACCGCACTGCCTGGGGTCTTGTCCTTAGCGGAACCGTCCTCCCAAGACGCCGCCCAACCCAAGAACCAGGAGACTTGAAAATGAACAGGATTGCCCTCGCCGCCACCGCCATCCTCGTTGCCACCGGCAGCGCTTTCGCCGCCAGCGACCACTATGGCTCCGACAATGCCAACCAGACGGTTGCCCCGGTTGCCGGCGTCGATCATGCCGTTACCGGCGCGGTCAACAACACGGATATGGCTGGGTACAAGGCTGCCGATACCAAGACGAAAGCCACAATCGACTTGCCCGAATCTGGCCAGGGCATCTGGGGCAACTGATGTCCGCGGCGGTGCGGTGGCCGGCCGCGCCTGCCCGGCACCGGGTTCTAGCCTACATCCCTCGGTCGCAGACAGTGAGTGAGCCGGGCCGAGGACAGGCCCGACCAATCTCCCTCGAAGACGAAGCGCGCAAGGGCTGCAGTGGGGAACTTTTCCTCGAGCCTCTTGCGCGCCTTGGCCTCCGACTCCGGCGAGGCAAGCTGGTTTGCCAGATCGTCCAGCCCCGGATTGTGGCCAACCACCAGCAAGCTTCTGCTAGAAGCGTCGGCCTGCCGCAACTGGCTCAGAATATCCGCTGCCGACGCATCATAGAGCACATCGGCGAAGGTGACCCGCGTGTGCGCAGGCAACTCCGCCGCAACCAGCCGCCAGGTGTCGCGGGTTCGCAGCGCCGTCGACACCAGTGCCAGGTCCGGCAGCCAGTCGCGCGCCGCAAGCTCGCGCCCCATCAGCTTGGCGGCCTTCAACCCGCGCCCGGCGAGCGGCCGATCGAAATCAGCGAGACCCGGATCGTCCCAGCTCGACTTGGCGTGGCGAAGCAGGAGAAGCTGTTTCATCCCCATCTATCCGGCTTAGGGGGTTATCCGCGCCAATTGCTCGAGGTCGGCTTCCTCGCGCAGTGGGTCGGGCGCCATCACCACCGAGGTGGCATTGTCGGCATCGTCGGCAAAGTGGGCCAGCACAGTACGGCCGGCTGCCATGCGCGCCTTGCCCTCTGCGACCAGCCCAAGCGCCAGCGGATAGAGCTGGTGCTCGGCCTTCAGCACACGGGCGGCCAGTGCATCCGCGCTGTCGCCGACCATCACTGGCACGGCCGCCTGCGCGATGATCGGGCCGTCGTCCATTTCGGACGTGACGAAATGAACCGTGCAGCCGTGGATGCGCATGCCGGCGGCCAGCGCGCGCGCATGGGTGTCGAGCCCCTTGAACGCCGGCAGCAGGGCAGGGTGGATGTTGATCATGCGGCCCTGCCATTTCTGGACGAAACCGGGGGTGAGGATGCGCATGTAGCCGGCCAGCGCGACGATCTCGGCATTGAATGCTGCAAGTGCCGCATCGATCGCCGCGTCATGCGCCTGCTTGCTACCATGGTTGGCGCGGGGAATGATCTGTGTGGCGATACCGCGCGCCTTGGCGACACCAAGGCCGGCGGCGTCGGCCTTGTCGGAAATGACGCCGACGATCTCGGCGGGGAAGGCCGGGTCGCTGGCCGCCGCGATCAGCGCGGTCATGTTGGAGCCGCGCCCCGAGATCAGGACAACGGTGCGTTTCCTCTGCGCGCTCATAGGCCGATCGAGCCCCGGTAGATGACGCCGGCATCGCGGCGCGGCACGATGCGGCCGATCGGCGTCACTGTCTCACCGGCTTCCTGCAGCACGGCGGCGACCTGCGCTGCCTGGCCGGAAGCGACCGCCAAAATCATGCCGATGCCGCAATTGAAGGTGCGCATCATCTCTTCCGGCGCGACACCGCCGGTCCTGGCCAGCCACGAGAACACCGCGGGGACGTCGATCGCCTCGAGGTCGAGCTCGGCCGAAAAATCCTTGGGCAGCACGCGTGGAATGTTTTCGGGGAAGCCGCCGCCGGTGATGTGGGCCAGCGCCTTGATGCCATGCGTGCCGCGTATGGCCTTGAGAATCGACTTGACGTAGATGCGGGTCGGCTCGAGCAGCGCCTCGGCCAACGTCGCCTCGTCATTGAACGGCGCCGGATCGCTCCAGGCGAGCCCGCTGACGCCGACGATGCGGCGCACCAGCGAAAATCCGTTCGAATGCAGGCCCGAGGAGGCGAGCCCAAGCAGCACATCGCCTTCGACGATGTCGTCGGTCGGCAACAGCTGGCCGCGTTCGGCCGCGCCCACCGCAAAGCCGGCGAGGTCGTAGTCGTTGCCGTGATACATGCCGGGCATTTCCGCCGTCTCGCCGCCGATCAGCGCGCAGCCCGCCTGCCGGCAGCCCGCGGCAATGCCGCCGACGATCGCGGCACCCTGGTCGGGATCGAGCTTGCCGGTGGCGAAATAGTCGAGGAAGAACAGCGGTTCGGCACCTTGCACGACGAGGTCGTTGACGCACATGGCGACGAGATCGATGCCGATCGTGTCGTGCTTGCCGGCATCGATGGCGATCTTGAGCTTGGTGCCGACGCCGTCATTGGCGGCGACCAGCACCGGATCGGTGAAACCGGCCGCCTTGAGGTCGAACAGGCCACCAAAGCCGCCAATCTCGCCGTCGGCGCCCGGCCTGCGTGTGGCGCGCACCAGCGGCTTGATCTTCTCGACCATCAGATTGCCGGCATCGATATCGACGCCAGCCTCGGCATAGGTGAGCCCGTTCTTGCGCTTGCTCATTTCTGGCGCTTGCTCATCGTTGTTTCGTTTGCGGGCTCTTCGCATGAACGGCTTCGCCCCGCAAGGATGACGGTGGGATGCCGAAGTTTTGCCCCGATAAAAAGCGTGGAGAGCGGGTTTTTCGGCGGCGGTGGCGCCCCCTTGTGTGAAATCCCCGCTGTCCTTGCTTTTTATCGGAGGCAAAACCCCGTACCTCCGTCTGCGCCTTCACCCCTTTGCATCCTTGTGTCTGTCTGTTGTTGGTGCTCTGTTGCTTCGCATCAGGCATCCGGGGACAGGCCATGCCCAATCCGTCGCAACAGATCATGAGGCTAGGCTTTGGATTCGCCGTGTCACAGGCGTTGCGCGTAATTATCGAACTCGGCATCCCCGATCTCCTGGCTGTCAACGAGCAGTCGGTGGATAAACTTGCGGCTGCCACTCAGTCGGATGCTGACGCGCTTTATCGTGTAATGCGACTTCTCGCGCCGGAAGGCGTCTTTAGGGAAGTACTGCCCCGTCATTTCGAATTGACGGAGGTTGGCGCCGCGCTGCGCTCCGATAAGCCGGGTCCCCGTGACTTCGTCCGCATGATCAACGGTGAGGCCTATCTTGCCTTCGAGCAGCTCCTGCATTCTGTCCGCACCGGAAAGCCAGCCTTCGATAAGGTGTTCGGGAGCCCAAGGTTTGACTGGCTGTCGGAACACCCGGAGCAGGCTGCCTTGTTTCAGCGTGCAATGATCGCCTTGAGCCAAGGCAGTAACGAGGCCGTTGCCGAAGCTTATGACTTCAGGCCGTTCACACGGATCGTCGACGTTGGCGGCGGACATGGTCAGCTTCTCTCGGCGATCCTGGCCCGCACCCCCATTTGAGCGGCGTGCTTTTCGATCCGCCTTCGGGCGTCGCGGCAGCCCGCCAGGGTGCCGGAGGCGACCTGCCGCGCACCGAATTTATCGCAGGTGATTTCTTTGAAAGCGTTCCCACCGGTGACGTCTACGTCATCAAGAAGGTCGTTCACGATTGGGACGATGGGCGTGCCGCGGAGATCCTGCGAAATTGCCGCAAGGCAATGTTGCCGAACGGAAAGGTGCTTGTGGCCGAGACCCTCGTGCCGCCAGGTGACGAACCGAACCAGATCAAGGGTATCGACGTGGTCATGCTCGCCGTCACTGGCGGCCTGGAGAGGACGCAGGTCCAATATGCAAGCTTGTTCGACGTCGCTGGGCTACGCCTTGAGCGAGTGATTCAGACCCGAGGACCCATTTCCATCCTTGAGGCGTCTGCAGCCTAACCAGAGAATATCAATGTGAGCAGTCGCGGTGCCTCGCCGTCCAGCTACCTTTGCTATGGGTGGCGCTTCTCCCTTGCGATCCCCTCCGTCTCCCATCATCTATCAGCATGCAAACCCGACAGGCGCGCATTTGACCATCCCCAACCTGATCACCATCCTGCGCCTGGTTCTGGTGCCAGCGGTGGTGTTGGCGATGCTGCAGGCGCGCTGGGACTGGGCCTTTGCCGGCCTCCTCATTGCCGGCATTTCGGATGGCGTCGACGGCTTCATCGCCCGTCGTTTCAATCAGCAGTCCATGCTCGGCGCCTATCTCGATCCGATTGCCGACAAGCTGCTGCTGGTTTCGGTCTTCGTCGTCCTGGGCTTCATCGGGCAATTGCCGCTGTGGCTGGTCGTCACCATGGTGTCGCGAGACGCGCTGATCGTCTGCGCCGTTGTGTTGTCGTCGGTCATGGCCCATCCAGTCGAGATGAAGCCGCTTTTCGTGTCGAAGGCCAACACCGCTAGCCAGATCGTGCTGGCGGCGGTTGTGCTGGGCGAACTTGCCCTTGCCGTTCACCTCGACCCTCTGCGGCCAGCCCTCATATTGCTGTCCGGGGTCTTGACCGTGGCTTCGGCCGCGGCCTATCTCGTGGCTTGGCTGAGGCATATGAGCGGCTATGGCGAAGGCTCCAATCCGGGCATCTGAGAGAGAAGCGGCAGTTGAGAGAGAGGCTGCGGTGATCGAGGCTGCGGCTGCCGATCTCGCCGCATCATCCACCTTCCGCCGGCAGATCTTCTTCTGGCTGGCCGGCGCGGCCGTGCTCGCACTTTTCCTCTATGTCTTCAGTGCCATCTTGTTGCCCTTCGTTGCTGGCATGGTGCTTGCCTATTTCCTCGATCCGGTCGCCGACCGGTTGCAGCGGCTCGGCCTGTCACGCTTCATGGCGACGGTGGTCATCCTCATCACCTTCCTCATCGTGCTGGTGCTGGCCTTCGTCGTCCTCATTCCCGTGCTGGCGACGCAGATGGCCGATTTCGCCGGCAAATTGCCGGAATATCTGACCCGGCTGCAAAGTCTGATCACGTCATATGATCCGAAATGGCTGGAACAGAAATTCGGCGTCAACGCCAATAGCTTGCGCGACGGGCTGAATTCGCTGCTGACCTCCGGCTTCGGCCTGCTCACCACGGTCTTCACCTCGATCTGGAGTTCCGGCGTGGCGCTGGTCTCGGTGGTCAGCCTGTTCGTGGTGACGCCGGTGGTTGCCTTCTACATGCTGCTCGACTGGGACCGCATGGTTGCGGTCATCGACAGCTGGGTGCCGCGCGACAATGTCGCGACGGTGCGCGCGATCGCCAAGGAGATCAACACCGCAACAGCCGGCTTCGTGCGCGGCCAGGGCACGCTGTGCCTAGTGCTGGGCGCCATGTACGCCACCGGGCTGACGCTGACCGGGCTGAATTTCGGCATTCTTATCGGCCTGTTCGCCGGGCTGATCTCCTTCATCCCCTATGTCGGCTCGCTCACCGGACTGGTGCTGGCCGTCGGCGTCGCCTTCGTCCAGTTCTGGCCGGACTGGACGATGATCGTCGCCGTCGCGGTGGTGTTTTTCATCGGCCAGTTCATCGAGGGTAACATCCTGCAGCCACGGCTGGTCGGCAAGAGCGTCGGCCTGCATCCGGTATGGCTGATGTTCTCGCTGTTTGCCTTCGGCGCGCTGTTCGGCTTCGTCGGCCTGCTGATTGCCGTGCCGGCTTCGGCGGCAGTTGCCGTGCTGGTGCGGTTTGCCATAGCCCGTTATCTGGAATCGCCGCTCTACAAGGGCCACGGCAGCACCGCGCCGGAGCTCCCGGCCGATCGGCGCAAGGCCATCAAGCCATGATTCGGCCGGTGACCAGGTTCCTTGCCGGGCCGCATGGCTGAGTCCGTATGAGCGACCAGAAAGCCGACCCGCCGCGCCAATTGCCACTCGATCTCGGCCATGGCACCGGCTATTCGCGTGACGACCTCGTCGTCTCCGGCACCAATGCGCAAGCGGTGGCTTTGGTCGACCGTTGGCCGGACTGGCCCTCGCCGGTCGTGGTGCTGGCCGGTCCCGCCGGCTCCGGCAAGACGCATCTGGCTTCGATCTGGCGCGCGCGCGCCAACGCGGTGATGGTCGACGCCAGGCGTATCGGTGACAGCATCGCCAATCTCGGCGCCCGGCCGGCACTGATCGACGATGTCGATACCGGCGCGGTGGACGAGCAAGGCCTGTTCCATCTGATCAATGCGGTGCGTGGTGCGGGCTCGACGCTGTTGTTGACGGCGCGCCGCTTTCCCTCGGCTTGGGGTGTTGCGCTGCCTGATCTGGCCTCGCGGCTGAAGGCGGCGGCGACGGTCGAGATCCATGAGCCTGACGACGTCCTGCTCGCCGGCGTCATCACCAAGCTGTTCGCCGACCGCCAGGTCGAGGTCGAGCCGCATGTCGTGCAGTATCTGGTCCGCCGCATCGAGCGCTCGCTGGCGACCGCGATGCGTGTGGTGGAACGGCTGGACCGCACAGCGCTCGAGCGCAAGACGCCGATCACGCGGGCATTGGCGGCCGAAACCGTCAGCGCCATGGACGAGGGGCAGGGCGAGTTCGAGATCTAGGATTTCCCAATGGGGCAAGGCCCATAACCGGGATCGGCGCAACGTACCGTTCGTTGCACCAGCGGCGCCGACATTGCATGTCGATGAGAGGATGGTCGGAGTGGAGAGATTCGAACTCCCGACCCTCTGGTCCCAAACCAGATGCGCTACCAGGCTGCGCTACACTCCGAACGGTCTGTTGCCTATTCATTTCGGTGTTGCATGGCAAGTGCAAAAACCTTGCCGTGTTGCGCATTGCGCAGTAATGACGACGCAGGGTGGCGATGCTGCCTTGCACAATAACGAGGTGGCCATGTCCGCGCGCATTTTCAGCCCAGCCAAAACCGCGATGCAGTCCGGCAAGGCCAAGACCGGCCATTGGGTGCTGGAATTCGACCCCGAGATGCGCAAGAAGATCGACCCCTTGATGGGCTACACCACGTCGGGAGACATGAGGAGCCAGATCAGGCTCACCTTTGATACGAGGGAAGAAGCGGTGGCCTACGCCGAAAAGGAAGGATTCGCCTTCCGCGTCGAGGAGCCGAAAGAGACCAAGCGCCGCCAGATTTCCTATGCCGAGAATTTCCGCTATGACCGCAGGACGCCCTGGACGCATTGACCGGCGGCCAGCGTCAAGTAATCAGCCGGCCCGGCGGCCGGCCAGCGGTCCCGTAGCTCAGCTGGATAGAGCACCGGCCTTCTAAGCCGATGGTCACAGGTTCGAATCCTGTCGGGATCGCCAATAAACCGCTGAAATGATTACGAAATTAGACGGCACGATGACAGGGTGCTAGTGCGAGGTTCTGCTGTGTCAGCACGGTGTCAGCACCTGTCATCAAAAAGCCCGCCGCTGGTGCCAATTCTTTAGGGAAGCAGCAATGAGAGAGACACGCCCTTTCTATCGTGTTTTCACCGTGACCAAGCAGGAGGCAGCGGTTCAACAGATAGAGGGGGCTATTGCTGCCTTCCATGCTGGCCAATTCGCTCTTACGATAACTTTGGCCGGAGCTGCGGAAGATATGAGGCCCCACAAAGAGGGCGGCCTTTGGGTCAGCATTCGGGACAACCCAACTCGCCCAGTGGAGAAAAACAAGGATTGGATAAGGCGTCTCAACGAGACGCGCGACTGGCTCAAGCATGACAGACCCGAAGAAACCAGGGCCTTGGTCGCATTCGAGGCCGGCCTGTTCATCTTGCGGGCGATGGACAAGTGGGAGCCATGGACGCCGACGATGATCGCCTTCAAGGATCTGTGGTTCTCCTCGCCTAAGCTGATGCGCCCCGAGGATTATTCTCCCGAACAGTGAAAGCCCGCCACCGTGAGGCAGCGGGCATCACGCGGTTTACCGTTTTCAATTCGGCGAACAATCACTACTATCCGAACTATGAGACGTCATCTTGTTCTCGCCAGTTTGATGATGCTGTTCGGATGGACCGCAAGCGCACAGCAGATGCCCTGTCCCTTCGAATACCCGGACACTCCGGTCAATCGGTCTCGCGGTGTGGTCGGGTGCACGCTTCAATGCGACCAAAAGCTCACTTGTCCGGGCCAGCAGCCGGCGGAGCCGCAGAAGACTGCGCCGGCGAAGGCGTTGCCGCCATCGCCGGCGCAGCCCAGCAAGCCCACCGGTGAGAGCGGAGCATGCCCCGAGGGGAAATACTGGAATCCGAAGAGGAAAACTTGCGTCTCTTGTGCGGCGGGCGCCTCGTGGGATGCCAAGCGCTCGGCCTGCTCCTGTGGGGCGGGGCAGTTCGTCGATCCGAAAACTCGGCGCTGCGTGAGCTGCCCGGAGAATTGGGGTTGGGGAAAAGGGGCCTGCGTGTGCACGCGCAGCTTGAAGTCCACGTTGGCCGGAAAGTCCTGCTCGCCCAAACGCCCTGTCTGCATGACCGGCAGTTCCTGGGATGCCGCCAACAAACATTGTGTGGCCGTGCAGCTGCAGAAGCCGAAAGCGTCGCTTGAGATGGAATTCGCTGCGGCACCCGACGGGTGAAGTGGGCAAAGGGCTGGGCAAATTGAAAAGCCCGCCACCGAAGCAGCGGGCCAATGGGTCGGTCGGAACCTTATTGAATACAAGAGCCCGGAGGATAGTGCTCGGGGTCGTAGTGCCACGACGAGACGAGCATGAAATCGTCGCCGGTGTGGACAGGGATCATGCCGAAGTTGTTGCGGTAAGCGTGGTGGAACGGCACGACGATCATGTCGTTGCTCGGCTCTGTCGCTGCTGATAGCGGGTCGAAGGCGCGTCGTTGATAGAACGGCGCCGTCATATCCCGCTCTCCACCAGCGTTTCCTGCGACGCCAGATCGTCGGGCCACATGATGCGTTCGCCATAGATATCCACGCAAGGCTCGTCGTCGCCACCTTCCTCGTCGTCGCAGTTGTCCTGCTCCAGATCATCGAGGCAGCCTAGCGATGGCTCGTCGTCTGCCGTATCCTCCAGGTCGCAATCAACCTCCATAAGATCCAGTGCCGTAATGAGCGACATGGCGCGGTCCAGAAGGTCGTTGAGGCGCTTCTCGACTGACTGGCGCCATTGTTGCGGGTTCATCCCCTTCGGCATCCCCAAGGGCTTCAGCATGGCCGCGCTCATGATGGTGACCTTTGGCCGATAAACACGAAGGGGAGTTCATGGTTGATGAAGACGTAGTATTCGCTGTCACCATGGATCGCCTTCATTGCGGCAACGATAGAAGCGATATCCCGGTCGATCTGTCGTGACGCCTCTGCCATTTGGTCGGCGATCTCGCCGATAATGACGCGACCTGAAAATCTTCCAAGGAAGGCAGCGGGCATAGCTTCGCCGGCCGCCGGAACACACGTGTTCGGCTTTGGAATTCCCCTTCAGTTGTGATACTTACACTTGTGAAATTAGCACAAGGATTGTGAGTTGTGAAGCCTGCACAAGTGAGGATGGCTAGAGCGGCGTTGAACTGGTCCCTGGCTGACCTTTCGAAGGCTGCCGGAATTCACCGCAACACGATCTCGAATTTCGAGACAGGCAAGTATGGCGGTTCGGAAGATGCCCTGGCTGCGATCGAGAAGGCTCTCGAATCTGCCGGCGTCGAGTTCATCCCCGAGAATGGTGGCGGTGCCGGGGTGAGGCTGAGGAAGGGTGGCGGCATAGATAGTGGCGGCTAGTTGGGGACGATGGCAAAAGAAGAGTTCCAGGCAAACTGGCGTGGAGCACGCAAATATCAATTTGACGAGGAAACGCGTCGGAAGCAGGCCGCGCTCGATCGCAAGTTCCCCGATCCTGATCCCGCTCACTTGCCACAGCCAAGCGAGCCCATCCCGAGTACCGAAGCAGCAACGCACCAGAATACCGAAGCACCAGCGCGCCCACCAAAGTCGCGACCGAGACGGCGCGGTATCTCCATCGCCACGATGCTTCTACTCGTGACCGTCGCCTCGATTGCGGGCTACGTCACAGTGCTGCTTTTCGAGGGGCAACATATTGTTTGGCCGGCGCCGCCGCAGACGACGGACGCGCAGCCCTAGACCAGCGCGCCAGAACCTTCCTTGCCCTCGGAGGTGCCCCTCCCACCGAACCGGCCGCGTACTCGCTGAAATCGTCAAGCGCGCCCTTGCGGGGACGAAGCTCGCGCGCGATGCTGCGGACCATGATCGGGAGTCCGTTGTGTTGGCCACGAAAAGTCCGTCGATCGCCTTTCTTGCCGGGATGGCAGTTTGTTGTGCCACGAGCGTCGCCGAGGCTCGGCCCGACACGCGCACGATGAGCTGCGAGCAGCTTCAGCAGTTGATCCAGAGCCGGCACGCTGTGGTGCTGACCACCGGCCCCAACACATATGACCGCTATGTGCGCCAGTTCGGCAATGAGTGCGACTGGCCCGACGTGCCGATGTCCGCCGCCGTTCCAACCCGCGACGGCCAATGCCGCGTCTATCACTGTGAGGAACCGAGCTACAATCTACTGGTGCGATAACGCCATGAAGGTGGGGATCCACAGAATCGCGGTTTCGATCTATATTGCCGGCATGGACGCGATCTTCGATGACCTGTCGAACGCCATCAGGGAGCCCGTGGGGATGCCTGGAGCGCTGTCCGCGCCTTCGCCCTAGACTTTGCCGGCAAGCTGCTCATGGGCGTTGCTATCGGCCTTGGTGTCGGTATTGGAATGGCGATCGCCGGGTAGCCAGCCTGGGAGAATTTTGTTTTTAGCACGGCGCCGTTGCGCCGAAGCCAGCGCGCGGTCCCTACAAGAAGCTGCCGAAATAGGCGAATAGGTAAGGCTTTAAGCACTCGCTAACCTAAGAACACTTCCCGCCCGTTACATGACCCTAAGGCCAGCTTGAATGTGCCACGGCGTTGCGCGACTGTCGCCGCGAGGGGAGTGTGAGCAATGCAACGCAAGGGAAAGGCGCGGCCCTTCGTACCGACTGAAATCCACGTCGGCACCATCACGGACAATGCGGGTGTGATTGGGGTTCTCTCAATTCACACAACCGAAGGTCTGTTAGATATTGCGCTGGACGTTCAGTCAGCCAACGCCATCGTGAGCGCTATTCATCAAATCCGGTCAAAGCTGGAGCCGAACGGCCCCCAGATTTCAAACTGAGACACTACCTGTTTGCGAGAAGATGGACGCCGTCGCGCCGAAGCCGAGGTGGCACGCCCATATAGAAAGCTTTGGAGAACTGACGAGCGGGCATGTCCAGTCGGAAATACATAGATATGATCGCCGATCAGACACCAGAGTTGCGCCATACGCTCCGCGACTTCGCCGCTCAATGGGCCCCCTCTGCATTTCCATCAACAATTGCCGCCGCAGAATTGGCGGAGACCTTGATATCGAATCTGGGGAAGACCCCAGAGAACGTTGTCAAAGGCGTTTTCCAATTATGCGAAGAGGGCTTGCGAGAGAGCTCGGCCAAAGACAATGCTGACATTGCTACCTTTCTTGAGGCCTTACAGAACGCCGCTGACCGGGGTGACTTCGATTTCGCTACGATTGTCGAGTTTCTGGGGCCAGCCTCTAAAGAATATTGCAGAGGCATGGACCGCTTTTATGGATCGACAACTGCGGGCCTCTAGCCCCAAATTTCAAACTGAGACACTACCCATCGCTGCGAGACATAGCCGACTAAGCGGGAACGGCGTATAAGCCGAAACCGAAGCTAAGCATCGCGAGCAACAACAACAACATCGCGATGACGCCGACGCCACACGCGAGACCTAGCCAGAAATACAGTTCGCCCCTCATGCCGCTACACTAGCGCCGGCAATGGTGAGCCGAGAAAGTACGTAACTGTTACAGATATTGCGGCACGCTTTTTGTCAGCAAAGGGAAGCGGTACAAAACCGGCCTTCTAAGCCGATGGTCACAGGTTCGAATCCTGTCGGGATCGCCAATAATTTCAGAGGCTTGTACCGTTTATCCTGATCAGGGCCGCTAAATCTGCCATCTCGCGACTGCCAGCGCCACCACCTTGTGCAACAAGGAGTTGTGCCTGGGTTCGGCGCAGCGATCCGGAATTATTTCGTGATCCAGCGGGGTTGGAACCATAGCTCCCACCACGCGTTCGGGGCCTTGTATTCGCGGTGCCTCATAAAAAGGCAATGTGTGGGCCGACGAATGGGTGGGGTAAAACAAGCGCGGGTTGGGGGAGGAGAAGCCAGGTTATGTCGAAACGTGAGATTGGAACGTCCCCCGCGTTGGGGCGGCGTATCGCTGAACTCAAGGCCAGAATGCAGGATGCCGAAATTTCCGACCATGAGATGAAAACGTTTCACAAGGTCGCCGCCATCATGGGGGCAGGCGACGGCTCCCTACGACTGGATGCCGACGACTTGATCGCGGCATCGTTCGTTGCCGAGGCGCTGGGTGGACCAGCGCCCAACCGCTGACATTCAGGAGTCCTGCACGAAGTCCAGCAGAGCGACGGTTTTCACCGCGGGAGCGAGCACGGCTGCCGTCGGTGGCCGTTGCGTTGTCGTGTCTGCCGGTATCGAATTGGAAGGAAAGTCTTATCAATTTGTTTGCGTTGCTGCGTCATAGTAGCCGCGGCTAACGGAGTGGAACGCGATGAGGCTCGATCTGTCGCCGACGAGCTGGGGCAGGGTTATCGCTGTCACGGCAGCCGGTACGGCATTCTTCATCGCCGTGGCGTTCTTTGTTGATTCCTTCAATTTCCCCTATCTTTCACCCGAGGCACTGTGGCGGGCGCAACTGACCGATCTGATGTTGCCTTTGGTGCTGGGCGGCTCATTTCTGTTTTTCCTGATGTGGAAGATCCGCCAGCTGGCCATCGCCCAGCGTGATCTCAGCATCGTTGCCGCGACCGACAGCCTGACGGCGGTGCTGAACCGCGGCGCCTTCTCGATGCTGGTCGAAGCCTATCTCGAGCAGACCCGCAAGCAGGAGCAGGCCCATTCTGGGGCGCTGCTGATCATCGATGCTGACCATTTCAAGTCGATCAACGACCGGCACGGACATGACTGCGGAGACCAGGCGCTCAAGCTGATCGCGCAGGCGATCAAAGGCCAGCTGCGCGGCGGCGACATCGTTGGCCGCATCGGTGGCGAAGAGTTCGGCGTATTTCTGCCTGGCGTCGATCCCTCGCATTCATGGGTGGTTGCCGAAAGCATTCGCCGGCGCATCCGTGAGATGGACTTCTCTCCGGGCGGGCGGCCATGCCCATTGTCCGTCAGCATCGGCGGCACAAGCTTTACCGGGCCGACAACCTTCGAAGAGATTTTCGTGGCTGCCGACAGGCGGCTTTACGCGGCCAAATCGAACGGGCGCGATCAAGTCAGCTTCGATCCGTCAGGGGCTTCCTTGGTGCCCAGCGGCGCCATCGTGCATTGACAGCAAGCGTGGTCATCGCAAGCTTGAACCGTCGCGTCCTGTCACGGTTGGGCACGAAAAAGCTCGGGCACAGCACGCTGATTTGAGTAAGCGTCGCGCGGCGGTGCTTTCGCTTTGCTGACATCGCGCTAGAAAACGTTACTGCTTTCCTGAGTTCTCCAAGCGTCCGGTCCGGTCCAGTCACCGCCTTTCTCAATGCCGGCGAACGAATGGCGGGACGGTTCAGGCAAGATCAGCGCGGCAACTATGATTCATCTGTTCAATGGCTTTCAGAACCGTTTTGGCGGCAGTGACCTCGAAACCCTGGAACTGTACCGGCTGTTGAGCGCCGACTCGGATGTGCGTCTGTGGGCAACGTCCTCCAGGGTGTCCGGCGAGTTGATGCGACAATTTCCAATTCGGCGCATCTCGCTGCCAAGGTGGAATGTGCCGGACGGCGGTACCTACGTCTTCCTCGGCACGCATTGGCGCAACAAAATGTGGCCCTATCTGATTCCGCGACCGCGCCGGCTGATCTATGTCTTCAATACCTTTCACCCGAAGGTCATCGCGCTGACGACGCGTATGCCCCGTAGGCTCAACTGGCCCGACGCCGAACTGGTGCTGATTTCCGATTTTCAAAAGCGCATGCTGCGGGTCGATGGCGTCGTGCATCCGTCGCCGATCGATATCGAACGTTTTTCACCAAAACCGGTCAAGCCCGGTCGTCCGTTCACGCTGGGACGATTGAGCCGCGACACCCCGGACAAACATCATGCGGACGATGTGCCGCTTTACGAAGCGTTGCTGGCGGATGGCGCCGCGTTGCGGATTCAGGGCGGGATGCCGCTCAAGGACAGGCTCAAACCGCATCCACAACTCGAACTCCTTCCGCAAGGCCGGTTTGCGGCCGAAGAGTTCCTGCCGACGCTCGACGTGTTCTACTATCGCACCGGCTCGCATGTGGAGACGTTCGGCCGGGTGGTGTTCGAAGCGATGGCCTGTGGTTTGCCTGTGGTCTGCCATTCGCATGGCGGCTATGCCGACCATATCAGGCATGGCGAAAACGGTTTCCTGTTCGAGACGACGCAACAGGCGCGGCAGATCCTGGCCGACCTCAAAGCCGATCCGGAGCTGCGGGCGACGGTGGGTCGCGAGGCGCGGCGGACCGTTGAGCAGCTGTTTTCTTCGCAGGCGCTTCGACGGCGGCTGGATTTCTATCTGCATTAGCGGCACATCGTCCCCTGGGCTTTGCGGACACCCTCGGCATCGCGCTAAAGCTGGCATGCAAACGAACCATCGGGCGGACGGGCAGCGGCGCGCCATAGACTGAGCAGGGACTTCTTACCGATGACATTGATGGGCGCGGCGGCACTGCTGATCCTGATCCTGACTTACGCTGGTGTCGCCATTGGCCGCATCCCGGGCCTGCGCCTCGACCGGGCAGGGATCGCGCTGCTCGGCGGGGCCGCGATGATCGCCGTCGGCGCGCTGAGCATGGAAGATGCCTACCGCGCGATCAATTTCGACACCATCACGCTGCTGCTCGGCATGATGATCGTGGTGGCGCATCTGAAGGTTTCCGGCGCCTTTCGCGGTCTTGGCGCCGTCGCCATCGAGCATGCACACGCGCCTTTCATGCTCCTGGTCATGGTGACGCTGCTGACCGGCGTGCTGTCGGCCTTCCTGGTCAACGATGCCATCTGCCTGGTCATGGCGCCGATCGTGGTCCACGTCACCCGCGTCATCAAGCGCAACCCCATCCCCTATCTGATCGCCACCGCCACCGCGTCGAATTGCGGCAGCGTCGCCACCATCACCGGCAATCCGCAAAACATGGTGATCGGCGCGCTGTCGGGCATTTCCTATCCTGCCTTCTCAGCGGCCCTTGCTCCGGTCGCCCTGTTTGGCCTGGTCGCGGTCATTGTCATCATACGCATCGTCTACAGGGCCGAATTCGCCCGCACGGCCCAATTGACCCCAGAAGTCTCGCGTGGCCGCATGCACAAGGGACAGGTGCTGAAGGCGGTGGTGGTCTGCATCGGATTGGCCATCGCCTTCTTCGCCGGCGTGCCCGTCGCCAAGGCGGCACTCATTGGCGGTGCCATCCTCTTGCTCACCCGTGCCATCAAACCGGAACGCATCTACCGCGAGATCGACGGGCCGCTGCTGTTCATGTTCGCCGGTCTGTTCGTGGTCGTTGCCGGCGCGGAAAAGACGCTGCTGACGCCAGACATGATCGCCTCGGCAAAGAACCTTGGGCTGGACGATGTCTGGCGCCTGTCCGGCTTCACCGCGGTGCTCTCCAACATCATGAGCAATGTCCCGGCCGTGCTGGCGCTGCGGCCCTTCATACCCGGCCTTGAAAATCCCGAACGTGCCTGGCTGGTGGTCGCCATGAGCTCGACGCTAGCCGGCAACTTCACGCTGCTCGGTTCGGTCGCCAACCTGATTGTCGCCGAGCAGGCAAGGACCGCCGGCACGCAGTTGTCGTTCGGCGCTTTCTTCAAGGTCGGCTTGCCGCTGACATTGATAACGCTGGTGGTCGGCACGGCATGGCTGGCGTTTGGATTCTAATGCATGTCGCCCAAAAGTGGCCCGGTTTTGGGAGAACGTGCATCAAAACAAAGACCTAAGGCGCGTTGCCTGAATCCGTTAAAACGCGACGCGCTTTAGACCTGGTCGCTTGCAATTCGAGCCCGGACAAGCGTCGCCGCGGCGCGGCCTGCTGCCTCGATGTAATCGGGATTGCGGTGGATCAGCATGATCGAAAAGCAGCCATCTATCAGCAGCACGATCTCGCGTGCCAAGGCTTGCGGCTCCTCGACGCCCCGGACGGACAACGCACCGGCCAGCCACGTCTCAAAATTTGACTTATGCCGCGACCCGACCTTGATCGCCGGATGTCCAGGCATCGAGGCGAGTTCCGCCGCCGTGCGCAGGAAGCCGCATCCTTTCCATTTCGGATGGTGGGCGGCCTTCGCCAGATTGGCGAAGATCGCCTCGACCTTGCGATCCGCTCCGCCTTCGGCGGCATCGAACCAGCCGGCCATCCGCTTCAGATTGGGTTGGTCGCGGCCATCGAGATAGGCGGCGATCAGGTCGTCCTTGCTCTTGAAGTGATAATAAAGCGTCCGCTTGGTGAGCCCGGCTTCCTCGGCAACGGCATCGACGCTGACGCGGCCGATTCCTTCCGCGTAAAACAGTCTTGTTGCGGCATCGACAATGCGTTTGCGGGTGGGGCTTTGCGCTTCAGGCATTCGCTTATGTATACCGACTAGTGAATATACACAAGCGACGAATGGCGTAACCTTCCCAGCCATGGGTACGCTGGAGAAGGAAGCCAAATGACCGATCTTGTCCTCAACGAAACCAGGGATGGGATTGCCATCCTCACCCTCAACCGGCCGGAGAAGCTCAACGCGTTGAACTATGCCTTGGTCGATCGCCTGCTCGCGGTCCTCGACGACATTGAAGTCGATGCCGGCGTTCGGGCGGTCATTCTTACCGGAGCAGGGGAGCGGGCGTTTTCGGCGGGTGGCGACATCCACGAATTCTCGGCCAGTGTGGCGCTTGGCGTCGATGTCGCGATGCGTGACTTTGTGATGCGCGGGCAGCGGCTGACGGCAAGGCTGGAAGCATTCCGCAAACCCGTCATCGCCGCCGTCAACGGCATTGCCTTTGGCGGCGGCTGCGAAATCACCGAGGCCGTGCCGCTGGCCATCGCCAGCGAACGGGCCCTGTTCGCCAAGCCGGAAATCAGCCTTGCGATGCCGCCGACCTTTGGCGGAACGCAGCGCCTGCCCAGGCTCGCCGGGCGCAAGCGGGCGCTCGAACTGCTTTTGACCGGCGATTGGTTTCCGCCGCAGCGCGCCCTTGAACTTGGCCTCGTCAACCAGGTGGTGCCGCATGGCGATTTGATGCCGGCCGCAATTGGCCTCGCCAAGCGTATCCTGCGGCACTCCGATCTTGCGATCGCGGGCATCCTCACAGCGGTGGCGCGCGGCCTCGACATGAGCGTCGCGGAAGGCCTGCTGGTCGAAGCCGAGCAGTTTGCCCGCTTGGCTCCGACCGCCGATCTGCGCGAAGGGCTGGATGCCTGGCTGACGCGCCACGAGCCCCGCTATGACGGCTCATGGACGCACATCGCGCGGCCTGACGAGGCCAGGCGGGCCTCGTTGGCACTGGATCAGGGCGCCACCACCAAGCGGCCTTTCATGTTGGGGTGGAAACGGCAGAAATAATCGACCGTCTCTGCCTTCTGCAGGGTGAGGCTCGCGGACTTTTTCGGCGGGATCGTCACCTCCCACCCGCCCTTGACGGTCGCCGTGTGGGCGAACACGTCCATGTTCACCCACTCGATCGTGTCTCCGACCTTGGCCTCGACAGTGGCTGGCGAGAACACCAGCTTG
Source organism: Mesorhizobium sp. P2_E6 (assembly GCF_056403835.1). Lineage (NCBI taxonomy): Bacteria > Pseudomonadati > Pseudomonadota > Alphaproteobacteria > Hyphomicrobiales > Phyllobacteriaceae > Mesorhizobium > Mesorhizobium sp. P2_E6. Next base: position 118,153 of record NZ_JBFUEQ010000012.1, read on the forward strand.
TCGATGGTGACCTGGATGGTTTCAGCCTGTGCCGGAACGATGCCGATGGCCAGCGTCAGCGCGATCCACAGATGGCGTTTCGACATGCTGCCTGTCCTTACTTCAGCATGCCGGCGACATGTTCAGCGTGCTGCTCATGGCCCTGGAAGATCTTCAGGCCGGTCTCCAGCAGGCTCTTCAGTTCGGTATTGCTGGCCGACGGGATGAGCAGCGTTTCGAGAGCGCCGTTGACCTGCTTGTGGTAAGCGACCTCGTTGTCGACATAGGCCTTGTCGAAGGCGGCACCCTCGAGTTTGGCAAGCTTGGCCCTCTCTTCGGCGGCCGCCTTGGTCAGCGCCTGGCTGGTGGCATTGTCTTCCGGCGTCACCTTCAGCTTCTTGACCAGGTCGAGCGCCTGCACGTTCACGGCTTCGTGGTCGCGCACCATGTCGTTAGCGAAATCCACGACGTCCTTGTTCTTCGATTTCTCGATCGCCAGCTTGGCGGCTTCAACGTCGATGACCCCGGCCGTGTAGGCGATGTGGGCGATCTGTGGGTCGGTCGGCTTGTCGGCCGCTTGCGCGAACGGGGCAGTGCCAAGCAGCAGCATGGCGGCCAGGGCAGCGGTGTGTCGGATAGGCATGGCATCTCCTTCGCCCGGAGCGGAAATCGCGCCGGTCAGTGTTTCTCGGTTGACGGTCATTGGATGCCGGGCAGCGGCAAACGTTCCCAAGGAATCGGCGAAAGGTCAGCTTTCCAGGCCGAGCCGCCGCATCACAGCGCTGGTCAGCCTTTCGCAACGTCGGCCGGCGAAGGGGAACGCATCGAGCAGCACCGGCCCGATCTGGTCGTCCAGTGCCTTGCGTACCAGGGTGCGGGCGCGGTGCAGCCTTGTCTTGACGGTTTGTGGCCGGACGCCGAGGAGATCGGCGGTCTCTTCAATGCTCAGCCCCTCGATCACCCGCGCCACGAACACAGTCCGGTAGACATCCGGAAGGCTGTCGGTGGCCCGTTCGACCAGCTGGAGGATCTGCCGTTGCGCCATCGTCCGTTCCGGATCGTCGCTGGGGTTGAGGGGGAACCGGATGATCTCGGCTTGCGGATTTTCCGGCATTGCCACCGTCCTGCGTCTTTTGCGCAGTCGGCCGAGCGCCTCGTTGATGACGATGCGCGACAACCATGTGGCAAGCGAGGCGTCGCCGCGAAACGCATCGAGATGGGCGAAGGCCCTGACATAGGCCTCCTGCACGATGTCCTCGGCCTCGCTGTCATTGCGCACCACGCCGCGGGCGATGCGGTAGAGCCGCTGGTTGTGCATCTTGATGATGGTGCGGAAAGCGTCGCCCTCGCGCGCCAAGGCGCGTCGCACGAGCTGCATGTCGCCTGAAGCGACAGAAGGCATGGCCGTCAAGACAGCAGGCATGGCCAGTTCCTCAACCCAATCCCGGACCGAAACCCGATTGAGAGATTGGATGGCATTGCCGGCAAAAGGTTCCCGGCCATTTTCGCCGGGTCCGGCGGTAGCTACCGTACCGCTTCCGGCGCGGACTTGTCAGCAGCCTGCAGACGCGCGGTGGCCGCCAGCAGATCGGTCTGTGTGATCAGCCCGAGAACGCGCTTGTCGTCGTCGACGACGATGACCGCATGACTGCGGCCGTCGGTGAGTATGGGCAGCAGACCCATGGCGGCGAAACCGGCGGCGGCTGTCGCTGCGGGTGATATCACGGATCCGACCGTGCCGGAGGCCAGTGCCAGTTCCCGCAATCCCACGGTGCCTGCCAGCCTTGCCTCTGCGTTGACAACCGGCAAGGTACGGATGTTGTGGTCAAGCAGCAAATGGCGCGCTGCCTCGGCAGGCGTGTGTTCGTCGACCGAGATCACATCGCGCGACATGATGTCCTCGCACAGCAGGCTCTGGTGCGCGCGCACCATCGCCTGCAATTCGACTTGCCGCAGCAGCCGGTCGAGATCGTTGCGATCGATATCGAACGTCTCGTCGAGCGCGCCAAGCGCGGCATCGATGTCTTCGGACTGGAAGCCGACGCGCAACTGCGCCGGCGGATCGACGGTGCCATGGCTGTTCGTCAGGGGAATCGGCACGTGCGGGTAATTGCGACGGGCCAGCTTGTGGAAGCCGTAGCCCAGCGCCACCAGCAGAAGCGAGTTCAATGCCACCGGCACGAATGGAAACAGGAAGCCGGCGCTGATGACGGCAGGCCCTCCCAACACTGCCGTCAGGGCAGCCGCCCCGCCCGGCGGATGCAGGCAGCGCGTGAACGACATGGCGGCGATGGCAAGCGCCACCGCGATGCCGGTGGCAAGGGCGGTTTCGTGGATGAAATGCGCCACGATCACGCCGACCAGTGCCGATATCGTGTTGCCGCCGATGATTGACCATGGCTGCGCCAACGGGCTAGCCGGCACCGCGAACAGGAGCACGGCCGAGGCTCCCATCGGCGCCACCAGCAGCGGCACGTGCGGGCCGTTGCCGAGCACCAGACCGCCGATCGCGCCGGTCAGTGCAATGCCGATCGTCGCGCCGATGCAGGCGATGATGCGCTCGCGCAGCGTCGCGCCGGCAAGAATCGGAACAAAAAGGCGAAAGGCCATGGGAGTCGGAAACTCTGCCAGTATGCCAGAGGGAAGTCGAAACCAGATGATCGCACCGCAATGACGCGGCATTGTCGGATTTGAAAGCCAAATTGATCCGCAAAGGCACGGCTTTGAGAAATAGAATTCCGAGATTTGCCGAATCAGTTGGGCGGGTGCCCCGATCGCTCAGGCAGAAGCCGCGGCGGTCAGGCCGCGCATAATGTCGGCCTTCAGGTCGTCGACGTCCTCGAGGCCGATTTGGAGGCGGATCAACGGGCCTTCATACGGGCCCTTTGCGACAACGCGGTCGGCGAGCCAGACCGGCACCGCAAGGCTCTCATAGCCGCCCCAGGAATAGCCGAGGCCGAAGATCTGCAGCGCGTCGAGAAAGGCGTGCTGCTGCTTCTGGCCGCCGCCGGCAAGCACGATGGAAAAGATGCCGCTCGAGCCGGAGAAGTCGCGCTTCCACAGGCCGTGGTCCGGATGGCTGGGAAGGGCAGGGTGGAGCACGCGCGCCACGCCCTTCTGGCCCTCGAGCCAGGAGGCGATGGCGAGCGCGCTGCGCTGATGGTGCTCGAGGCGCACGCCCATGGTGCGCAGGCCGCGCAGCACTTGGTAGACATCGTCGGGCCCGGCGCAGCAGCCAAGCGTGCAGAAGCTTTCGTAAAGATGCTTCCAGCAGCCTTCGTTGGCCGAGACCGTGCCAAGCAGCACGTCGGAATGGCCTGCCGGATATTTCGTCGCCGCGTGGATCGAGATGTCGACGCCGTGGTCGAGCGGGCGGAAATACAGCGGCGTCGCCCAGGTATTGTCCATCATGACGATGGCGCCTGCGGCATGCGCCGCCTTGACGATCGCCGGGATGTCCTGCAGCTCGAAGGTGTTGGACGCTGGCGATTCCGTGAACACCACCTTGGTGTTGGGCTTGATCAACGCCGCGATGCCGGCGCCGACATCGGGGGCGTAGTACTCGACCTCGACGCCCAGCCGCTTCAGCATGGTGTCGGCGAAGTTGCGCGTCGGGTGATAGACGGAATCGACGATCAGCAGATGGTCGCCCGCCGAGACGAAGGCGAGCAGCGGCACGGTCACCGCCGCAAGGCCCGATGGCACCACGATCGTGCCGGCCGACCCTTCCAGTGCATCTATGGCGTGGGCAAGGGCATCGGTCGTCGGCGTGCCACGCGTGCCATAAGTGTATTTCTGGCTGCGTGCAGCCATCGACGCCGCGTCGGGATAAAGAACGGTCGAGGCGTGCACCACCGGTGGATTGACGAAACCGAAATAGTCATGCGGGTTGTTGCCCGAATGGGTAAGCCGCGTGTTGATACCCAGTCGGTCGCCGTCTTTCGCCATTCTTCTTCGCCTTGTTCGACAAGGCGCTAGCCATAGTGCGACCGCTTTGGCCGTGCAACCGGCCTGCACCCGCCAGGCAACCGACTTCGGATGTACCAAGTCGTGTCTGGTGAAGGGGCGCACAGTCTTGCCCGGTCCGAACGCATTGCGCTCTTGGCCGTTCGGCTATTGAGGACGGCCGGGAAAGATATATGATTGATTCCTAATATTTTCCCGGACTGCCTCGATCAGATGCTGCCGGATGATCCTTCCCGGTTGACCTCCTGATCCCCTGCGATCCGGGCATCTCGCTTGCAGAGCAGTGAATGCAGCCAAGGGGAGGAATGCCATGACGAACGTCAAGTGGATGATCAAGGCGCGCGAGTTCGTCAACTGCAACTGCGCCTATGGCTGCCCCTGCCAGTTCAACGCCTTGCCGACGAATGGATTCTGCCGCGCGGTGGTCGGCGTGGAAATCGAGAGCGGCTATCACGGCGACACCAAGCTGGATGGCTTGCGCTTTGCCGGTGTCTTCCGCTGGCCCGGCGCAATTCACCACGGCAGGGGTGAGGCGGCAGTGGTCATTGACGAGCGGGCGACCGAGGCGCAGCGCGGAGCGCTGCTTCGCATTCTCAGCGGTGAGGACACCGAACCCGGCGCGACCATATTCCAGGTCTTTTCGACTACATTGGAGACGGTCCACGATCCGATCTTCGCGGCAATAGACTTCGAAGTCGACATCGATGCCCGAGCCGCTCGCCTGCACGTGCCGGGCGTAACCTCGGGCCGCGGCGAGCCGATCAAGAATCCCGTCACCGGTGCGGAGCATCGGGCGCGCATCGACCTCACGCATGGTTTCGAATATTCGCTTGCCGAGGTCGGGCGTGGCTGGACCAAGGCGACCGGCCCGATCAAGTTCGAACTGGCGGACTCGCACAGCCATTTCGCCAATTTGCACCTCTCGCAAAGCGGCATCGTGCATTGACCTGATCCAATGATCGACACGGCTCTCGAGGCGGTGCTGCGGCGCGACCGCACAGTCGTGACGGCCGCGCTCGTCATCATAGCCGTGCTCGCATGGGTCTATGTGATGTGGCTCGCGGCCGACATGACCATGCAGAATGCTGCCGCCCCGAGCGCCGCAGTTGGCGATATGGCCGGCATGGACATGTCAGGCACCGATGCGGGCAATATGGATATGCCGGGCATGGATAAGGGTGGCATGGACATGGGCGCCACGATGGCGCCCGGCTTCCGCGCCTGGGCGCCAGCTGATTTCGCTTTCATCTTCGCCATGTGGGCCGTGATGATGGTTGGCATGATGACGCCGTCGGTGGCGCCGATGGTGCTGCTTTATGCCGGGGTCGGTCGCAAGGCGCGTGCGGGTGGGCGGCCCATCGCATCGACTGCATGGTTTTTCACCGGCTATCTGCTCGTCTGGGTTGCCTTCAGCGTGGTCGCGACCGCCGCGCAATGGCTGCTGGCCAGTCAGGCCTTGCTGAGCCCGTTGATGGCAACCAACAGTACGGTTCTCGGCGGCCTCGTCCTGATCGCGGCCGGCCTCTATCAATGGACGCCGATGAAGGGCGTCTGCCTGCAGCAATGCCAGGCACCGATCGCATTTCTGGCCAGTCATGGCGGGTTCCGCTCCGATCCGCTTGGTGCACTTCGATTCGGGATCGTTCATGGCGCCTATTGCCTCGGCTGTTGCTGGGCGCTGATGGCACTCCTGTTCGTCGGCGGCGTCATGAACGTGCTGTGGATCGCCGGCATCGCCATCCTCGTTCTCCTGGAAAAAACCGTCCCGACCGGGCAGTTGATCCCGCGCATCTCTGGCACGCTCATGGCGGCAATCGGCGCCTGGCTGCTCGTCCAGGCATCCTGAGCTGCGCTCCTCCCGTTTCCGGCGGCAATGCCATGCGACCGGGTTGCTCGTCATGCATTTAGTCTTTGGGTACGCCAATTCATTCCGGGATATTGGTGGCGCGTAGTAAATCCACGGGACAGATTTCGCCGGCGTAGTCCGGATCCGCGGGCGACCCGACTTTGCCGATTTTGTTTGCGCGGCTTGCTAATTTCATGACGCTCTTGGCTGCAATTCAGGCATTTGCGGCCGTTGGTTTTCAAACTCTTTCGAATTCGGTCATTTTCCTTGACCTCACGGGAATTATCGCCTTCGATGCCATTCGTGAATGGGAGGCGGCGCGTCGGTTGCGATGTGGGGTTCCGGGTATGGGCCGGAATGGGAGCTGCGTTCACACGGGAAAAGATCAGGGTTTGCCTGAAAAACAGAGAAAAGGGTCTGTGGGTCATGAAACATATTGCTATCAGCATTCTTGGCGCCGCCACGCTTGGGTTGATGGCGTCAGCCGCCTCGGCAACGACGCTCGACACCGTCAAGGCGAAAGGCTTCATCCAGTGCGGTGTCTCGACCGGCCTGGCTGGCTTCTCGGCGCCGGACGACAAGGGTGACTGGCAAGGTATCGACGCGGATTTCTGCCGCGCAGTCGCGGCCGCCGTCTTTGGTGACGGCACCAAGGTCAAGTTTACGCCGCTCAGCGCCAAGGAGCGGTTCACCGCGCTGCAGTCCGGCGAGGTCGACATCCTGTCGCGCAACACCACCTGGACCATCAATCGCGACACCGCGCTTGGCCTGAACTTCGTCGGCACCACCTACTATGACGGCCAGGGCTTCATGATCAACGCCAAGAAGCTGCCCGGCGTCAATTCCGCGCTGCAGCTTTCCGGTGCCGCCGTCTGCGTACAGAGCGGCACGACCACCGAGCTCAATCTCGCCGACTATTTCAAGGCCAACAAGATGGAGTACAACCCGGTCGTCTTCGAGAAGCTGGAAGAGGTCAACGCCGCCTATGATGCCGGCCGTTGCGACGTCTACACCACCGATCAGTCGGGTCTTTATGGTATTCGCCTGACGCTGGGCGCGCCGGCCGACCACGTCGTGCTGCCCGAGATCATCTCGAAAGAGCCGCTCGGACCGGCCGTGCGCCAGGGCGACGACCAGTGGTACCACATCGTCAAGTGGACCTATTTCGCGCTGCTCGACGCCGAGGAGCTCGGCATCACCAAGGCCAATGTCGACGAAATGAAGAACTCCGCCAGCCCGGAGATCAAGCGCGTGCTCGGCCAGGAAGCCGATACCAAGATTGGCACCGATCTTGGCGTCTCAAATGACTGGGTCGTCAACATCGTCAAGGCCACGGGCAACTACGGCGAAATGTTCGACCGCAATGTCGGCTCGGGGAGCCCGCTCAAGATCGCCCGCGGCATCAACGCGCTATGGACCAAGGGCGGCCTGCAATACGCTCCACCGATCCGCTGATCGAAATGTGATCCGGAAGGCAGATCGTCTGCCTTCCGGTTTCTCTTTCAGGGGACGGTCGAATGGCATCGCAGGAAGTTCTTCGCGAGGAGCCAAGTCGCGCTTCTCTCATAAATGATCCAAAAGTCCGCAGCATTTTCTATCAATGCCTGGTCGTCGCCTTGCTGGTGTCTGGTGTCTGGTGGATCGTTCACAACACGATCGTGAACCTGACGAACCTGCACATTGCCTCCGGCTTCGCCTTTCTGAGAGGCCGCGCCGGCTTCGACATTTCCGATACGGCGATCGCCTATACGTCGGACTCCACCTATGGCCGGGCCATCATCGTCGGCTTGATCAACACATTGATCGTCGCGTTTGTCGGCATCATCACCGCCACCATCATTGGTTTCATTGTCGGCATTGGCCGGCTGTCGCAAAACTGGCTGATCCAGAAGATCTGCACCGTCTATGTCGAGGTGTTCCGCAACATTCCGCCGCTGCTGGTCATCTTCTTCTGGTATTCCGGCGTGCTGGCCGTGCTGCCGGCCCCGCGCGATAGCATCAGCCTGCCGTTCGGATCGTTCCTCAACCAGCGCGGCTTCTATTTTCCGCGCGCCGTATGGGGTGACGGCTCCTGGCTGATCCCGGTGGGGCTGCTTGTCGGCATCGCCATGGCGTGGTTCGTCGCCCGCAAGGCGCACCAGCGGCAGATGGCGACCGGGCAGCAATTCCCGGTGTTCTGGACGTCGCTGGCGCTGATCATCGGGCTTCCGCTGCTCGCTTATGTGCTGAGCGGTTTCCCGGTGACCTTTGATTTTCCGAAGCAATCGACTTTCAACCTGACTGGCGGCTTCGTCGTCAAGCCGGAATTCCTGTCGCTCTATCTGGCACTGTCCTTCTATACCGCCGCCTTCATCGCCGAGATCGTGCGCGCCGGCATTCGTGGTGTTGCCAAGGGCCAGAGCGAGGCCTCGTCAGCTCTTGGCCTGCGTGCCGGCCAGGCGTTGCGGCTGGTGGTTGTGCCGCAGGCCATGCGCATCGTCATTCCGCCGCTGGCCAGTCAGTATCTCAACCTGACCAAGAATTCCTCACTCGCCATCGCCATCGGCTATCCCGACCTGACGGCAACGACCGGCACGGTGCTTAACCAGACCGGCCAGGCTGTCGAATGCGTGGTCATCATGATGGTGATCTATCTGGCCATCAGCCTTCTGACCTCGCTATTCATGAACTGGTTCAACGCCAAAATGGCGCTGGTGGAGAGGTAAGGACATGCAAGAACATGATATGTCCTGGGTTCGCACCGAAATGGCACTGGCGCAGCCGGCGCCGGCCGGCGTCACAGGCTTCAGCGCCTGGGTGCGCAAGAACCTGATTGCGTCGACGGGCGACACCATTTTGACCATCATCGGTTTCGCGCTGGTGGCGATGATCCTGCCGCAGATCATCAACTGGGCCTTCATCAACGCCGTTTGGACGGGACCTAACCGGACCGTGTGCGCCACGGTGGCGCAGGGCGGTATCCAGCCGGATGGCTGGTCCGGCGCCTGCTGGGCCTTCGTCAACGCCAAGTTCGGCCAGATCATGTTCGGCACCTATCCGGTCGAGGAGCGCTGGCGGCCGATCCTGGTTGGCATATTGCTGGTCGTGCTCATGGTGCCGATGCTGATGCCAAGCGTGCCGCGCAAGGGTCTCAACGCCCTGCTGCTGATCGTCGGTCTCCCGATTGTGTCGTTCTTCCTGCTGGTCGGTGGCGCGTTCGGTCTGGAACATGTCGAAACGGCGCGCTGGGGCGGCTTGCTGGTGACGCTGTCGCTGTCTTTCGTGGCCATCGTCGTGTCGTTGCCGCTTGGCATCGTGCTGGCGCTTGGCCGTCGCTCCAAGATGCCGATCGTAAAGATGCTGTGCGTCATCTTCATCGAAGCCGTACGCGGCATTCCGCTGATCACCGTTCTGTTCATGGCCAGCGTCATGCTGCCGCTGTTCCTGCCGCCGGGCGTCACGTTCGACAAGTACCTGCGTGCGCTGATCGGCGTGTCGCTGTTTGCCGCCGCTTATATGGCTGAAGTGGTGCGCGGCGGGCTGCAGGCGATCCCCAAGGGTCAGTATGAAGGCGCCGATTCGCTTGGCCTTGGCTATTGGCAGAAGATGTATTTCATCGTCATGCCGCAGGCACTGAAGCTGGTCATCCCGGGTATCGTCAACACCTTCATCGGCATGTTCAAGGACACCAGCCTGGTCACGATCATTTCGATGTTCGACCTGCTCGGCATCGTCAAGCAGAACTTCTCCGACGCCAACTGGGCGACGGCGCAGACCGCCAAGTCGGGTCTGATCTTCGCCGCCTTTGTCTTCTGGCTGTTCTGCTTCGGCATGTCGCGCTATTCAATGTACACTGAACGCCGACTCGACACCGGCCACAAACGCTAAACAAAAGAACAAGGGGATCCTGTCATGGCAACCGAAAATGCCGTTAGCGCGGAAGAGATCAAGGTCAACGCCGCCAAGATGCACATCTCCGACACCGATGTCGCCATCGACATCGTCGCCATGCACAAATGGTATGGTGAGTTCCATGTGCTGAAGGACATCAACCTGAGAGTGATGCGCGGCGAGCGCATCGTCATCTGCGGCCCGTCGGGTTCCGGCAAATCGACGATGATCCGCTGCATCAACCGTCTGGAAGAGCACCAGAAGGGCAAGATCATCGTCGACGGCAAGGAACTGACCAACGATCTGAAGAAGATCGACGAGGTGCGCCGCGAGGTCGGCATGGTGTTCCAGCACTTCAACCTGTTCCCGCATCTGACCATCCTGGAGAACTGCACGCTGGCACCGATCTGGGTGCGCAAGACACCGAAGAAGCAGGCTGAGGAAATCGCCATGCATTTCCTCAAGCGCGTCAAGATCCCGGAACAAGCCAACAAATATCCGGGCCAGCTGTCCGGTGGCCAGCAGCAGCGCGTGGCGATCGCCCGTTCGCTGTGCATGAACCCTCGCATCATGCTGTTCGACGAGCCGACCTCGGCGCTCGATCCGGAAATGATCAAGGAAGTTCTGGAGACGATGGTCGGCCTTGCCGAAGAAGGCATGACCATGCTGTGCGTCACCCACGAAATGGGCTTTGCCCGCAAGGTCGCCAACCGCGTGATCTTCATGGACCAGGGCCAGATCGTCGAGCAGAACACGCCGGCCGAGTTCTTCGATCATCCGCGCCACGAGCGCACAAAGCTGTTCCTGTCGCAGATCCTGCACTAGGCTTTCGACAACCAGGAAGAGCCCGGCTGAAACAGTGCCGGGCTCTTTTGCGTATGGATGAGCAGGAGGCGGGCGGCTCGTGTCGCGCCGGGGTGCGTTTGCAATGCCGCCATTCATGAAGAAGCTGGGACGTTTTCTAGGCCTGCTACTGATCGTCGTTGCGCTTGCTGCGACGCTGGGCACTCTGGTGCCGAGGCCGCTGTGGCCGCCGGCCGCCGCCAATCCCGCCACCACGCGCCACATCCTGGTGCTGAACAACCCGATCCACACCGATATCGCCATCCCGATGGACGACAGGGTGCGCCAGCGGTTCCATTTCCTGGTCGACGCCGCCATCCCGGCCGAAAGTCCGGAGGTTCGCTACATCGTCTTCGGCTGGGGTGGTCGCGCCTTCTACCTGGAGACGCCGACATGGTCCGAGCTCAAGGCCATCCCGGTGATGAAGGCACTGACCCTCGACGCGTCGGTCATGCATGTCGACGTTGCTGGCGCCATAGTCGAACCGCATCCGGATGTCGCCGGCTTCGACATCGGCGAGGAGCGTTTTGCGGCACTGCTCGATTTCATCGATGCGAGTTTCCAACGGGGGCCGCAAGGGCCGCTTCTTGTTCCGGGCGCGGCCTATTCCAGCTTCGACCGCTTCTATGAAGCCAACGGCCATTTCAACGCGTTGGTCGGCTGCAACACCTGGACGGCGGCAGCCTTGCGTACCGCCGGCTTGCGCACCGGCTGGTGGAATCCGCTGCCGGCTTCGCTCGGCCTGTCGATGCGGCTTTACAATTAACTCCGTTCTATGGGCCGGCATTCGGCCTATGCCCCAGCTTTCAGCGCCGGATGATTTTCTGCGGCTGCCAGCCATAAAGCCAGTCCAGATCGGCGGCGAGTTTTTCAGACGAGCGCATTTTCAGGAACAGATTGCGTGCGATGGAGACTGGACCCGCGGCATGCCAGGCGAGGCGGTTGAGGGCGCCACGACGGGCGACCCTGGCGACGCGCGGCCGTCGCAGGTTCTCCCAGATTTGAAGACCTTGTGCCGGATCGCCGGGCAAGTCCGCAACGACATCCGCAAGTGCGGCCGCATCTTCGATCGCCATGGCGGCACCTTGCGCCGCGAACGGCGTCATCGCATGCGCCGCATCGCCGATCAGCGCGATGCGGTCGTTCGTCCAAGGCTGCTTACTCTCGATCGTATGGATCGGCCACGCCGTCCACCCGCCGGCTTCCTCGATCAGACGGGCAAGTGCTGCTGCCGTACCGCGCATGGCACCGGTCAAGATCCTGGTGTCGGCGTTCCCGGACCAGCCCTCGGCAATGCGTTCGCCTTTGGTGAAAGCGACAAGATTGAAGGCAGCACCTTTGCTGACGGGATAGGCGACCATGTGGAAGCCGGGATGCAGGAAGGTCGTGACGCAATCGGTGGCGCCGATCGCGGCGAAGGCTTTTCCGGCAGCGCTGTCGGCGGGAATGGTGGCACGCCAGGCCAGTTCGCCCGAAAAGTGACTTCTTGGCGAGGCCGCTCCCCTGGTTGTGTCGACAAGCCCGCGCACCGATGACCAGACGCCATCGGCGCCGACCAGCAGCAAGCCCTCGGCCTCGATGGTCTCGCCGTCCATCTCGGCAGCCACTGTGACACCATGGCTGCCTTTCGCAACGCCGCTGACATGTGCGCCGGGAGAAAGAACGATGTTCGGCATCTCGGCAACGCGCGCAGTCAGTGCGCTCTGCAAGTCAGCCCTGTGAGCAACGAGATAGGGTGCCTGCCAGCGGGCTTCGGCGGCTTGTCCCAGCGGCACGCGTGCCAGTTCGCGCAACGTCGCGGCGTCCTTCAACACCACCGCTTCCGGCCGCACCGCTGCCAGCAGCAGCCGGTCGAGCGCGCCAAGCTGGCGAAGAATGCGAGTTGCGTTGGGAGAAAGCTGGATGCCGGCGCCTGCGGCTTCCAGACGCTGCGCCTGTTCGAACACCTGCACGGGGTAGCCGCGTTCGGCGAACGCCAGCGCGGCGGTCAGCCCGGCGACGCCCGCCCCGGCGATGACGATTTGCCGGGACCGCGTGTCGTCCATCGGGCTTGCCGCGAAGGAATCAGGCGGCCTGGTCGATGTAGATACAGCCGGCCGGCAGCGTTTCTGTCGCCTTCAGCTTGGACGAATAGCGGTAGAGCGTCGAGCAATAGGGGCAGACCTTTTCGTTGTCGTCGCCCATGTCGAGAAACACATGCGGGTGGTCGAAAGGCGGGTTGGCGCCCGTGCACATGAATTCCTTGACGCCGATGTCGATCGCCGGGTGGCCCGCATCGTTCTGAAAATGGGGAATGGAACCGCCTGCCATCGTCGTCGTCTCCTTAACGCAGTCTCTTCTGCATCTGGATCATAACCGGTCTCTTTGCAAGTTCGATGAAATCAAACTGTCGCAAAAGCCTGTCAGAGGATAAGTTAAGCCGGTTAAGGCAATGACCCCGAAAACGGAATCGGTTTACGGAGAGGGTCAGGCCTCGCTTCAGGGCACCTGCGGCGCATCCGGGAAGGTTGCGTCGCTCGGCGGCGGAGCGTGAGGGAAGAGCAGGAAAAATGAACGAACTGAAGCCGGTGCAGAGCGAATTCGTGAATGTCGAGGTGGCTCGCCCGGAGGGCGGCAACCCGGATCGCTTTGTCAACCGGGAGTTTTCCTGGCTGCAGTTCAACCGGCGCGTTCTCGAGGAGTCGCTGAACCTCAATCATCCGCTGCTGGAGCGCGTCCGTTTCCTGTCGATCTCGGCGGCCAACCTCGACGAGTTCTTCATGGTCCGCGTCGCCGGTCTTGCCGGCCAGGTGCGCGAGGGCATCACGCTGAAAAGCCCTGACGGCCGCACCCCCGAACAGCAGCTCGAACAACTGCTGCGGGAGGTTGAACGGCTGCAGGAAGACCAGCAGAAGAGCCTTTCGGCACTCATCGTGCTGCTCAACAAGGAAGGCATCGAGAGCATCACCCGTGACGCACTGACCAAGGACGAAAAGATCTGGCTGGAAGACCATTTCCAGGAGCAGGTGTTTCCGGTGCTGACCCCGCTGTCGATCGACCCGGCGCATCCGTTCCCGTTCATCCCCAATCTCGGTTTCTCGATGGCGCTGCAATTGCGCCACCGCAAGAACGGCGAAGAGATGAGCGCGCTTCTGCGCCTCCCTGTGGCGCTGAAGCGCTTCATCCGTTTGCCGGACCGCAAGCACCATGTCCGCTTCATCCCGCTGGAAGAGGCAGTCGGCCTCTATATCGGCAAGCTGTTCCCAGGCTATGAGGTCAAGGGATCCGGCACGTTCCGCATCATCCGCGACAGTGATATCGAGGTCGAGGAGGAGTCCGAGGATCTGGTGCGCCTGTTCGAGACGGCGCTGAAGCGCCGCCGCCGCGGGTCGGTGATCCGCATCGAATTCGACGTATTGATGCCGGCGGAACTGCGTGACTTCGTTGCCGGCGAGCTGGGCGTATCGTCGAGCCGCATCAGCGTTCTGACCGGTCCGCTGGCGCTCAGCCAGATTTCCGAAATCGTCGCCATCCCGCGCGACGACCTCAAGTTCACGCCCTACAATCCGCGCTTTCCCGAGCGCATCCGCGAGCATGGCGGCGACTGCTTCGCCGCCATCCGCGAGAAGGACATCGTCGTCCATCACCCCTACGAATCCTTCGATGTGGTGGTGCAGTTCCTGCGCCAGGCGATGGCCGATCCGGAAGTGGTGGCGATCAAACAGACGCTTTACCGCACCTCCAACGACAGCCCGATCGTGCGCGCTCTGGTCGATGCGGCCGAGGCCGGCAAGTCGGTGACCGCGCTGGTCGAGCTCAAGGCGCGTTTCGACGAGGAAGCCAACATCCGCTGGGCGCGCGACCTGGAGCGAGCCGGTGTGCAGGTCGTGTTCGGCTTCCTCGAGCTGAAAACCCATGCGAAAATGTCGCTGGTGGTGCGGCGCGAGGACGGCAAGCTGCGCAACTATGTCCATCTCGGTACCGGCAACTACCATCCGGTCACCGCGCGCATCTACACCGATCTGTCTTTCTTCACCACCGATCCGACGATTGCCCGCGATGTCGCCCAGCTCTTCAATTTCATCACCGGCTATGCCGAGCCGACGGATGAGATGCGGTTGGCGATCTCGCCGTTCACGCTGAGAAGCCGCATCTTGAAGCATATTGCCGTCGAGATTGCTCATGCGGTGGAGGGGAGGCCAGCGCGCATCTGGATGAAGATGAACGCGCTTGTCGATCCGATCATCATCGATGCGCTCTATGACGCCAGCCGTGCCGGCGTCGAGATCGACCTCGTCGTGCGCGGCATCTGCTGCCTGCGGCCGCAGGTCCCGGGCCTGTCGGAAAATATCAGGGTGAAGTCGATCGTCGGCCGTTTTCTGGAACACAGCCGCATCTATTGCTTCGGCAATGGTCATGGGCTGCCATCGGACGAGGCGATCGTCTACATCTCTTCGGCCGACCTCATGCCGCGCAATCTCGACCGCCGCGTCGAGACCATGGTGCCGATCACCAATCCAACTGTGCATGAACAGATCCTGGGCCAGATCATGCTGGGCAACATCATGGACAATCAGCAAAGTTTCGACGTATTGGCTGATGGAACCTCCCGGCGCGTCGTGCTGGAGGAGGGCGAGGAACCGTTCAACGCGCAGGAATATTTCATGACCAATCCGAGCCTGTCGGGACGGGGTGACGCGCTGAAGTCGCACGCGCCCAAGCGCATCGCGCAGTTCAAGCGCCGCAAGAAGAACGCCGCAGCGTCCACCTGATGCTGTCTGATTCCCAGGGCCGGTTGCAGGACCGCCGACCGCTATCCATCATCGACATCGGGTCGAATTCGATCCGTCTCGTCGTCTATGAGGGGCTGGCGCGCTCGCCGACCATGCTGTTCAACGAAAAGATGCTGGCCGGCCTCGGCCGCGGCATCGTTTCCACCGGCAAGCTCGACCCCGAGGCGGTGACGCGCTCGATGGAGGAGTTCCGACGCTTTCGCGCGCTCTCCGACCAGGCCGGCGCAGAGCACATGTATGTGCTGGCCACCGCCGCGGCGCGCGAGGCGATCAACGGTCCTGATTTCATCCACCGTGCCGAGGATGTGCTCAAGACCGAGATCCGGGTGATCAGTGGCCGCCAGGAAGCCTATTATTCGGCGCTCGGCGTCATTTCGGGCTTCCATCCGGCCAATGGCATCGCCGGCGATCTGGGTGGCGGCAGCCTCGAACTTGTCGACGTCAACGGCGAGGCGATCGGCGACGGCATAACGCTGCCGCTTGGCGGCTTGCGCCTGCAGGACATGGCGAAGAACTCGCTGACCCAGGCGGCCAAGATCACGCGTGACGAACTGTCGAGGGCCAAGCTGTTGAAAGGCGGGCAGGGCAGGCCCTTCTACGCGGTCGGCGGCACCTGGCGAAATCTCGCCCGGCTGCACATGGAAATGACCAATTATCCGCTCGGCGTCATGCACCATTACGAGATCAGCGCCGACAGTGCGACGAACTTCCTCAAGCAGGTGGCCAAAGCCGAGATCGAGAAGGTCAAGGGCATCGAAGGCGTTTCGAAGAACCGTCGTTCGCTGCTGCCTTATGGCGCCATCGTGCTGCAGGAGATCATGGCGGCGATGCAGCCGTCGAAGATCATCGTGTCGGCGCTCGGCGTGCGTGAGGGCTTTCTCTATTCGCTGCTCGATGAGGCCGAGCAGAAGGCCGATCCATTGATTTCGGCGTCGGAGGAACTCGCCCGGCTGCGCTCACGCTCCGTCACCCATGCGCATGAACTTGTCGACTGGACCGCCAGGACCTTTGCCGCCTTCGGCATCGACGAGACCGAGGACGAGGCGCGCTATCGCCACGCCGCCGCATTGCTGGCCGACATCGGCTGGCGCGCGCATCCCGAATATCGGGGCAAGCAGTCGCTCAACATTATCGCGCACGCGTCCTTCTTCGGCGTCGACCATCCCGGCCGTGCCTTCCTGGCACTGGCCAACGCCTATCGTCACGACGGCATCTTCAACGAGGCCATCGCACCCGAGATCAAGGCGTTGGCTTCGCCGCGTTACCTGGAGCGGGCACGCGTGCTGGCGGCGATGATGCGCGTCGTCTACCTGCTCACGGCATCGATGCCTGGCATCATGCCCCGGCTGAAATGGGAACAGCGCGGCAACGGCGTGCTGGCGCTGGTGCTGCCTGCATCTCTGGCCGACCTCTATGGCGAACGGCCGGCCGGCCGCCTGGCGCAACTGGCAAGGATCACCAACCGCCGGCTGGTGCTGGCCGTCGAGGGCGGCCCAAGCGTTTCGGTGAAATAGAGCGTTTCGGTGAATTCGGTGAAATCGAGCGTATCCGTCAAATAGGCCTTACGCCGAACCACGCCCGTCGGCCGACCAGGCACCGGCGCCGGCCATCGCCAGCGCCAGGAAGCCGCCCGCAATGGCGATGTCCTTCATCAGCATCTGCGAATGCAGGAAGGCAAGCATCGCGTCGTCGCCGCCCTGGCCGTAATGGCCGATGAAACCAGCGACAATGCAGAATGCGGCGAGCAGCAGCGCGGTGATCCGGGTCTGGAAACCGGCCAGGATGAGCAGCCCGGCGATCAGTTCGAACAAGCCGGTACCCCAGGCGGCGAGCGTCGGCAGCGGTAGGCCAAGGCTGGCGAAATAGCCTGTCGTGCCGACAATGTCGGAAAGCGCGTGGAAGCCGGAGGGTACGAACAAGGCGGCAAGCAGCAGCCGGGAAAGCAGAAGCAGTGCGTTACGAGGCATGCTGTCGTCTCCGTCGTCAGTCCGGCCGGCTGGTCCTGTCGCGCATCCGAAGGTCGATCCTACCAGCAATGCGGGCGTAAATCCCGGCTGGCAAATCGGGACATGGACTTGTGCACCGACAACGAAAAAGCGGCGCGGAAAATTCCGCGCCGCTTTTGTTTTTCGTGTTCTGGCTGTGGATCAGCCGCGCTTGGCGTCGACCGAATAGGCGCCGGCACCGGAGGTGGCCAGCACGATGAAGCCGCCGGCAATCCCCAGATTCTTGAGGAAGTTGATCATCTGCATCTGATCGGCCCAGCCGGTGTGGGCGACCAGCGCTGTTGCGACGGTGAAGATAGCGAGCACCCATGCGGCAATCCGGGTCTGGAAGCCGACAAGTATGGCGGCGCCGCCGAGAAGCTCGATCAGGCCGACGATGATGGCCGTCGCGGTCGGTACGGGCAGGCCGAGGCTGCCGAAATAACCGGCTGTGCCGGCGATCGCGGTGAGCTTGCCGAAACCTGAAAGCAGGAAGATGGCGGCAAGAAGGACGCGGCCGAGGAGGATGGTGGCTGAGGCATTGGAAGCGCCGGAACCGGCGACTGAAGTATTGATGGACATGGTGGCTCTCTCTGGGAAGGGTTCAATGCAACCCAGATAGAGCAAGCTGACTGTTCACCAAAGCCGCCAGATCGGCGACACATTGTTCACAGTACTTACGTTTCCGTGAGCGGACGGCCTACGCAAAATTCGCGTCGAGTGAGGTCGTGACGCGAGTAATTTTTCCCGTCGCCAAATCTCTTACCCCGGATGCGTCATGTCCTCCGGCCGCACCAGCCGGTCGTAGTCGGCTTCGCTGACCAGCCCGGTGGCCAGCGCTTCCTCGCGCAAGGTGGTGCCCTTCTTGTGCGCGGTCTTGGCGATCTTGGCGGCATTGTCGTAGCCGATGGTCGGCGCCAGTGCCGTCACCAGCATCAGCGAGCGGTTGAGTGCCGCCTTGATGTTGTCTTCGCGCGCCTCGATCCCGACTACGCAATTGTCGGTGAAGGAGACCGAAGCGTCGCAGAGCAACTGCACCGACTGCAGGAAGTTGTAGGCCATCAGCGGGTTGTAGACGTTGAGCTCGAAATGGCCCTGGCTGCCGGCGAAGGTGAGCGCGGCATTGTTGCCGAACACCTGCACGCAGACCTGGGTCATTGCCTCGCACTGGGTCGGATTGACCTTGCCCGGCATGATCGACGAGCCCGGCTCGTTTTCCGGCAGCGACAGTTCGCCGAGGCCCGAGCGCGGGCCGGAACCGAGGAAGCGGATGTCGTTGGCGATCTTGAACAGGGCGGCGGCGCAGGCGTTGATGGCGCCGTGCGAGAACACCATGGAATCGTGGGCTGCCAGCGCCTCGAACTTGTTCGGAGCGGTTACGAAGACAATGCCGGTGATGGCGGCGATGCGATCCGCCACCCTTTCGGCGAAGCCGACCGGCGCATTGAGGCCGGTGCCGACGGCGGTGCCGCCCTGCGCCAGCTCCTGCAGACCGGGCAGCGTCAGCTCGATGCGCTTGATCGACGAAGCGACCTGCGCGGCATAGCCCGAAAATTCCTGACCGAGGGTGAGGGGGGTGGCATCCTGCGTGTGCGTGCGGCCGATCTTGATGATGTGGGCGAAAGCCCGGCTCTTGGCGTCCAGCGCCTTGTGCAGGTGCTTCAGGGCCGGCAGCAAATCGTGCACGATGCGCTCGGCGCAAGCGATGTGCATGGCCGTCGGATAGGTGTCGTTCGACGACTGGCTCATGTTGACGTGGTCGTTGGGATGCACGGGCTTCTTCGAGCCCATGACGCCGCCCAGCATCTCGATCGCCCGGTTGGAGATCACTTCGTTGGCGTTCATGTTGGACTGCGTGCCCGAGCCGGTCTGCCAGACGACCAGTGGGAAATGGTCGTTGAGCTTGCCGTCGATAACCTCTTGCGCTGCCTCGACGATGACCTTGCCGATCGCCGGATCGAGCCGCTTCAGTTCCATGTTGGCTTCCGCCGCGGCCCGCTTGACGATGCCGAGCGCGCGCACGATCGACGCCGGCTGCTTCTCCCAACCTATCTTGAAATTGCCGAGCGAACGCTGGGCCTGGGCCCCCCAATAACGATCGGCGGCGACTTCGATGGGGCCGAACGTGTCGGTTTCGGTTCTGGTCTTTGCAGCGGTCATGGGTCTCTCCTTGTCGAAGTCGGCAACGGCGTATCGCGTTGCACAAACGGCTTCAAGCGGAGATTGCGGGCAGGACGGATGCAAATCGGTTGAAGCGCTTGCCCCCTCGATGGGAGAGCCGGGACGCTTACCCGGCCGTGTAGCCGCCGTCGATCGCAAAGACGCCGCCGCTGGTCCAGGCGGCCTCGTCGCTGGCGAGATAGACCGTGATGCCGGCCAGATCGTCGGGGCGGCCGATGCGGCCAAGCGGATAGCTCCGCTCGACATAGGCCGTCAGCTCCGCCTTTGCCTCGGCCGGCAGGTAGTCGACCGTGCTGCGCCGCATGGCGGTGTCGACCGTGCCGGGCGCGATGGCATTGACGCGGATGCCGCGCGGCCCGAGTTCGAAGGCCAGCGATTTGGTCAGCGAGTTCACCGCGCCCTTCGACAGGGAATAGAGGCTCGACGGCCGCTTCGGGATCATCTTGTTGGCGAAATAGGACGAGATGTTGATCACCGACGCGCCTGCTGCCAGATGCGGCAGCAGAGCCTGGGTGAGGAAGAACACCGCCGTTACATTGAGCGCGAAGGATTGCTGGAACTCTTCCTTGCTGACGGTCTCGAACGGCACCAGGAAAGCCACCCCGGCATTGTTGACGAGGATATCGAGCGGCTGACCGGACTCTTTCACGTGCCCGGCCACGGCTTCTATGCCGGCGCTGGTGGCAAGATCGGCCGACAGCGTCTCGACATTGCCGCCGAGCCGCCTGGCGGCGGCATCAAGCTTTTCGGTGTCGCGGCCGACGATCAGGACATCCGCACCCTCACGCGAAAAGGCCTCGGCGATCGCAAGGCCGATGCCGTCCGATCCGCCGGTAACCAGCGCGCGCTTGTTATGAAGTCTCATAGGACGCTCCGAGGCAGCTTTGGCCACCTCGAGAGCACCGCACATAAGCGACCGCGGTCAAGCCATCGGCCTATCCCAAGGTATGAACTTCGACCGCTGGCACTCCTGCGTGGAACAACCGGCGCATCGTGCCCAGTGTCGATTTAGGCGCCGACGATCACGGATTCCCGAATGGCGAGCCGTCCCGCGACATAGTTCTTGACCTGGCGGACCGCCTGTTCGCGCGAGACGCTGCCTGGCTGCAGGCCGAGCCGCAGCCAAAGCCCGTCGATCAATGCGGTGACGCCAAGCGCGATGTCGTCGGCATCCGCCGGCGAGGCAAGGCCGCGCAGGCCGGACAACAGGTTAGAGCGCATGCGCGCGTGGATCACTCTCTGGATACGCGCCATCTTCTCGTCGCGCGGCACCTCGGCGCAGAGCGAAAGCCAGGCATGGCACAGAGGCGGTTGAAAAAGATGCGGTTCGAAATTGCCCTCGATCACGGCATCCATCCGCTCCATCGGGGTGATCGCCCGGCGAAGGCGCGCAATCACCGCCTGGCACAGGACGGCGTTGGCTTCGCGCATCGCGTGCTCGAACAACTCCTGCTTGTTGCGGAAATAGTGCAGCACGATTCCCTTCGAGGCGCCGGCCTGGGCCGCCACCTTTTCCAGCGTCGCGCCGGCAATGCCCTCGCGCTCCAGCACCGCGAACGCCGCCTGCCGCAGTTCCTTGCGGCGTATCTCGCTGAGACGCTTGAGTTTCACCGGATCGATCCATGCATTGCGATTCCACATTGACATTTTCGTCCGCGCAGATCAACTATTGACCAATGGGACAATAAAAAGACCAATTGGTCAATTTTCGAAAAATGAGGAGAACCGAAATGTTCCGCATCCTTGCGAATGGCGTCTGTCTCGCTGCCCTGGCGTTGGCCTGTTCTGCGGCTGAAGCGGCCGAGGCCGAACAGTGCAGGGCGGTCCGTATGGCCGAACCTGGCTGGAACGATCTGGCCTTCACCACCGGCGTTGCCAATGTCCTGCTGGGTGCACTCGGCTACCAGCCACAGAGCTCGGTGCTAGGCATCAACGTCATCTATGAAGGCATGAAGAACAACGATCTCGACCTGTTCCTCGGCTATTGGAATCCGGCCATGGTCACCTATTACGAGCCCTACAAGAAGGATGGCTCGGTCGAAGACGTGCGCGTCAATCTGGAAGGCGCCAAATACACCTTCGCCGTGCCGACCTACGTCTGGGACGCCGGCGTCAAGGATTTTGCCGACCTGCACAAGTTCGCCGACAAGTTCGGCAAGAAAATGTACGGCATCGAGCCCGGCTCGAACCAGCTGATGATGGATGCCATTGCCGATCCCTCGCTTGGCCTAGACGGCTGGCAGGTCGTCGAGTCGAGTGAAGCCGGCATGCTGTCGGAGGTCGGCTATGAGATCAAGGAAAAGCAGTTCATCGTCTTCCAGGGCTGGGCGCCGCATCCGATGAACACGATGTACGATTTCAAATATCTCACCGGCGGCGACAAATTTTATGGCCCCAACCTCGGTGCCGCGACGGTGACCACGCAAGTGCGAAAGGGCTATCTGCAACAGTGCCCAAATGCCGGGCAATTGTTGAAAAACCTCACCTTTGACATCGATTTTGAAAATGTCGGCATGGGGTACCTGATCAATGACGGCATGAAGCCGGAAGAGGCGGGGCTGAAGGCGATCAAGCTGAACAAGGATCGTCTGGACACCTGGCTTGCCGGGGTCACCACATTCGACGGCAAGCCCGGCCTTGCCGCGGTCAAGGAAAAGCTTGGCCTGTGAGACCGGCAGCATTTGATGCCTTTCCGAATGGCTGGGCGGAACAGGACGGCTGGGCTGGCCGCAAGCAATTCATCAATAGCGGCGATCTCGACATCGCCTATGTCGAGATCGCCGGCGCCGAGCCGGCGCTGCTGTTGGTGCACGGCTTCACCGACACAAGCCGCAGCTTTTCGCTCCTGACGCCGCATCTGGCCGGACGTCGGCTGATCATGCCGGATCTGCGCGGCCACGGCGGGTCGCAAACTGGCGAAGGTTGCCGCATCGCCGATTTCGCAAGTGACATTGCCGGATTGATCGTCCACTTGCAGCTTGACCGGCCGGTGCTCGTCGGCCATTCGCTGGGCGCCATGGTGGCTATCGCGTTGGCCGCGCGGCATAACGAGCTCATCGGCGGGCTGGTGCTATTGGCCGGCACGTTGAAGCCCGACCTGGCGCAGAACCATCCACTGGTCATGGGCGTTCAGTCTCTGCGTGACCCGATATCGCCGGCAGACCCGTTCTATGCCTGGTGGCATGCCTGCCGGCCTGGCGTGCCCGAGCCCTTTCTCGCAGGCCTGGCGAAAGACGCCTCGGAGATGCCGGTGTCGCGCTGGCAAGCGACCTTGAAGGAAATTCGCCGCACCGATCTGAGTGACCTGGCGCGAGCCGTGCAGGCTCGAACGCTGATCATCGCCGGCGAGCACGACCCGCTGTTCGGCCAGGCGCATCAGCGGGCGCTGTTGGATGCCCTTATTGGGGCAAGCCTCGTGCACGCCGAGGAGTGTGGCCACAATCCTCATTGGGAGGATCCGGCCTTTGTTGCCAACGCCATCGGTAAGAGTTTCGGGTTCGATTAGTGCCCGAACAATGCGCGTGCCGGTGGCACGTCCTGCCGGGCTTAGGCACCATCACTATCCCTGATCAAGCGGACCGCTACCCAAGCCGCGAACGCGAGGTCGGGGACAGACGCAAAGTCTCGGTTGGTCTGGTCAGATCCTGCTGGGCAGCTTGCCAAAACGCCTGCCATGCAGGTGAGCCGGCAAATTTGGCCTCATAGCGGGCGTGTGTTTCCGGGCTGTCGAATCCCATGACGCCGATGAAGACGTTTTCGCTGGCCCGTACCGGCAGGCGCGGAAAGCTGTTTTCGGCATGCTCGGTTACGAACGCGGCGAGCACGCGTGCGCCGGGTGCGATCATCTGCGGCACCATTTTGGTCTCGAAGCGACTGGCAAAAATGCCCTCGGCGCCTGGCCGCAAATGATGAATCCGGATCACAACAATGGCCGACAGGGGCTTGTTCCGGCTTGATTTTTTGTCGGCGGTCAAGCCTGCCCGCAGTGTGCCAGAGAGATCAAAACCGGCGCCTGGCCATGCCGGCTTGAGCAGCAACACATCGTCGGAATCGATCATTGTCGCGTTGGCCGCATTGCTATGCGCCGCCCAGACCGGCCCGCCATAGAAGGCGGTTAGGGCATCCTTGCGCGCGTCCATGCCGTCGAAGCCGCGCATCCAGACGAACATATCCGGACGATCGAGATCCCGGAACTGGCCGATGATGGTCATCCCGACGTCCTCCTGGCCCTCGATCAGCCTGCCGTCGAAGATGTCGATGAGCGTGTCACGCTTGCCGGGCTTCAGCGTGTACTGCCGCAGCTCGACCACAGGCGAGGCGAGCACCGCGGGTTGCGGCGTGGCATTCAGGGGCAGGTTCATCCGTCAGTCTCCAAAAACAGGGTGATTGTCCTGTTTATAAACAGACCGGTTGTCCTGTTTTGTCAACATGCTATTGTTCGGCAATGTCAGCAGAGATCACAACGCGACCGAGGCTTCGGTCGCGAAAACGCGTCAACGACCCCGAAGGCATGCGCAACAAGGTGCTCGATGTCGCGGAGGCGGCGTTTCAGGCGCGCGGCTATCATGCCTCCAGCCTCGGCGACCTGATGGCGGCGGCGGGTGTCAGCGGCGGCGCGCTGCATCACCATTTTCCGACCAAGAAGGCGCTGGCACTGGCGGTGATCGACGAGCGTGTGGCGGCAGCGGTCGAAGCGACATGGATCGCGCCGGTGCGGGCGGCGGCTTCGGCACGCGAGGGCGTGCGCGCGGTGTTCGAGGCCGTGGCGGCGGAACTGGAACAACAGGGTTTCGTGCGCGGCTGCCCGCTCAACAATCTGGCGCATGAACTGTCGCTCGCCGATCCGGATTTCAGGGCGGCACTTGCCCATATCTTTTCGGCATGGCGCCAGGCGATCGCCGACAAGGTCAGGGTCGACCAACAGGCGGGCAGGGAGCAAGGCACCGACCCGAAGCGCTTTGCGACACTTGCCGTAGCCACCTATTCCGGCGCCATGTCGATGGCCAAGACGGCGCAGGATGCGGGTGTGCTGCGCGACTGCCTGCCGGCGCTGGGTGAGGCCTAGGAAATGATCCCGAAACGTGATCGAGCCTGCTCATTCACGCTGCTATCGCGATGCCGCGCGTTGAACTGGACGGCCGGCCGCTCTCCATGCTGAAATTCACCTCATGATGAATCGCCGCTCGCCTGGTTTGTTTTCTCGACGCAGCTTTCTGGCCCAGGCCGCGGGTTTGGCCGCGGCCGGCGTGATGTCGTGCCCGGCACGCAGCCAGACCGGGCAGCGCGTCCAGCCGATCGACGCCACCTTCCTGTTCATCGCAGATGTCCATGCCTGTCGCATGGCGAGCGGCTTGAGCCCCAACTGCCAAAAGGAAGGCAAGACCGACGCCGCGCTGCTGCGCAACATCGCAGCGCTGAACGCCCTCGGCGACAAGGATTGGCCGGCCGAGATCAACGGCGTCGCCACCGGTCTGCGTTCCGCCGGCAGCCGTATCGGCACGCCGCTTGGCCTCGTCGTCGGCGGCGACATCACCGACGATGGCGGCGGCCAGATCACCCAACCGAGCGAGGGCACCCAACTGCTCCAATTCAGCCAGCGCTACCAGCAAGGCGTCGGTTCCGATCGCGTGCATGTGCCTGTCTATGTCGGGCTCGGCAACCACGATCTCGACCAGAACGGCCCGCCGCACCATGTCGACTGGTACCGGCGCGAAATGCGCGACTATGTCGAGGTCAATCATCGCGCCGGCGTATTCTTCAAGCCGCCGGTACCGGCCACCGACTACGACGTCGACACCGATTGTTATTCCTGGGACTGGGGCGGCCTGCATCTCGTGCAGACGCATCGCTTCGCCGGCGACACCGGCCACGGCGCCGACAGCGGCCTGCCATGGCTGAAGCAGGATCTGGCCACCTACGCTGCGGATGGCCGCCCGGTCATCCTGTTCCAGCACTATGGCTGGGACACCTTCTCGATAGAACGGTGGGATGCCGCCAAAAGGACGTATGACGATGACGGTGCCGGCGCGCCGCACTGGTGGAGCGAGGCCGACCGGCAGGCCCTGCTGGCGGCGCTGAAGGGCTACAATGTCGTCGCCATTTTCCACGGCCACAAGCACGACATACCGCTGATCTACCGCGGCGACGGGCTCGACCTCATCAAGCCGAAGGCTGCCTATATGGGTGGCTTCGCGCTGGCCAGGGTGACTAGCGACGCCATGGACGTGGTACTGGGCGAGGCGACCGGTGATCATGGCGAGGTCGCCTTCACCAACGCCTTCAGCAAGGACTGGAGCACATGAAAAAGGCGGCCCTGGCGGCCGCCCTTCCCGGACAAAAGCGATACCCGATGGGGATCAGAGCGCCTTCTTGACCTTGTCCTTCACGTCGCCATAGGCCTTCTGCACCTTGCCGGCGATCCTGTCGGCCGTGCCTTCGGCTTGGGTCTGCCTGTTGCCGGTCGCCTTGCCGGCAGCTTCCTTGACCGAGCCCTTGACCTGCTTGGCCATGCCCGCGACCTGATCCTTGTTCACCATTTTCCGCATCTCCTGGGAGTTTGAATTCGGGGAATTCGTCCGCGGAGGCTAACGAACCGGCATCGGTTAGGTTCCAAGCTTCCCCAGCCGCGGATCAAAGTTGCGCAACCGCTTTCGGCGGTAAGGCTGGCAGGCTAAAGGACTTCAGGACAACCGTGCGCGCGGGGAGAAAAATGGCTGAATTCACACTCTATATCGGCAACAAGTGCTTCTCATCATGGTCGCTTCGGCCCTGGGTGGCGATGAAGCATCTGGAGGTTCCCTTCGAGGAAGGGTTTGTGCGGCTGCGCACGCCCGAGACCGCTGCCAATCTCGGCAAGATTTCGCCGACCGGGCTGGTGCCGGTCTTGAATCACAATGGCAGGATCATCTGGGAAACTCTTGCCATCCTTGAATATCTTGCCGACCTGTTTCCTGAGAAAAATCTCTGGCCGGCCGATATCGGCGCCCGTGCGCTGGCGCGCTCCGTGGCGACCGAAATGCATTCCGGTTTTCGCGAGGTCCGCTATGGCTGGCCGATGAATTTGCGTCGCCCGAAAGGCCACAAGCCGCTCGACGCCGAGGGCGAGGCGCAGCGGGAGCGCATCGAGGCCCTGTGGCGCGAGTGCCGGGAAGGACACGGCAAGGGCGGCCCGTTCCTGTTCGGCCACTTCACCGCGGCTGACGCCATGTATGCGCCGATCGTCACGCGCTTCGACACTTATGGCGGCACGCTGGCGCCCGACACCAGAGCCTATGTCGATGCGGTGCTTTCAACGCCAGCAATGCGTCACTGGTACGCGGAGGCCGCCAAGGAAACCTGGCCCGAGCCCGGTCCGCACGAACAGGACTGACCTGGCACGCGGGTTCGAGCCTCGCAACCGCAAAATATGGTTTCAGGCGATGCGGCTGAGGGGCGCCTGTCTGTCCCTCGCGGATGTCGGCGGCAACGCCAGGCGTGTCTGGCTTGGAGTGAGGCAGGCTCCACATGCGTCCGGAATCGGCCGCGGCGGGAATTGACCGGAAGGGCAATTCGGCATAATACGTAACCAAATGGATACGTATTATGCCGCAGGCTGACCCCGACCGTTCCGTTTTCCGCGCAATTGCCGATCCGACTCGGCGCGCGATCCTCGACCGCTTGCGGCAGGGACCGGCGCCGGTCAACGAACTCGCCTCGGCCTTTTCGCAGAGCCGGCCAGCGATCTCCAAGCATCTCAGGGTCCTGCGCGAGCTGCGGGTCGTCTCCGAACAGAAGTATGGCCGCGAGCGGCTCTACCGGCTGGAACCGGCGGAGTTGAAGGACGTGGCCGACTGGATCTTGCCATATCGCGATTTCTGGCAAGCGAGCCTCGGCAACCTGAAATCCTACCTGGAGAATGAATGATGGCCAACAACGACAGACCGCGCGCCATCGCCGATGTGTCGGCGGGCACGATTCTCGCCACGGTAACGATCGCGGTGCCGCCCGAGCGAGTGTTTCGCGCGTTGACGGCGGACGACCAGATACCGCTCTGGTGGGGGTCGGACGAACTTTACCGGACGACGAGACATACCGCCGACTTGCGGCCGGGCGGGGCGTGGCGATCGGAAGGCAAGGGGGCCGACGGCCAGGACTTTCATGTCCAGGGCGAGTATCTCAGGGTGGAGCCGCCGCACCTTCTGGTGCTGACGTGGAAAGCGCCATGGGACGGCGACAACGTCACCACCGTGACCTACATGCTCGAGGCGGTGGGTGCCGGAACGCGGCTGACCTTACGTCATGAAGGGTTTGGCGTCCGTCAAGGCGCATGCCGCGATCACGGCTCCGGCTGGGAGCGCGTGCTCGGCTGGCTGACCACTTTCCTCACCGATGAAGCCGGCAGCAAGCCGCAAGGCGTGTTCCACTGCCGGCTGATCCCGCCCCGGCCCGACTTTGCCTTCACCCTGACCGATGCAGAAAAAACACTGATGAAGCAGCACTCGGATTATCTGCGCGGCAAATTGGGTGAGGGGGGTGTCATCCTGTTTGGGCCGGTCGCAGATCCTGCCGGTCCCTGGGGGCTCGGTATCGTGCGTGCCGTCGATGAGGCCGCCGTCCGGGCGCTGACCGAGGCGGACCCGACGGTTCGTTCCGGGTTGGGCTTTCGATACGAGATCCTGCCGATGATGACCGCCGTGATGTGAGGCAAAAACAAAAACGCCCCTCGCGCCTTTTATCGCGCGGGAGGCGTCTTTTGCCGTCAACCTTTCCTTCGATTGCTCTCATGAACTGCTGACGACACACCTAAAATGCACCGGCGCCGATCTGGTTCCCGGTAGGTTGCGGTTTTTTGGAGCGGCGGCGTTTCGTTTCCTTCTCGCCGGACAACTTTGCGCCTGATCTCGGTGGCGGCTAAACCAGAAATTGACACGGGGCAAAAAGAAGCCTACAAGAATTTCGTCGATATTTGTTTGACCGACTTTTGTTATCCGCGCACGCATGCGCGCCTTTGACGAACTTCCCCATCAAAAATCGAGACAAAAATCGTTGTGCATTCGCACCGCGATTAACGAATATTTGCCATGGAAAGGGTTCGTCATGAGCACCGGCACAGTTAAATGGTTCAACGCCACCAAGGGTTTTGGTTTTATTCAGCCTGACGACGGCTCGGCCGACGTTTTTGTCCACATCTCGGCCGTAGAGCGCGCCGGCATGCGCGACATCGTCGAGGGCCAGAAGCTCGGCTACGAGATGGTCCGCGACAACAAGTCGGGCAAGATGTCCGCCGACCAGTTGAAGGCGGCCTGAAAACAGAATTCAGCCTTCCCGGTGACCACGGATGTACTGGCACCGGTGAATGGCGAATTCGGGCGCTTGGCCGCGGAGACTTGAGTTTCTACGGCATGCGCATGTGAAGGGCGTTGCCTTGCATCCCTGGTGCATCCTTCTGGATGTCACCTGTGCATCCTTCTGGATGTCACTGGATGCGCGGCGCTCTCATGGGGAGGTCAGGCGGTGCCTGGCCTTTTTCATTTTGCGCGTCTTGCCGCCGAAAGTGCACTGCGCGTCGGCCTGAACGTGCTAAGGGACGCTCCAGCAATTTGAGTCCGCTGCCGTATTGCTTTGCGCGTGGTCCTGACCGAAGACCCGGTCTCGCCATGTTTGCACCAGCTCCTGACAGGAGAAAGATTTTGACCGCCAATTCGAAGACAGCCCCTGATCAGGCCGTGTCCCTGTTCAGCAAGACGCAGACCCAGTCGATGTCACTCAACCGCATCATTTCCGAGCGCGATGCCGTCAGCGAGGCGCGGGAAGCCAAGACCGCGCGGCTACGCGAACAGCGCCTGGAGAAGGAGGCCGATGAGATGGCCGCGGCCGCGGCTCTCGCCGCTTTGCCGAAACGAGTCGGAAAACGCTGATGGCCACCAAGCGCGTCCCGCCTACTCCGATCGCGACCGATGCGACCATTGCCGACATGGTCGAAGGCCTCGACAAGCCGGTCGAATATGTCCGGCGCGTGCTGGAAAAACTCGAACGCTGCAAGCGTGCCCATGGCGACGCCCAGGTGCGCGTCGGCGTGCGTGGCCGGGCTGAGTGCCCGAACTACCTAATCGAGTATGTCCGCGAAGACACCAAGACGCATGAGCGGGTGACTTATCAGGATGCCGCCTACAGCGGCAGCACGCATCGCGAACTGGCGCCCCACCACATCGAGGCGGTGAAGAACTGGTCGCCCGAGGAAATGAACATCACGGCGGTTTCGGCGCTGATCGGCCGCTTGCGCAATCCGCGCGCTCTATCATCGCGTTTCGCCGACGAGGACTGACATGGCCATAAAATTCTCCGCCAAGGACCAGCCTGCAACGCCAGCTGCTGCAAAACCGGCCAAGCCGGTTGCGGCGCCGAAAGCCGGCGAAGCCGCGACCGATCTGTTCAAGTCGCCGGTGGATGCGCCAAAGGGCAAGACAGGCAAGAAGAAATAACACCTTGCCGCAAGACGCCGATCACAACCCTGCCGAGCCGGGACTGTTCGCCTTCGCGGCCGCTGCAAGTCTTTCGTCGTCGCAACGCAGCACCGGCCCTGTCTTCGACTGCCAGAGCTGCGGCGCCTGCTGTTCCTATTCGGCGGAGTGGCCGCGCTTTTCCACCGAGGATGACGCCCAGCTCGACCGCATCCCGGAAAAATATGTGGCGGCCAACTTGTCCGGCATGCGCTGCGACGGTGTGCGCTGCTCAGCGCTCTCCGGCGAGATCGGCAAGTCGACCGCTTGCGGGATCTACGAAGTTCGCCCGGATGTCTGCCGCGCCTGCATGCCGGGCGACGACGATTGCCTGATGGCGCGCCGCGCGCACGGATTACCGACGTCTTAAAGTCCTTTTTTCGCGCAGGTTGTCGCAAAACCGCTGCGCGCTTTTGGACGACACACACCGGCGCCGACTACCGGCGGCTTGTGTGTAACCTCCTTGCTGGCTACGCTGCGACAGGGCAGGGCGCCGGAGGAAACCACCGTGAGCATCGAATTTCTGTTGACGTCGCTGATCGTCGTGGCTTCGCCCGGCACCGGTGTTCTCTACACGCTGAGCGCCGGCCTTTCGCGTGGCGCGCGCGCCTCGATCATCGCCGCCTTCGGCTGTACGCTCGGCATCATTCCGCACATGGCGGCCGCCATCACCGGCCTTGCGGCGCTGCTGCACACCAGCGCGGTTGCCTTCGAGACGCTGAAATATCTCGGCGTCGCCTATCTGCTCTATATGGCCTGGAACACGCTGAAGGAGAAGGGTGGCCTGAGCGTCGAGCAGGATGTGACGCCGCGCTCGGCCGGCAAGGTGATTGCGACCGGCGTCCTCGTCAACGTGCTCAATCCGAAACTGTCGATCTTCTTCTTCGCCTTCCTGCCGCAATTCGTCAGCACCACCGAACCCAATGCGCTGTCGAAGATGCTGGAGCTCAGCTCCGTCTTCATGCTTTTGACCTTCGTTGTTTTCGTCGGCTACGGCATCTTCGCCGCCTCGATCCGCAGCCATGTCGTGTCGCGGCCGATGGTGCTGACCTGGATGCGCCGGACCTTCGCCGGCGCCTTTGTCATGCTCGGCGCAAAACTGGCGTTGGCAGATCGCTAGCGCCGAGTGGCCAAGGGCGGCTATCCCTTGACGTACCCCATCGCTTCGACGATCAGCCCGCCCTCGACGTGCATCAGATTGACGCCGCGGATGGAGTTGCCATCGGCGAGCCAATAGCGCCAACGGATCGTCGCCCGTTCGCCCGCAATGAATGTCTCCTCGAGGTCGAATCGCGTGCCGGGCTGGGTGGCGATCGTCGACCACAGCTGGACGCACGCCTCCCGACCGACATGACGGGCGCCGTCCGGTGCCGGCACAGTGTTTTCGATCACGCAGTGTTCGGCGACCAGGCCTGGCAGTGCCGACGGATCATGAAGCTGGAACACGTCGTTGAAGCGCTGCATGATTTCAGCTGTCTGCCTGGACTGTTCGTCCGGATGAACGGTCACGATGCTGTCCTGTTTCATATCATCCTCCTGATTTCATTGTTGCGTGGCGGCGGTCGCGACGAGCTCGGCTTTCAGCGTGATGGTTGCCACGCCGGCCAGGGCGCGCGACACAAGGCATGCCGCTTTCGCCGTTTCCGCAAGGTTCTGGAATTCGTCCGGGGCAATGCCCGGGATCTCGGCTTGGGTCTCAATTTCGATGCGGGTGATCGTCGGCCCGGCAGCGGTTGCGCCGAGATGCACCTTTGCGATCGTGTTGATGCTTGTCGGGATGTACTTGGCGCCGCCCAGTATGGCGCTCAAAGCCATCGAGAAGCAGCCGGCATGCGCTGCCGCGATCAGTTCCTCCGGGTTCGTGCCCGGACCGTTTTCGAAACGCGACGGAAAGGAATAAGCGCCTTCGAACACACCGCTGCCGAGCCGTAGCCGTCCTGAGCCTTCCTTCAGCGTGCCTTGCCACTCGGCCGAAGCTTCACGAATTGTCATTGTCTGCACTCCTTGGTTCCGAGAAATGGATGGGTCAGGCGCCGTCGACGACCACTTTTCCGAAGACGTCGCCCTGCTGGAAATAGCGGTACGCATCACCGGCTTCGGTGAAGGCAAAGACCTTGTCGATGACGGGCCGCAGCCGGTGATGTGAGACAGCGCGCAGCATGGCTTCGAGATTGGTCCGGCTGCCGACGAACAGGCGGCTGATGGTGGCGAGGCTACGCTGGTAGAGCGCTGCCGGCATCTCGATTGACCTGCCTTGCTGGTCCTGCAGCGTCAGCAGCACGATGTGCCCGTAGAGCGTGCTGGCGATCAGCGATTGCGCGAATGTCGCCGGGCCGCCGGTTTCGACAACGAGGTCGATGCCGCCTGTCTGGTCGCGGACAGTCGCACCCCATTCGGGCATCTCCGAAGTCGAGATCACAAGGTCGGCGCCCAGCATCCGCAGCCTCTCGGCCTTCTCGCCACGTGAGGTGACGGCGACGACGCGGCAGCCGAGCAGCTTGGCGAACTGTAGCGCAAACAGCGAGACGCCGCCCGAGCCTATGACCAGAACCCACTGGCCAGGCTTCGGAATTCCGGCGCCGGTCACCGCATTCCAGGCGGTCAGGCCGGCGCAGGTCAGCGTTGCTGCTTCATGCCAGTCGAGATGATCTGGCAGGCGCACGGCCCATTGCTCGTCGAGAACGGCATACTCGGCCAGCATGCCGTCAAGCGTGCAGCCGAGCTGGTCGATGAGGCCGGCGTTGATGCGGCCGTCGATCCAGCGGGCGAAATAACTGCCGGTGACGCGATCGCCAACGGCAAAGCGGGTGACGGCATCGCCGATGGCGACGATCTCGCCAGCCCCGTCGCTCAGGGGAACGACGCCCTGGCGCGGCGTCAGCGGATAGGTGCCGTTGAGGATCATCGTGTCGCGTCGGTTGAGCGAGGTGGCGCGAACGCGCACGACGATCTCATCCGGTTTCGGCTCCGGGCGCGCTTCGTCG
This sequence comes from Mesorhizobium sp. P2_E6, assembly GCF_056403835.1. Taxonomy (NCBI): domain Bacteria; kingdom Pseudomonadati; phylum Pseudomonadota; class Alphaproteobacteria; order Hyphomicrobiales; family Phyllobacteriaceae; genus Mesorhizobium; species Mesorhizobium sp. P2_E6. The sequence goes on from NZ_JBFUEQ010000012.1 coordinate 151,057, forward strand.
CGCATCACCAGGCATTCCGTCCCGCCGGATCCTTCAAGACGATAGGCGTGCATGTCTGCTTTTCCCATAATATGTAGACTGATCTACATATTATGTAGACCGATTGTCATATTTGATGCAAGGCCTATAATGATTGCTACTGACAGAGGTTGACATGGCCAACGACACCCGCACCCGCATACTCGAGACGACAGCGCTGCTGCTCAGGCAGCGTGGCTATCACGGCACCTCGCTCAATGACATTTTGAGCGCCAGCGGTGCGCCGCGCGGCTCGCTCTACTTCCACTTTCCCGGCGGCAAGGACCAACTGGTCATCGAGGTGACGCGTGACAGCGTCGACAAGGTGACGCAAAGGCTGGGCGCGGCATTGGCCGCCGAGCAGGATCCGGCAGTGGCCGTCCACCATATCTACCAGGAGGTCGGACACATGCTCGAGGAGAACCAATTCACGCTCGGCTGCCCGATCGCACCCGTGGTGTTGGATTCACCGGTCGATGTGCCGGAGCTGGCCGAATTGTGCAGATCGGCCTTCGAGCAATGGATCGGCTTGCTGCGAGAGGCCTTCGTCAGGGCAGGGGTGCCCGAGCGCCGCGCGCATGCTTTGGCGCTGCTGGTCGAATCGTCGCTGGAAGGGCTGATGGTGATCGCGCGCGCCACCCGCGACCGCGCCCCGTTGCAGGCGGTCGCCGACGAAGTCGCGGCACTGATTGAAGGCGCGGTGCTGGCTGGAGAGGCACGGCGACGCGCGGATGCCGCGGTCTGAGGGCCGGTCAAGGCGCGACGATTTAAGGTACACGCAAACAGAAAGGGCGCCTTTCGGCGCCCTTTCCGTATCTGAAGGTTGATAGGGGCTGGATTAGAAGTCCATGCCGCCACTCAAGCCCGCTTGCGGGCTTGAGCAACTTGGATTCATGGGCGTGCTTTATGGACTTCTTAGAAGTCCATGCCGCCCATGCCGCCCATGCCGCCGCCGCCCATGCCGCCAGGCATGCCGCCGCCAGCCGACTCCTTCTTCGGAGCCTCCGCGATCATGGCTTCGGTGGTGACGAGCAGGCCGGCGACCGAGGCCGCGTCCTGGAGAGCCGTACGCACGACCTTGACCGGATCGACGATACCCATGGCGATCATGTCGCCATACTCGCCGGTCTGGGCGTTGTAGCCGAAGGTCGCGCCCTTGTTCTCGAGGATCTTGCCGGCAACGATCGATGCTTCCGCACCGGCGTTGGCCGCGATCTGGCGGGCCGGAGCCTGCAGTGCACGACGAACGATGTTGATGCCAGCGGCCTGGTCGGCATTGGCGCCGGTGGCCTTGATGTTGGCCGAAGCGCGCAGCAGGGCGACGCCGCCGCCTGCAACGATGCCTTCTTCCACGGCCGCGCGGGTCGCGTTGAGGGCGTCATCGACGCGATCCTTCTTTTCCTTGACTTCGACTTCCGTCGCACCGCCGACGCGGATCACCGCAACGCCGCCCGCGAGCTTCGCGAGACGTTCCTGCAGCTTCTCCTTGTCGTAGTCCGAGGTGGTCTCTTCGATCTGCTGCTTGATCTGGGCGACGCGGCCCTGGATCTCGGCCTTCTTGCCGGCGCCGTCGACGATGGTGGTGTTCTCCTTGGAGATCGACACCTTCTTGGCGCGGCCGAGCATGTTGAGGCCGACGTTCTCGAGCTTGATGCCGAGGTCTTCCGAAATGACCTGGCCACCGGTGAGGATGGCGATGTCTTCCAGCATGGCCTTGCGGCGATCACCGAAGCCCGGCGCCTTGACGGCGGCGATCTTCAGGCCGCCACGCAGCTTGTTGACGACCAGCGTGGCCAGAGCCTCGCCTTCGACGTCTTCCGAGATGATGAGCAGTGGCTTCGAGGTCTGCACGACGGCTTCGAGAACCGGCAGCATGGCCTGAAGGTTGGAGAGCTTCTTCTCGTGCAGGAGGATGTAGACGTCCTCGAGCTCGGCAACCATCTTGTCGGCGTTGGTGACGAAGTAGGGGCTGAGGTAGCCGCGGTCGAACTGCATGCCTTCGACGACTTCGAGTTCGGTCTCGGCGGTCTTGGCTTCCTCGACCGTGATGACGCCCTCGTTGCCGACCTTCTGCATCGCTTCCGCGATCATCTTGCCGACCGACTCGTCGCCATTGGCCGAGATCGTGCCGACCTGAGCAACTTCCTCGGAGGTCTTGATCTTCTTGGCAGCCTTGCCGAGCGCCGCGACGACTTCGGTCACGGCCAGATCGATGCCGCGCTTCAGGTCCATCGGGTTCATGCCGGCGGCAACCGACTTGTGGCCTTCCTGGACGATCGACTGCGCCAGAACGGTCGCGGTCGTGGTGCCGTCGCCGGCGATGTCGTTGGTCTTCGAAGCAACTTCGCGGACCATCTGCGCGCCCATGTTTTCGAACTTGTCCTCGAGCTCGATTTCCTTGGCGACGGTGACGCCGTCCTTAGTGATGCGCGGGGCGCCGAACGACTTGTCGATGACGACGTTGCGGCCCTTGGGGCCGAGAGTGACCTTCACCGCGTCGGCGAGGATGTTGACGCCGCGCAGCATGCGCTCGCGGGCATCACGGGAGAATTTTACGTCTTTGGCAGCCATTTTTAACTCCTGGCAAGGGCTTGGATTGAGCCCGGGAATTCAGTTGACGGAAAGTGCTGATATCAGCCGATGATGCCCATGATGTCGGATTCCTTCATGATCAGAAGGTCTTCGCCATTGAGCTTGACTTCGGTGCCCGACCACTTGCCGAACAGGATGCGGTCGCCGGCCTTGACGTCCAGCGGGACAAGCTTGCCGGCTTCGTCACGAGCGCCGGAGCCGACAGCGATGATCTCGCCTTCCTGCGGCTTTTCCTTTGCCGTATCGGGGATGATGATCCCGCCGGCGGTCTTGGATTCGGATTCGACCCGGCGAACGACCACGCGGTCATGAAGCGGGCGGAACTTCGACTTTGCCATTTTTTCTTCCTCGATGAGAACGGTGAGAACAGTTCCTCCGTCCGGCGACGCCGGACATATGGTTAGCACTCACCAATGGCGAGTGCTAACGTGGCGCTGAAATAGGCCGCCGGCCTGCCAGAGTCAAGGCGCGACACGCTGTCGAAACACGCGAAATTCGCATGAGGCGGCGGCTAGAGAAAGAGCCGCAACTGAGTGTGGATGATCGACCGGTAATCCTCGATGGTTTGCCGACTTTCCGCTTCGCCCTCGGCAAGTGCCAGGCGCACCACACCACCGGCTAGCTGGAAGATCAGCAGAACGATGCGTTCGAACTGCTCGCGCTTCTCGGGGGCGAGCAGGGGACTGACGCGGTCGCAGAACATCTTGGCTTGATGCCGGGTTTCGGCGATGTCGAGATTCTTGAGCGCCTTGTCGGCTTGGATGGCGTTCTGCAAATCCTGGATGGCCGGATCGCCGGCGACACGGCTGTGATAGTCGTCAAGCAGCCGGTCGGCCGCCACGATCACGTCCTTGGCCTCGCGGATGTCGCTGATGATCGCTGTCAGCCGCGTGCGGCTGACCTCGGAAAACCGCTCGTAGAGCATTGCCAGGATCGCCGACTTGTTGGGGAAGTAATGGTAGACGGTGGCGATCGGTCCGCCCGCCAGCATGCCGACCTCCTTCATTGTCACGGCGTCGATGCCCTTTTCGCCGATCAGCCGCATGGTTGTCGACAGGATCGCGTCAATGCGCTCGCGGCTGCGCTCCTGCTTGGGTTTGCGCCTGGGTTCGGTGGCCGTTCGCGTTGCTTCCATCATGCACGGGTCTTTCGCACGAGTTTCCAAATTCTGATTGACAAAAAATATGATCAAGTATCAGTTTCTGAAATGCTGACAGGTTGTCAGTTTTTTTGCCGCACGGCAAGGACGTTGGGAGACGCCTTTGACTTCGACAGATACCGGGCACACCGGAAGCGGCGACTGGCTGGTCGGCAATCCGACCGGCCGGCAGCTTGCCTCGGCGCTGTGGATCGGTTCGGTCGGCCTGCTCATCCTCGGACTGCAGCCGGTGCTGCTCGGCGCCCTTTTCACCGAGGGCCATGTCAGCGGCGATGAGCTGGCGCTGGTCGCCACCGCCGAGATGATCGCCATTGCTATCGGCTCGGCAATCGTGGCGATGCTGCTTTCGGCCCACAACATGCGCTGGAAAAGTGCGGCCCTTCTGCTCCTGCTGGCGATGGCGAATGTTTGGACGGCCTATGCCGCCGGCGCCAACATGCTGATTGCGGTTCGCGCCCTGGCCGGGCTGGCCGAGGGCGGCCTGGTGGCGGTCGCCACCGAACTCATTGCCCGCTCACGGCGGGCCGAGCGCATCGGTGGCTATTTCGTCACCATGCAAACGCTGGCGCAATGCGCGCTTGCCCTGCTGCTGGCGCTCTATGTCATCCCGGCAGCCGGGTCGGCGGGCGGCTTCATCGTTCTCGCCATCGTCTGCGTTGCCTCGCTGGCGGTCGCCTTCACCGTTCCCACTGACTATGCCGATCTGCCCAAGGAAGAGAATCTGGCCAATGTGCTGACGGTCCCTTCGATGACCGCCCTGCTGTCGGTCTTCTGCTACTTCATGTTCTTCGGCGCGGTGTGGGCCTTTCTGGAGCCGCTTGGCGCACAATACGGCATCGATGGCCGCACCGTTGGCCTGATCGTCTCGGCCAGCCTCGCGGTTCAGGTCCTGGGTGCGATGACGGCGACCGTGTTCGAGGCGCGCATCGACTACCGCCTTGCCATTGCGGCGATCGGTGCCGTCGCGTTTGTCAGCTCCCTGGTCCTCGCCAGCGGACCTGACCTCATCACATTCTGGGTTGCCGCCTTGATCATGGGCTTCATCCTCTTGTTCATCGTGCCTTACCAGATCCGGCTGGCGATCACCGCCGATGAGACGCGCACCGCCGTGCTGCTGGTGCCGGCGGCGCAGCTTTTTGGCCTGGCGATAGGGCCGGTCGCGGCGTCGCTGCTCATCGACGGCAAGGATTTTCGCCCGGTGCCGGAATTCGCCGCCACCAGCGCCATTGCCAGCGCGGCGCTGCTCGGCCTGTTCATCCTCGTGTCGCGGCGTCGCCGCGCCGTTGCCTGAGGAGGCAACATGTCGAACACCTGGAGCAACTGGTCCGGCTACGTCAGCGCTGAACCGCAGCTGATTGCCACCCCAACTGACGCCGGCGAACTCGGTGATCTCGTTCGCACCGCACCCGGTCCGGTCCGCGTCGTCGGAGCCGGCCATTCCTTTACGCCGCTGGTAAAATCCGAGGGCACGATCCTGTCCTTGGAGAGACTGGAAGGGCTGGTCTCGCACAACGCCGAAAAGCATCAGGCACGCGTGCGGGCAGGGACCCGGCTCGGCCCGCTCATGCACATCCTGCAAGGCATCGGCCAGGGCCTGCCCAATATGGGCGACATCGACCGCCAGGCGATCGGTGGCGCGCTCGGCACCGCCACGCATGGCTCTGGACCGACGCTCGGCGCCTACCACACGCAGCTTGAAACAGTGCAGATCGTCGACGGGCTTGGCAAACTCCGCGACTTCAAGCGGGCAGGGGATCAGGAGATGATCCATGCGGCCGGCGTCGCACTTGGCGCCTTCGGCGTGATGACCGAGGTGACGCTGAACAACATTGCGACCTACCGGCTGCGCCGCCGCAAATGGGTGCTGCCGATCGCCGACATGCTGCGCGATTTCGAAACGATGATGGCCGCGCATCGTTCGGCCGAATTCTACTACATTCCGTTTTCCGGCTATGCGCAGTTCATCGCCAGCGATTTCAGCACCGCGGCGACCACCACGCGCCCGACCGAGGATGACGAGGGCGGGTTGAGGACGCTGCGCCGGCTGCGCACCGGGCTCGCCTGGCTGCCGTCGCTCCGCCGCCGGCTGATCCGCGGCGCCGTCGCGAAAGTGCCTGCCGAGGATTATGTGCAGGACTGGCTCAACGTCTATGCCAGCGACCGGCAGACCAAGTTCAACGAGATGGAATATCATCTGCCGTTCGAGGAGGGGCCGAAGGCGCTGGCCGAGATCATCGAACTGACGGAACAGCGTTTTTCCGAGGTCTATTTCCCGATGGAAGTTCGCTCCGTCGCACCGGATCAGTTTTGGCTTTCGCCATTCCACAACAGGCTGACCTGCTCGATCGCCATCCACCATGACGCGGCAAGCGATCCGCTGCCGTTCATGAGGGCGGCCGAGCCGATCTTCCGCAAGTATGGCGGCAGGCCGCATTGGGGCAAGATGCACAGCCTGAAGGCGGCGGACTTGAAAAAGCTCTATCCGCGCTGGGACGACGCCATGGCGGTCCGCCGCGACATCGACCCGCAAAACCGACTCATCTCGCCATACATGGCCGGCCTGTTCGGCATCGACCAATGAGCGCCTATTTCGTCGCTCTTTCGGACGCGTTGAAGCAAGCCGGTATCTTCCAGCCCTGTCTGCTGCTTGATCGCGATCGGCTGGACCGCAACATTGTCCTGGTGAAAGAGAGGCTTGACGCCGGCCTTGCCGTGCGGCTGGTCGACAAGTCGCTCGCTTGCCTGCCGCTGCTGTCACACATCGGCAAGGCTCTAGGCACCAATCGATTCATGACTTTCCATCCGCCGATCAGCGGAGCGGTGTTGAAGGCATTTCCAGATGCCGATCTGCTCTATGGCAAGCCGATGCCGGTCGAAGCGGCAAGGGCGGCACTGGTGAAAGGGGACGCCGACTGGTCGCGTGTCTGCTGGCTGATCGATACCCAGGAGAGGCTGGCCGAGTATGGCGCACTCGCGGACGAACTCGGCGTCGAGCTGCGCATCGCCTTCGAGATCGATGTCGGGCTGCATCGCGGCGGCTTTGCCAGCCCGGAGGCCTTATCGAAAGCATTAGGCGCGCTGCCGGCTCACCAACGGCTGCATTGCGAAGGCGTCATGGCTTACGAGGCGCATGCGCCGCTCATCCCCGGCCTGTTCGGCGGGCCGGCCAAGGCGTTGGCGAAAGCTTCGGAACGGGCCACCGCCTTCGTCGCGTGCCTCGGCGCCGACCAGCGCCGCATCCTCAACATCGGCGGCAGCAAGACCGCGCTGCTACACCATCGCAGCGCTGCCAACGAGGTGTCGATGGGCTCGGCCTTTGTGCTGCCGAGCGATTTCGATACGCCCGGCCTCGAAGGCTTCCAGCCGGCGGCCTTTATCGCGACGCCGATCCTGAAAGTGGTAGAGCCGAAGCTGCCCGGCCCGCCGGCCGTCACCCGCCTGCTGCAGGCGCTCGGCCGCTTTCCACGCAAGGGCTGCTATCTCTATGGCGGCAAGTGGATGGCCGAGCCGGCCTTTCCCGAAGGCATGAAGACGAACAGCCTGCTCGGCCTCTCCTCGAACCAGCAATTCATGGGTCTGCCGGCTGACGCGACCGCAGGGCCTAGCGACTACGCCTTCCTGCGCCCGACGCAGAGCGAGGCGGTGCTGCAGCAGTTCGGATCGATCGCGGTGTTCTCCGGTGGCAGGATAACCGATCGCTGGCCGGCACTGCCGATGATGTAATCCTGACTACGCTTTGATCGGTATCCAGATCTCCAGCCCGCCATTGCCGCTGCGCGGATCGAATTCGGGGCCGTAGCGCTCGAATTCGGGAGCATCCGCGATCTCGTGACCGGAGGCCGGCAGCCATTTGTTCCAGATCGTGTTGACGGTCCGGCGGATGGTCGAGATGTGCTCGCGATGGGCAAAGACGGCATATTTGTGCGCTGGCACGCGCACCCGGCTGAGCTCCTTCGGCAGGTCGGAAAAATCCGACACTTCGACGCCGGCGATGTAGTCGAAATTGCCGGCATCGTCGCCGTTGACGCAGACGCCGTAGGCGACGTCGCTGGTCTCGCCCGGAATGTTGCCGATATAGGGACCGAAACGTTGCCACTGCATGGGAATGGCGGCGCTCGATTCGCAGCTGTAGCGTTCGCCGAGGCCGGCGATCAGGAACGGCCGGCTGGTTTCGAAGCGCGGTGGTTCGAGGTGGGCAAGGAAGGACTGGTCCATCAGGATCGGCTCCACGAGATCGAGGTTGTCGAGCGTGCCTCGCGCGCGCACCAGTTCCGGCGTGGTGCCGAACTGGTCGCGGAAGGCGCGGGTGAAAGCCTCATGCGAGTTGTAGCCGGCGTCGAGCGCGAGCGAGAGGATGTCGGGCGCCCCGCGGGCCAGCTTGCGCGCCGCTTCGGTCAGCCGGCGTGCGCGCATGTAGCCCATCACCGAGCGGCCGGTGGCGGCCCCGAAAGCCCGCGTCACATGAAAGCGCGACACGCCACTGCTTTGGGCGATATCGTCGAGCGAGACCGCCTCGGGCAGATGGCTCTCGACGAACCACAGCGCTTTTTCCGTCGGATTCATCGAGTTCCTTCCCGCGTTGGCCAGATCATCTTGCTGTCTCTCCAAGCGGCCAGTTTGATTGAAATTGCGCACTGGGCAATAATGCACCAAATCCCGTGCCGCGTTGATGTGGGTTCGACGCGGCATGATGTGCAGTGTCCGGGGAGGGGTCCCAATGACGACGGCGACTGCCGGTCAGCTTTTCCGGTTCGGCGGATACACTCTCGACCTAGACAGGGGAACGTTGCGTGGCGTCAACGAGCCGCTGTTCCTGCGCCCGAAGGCCTACGCGCTGCTTTCGCACCTTGCCCGCAACATGGGCCGCGTCGTTCCGAAATCGGAACTGATGGATGTCGTATGGCCGGGTGTCTACGTCACCGAGGATTCGCTGACCCAGTCGATCCGCGAAATCCGCAAGGTGCTCGGCGACGATATGGTGCGTACTGTATCCAAGCGCGGCTATATGCTCGCCGCTGAAGCCGAGACCGCGCCGGAGATCGGGGCGCAACCGGTCGTGGCCGTGATACGCTTTCGCAACGACAGCGGTGATCCGGCCGACGAGGCGGTGGTCGACGGCTTTGCCGAGGATATCATCAACGGCCTGGCGCGCTTTGGGACGGTCACGGTGCTCGCCCGCAATTCGAGTTTTTCGTTCGCCTCCTTCGGACGCGACGAGTGGTCTCAAATCCGCGCCCGCATCGGCGCCGATTATCTTGTCGAAGGATCGCTGCGACGCCAAGGCGAGCAAGTGATAACGGCCGTGAACCTGATCGATATCGCGACTGCGAGCCAACTCTGGGGCGACCGCTACCAGTCGCAGGGCACAGGCCTGTTCGCCATCGAGCAGGAGGTCGTCGAGCAGATCGTCGGCAGGCTGGTTACGCGGGTCACCAATGCAGGGCTGCAACAGGCATCGCGCAAGCCGGTCACCAGCCTTGCCGCCTATGAACTGGCTTTGCGCGGCTTTGCGCTGTTGCGCGACCCGGCCCAGACCGACCAGAAAGGTGCGGAGGCTCTGTTCGAGGCGGCAATCGCCAAGGATCCGAACTATGGACTGGCCTACACTTATCTCGCTCTGACGCGGGCGCTGGATGGAGAATTCGGGCGCGCCAGCGACGCAGTGCTGGAAAATGCGCGCGATCTCGCCGACAAGGGCCTGGCATTGTCGCCGGACCAGCCGACCGGCCACCGTGTGCAGTCATTGATCAGGCTGTATATGCGCGACCATGAAGCGGCCGAGCATCACATGCGCATCGCGCTGCAGCTCAATCCCTACGATGCCGACTGCATCGAGCAGATGGGCATGCTGCTCACCATGCGCGGCCGGCCGCTGGATGCGCTGACGTGGCTGGCGCGCGGCATCCGCATCGATCCCTTGCACCCGCACTGGTACCAGTTTGACAGGGCTCTGGCACTCTACATGATGGGGGAATACCGGCAGGCGGCGGAGGCGCTGGAGTTAGCCACGCGTCCCGCGCCCTGGATACGCACCAGGCTGGCGGCCTGCTATGCCCAGATAGGCGACATGGAGCGGGCGCGGCGGCAGATCGCCCTCATCGAGCCGGGCGATCCGTTTTCGCCGATCGACTACGCGCTGCGCGGCGTGCCATTCGAGAACAAGGTCGACGCCGAGCACCTTGCGGAAGGCGTCAGACTCGCACTCGGCGAGACCACGTCCGAGGCCGGTCAATCGACGACCACCACGATATAGCGGCCCTGATAGGCACGGTAGTATGTGCCGCCGCAACGCCAGACATCGAAGCCGTTGACCTTGGTGCGCACGCAGCCTGTCGGCAGTGTGGCGACCCAAGCCGTGGTGTGTCTCAGCACGCGCCATGCTGTGGTCCGCCGCGCCACGCCTGCGGCACTGCGGGGCGTCCAGGGCTGACCGATACGCGCCTCGGCCTGGCTGATGAATGACAGCGCCGGCAAGGTGCTGCCGATGATCTCTACGGCGAGGCCAATAGCGGCCGCCGTGGCGATCAGGCTGATCTTATTCACGGATTCTATAGGCATTTTCTCTCTCCTGATTTTGGTCATGATGAAACGTCTTTTCAGTACGCGCGAAAGCGCACGCCGTTGCGTTGGCGGATTCAAGCCAGGCTGTGCATGGTGCCTGAGATGCGATAGGGAGCGCGCTCGGCGATCCGAGGCCTGATGGCGAGGCCCGCGATGTACCGCTGGAAGGAGGCTGCTTCCTGGACCGGTGAGGCCAGCGCGACATGGCCGTCCGGCCTCACCAGATAGGCGCCGTCGCGCTGCAGGCCAGCGGCCTTGGCCATGTCCGACCAAGCGAAGGCATGGATTGGGATGCCGGCGGGCGCAAGCATCGCCCGGAACTCGGCATTGAGTTCGCCATAGACATGCACCTGCCAATCCAGCGATCGCAGCGGCTCGAAATTGTCGTCCCTGGTGCCGGCGATATAGGGCAGGCGGTCGCCACCCTCGATCTTACCGGCCTTGCCGCTGCTGATCGGACTTTCGCGGTAGCGGATGCGGGTCTGCGAAATCAGCCCGAAAAACGCGCGCGATCCCACCGTCGTCCCGAGCACTATGCGCAGGATCTTCGGCATCAGGTAGCGGCGGAACAGCCCGACCAGCCGCGAGCGGCTGGTGGCGACCCGAAACGCCTGGTCGGTGCTGTCGATCAGCTTGCGGGCGAAGGCGATGCGCTCCGGCTCGTAGCTGTCGAGCAGGCGCTGGTCGGCGCGCCCCTGCACCACTGCAGCGAGTTTCCAGGCGAGGTTAACCGCATCGCCCATGCCGGTATTCATGCCCTGGCCGCCGGCCGGGCTGTGGATGTGGCCGGCATCGCCGGCGAGGAACACCCGGCCGATGCGGAAATTCTCGGCGACTCGATGATGCACGCGGTAGGTCGAGAACCAGTTGACCAGATGAACCTTGACGCCGGTGTCACGCTCGACATCGGCGCGGATCGTCTCGAAGGTGATCGACTCGTCGGCCTCATGCGCTTTCGGCACGATGCCGATCAGACGCAGGGAGCCCGATTGCCGGACCGGCATGACGATGGCGAAGCCATAGGAGCTGATGACAGTGTCCATGCCATTGCGTGTGACGTCGCCGCGACCGTCGACGTCGGCGACGTAGAAGGACTGTTCGTAGGTGCCGCCGGGAAAGCCGATGTTCAGCCCGTGGCGCACGGCGCTGCGAGCGCCATCGCAACCGGCCAGGTAGGCGGCACTGACCGTTTCAGTGCGGCCGTCCCTATTCAAGGTAACGACGACAGCATCGCCCTTGTCCTCCAAGGCGACCAGCTCCGTGTCGCGCTCGACCTCGACGCCGGCACGTTCCAGGTGCGTGATCAGCACGCGCTCGTGGATGTCCTGCGGCAACGCGAAAGCGAACGGGTAGGGGCTGATGCCGCGGCCGAAGTCGGGTGAGCGGCAACCTGGCTGCTATGCCGGCCGGCGTGTGCACGGTGAGCTGTTCGATCCGCACGCCGGCGGCGAGCACGTCCTCGACGATGCCGATCTGCCGATGGAACTCCAGCGTCCGTGCCTGGACGGCCAGCGCACGCGAGGTTTCGCCTGGACCGGACGCCTTGTCGAAGATGCGGACCGGCACGCCGAGTCGCGTCAACCAGAGCGCGAGCGTCAGCCCGGTCGGCCCGGCACCGGCAATGAGGACCTTGGTCTTTGACATGCTCATTTTTCTTCTCCTTGAACAGTGCGGACTTTTTCGCCAGCCGCATGGTCTTGCGATTTCGGGGCCGAAAAATCCCGATTCGTTTCTGAAAATTTTCCGATGTTTGGTTGAGTTGGTCGTCTGCTTGTGCAGGCATCGCCACCGCCTCGAGCTATCGGCGCGGCAAGGATCGCGGCACGGCGGGCCGGGAATGTTGCCTTGAGTGGACAGCCTCAGCAGAGCGTCGCTTGACAGCGCCAAGGGATACCCCGGTCAGTTTCATCGAATGCGCATCGAGCAAAGTCGAAACGAAGATGATCGGCCGATCCTGCAAGACGCCCATCTTTTGGGGGCGACGAGAATTGGGCCGGAAAAGGCTATCGAAGCGATTGCGCAAACGTTTCGATGGCCCTATTGTTTCCCAAAATCCGCCAAGACCAATGAGAGCGGACTGGAACGCATCATCAGGGAGGAGCGCTTGCCAGCACTCCGTTTGAGTCACCATGCCGACAATGGCTGAGGTCGCGCGCCGCGCAGGCGTGTCGGTTTCGACCGTTTCGCATGTTATCAACCGCACCCGCTTTGTCTCGCCGCAGAAGGCGCAGCTCATCAATGATGCGATCGCCGCCATGGGTTATCAGCCCAACGAGCTGGCGCGATCGTTGAAAGTGGCCTCGACCAACAGTGTGGGCTTGGCGATCTCGGCGATTTCCAACCCCTATTTCACCGACATCATCTGCGCGGTGGAGGCCGAATGCGCGCGCCTTGGCCTCATGGTCTTCCTCTCTGATACGCAGGAGGATCCCGACCGCGAGCTTTCGGTGGTGCGGGCCTTCCACCAGCGGCGGGTCGACGGCGTCATCCTGGCGCCGTCGGGCGCGCCGCAGCGGGCCATCGACTATCTGGCAGAGAAGAAGCTGCCCTGCGTGCTCATCGACCGCTTCGCCGACGACCGCTTCGACCAGATCGGCGTCGAGAACCAGTCGTCGATGCGCGCGCTGATCGATCACGTCGCCTCTTTCGGCCACAAGCGCATCGGCTACATCGCCGGCCAGCCGGATCTGGCGACGACGCGCGAACGCATCGACGCCTTTCGCGAGTCGCTGGCCGCCAATGGACTCGAGTGCCTGCCGCACTATGTCTCGCCGGAGAACGTCGACACGGCGGGCGCAACGGCATCGACCCACGCTATCCTGTCATTGCCTTCGCCACCTACGGCATTGGTCACCGGCAACAACATGACGACGATCGGAGCGGTGCGGGCGATCCGCGAACGAGGCCTTTCGATCCCGGCGGACCTTTCGCTTGCAGGCTTCGACGATTTCGAATGGGCAGACTGCTTCGAGCCGCGCCTGACGCTTGTCGCGCAGCCCTGTACCGAGATCGGACGACAGGCGGCTGCCTTGCTCTGCGCCCGCATCGCATCCACCGGTTTGGAGCCGCAGGCGGTGCGGCTGCAGGCCGCGCTGCAGGTCCGTCAATCCTGCGCGAGGCCGGCATGAGTGCGCCGCTGCTGTCGGTCACCGGCGCGGTCAAGCGCTTTGGCGGCGTCCAGGCGCTGCGTGGCGTCGACTTCGACCTCAAACCCGGCGAGATCCATGCGCTGCTCGGCGAAAACGGCGCCGGCAAGTCGACCCTCATGAATCTGTTGTCGGGTGTCTATGCGCCGGACGAGGGCACCATCCAGATCGACGGCAAGCCAGTGCGCTTCAACAATCCGCGTGAAGCGCAGGCGGCCGGCATCGCCACCATTTTCCAGGAGCTCGACCTGGTGCCAACGCTCGACGTGGCGGCCAACCTCTTCCTCGGCCGCGAACTGATGCGGCCGGGCGGCTTCCTTGACGTGCCGGCGATGCGCAGCGAGGCCCGCAAACGGCTCGAAGCCATAGAGCTTGCCATCGATCCCGCCAGCATGGTGGCGAACTTGTCGATCGGCCAGCGCCAGGTGGTGGCGATAGTCAAGGCGCTTTCCTACGCCTCGCGCGTGCTGATCATGGACGAGCCGACGGCAGCGCTGACGGTGGGCGAGGTCGAAAGGCTCTTCGACATCATGCGCAAGCTCGCCGCCAGCGGCGTCGGCATCGTCTATATCTCGCATCGCCTGGAAGAGGTGCCGCAGATCGCCGACCGGGTTACGGTGATGCGCGACGGTCGCGTCGCCGGCGTCACCGAGCCACATGCGCCGCAGGCCGAGCTGGTGCGCCTTCTGGTCGGGCGACCGCTGGATGAGCTTTATCCCGAGCGCGCCAGGGAGGCTGGCAAGACGCTGCTCAGCCTGCGCAATGCGAGCTTCAGGCTCGCCCATGAAAGCGCTGGATGGCAGCCGCCGACAGGCATCTCACTCGACGTCAAGGCGGGTGAGATCGTCGGGTTGGCCGGCATCATGGGGGCAGGGCGTACCGAACTCTTGAGCGCGCTCTACGGCACCGGCCTTACCGGCCGCTGGGAGGGTGATGTCGCGGTCGACGGCCGCCCGGTAAAGCTCGATTCCATCAAAGCCGCACGCGACGCCGGCATCGCCTTCGTCACCGACGATCGGCGCGGCAGCGGCTTGATGCTGAGGATGGCGGTGGGCCTCAACCTGGTCATGTCGGTGATCCGACGCATCTCACCCTTCGGGCTGATGTCGGCGCGCCGGCAGGCGGACGCGGTGAAGCAGTCCTTCGGCCAGTTCGATATCAGGCCGAAGAATCCTGACATCGCCGTCGGCGCGCTTTCGGGTGGCAATCAGCAGAAGGTGGTGCTCGCCAAGGAGATCCTCGGCAATCCCCGGCTGCTGCTGCTCGACGAACCGACGCGCGGCGTCGATGTCGGCGCCAAGGGTGAGATCTACACGCGGCTGCGGCAACTGGCTGCACAGGGCCTCGGTATTCTGGTCGCTTCCAGCGAGATGCCGGAGCTGATCGGCCTGTGCGACCGCATCGTGGTGCTGCGCCAAGGGCGCAACGTGGCGGAATTCATCGGCGGCGTCGACGAGCACACGGTGCTTGACGCGGCAAATGGCAGGGAGGCCTGATGTCTGAGCAGAAGATTTCGGCGGCAAGCGGCCCGGTGGCCGCAGCACCGGTGCATCGTGATCCGCTAGCCTTGGTAGTGCGCTTCCAGAGCCTGATCGGCCTCGTCGTCGTGGCGATCGGCGGCGTCATCTTCTCGCCGCGGCGGCATGGCGAAATCTTGTTCCTCAATCCCGACAACATCGCCAACATCGTTCGCGCCGTGTCCGAGACCGGCATCATCGCCATTGGCATGACCTTTGTCATCATCACCGCTGGCATCGACCTTTCTGTCGGCGCTGTGCTCGGGCTCTCCAGCGTCGTCACGGCATCGATGATGATCTCGGGCGGCTTCGGGCTCATCCCCACCATCCTCGCGGTGCTCGTCATGGGCATCGTCTTCGGCGTCATCCAGGGCACCATCTCCAGCCGCTTCCGGCTCGAGCCGTTCATCGTGACGCTCGCCGGCCTGCAGGCGGCGCGCGGACTGGCGTTGGTCGTGTCGGGCAATCAGTACATCAACATTTCCTATGGCGACGGGCCGGGGCTGGCGCCACCGGTGTTCGCGGTGCTGGGTGAGCGGCTGTTCGACAACACCGTGCCTGTGGCGACGATCGTGTTCATCGTCTTTGCCGCGATCGCCACGATCGTGCTCAACACCACACGTTTCGGCCGCTATGTCTTTGCCGTCGGCGGCAACGAGCGCGCGGCGCGTATTTCCGGCGTGCCGGTGTCGATGGTCAAGATATCGGTCTACGCCATCACCGGCTTTGCCGCCGCACTTGCCGGCATCGTGCATGCCGGCCAGTTCAATTTTGGCAGTGCCAATGACGGCATGGGCTACGAGCTTACCGCGATTGCCGCCGTGGTCATCGGCGGCACCAGCCTGTTCGGCGGCGCCGGCTCGATGGTCGGCACCGTCGCCGGCACCATTATGCTCGGCGCGCTCGCCAACATCCTTCAGCTCAACAACATCACCCCCGCCATGCAGCTGCTCGCGACCGCCGCGATCATCGTGCTGGCGGCAGTGCTTCAATCCCTCGTTCGTCGCCGCGAGGGTTTGGGTCGTTAGGAGGTTGGCGGCAGGAAGTCGAAGTCAACCAAGGTCTGGCCCCGGCCCGACGAGGAGGAGAGTGAGTATGAAAACCACAAGACAAAGGCGTGCCCTCAAGGCCGCGCTTCTGGCAGGCGCTGGCCTGTGCATCGCGGGAGCCGCCCAGGCTGCCGATCCCATGGTCAAGGCCTGCGCCAAGGACGGCCAGTTCATCATCGGCTTTTCGCAAGCCAACAATGCCGAACCCTATCGTCAGCACGTCAATGACGAGCTGACCGCGGCGGCCAAGGAAGTGCCGGGCTTCACGCTGCAGATCGCCGACGGCGCCGGCAACGTCAACACGCAGACCTCGCAGGTCGACAATTTCATCACCCAGAAGGTCGATTTGCTGTTGATCTCGCCCTTCGAGGCGGCACCGCTGACGCCGGCGGTCAAACGCGCCATGGATGCCGGCATCCCGGTCATCGAACTCGATCGCAAGACGGTCGGCGATCCCGGCAAGGACTACACCGCCTTCATCGGCGGCGACAATTACAAGATCGCGCTCGAGGCGGGCAAGTATACCGCCAAGACCTTGCTGCCCGATGGTGGCGAAGCAGCCGTGCTCGAAGGACTGCCAAGCTCTACGCCCGCAGTCGAACGGCTGAACGGCTTCAAGGATGGCGTCAAGGAGAATGCCAAGATCCAGGTCGTCGCCGAACAAGCCGCCGACTGGGTGCCGGACAAAGCCCAGACCGCCTTCTCGGCCATGCTGCAGGCGCACCCCGACATCAAGGTGCTCTATGCCTCGAACGACATGATGGCGGCTGGCGCGCTGCTCGCTGCCAAGGGTGCCGGCAAGGACGTCAAGATCATCGGCACCGACGGCTTGCCGGGACCTGCCGGCGGCATCGAGGCGGTGGCGAAAGGCGACTGGGCCGCGACCTTCACCTATCCGACCGGTGCCAAGGAAGCGATCGAGATGTCGAAGAAGATCCTGCTCGATTGTGCCTCATCGGTGGATTCGACCGTCACCGTCGACACCACCGCGATCACGCCCGAGAACGCCAAGCAGCTCGCCGGCAAGTAAGCTCTTGTAGACTGTCCAGGGCGGGGTCCAGACCCCGCCCTGCGCGCGTTCGCAACCCTCACCGGCAAGTCGACCGGCTCTGATCGCGGTGGGCAAGAGTTCGCTGGATCACACGGGGCGCGTGACGTCACGGACGAAGATAGCGATATCGCTACGACGACTGTCCGGAGGAAGGGTGTGTGTCACCCCTTCTGCCTCGTCAGCCGCTCCAGCGCATCCACGATCAAATCGCAGAATTTTTGATGGTCGAGCTTCATCGCAACGGTGTGGCGGAAGTCGACCTGCTCGCTCGCCGTGCCGCCGAAATGGTGCATGCCACCCATCTTCTCGAAATTGCAGACCGTCATGCCCTTGGTCCAACGGCCGGCAAGCTCGACGCGGATGTCGGCCTTCTCGGTGGTGAAGACGGTCGGGTCGATCATCGCCGCGACGCAGCACGCGTCATGGATGGCAGGATACTCGATCTGCAGGAGGCCCCCATGCGTGGTCGCAATGAACTCCCAGATATCGAGGATGAACTTGGCCATCGGGCCGCCGACGGCGCGCACCCTGTCCTGAAGTCCCTTGGTGGCCAGCGCCTGGTGCGTGAGATCGAGCCCCACCATGGTGACGTCCCAGTTGGCCCGGAACACCACGTCGGCGGCTTCCGGGTCGGCATAGACGTTGAACTCCGCCGCCGGCGTGATGTTGCCTCTGGTATAACTTCCCCCCATCGCGACGACCCCTTTCACCCGCTCGACGATGCGGGGGTCCTTGCGCACGGCAAGTGCAATGTTGGTGTACGGACCGACCGGCACCAGCGTGATCGTCTTCGGCTCATGCGTCATGACTGTGTCGATGATGAAGTCGACGGCATGGCGCTTGTCGAGTTCGAACGAGGCGGGCGGCAGTACGGGGCCGTCGAGCCCGGTTTCGCCATGGATCTCGATGGCCAGCACCTGATCGATGAGGAGCGGACCGGGAGAGCCCTTCGCCACCGGCACCTTGATGCCGTAGGCGGTGCATACCGAAAGGGCATTGCGCGTGGTGTTTTCGACATTGTGGTTGCCCGACACCGTGGTGATGCCGAGGAGATCGATCCGTGGATTGCCTGCCGCCAGCAGGATGGCGATAGCGTCATCATGCCCAGGGTCGCAGTCCAGTATGATCTTTTCCATGTGGCACCTCTTTTGCCGGCCGAGCCTGTCGGGACAAGAGACTGCCGCACCTACGCCGTCAAGCGTCTGGCGCTCAGCCGACCCAGCGTAGAGTTTCCAAACAGGCGCTCACACCGTCCAGAAATAGCGCACGATGTGAAAGAAGACCGGGGCAGCGAAGACCAGGCTGTCGGTGCGGTCCATCATGCCGCCATGACCTTCGATCAGATGGCCCCAGTCCTTGACGCCCTGGTCGCGCTTGATGGCCGAGGCGACCAGTCCACCCAGAAAACCCATCGAGCAGGCGACGAAGGCCACGGCTGCCGCCTGCAGCGGCGAGAACGGCGTCACGAACGACAGCAGCGCGCCGAGCAGGCTCGCCGACACCAGTCCGCCGATCAGGCCTTCCCAGGTTTTCGAAGGCGAGACGTTCGGCGAAAAACGGTGTTTTCCGAACAGCTTGCCGAAGATGTATTGCAGCACGTCGCTGCCTTGCACGACGATGATCAGGAAGGCGATCAGCAACAGGTTGCGGCCTTCGAAGCCTGGCACATTGAGGGTTAGCAGCGCCGGAACGTGGCTGACGCAATAGACCGAGATCATCACCGCCCATTGCTGGGCGGCGATCCGCTCGAGAAAGCGTTCGGTGTCGCCATGCAGCGCGGTGATGGCCGGCATCAGCAGGAAGCAGTAGACCGGAATGAAGATGACAAAGAGCCCGTACCAGGCGGTCCACACCAGCCAGTATTGAAACGGTATGATGATGCCGAACATGCCGAGCAGCACCCAATGGTCGCTGCGGCTTGTATGCGTCAACGTCACGAATTCGCGCAGCGCCGCAAACGAAATCAGCGCGAACAGGATGGTCATGCCGTCGCGGCCGAAGAAGAAGGCGACCGTTATCAACACCACCATCACCCACCAGGCGTTGATGCGCTGGGTGAGGTTGACCAACGTTGAACTGAGCGGCTTCGGCGCCCGCGCCGAAAGTATGGCGGCGACGATGCTGGCGGTGGTCAGCACCGCCAGCAGGCCGATGATCAGAATGGAGATTTCGTGGCGCATCAATCGTCTCGCTCGGGGCGCGGGTTGAGCGCCAGAAGCGTGGCGTGGGCGCGCTCGAGAAAGGCGCGGCGTTCTTCGCCTGGAGCCACAGCCACCGGCGCGCCGAAGACGACGCGGCACAGCAGCGGCACCGGCAGGAACTGGCCCTTGGGCAGCACGCGCGACATGTTCTCGATCCAACAGGGGATCAGCTCGACCTCAGGCCGTGCCATCGAAAGATTGTAGAGCCCCGAGCGGAATGCCAGCAGCGGCTCTTCGGTCATGTTGCGCGTGCCCTCGGGAAACAGGATCAGCGAATGGCCCTGGTCGAGAACGGACAGCATGATCTCGATCGGGTTTTCTTCGGGTCTCGTCCATTGCCGGTTGATGAGCACCGACGACAGCATGTCCTCGGCGATGAAGCGGCGCAGCCGCGACTTTCCCCAGTATTCGCCGGCGGCAACCGCGTGAGTGACGGCGCGCTCTTTCTCGCTCAGGCAGGCCGACAGCAGGATGAAGTCGCCGTGGCTGGTGTGATTGGCGAAATAGATGCGCTGCCGGTCGGACGGCAGGCTGCCATTCCAGATCGGACGCACCCCGGTCACCACCCAGGCCAGCGCCGAGAGGCCGACGGAGGTTACCGTCTGCAGCAAGGTGAAGGTCGTGAGCGAAAGCTTGCTCATCGCGGCGCCCAAAACCCCGCCGCCAGAAGCGCTGCGGCAAACAGGGCCAGCCCGGCGCGCTGCTTGAACAGCAAGCGACGGGTGCCGGCCATGCGGTCGTCGAGCGGGCGTGTCGTGGAGGGCGAAGTTTTCAGGCGCATGCGCGCCAGTATGTCATCCACCGCGGCGCCACCGGAAGCCTCGTCGTGGCTGGCCATCAGCCGGAACAACAGCGCGTCGAACACCAGGAGCGCCGACAGCGCCAGCACGGCAACCGCGCTCGCGGCTGTGACCGACAGCGCAATGGCCGCAGGCAAGGTCTCGAAGGCGCCGCGCGTCGAAGCAGCCAAAGGCGCAAGGATATTTGCCGCCACCACAGTCGCAGCCGGCCATGCGGCTTGCTTCATCAGCATGCGGGCGAAGCGATCGGCCCGTTCCTGGTCGGCATTGCCCGTCATGCCGCCCGTTCCTCGGCCTCGGCAAGATGAACCGGCCGGCCGGTCGCCATCAGCATCTCGCGGGCAAGCTTCGGCGTCCTGGCCCTGCCGGTCGCCACCAGCCATTCGGCGACAACGCCGGCGCTGCGCTGGAAGCCGAGCGCGCAGCAGACCAGCACGGTGCCGTCGCGGCGCGCGCTCTCCAGCGCGCTGGCTGCCTGCTCAAGCATCGTCACGGGCGGCGGCAACAGGTCGATCATCGGAAAGCTGATCCAGCGGCAATCTGCGGCCGCCGGCTTTTCAAGTTCGGCGGCGAGGTCGATCACTGTGCCGAAGCCGCTGGCCTCGCTTGCCGTCGGAAAGCGGCCGAGAAAGACACCGTCACTGACGGCCACGAACGGCGGGAGATTACGCGTCCAAATCGCGGCATTCACCCCAGCGCCCAGCCGGTAGGGCCAAAGCAGGACGCAGCTTGCCAGGGACACATGACCTTCCGCAGTTTTCTGGAACACCTTTGCGCCGGCCCCGGCATAGCCGAAGGCGACGATGGCCAGTGCAAGTGCCGGCCAAAGCAGGATGAGTGCCGTGGCGGAAAAGAAGGCGCCAAGCGCGGCTCCGGCCAGCGCAAGGACGGCGCCCAGCGCATAGAACAGCGCCAACCGGCGCGCCTTGGTATCGCTGGTCAGCCGGGCGCCTGAAAACGGCAACTCGCCGGCGCGCGGAAACAGCCACAGGGCAAAAAAACCGAGCAGCGCGCCGGTCGGGATGTCGATGAAATGATGTTGCCAGGTCGTCAGCACCGAGGCGCCGATCAGGAAGCACCAGCCATGCCAGAGCGGCAGGAGGAGGCCGCCGAGCCGGTGGCGCCAGTGATCCCAGATGATCACCAGCAGTGCGATATGCAGTGACGGCGCCTGGTTGAACGGCTTGTCGAAACCGCCAAGCACGGCAAACAGGAAACCCGGCAGGCCGCTCGTTGCAGGCCGCACGAACGTCAGCGTCAGCGGGAAGAGGATGAAACAGGCAACGGCGACGATCTGCGCGGTGAGATAACGTCCGGCCAGGCGGTCGACCCCTTGCCTGGTGTCGTTGAGCAGCAGCGACAGGCCGTAGAACAGGTTGATCGACCAGTAGGGCACGATGGTCCAGGCGAGGAAGGGGATGCTGTGTTCCCAGGCGAACACGATGCTGCCGACGTCGTCGCGCCGCGACGCCAGCCAGTTGGCGAAGCCGTAGCTGAGGTAGAAGAACGGCGCCAGGAAGGCCAGCCAAAGGGCTGCCCTGACGACCACCCGGCCATAAGGTTCTGCGCGCACCGTGGATGCAAGCGATGACGCCATCCTGTTCAGCGGCGCCGTGCGACCGAGACGGTGAAGATGCCCCATTGGTCGATGCGCTGCTCGAGCTTGTCGAAACCGGCGGCTTCGACGAGCTGGTCCATCTCGCCTTGCGTGCGCCGGCGCATCACCCAGGCCTGGCCGCCGCGATGCGAGGTCAGGCTGCGGGCGATCATCTCAAGCTGCGGATGCCAGGGCTGGTTGGTGTAGAGCAACAGGCACCCCGGCTGCATGGCGTTGGCCAATCCACCGAGCGAGCGGGCGATCATCGCGTTGTCCGAGAACAGTTCGTAGAGGCCGGAAACGATGGCGAGGTCGGGCGCCGGATCGATCGAGGCGAGCATGTCGGCATCGAAAGCGTCCGCGCGCTGAAACGAGACGCTCGCCGGCAATTGCCGTTCGGCGATCAGCTTGCGGCCAAGCTGGACATTGAGGTCGGAGTAATCCTGCAGGCGCACGCTCGCCGGCTGTTCGGGGCTTTTCACGATGGCGTCGAGAACATAGCGGCCATGGCCGGCGGCGATGTCGAGAATGTGGGCTGGCCGCCCAGTGGCCTTGAGCGCCGCCAGGCAAGAGCCGATCAGCTCTTCGAGATGCAGCTTGCGCTGGCGGATGCCGCGCCAGCCGATGGCTTCCAGGAAGATTCGGTCGACGAAGCGGCCAAGCGGCGTAAGACCGCGCGCGTCGTTCTCGTAGACATAATCCAGCGTCGAGCCGGAATCGAAGCCGGTGGTGACGCCCGCCTTCATGCCCGACGAGACCCAGGCGCCCATGCGGATGGAGGCACGGCTGAATGCCCAATAGAGGCCCTTCGGCGACAAGAGGTCGAGCGGCGACGCAAGCCTGTCGGCCTCATCGCGCGTATACCCGGCGATATCAGCCTGCTTCAGGTCGACAGGCGCATCCGGCGAGGCGAACTGCTTTTCCAGGAACGGCCGGATCAGGTCGAGGGCCTGCGCCCGGTCGCGTTCGCCCAGCGTGTCGTGGAAGAACCCCGGCAACACGTGGCGTTCCTTTGTGCGGCTGCCGAGATTGACGAAAAACGCGTGCTGCGGGCCGTGGCGCACCACCCAGTCGCTGCCGGAAAGCAGAAGCTGCGTCGGCACGGTGATGGCGCGGGCGTCCGCAACGATGCGTGCTGCGTGCTGGTAGAGTTCGACCAGGATGTTGGAGGCGATCGGCCGCGTGATCAGCGGATCGCTCTCGAAGGACGCAATGCGCACGGGATCGTGGGTCAGGAACTTCGCCTTGACGTAGGAATTGACGAAGAAGCGGCCCTTGATGTTCTGCCAGAACGCGATGCCTTCCTTGGCGAAGGGCACGTAGAGTTTGACCGAAAAGGCTGGTGAAGCCAGCACCATGGCGCGCAGTTTCGGTGCATAGTCGTGCACCCAGGCCGCAGTGAGCACGGCGCCGAAGGATTGCGCGATCAGTGCAATATCCTGCGTGGCGAAGCCATCCCGGGCGGCGATCTCGCGCATGAAACAGTCGATGTCGCGCACCAGGGCCGAGAAGGAAGGGGCATAGCCGCGCTCGCCGGACGAGCGGCCATTGCCGCGGGCATCCCAGGCATAGAAGGCGTGGTCCGGCATCCGCAGTTCGTCGACGAGATGGGCCATGCGACCGCCATGCTCGTGGCCGCGGTGGAAGAGCACGACCGCGCCCTTGGCATTGGCGGAAGCTGCCGGCCAGAAGCGGTAGAAGATCTCCGTCCCGTCATGGCTGCGGAAGACACGCTCTTGCGCTTGCCGCTCAAAGCTTTCCGCGGCGATCGGTTCGTGCATCATGGTCTCTCCCTCGGGCGGCATGGCGAAGCCTCGATGCTTAGCTGGCGCTGCCAATAAGGCCAGCGCGTATCCGGTTTATGGCGGTCAACAGTGAAAGCGTTGCCATGGCCGGAAACACAAGCGGCGCGATGGAAGCCGGCCAGAGCCCGGCGGCGCACAACACTGCGACCACGCCCAGCGCCAGAGCCCTGTCGCTCTTGCCGAACGGCCCGGCATAATTTCGCCCGATCCCGGCAGCGATGCCGAGCACGCCGGCGAATTCGGTCAGCACGGCGGTGAGGGCGAAGGCGACGACGCCCCATGGGCTGAACTGTGGAAAGACGGCGAAAGGCAGGATCAGCGCAAGGTCCGAAACGACGTCGCAAAGCTCGTTCAGATACATGCCGAGCGTCGAAGCCTGCCCGTGTTCCCGCGCCAGCATGCCATCGACGGCGTTCAGCGCCATTCGCACGAACATCACGACGGGAACGAGCAGCAGCGAGCGCCATTCATGCAAGATCGCGATGGCCGTCCCGGCCGCGATCGACATCAGGGCGGCAAGGATGGTTATGCTGTTTGCTGTGACCCCGATCGCCGCCAGCCGATTGACCAGCGGCCGCAGCCTTCCCTGGAAAGCTGGCTTGAGAGCGTAGAGCGTCGGCATTTGGTTGATCCCCCGATCCTGACAGCGGCTGTACATCAATCTGTCACACTCGACCAGCGGCACGAAGCGGCGCCTCTCTAGCGCGCACATCCTGATGTGGTGGATGCGGTCATGCCGACTGCCATGGCCACCGACCAGACGTTCACCACCCGCTAACCATGATTGCGAAGCACGGCCGTCATGCACATTTGCCGGTTTCTGGTGCAACCCGGCATCTTGAATAATAAGCACGCTTATTATATATGCCGCTCATGGTTTCTGATGGCATAGACAGATTGGGCTTCTTGATCCACGACGTGCAGCGCCTGATGCGCAAGCGCTTCGAGGCGAGGGCCAGTGGCTTGGGGCTTTCTTCGGCGCAATGGCGGCTTCTGGTCCGCGTTGCCAAGGAAGATGGTGTCGCGCAGGCGCGGCTGGCCGAACTTCTTGAAATCGAGCCGATCAGCGTTTCGCGCCTGGTTGACCGCATGGAGGAGGGTGGCTGGATCGAGCGCCGCCCCGACGCAGCCGATCGCCGCGTCCGCATGATCTTCCTGACGCCCAAGGCGAGCGACGCCTACGCCGTGATCAAGAGCATTGCGGGAGAAGTCTATGAAGAATCGCTGGTCGGCGTGAAACCGGAAGCCCGTCGCGTCCTGATCGAGGGACTTGAGGCGATGGTCCGCAACCTGACTGACGACGAGACGCCGTCCGTTGAAAAAGTGAAGAGTGCAGAAGGCGCAGCAGCATGAACGCGGTAGCCAAGATAGACGAGAAGGTGACCGAGCTGGAAGTGGACGCGCCGGCGCAGCCGGCCGCGGCCCCGGTGGCGGTTGCTCCTCCGATGCAGCCGGCCCCGGCGCCGGTGAAGAAGAAGCGCCGGCTGGGCCGCTCCCTGCTGATGGTTGCGCTGCCTGCGGTGCTAGCTATCGGCGGCGGTTACGTCTGGGTCACCGGCGGCCGCTACCAGGAGACGGAGAACGCCAATCTGCAGCAGGCCAAGGTGTCGATCGCTTCCGACACGGCCGGTCGCATCGTTCAGGTCGACATCGCCGATAACCAGCTGGTCAAGCAGGGCGATGTGCTGTTTGCCATTGACCCGGAGCCCTACCGGATCGCGCTGGCCCAGGCCGACGCGGCGGTGGCGGGCGCGCGTCTCAATGTCGAGCAGTTGCGCGCGGCCTATGGCCAGTCGATGGCACAGCAAAGGTCCGATGCCAGTGAGGTCGACTTCGCCCAGTCGCAATTCGACCGTGCCGCGGACCTTGCCCAGAAGGGCATCAACGCCAAGTCGTCGCTCGACCAGGCCAAGAACGATCTCGACAAGGCCAAGCAGCAGCTTGCCGTTGCCGAGCAAGGCATCATCAGCGCCAAGGCGGCCCTTGGTGGCAATCCCGACATCGAGACCGACAAGCATCCGACCGTGATGGCCGCGCTCGCCGCGCGCGACAAGGCGGCCTACGATCTGGCGCAGACCACGGTCAAGGCGCCTGCCGACGGCGTCGTCAGCCAGGCCTCGTCGTTCAAGGTCGGTCAGTATGTCGGCTCCGGCACACCGTTGTTTTCGCTGGTCGAGACCGGCGACACCTGGATCGACGCCAATTTCAAGGAAACCCAGCTGACCCACATGAAGCCCGGCCAGAAGGCCGAGATCATGGTCGACACCTATCCGGGCAAAACCTTCGAGGCGACGGTCAAGGCGATCGGCGCCGGCACGGGAGCCGAATTCTCCCTGCTGCCGGCCCAGAATGCCACAGGCAACTGGGTCAAGGTCACGCAGCGCATTCCGGTGCGCCTGGAACTGACCGATGCCGACGCCAAGATGGCGTTGCGCACCGGCATGAGCGCGACCGTTACCGTCGACACCGGCGTTGCCCGCGGGTTTCCCGCCATATTCGGCCACGCTACGGCGGGCTAGGCGGCGGAGTAATATCGGCGCAAGCCCGTGGGGAACCAAGCGGGTGTAAGCTGGTAGCAGGATTGGTCTGATGGGAGGAGTGGAAGAACCAGCGTTTGGTTGGAGCCGCGTCGCGGATCGACCGGAATCTGAAATCTTCGACACGGACCCCTCGGTCCTCATGTTTCCGGGCGGCAGGCATCCGCTCATCAGAGACTTTCGGTCGATGTAACCCCCACATCGGCCATCGCGTCCCACCGCGAATGAGGGTCTCTCAACGGAAGGCCATGCCGCCCGGAAACCTGTTCTACACGATTTTGTTACCTGCCGGAAGTTCCGCATCATGAGCACGCCCGAACCCTTCAAAGAAGTGCCGCATCGTGGCCTGATCACGGTCGCGCTCATGCTGGCGACGATCATGCAGGCGCTCGACACGACGATCGCCAACGTTGCGCTGCCGACCATGACCGGCGATCTCGGCGCCTCGCCGGACAACATCAACTGGGTGCTGACGTCCTACATCGTTGCCGCCGCCATCATGACGCCGGTCACCGGCTGGCTGGCCGACCGCTTCGGCCGCAAGGAACTGTTCCTGACGGCGGTGGTCGGCTTCACCGTGTTCTCGATGCTGTGCGGCATCGCCTGGAGCCTGGAGAGCATAGTGTTCTTCCGGCTGATGCAAGGCGTGTTCGGCGCCGCGATCGTGCCGTTGTCGCAGACCTTCCTGCTCGACATCAACCCGAGGGAGCGCCACGGCCAGGCGATGGCCATCTGGGGCGCCGGCATCATGCTCGGGCCAATTCTGGGCCCGACGCTCGGTGGCTGGCTGACCGAGAATTTCAACTGGCGCTGGGTGTTCTTCATCAACCTGCCGGTCGGCATTGTCGCCTTCCTCGGCATGGCCGCCTATTTGCCGGCTGTTGCCCGGCGGGTGCGCGGTTTCGATTTCTTCGGCTTCGCCATGATATCGCTCGGCGTCGGCGCGCTTCAGCTGCTGCTCGATCGCGGCGGCGAGGTCGACTGGTTTTCCTCGAATGAGATCTGGATCGAGCTTGGTCTTTCGCTGACCGGCTTCTGGGTGTTCATCATCCACACGGTGACGGCCGAACATCCCTTCATCGATCCCAAGATCTTCCTCGACCGCAATTTCGTCACCGGCCTGGCGTTCATCTTCGTCATGGGTGTGCTCATCCTGGCGAGCATGTCGTTGCTGCCGCCAATGCTGTCGACCATCTTCGGTTATCCGACCATCACCATTGGCGTTGTCCTTGGGCCACGTGGTATCGGCACGATGATTTCGATGCTCGTCGTCGGGCGGATCATGAGCAAGATCGACGCCAGGATCCTGGTCGTCATCGGCTTTCTGCTGACCGCGCAATCACTCTACACCATGTCCAGCTTCACGCCTCAGATGGACAACTGGCTGATCATCAGCTCCGGCGTCATCCAGGGCCTGGGAATGGGAATGGTGTTCGTGCCGCTGTCGACCGTGGCCTTCGCCACGCTTGACGTGCGCTTCCGCACCGATGCCACGGCCTTGTTCAGCCTGGTGCGCAATCTTGGCTCGTCCATCGGCGTGTCTGTCGTGACAGTTCTGATGGTGCGCAACACGCAGGTCAATCACACCGAGCTTTCGGCCTTCATCAATCCGTTCAACCCCAATCTGTGGGCGGTATCGCCGGCGGCCGCAAGCGGCGATCCAATGGCGCTTTCGGAGGTGGATCGCATGGTCAATCTGCAGGCGATGATGATCTCCTACGTCAATGACTTCAAAATACTCATGGTGATGACGCTGATTTCCATTCCGTTTGTTTTCCTGCTGCGCAAGCCAAAACAGGCGCCCGCCGGTGGCGCACCAGCCGCACACATGGACTAGATGTCGTCGCCCTCGAAATTCAAGGCGACGACCTATCGGGGAGTGCCGCCTTACCTTCCCAGCACAAGGCTCCAGTAGCGCAGGGCGCCGTCGCGGCCGTCGCGCACATAGGCGAGGCCAAAGCGGGTGAAGCGTGGGTCGAGCATGTTGCGCCGGTGGCCGGGCGAATGCGCCCATATGTCGAACAGCTTCTGCAGGTCGAAACGGCCCTCGGCAATATTCTCTGCGGCGGCGCCGGCAATGCGATTGTCCTTGACGCGCGAGGCGAAATCCTTTCCCCAGCCGGTGGTGTGGCTCATGCGGCCACGCCGCGCCATGTAGCCGGCCTGCTGCAGGGCGGCTTGCTCGAGCTGCGGGTCGGCGACCAGCGGCGGAAGCCCGGTCGAGGCGCGTATGCTGGCCAGCGTGCCGGTGGCGGACGAGGAGACGCCGGCGCCTTCGCCGGTCGGCAGCGAAACTGTGCTGCAGGCGGCAAGCCCGGCCAGGGCTGCAAGGCCGACTGCCTTGAGCCATTTGCGCCTGTTCAAGTTCGCGATCTGCTCGTGTTCGATTCCCGTAGTGGTCATGCCTGCCTGAGATAGTCGCGATCATGGCTTTTGCCGGGCAGGGCGGTGGAAATCTGGAATCGAAACGGCAGTTGCCCGCTCATTTCACCAGAGTGATGAGGCGGCTTGCATACATCTCGCGATTTCCAAGCACGGCTGTGCAGTCGGTCTTGATGGATGAGTTGCCGGTCATCTGCACGGTCAGGCCAACAAGCCTCAGGCAGTCGCCTTGACCGCTCATATCTGAGTTGCCGGCAAAGGAAATGGGCGCGTCGGGCGCATAGACGAACCCGCTGATCACGGAATTTGCGCCGCCATTCAGCGTCAAGGCCGAAGTGTTGCCATGACTCTCGAAAATGGTAATGCCAGCGTATGGACCGCTGGTGGGAGGGGAAAGGTTCACCATTTCATTTGCATTTATGTAGGTCTGTGCGCCCTCCATGAGGAATATGGTCACGCCTTGGCCGTTCAGGCTGCCGTTGCCGCCCGGCTTTATGGTGGTGCCGCGCAGGATGTAGACACCTGGATTGAGCGTGATGTTTCCCGACAAGGTCTTGTCGCAATACGTGCCGGGCGACAGCGTGTAGGTTTTGCCGTTCGGCACGGGCAGGCACAATGTGTAGGGGGGTGGGACGACGTCCGCCAGTGGATCGAACGACGCATATTGATATTCGAGCGGCGCACCGCAGGTAAGATTGGCGTTGGGCGGCGAAAGTCCGGAAGTGCCGCCGACGGTCGAGACGCAGCCCGCCGACACCTGCGCCGAACCACCTAAGCTGGCAGCATCGGGCGCATCCGAGTTTGCCGCGATCACGCAACTGCTCATAGAGACATCGGTCGAGCCCTGCAGGCTCACGGCGGCCGACGCATGTGGATCGAGCGCCAGCACACAGGCCTGCGCGCCGGGATTCATCTTGACCGTGGCCGAGCGGTGGGCTGGCCAGGGGGCCGCGCCATTGATGAAGCTCGGACGGTTGATGCTGGACGAAACCGAGATGTAGTAGGCACTCGGGTCGCCGCTGGCGCTTGCCGAAAAGGCGGAGACACTGCCCGAATACTCCTGCTGGTCGGCGACACTCATATTGGCCGTAAA
Source organism: Mesorhizobium sp. P2_E6 (assembly GCF_056403835.1). NCBI lineage: Bacteria > Pseudomonadati > Pseudomonadota > Alphaproteobacteria > Hyphomicrobiales > Phyllobacteriaceae > Mesorhizobium > Mesorhizobium sp. P2_E6. Next base: position 180,565 of record NZ_JBFUEQ010000012.1, read on the forward strand.
GAATGCCAGCCCAAGGTCCTGCACATCACTCGCGGTCATGCTGGGTAGGTACTTTGTGCCGACGGCAAGTCCAGCCGCGTCCAGCGAATTCTGCAATTGCGCAGCGTCGTCGCTCGTGCCTGTCAGATCGATGGTGCCGGCCACGACAAGCATTATCGGCAGCATTGCTATGGCGGTCGCCATGGCAAAGTTGCCGCGCTCCGAAGACCAGAAGCCCTTCAATACGAACATCGCCCCTCGCCAAAACCTGTAAAGCCCAAGTGATACGCCAGGGGTCTCTACGCGCTATTTCAGTAATTACTAAAATTTGTAATGCTTAAATGCAGCAAGATGGCCGACCAAAACGAAAGCCTGCCAACGCACGGCCATATGAGAGGTGACAGCGAGAGATGAGCACGAGGAGCAGCTTCAAGCTATTGACGCGGCGACAACCCCTGGCAAATCGGCTATGGTGCTACATCTACTAGTGGCAGCTGCGGGCGGCCATCCGGGCGGTGACCGTCCCCGACACACGGGAGGAAGGTTATGGCCGGCTTTCATGTCATGGCGGACGCACACGGGGCGCACGTACAGCCCACGGTGCGCAGCATCACCACAGCGGATCTCAGGGATGCGCTGCGCCTCGGCGCCGAGGATTTCTGGGCAAAACCATCGCACTACGTGTTCCTGTGCCTGATCTACCCCGTTGTCGGTCTGATCCTGACGCGATGGACGTCCGGCGCCAATGCCATCCAGCTCATCTATCCCCTGATGTCGGGTTTCGCGCTGGTCGGCCCGTTTGCCGCCATCGGTCTTTACGAGATCAGCCGCCGCCGCGAACTCGGCATGAACACCTCCTGGCGGCATGCCCTCGATGTGCGCCACTCGCCGGCGATTCCGTCGATCGCGGCGATCGGTATCATGCTGGTGGCGCTATTCCTGCTGTGGCTCTACACCGCGCAGTCGATCTACACCGGCCTGTTCGGCGACCAGCCGCCGGCATCGATCGGCGACTTTGTCCGCGAGGTGCTGACGACCGGCAAGGGCTGGACCCTGATCCTCGCCGGCAATGCCGCCGGTTTTGTCTTCGCCGTTGTCGTGCTCGCCACCACTGTGGTTGCCTTCCCGCTGTTGCTCGACCGAGATGTCGGCGCTGTTTCGGCCATCGAGACCTCGGCGCGAGCGGTGATGGCAAACCCGCTGCAGATGGCGCTGTGGGGGTTGATGGTCGCCGTGCTGCTGGTGATCGGCTCGATCCCGCTGTTTGCCGGGCTCGCCGTGGTCATGCCGGTGCTCGGCCACGCCACCTGGCATCTCTACCGCAAGGTGGTCGAGCCGGAGCGGGCGCAGCAAATCCGGCGGCCGATGTGACGACGCCGGAACGCCAAACAAAGAGCGCCTGACAAAGCCTGATATGTTTGGCCTGTCGGCGCCCTCTGTGGCCAGGTGACGGAGACTGACCGATGGCGTGGAAACTGTCGGGAGTGCTCAAGAAGATCGTCTGGCTGATGTGCTTTGGCGTTGCTGGCAATATCAATATTGCGCTGGCAAGCGCCGACCAGCCCGGTGCAACTCGAAAGCGCGTTTCTCGGGCTTTTCTGAAAGAAGTCTTCGGCTGCTGACGGCGGCGATCGCTGCTTGTACTTCCACTCTCAGCGCTGTGCGTCTGTCGCCATCTTCAGCGCGAGTGCCATCAGCACGGTGCCCATCATCCAGCGCTGGATGACCAGCCATAGCGGCCGGCCGGCGAGGAAGGTGGCTATCGAGCCCGCTGTCACCGCGATGATGGCATTGACGCTGAGGCTGATCGATATCTGTGTCGCACCGAGCACCAGCAGCTGCGACAGGACATGGCCTTTGTCCAGGCTGATGAACTGCGGCAGCAGCGACAGATAGAGCACGGCCACCTTCGGATTGAGCAGGTTGGTCATCAGGCCCATGGCGAACAGCTTGCGCGGCCGGTCCCGCGGCAGTTCGCGCACCTGGAACGGCGAGCGTCCCCCCGGCTTCACGGCTTGCCAGGCCAGCCACAGGAGATAGAGTACGCCGGCAAAGCGCAGCGCGTCATAGGCATAGGGCACGGCAAGCAGCAGCGCAGTGATGCCGAACGCCGCCGCCAGTACATAGAAGACAAAGCCGAGCGCGACGCCGCCAAGTGAGATTAGCCCCGCCTTTGGCCCCTGCGACAGGGAACGCGAGATCAGGTAGATCATGTTGGGGCCTGGCGTCAGCACCATGCCGAGGCAGACCAGCGCAAAGGCGAGATGGTTGGCGGTTTCGGGCATCTATTCGTTCCCCTGCGCACCCCGGTGCGGAAGCGAGCGGCCAATATCTGCCCGCACCGGCGGGCGTCCGCAAGGGCATGGCGCCGCCAGCCGTTGCGCCAGATGGCTGCCAGTGCCTCCGGATCAGCTGACGACGCGCAGGTTCGACAATTCGTTGCCGATTTCCTTGAAATCGTTCGACAAGGTGGCGCCGGTGGCGTTCCAGAACAGCTTGGCCGGCTTGCTCGGATCCGTCGGGTCCTTGCGGAAGCGCGAGTTCGACGAGCAGGATTTCAGCGCCGCGATCGCCGCCTGGTCGCTGGTTTTGGTCGTGGACAAGTCGAGCGCCACCGTCATCACCATGATGTTGGCTGCCTTGGCGTTGTTGCAAAGCGTCGCCATCTGCTCGTTGAGCGCGCTCGTGTAATTGCCGTTCGAATAGTCGAACTGGCCAATGGCGCTCGATGTCCCCAGAAACATGCGGCCGACCGAGGTACCGTTGTAGCCGGGGTTGAGATAGCCGTAGGACGCGTAGGTCGACTTCGAATCGGCGGGATCGGAATAGCCGAGCGACGCAGGCGTGTAGTAGGTGTTGGCGCCGTCGGTCAGCACGATCACGACCTTGTCGTTGCCTCTTTCTGTTTCCGGGCGTCCTTGCGTGAACGGCTCGCCGCTTGAGACCACCCGCCAGCCCCAGGCCATGCCCTCGGGAACGCTGGTGCCGCCATTCGGCTGCATCAGGTCGATCGCGGCCTTGATCGAGGTCAGTCCGTCGGTGACGCTGACATCGGTCAGCGGTGTGATCGGGTTGGTGGTGCAGCTGTAGTTCGGGCCGTTTCCGGCCGGCAGCGCCGGCGCATCGATCGGCCGCGGCTGGAAATATTTGGCCACGTTGCGCAGCCGGGATTGGCCGGTGCTGCTCGTCGGGTTGTCATTCCACCAGCTGTTCACGGCGCCATAGGTCGTCGGCATGGCCTCATCGGGATCCTGGGTGAGCTTCCAATGATTGCCGGGTTCGTCCGGGGCGAACATCGGCACGAACATCGTCGCTGGATCGCCGACCCCTATGCCGGTGTTCGACGAGCCGCCGGACGGCGGCGCGTCGTTGACATTGTAGGGGTAGGGCCGGGCTTCGACGCAGCCTTGCCAACTGGCGAACGGGCCATAGGAATCGATGTAGTCGTACTCGTCGTGGCTTCGTTTGCAGGTGTTGTTCGAGTTGTACTCGTCGCACACCACGCGTTTGCTGTTGGTGACGCGCTCGTGGTTGGTGACGACCTTCATGTCGCGGTAGAGCGAAAACCGGGTCAGCATCTGGCCTTCGTCGGCACCCCATCCGGAGCCGCGCTTGTACCAGATGCCGTTGGTCTGCTGGGCGTATTTGTTGGCCGTGTTCAGCGTCGACCAGTCGAAGTTCTCGTTCGATACCGGCGACAGGCCTTCGGTGTCCATCCACGATGCGTTGCCGTTCCCCGCACCGACATTGACCGAGGCAGCAAAGGGCACGAGGCCGAATTGCACCGGCCTGTCCACCTGCTTGATCATTGCCGCTTGCAGGGCCAGCGTGTCGACCAGCTGCTTGGCCGCAGTTTTGAGAAGATCGATGCGCTTTTGCCCCGAGCCGGTTCCGGTCGTGGTCATCGATCCGGAATTGTCGAGCACCAGGGCAACTTCCAGCGTGTTCTTCAGACGCACTTCCGAGGAGACGTCGAAGCTGATTTTCTGGTTCGCGTCGGTTTGGGATTTGCCGATGAGCTGGCCGAAGGCAGGAAAGAAATAGGGCTGGTAGTCAAGACGCGCGCTCATCTTGAGCAAGCCGCCGCCGTTGGAGTTGCTCGGCAAGGTGACGTTGAGCGTCGCGTTGGCGGGATCAACGCTGTTGAGGTTGGCGTTGAAGAAGTCGAGCGCATAGGCTCTCAACTGGTCGTCGGTCGCACCTTCCGTCAGCCGTCGCGCCGTGGCGAAGTTGGCGGCATCGAGCGCATTCAACACCGTCTGCTTTTCACGGTTCATCTCGGTGTAGTCGACCGCCATCGCCAGGCCGCCCGTCAGCGGAACCAGCGCAACGACCGTCATAAGAGCATAGTTGCCGCGTTTGTCGCGGCAGAACCGACGCCAGAGTTCATGCATGTCTTGCTGCGGCCCCCGCCGGCGGATTCTTGATCAGGCGCCAACTTTCCACAAAACGCTGAAGGACGGGTTTGGGAAACCGCTCGATTGCTTGGTCCGCGCTTCACCAACCGCTAACCAATCCGGCATCCGGGCGAAAGCTGGTGACAGGCCGGGGCGGTTCGGTTAATCGGAACCGGCTGCGGCGAACCGTCGGCCGCGGCGCTCGCAATGATCATGACTGAAGGAAACGGAATGGCGGATTCGCCTGAAATCATCGGCTCGCTCGAAGACGTGTCGAAGCCCTATTCGGCAATCCTGTGCGATGTCTGGGGCGTGGTGCACAATGGCGAGACGCACTTTCCTGTCGCGGCCTCGGCGCTGGCGAGGGCTCGCGAGGCGGAAATCCCCATCGTCCTGATCACGAATTCGCCGCGCAGAAGTGCCGATGTCGTGGCGCAGATGAACGCGATCGGCGTCCCGCCATCAGCCTACGACCGTGTCGTGACGTCAGGCGACGTGACCCGCGACCTGATAGCCGAAGGCCCCCGAAAGATCTTCCATATCGGCGCCGACCGCGATTTCACTCTCTACGACGGTCTCGACGTCGAACTTGTCGAGGAATTCGAGGCGTCCGGCGTCGTCTGCACCGGCCTGTTCGATGACGAGGTCGAGAAGCCCGAGGACTATACGGAGCTTCTGCGGCGGCTGCGCGCCAGGAACCTGCCCTTCATCTGTGCAAATCCCGATATCGTGGTCGAGCGCGGCGAACGCATCATCTGGTGTGCCGGTGCGCTGGCACGCGACTATGCCCAGCTCGGCGGCCGCACCTTGATCGCCGGAAAACCTTACGCGCCGATCTATAACGTCGCGATGAAGGAGGTTGCCGAGATTCTTGGCCGGCCGATCGAGCGTTCGCAGGTGCTGGCCATCGGCGACGGCATGATGACCGACGTGAAGGGCGCGGTCGACAATGGTTTCGACGTTCTCTACGTGTCCGGCGGCATCCATGCGCGCGACTATGGCGATGCATTACAACCCGATCCAGCAAGGCTGGCGACCTTCCTGGAAAAGCATGGATATCGTCCGGTGGCTGTCATTCCCAGACTGCGGTAGGTGACGATGGCGGCCCTCCAGCACATTTTGGCAACCGCGTCGCTGCCCGCCGATTTGCGTGGCGGCGTGGTGGCGATCGGCAATTTCGACGGTGTCCACCGCGGCCATCAGACGGTGCTCGAGCGAGCCCTGGCCGAGGCCGGTCGGCGCCAGGTGCCGGCCCTGGTGCTGACATTCGAACCGCATCCGCGCAAGGTCTTCAAGCCTGACATGCCGTTGTTCGTGCTGACGCCGCCGCCGATGAAGGCGAGGCTCCTGTCGTTGCTGGGTTTTGCCGCGCTTGTCGAGCAGCCGTTCACGCGCGACTTCGCCTCGCTGTCGGCGGAAGCTTTCGTGACCGACGTGCTGGAAAGGAACCTCGGCATTACCCACGCCGTGACCGGGTTCGATTTCCATTTCGGCAAGGACCGTCAAGGCGGCCCGGCCTACCTGATGGCGGCCGGCGAGCGTCATGGCTTCGGCGTCACGCTCGTCGACGCCTTTCGTGACGAGGGCCACGAGGTGGTTTCGTCGAGCCGCATCCGCGGCTTGCTAAGCGAGGGCGCGGTCGCCGAGGCGGCCGGATTGCTCGGCTATCGCTTCACCGTCGAAAGCGAGGTTGTGGGAGGCCAGCGGCTCGGCCGCACGCTTGGCTTTCCAACCGCGAACATGAGGCTTTCCACTGAAGCTGCGCTCAAGGAGGGCATCTACGCCGTCCGCTTTCGTCGCGCCGATGGCACGCTTCACGACGGTGTCGCCAGCTTCGGCCGCCGCCCGACCGTCGACGACAACGGCGCGCCGCTGCTGGAAACCTTCGTCTTTGATTTCTCAGGCGACCTCTACGGCGAGGTCTGCCAGGTTTCCTTCTTCGGTTTCCTGCGCCCGGAGGTGAAGTTCGAAGGGCTCGACGCGCTGGTCGCGCAGATGAAGCACGATGAAGCCGAGGCGCGCGCGCTGCTTGCCAGCGTCAGGCCGCTCTCCGAACTCGACGCGGCCATGGCCTTCTAGGCATGGTCCCGAAAAGTGGGAACCGGTTTTCGGACAAGATCATGCCCAGGCAAGAAGCATGGTCCCGAAAATGGGAACCGGTTTTCGGGCAAGATCATGCCCAGGCAAAATTTACTTTTTCAGCGCCAGGCCGACGGCGATGAAGGTCCAGCCCTGGAAGATCAGGTCGATCGCCAGAAACAGYCCGAGCACCCACAGGCTGTTGACGGGCCAGCCCATGGCGATGATCAGGCCGGCAAGCGCGCTGATGACGCCGGCGGCGACGATCCAGCCCCAGCCAGGTTCCGGCCTGTGGCTGTAGCCGACCCAGGCCCGGAGCACCCCGGAAGCGATCAGCGCGATCGCCAGCAGGAACGTCAATACCGCCGAAGCGAGCAACGGATTGTCGAAGGCGAAAAATCCGGCGATGGCATAGAGCAGTCCGCTGAGCAGCCAGTAGAAGAAGCGGCTCCAGGTCTTGACGCCGAAGGCATGCACGATCTCGATCACGCCGGCCATCAGCATCAGCCAACCCACGACATAGACCGAAGCCACGGTGGCGATGAACAGATTGCCGAAGGCAATGCCGCCGAAGATGAGCAGCAGCACGCCAAGCGCGACGAACCACCCCCATTTTGTCCGTGTCTGTTCCATCGCGGTTCTCAAGGCGTCGCCATGCAGGGTCATTGTCGCGGTCTCCATCTGGGGCTGCGGGATACTGCCAGGCGGAGGTTAATCCCGGCGCTTGCCAACGTCCAGTCGATGGCCGAAAGCTGCAGCGCTCCAACCAGCGATCGGACGTCTCGCATTTAAATCAAATTTTACCAAACGGCCTTCAAAGCTGTCATCGGGAAACAGTGCGCGTTGTGTTAGTGGAGTGGCCATGAGTCCGGTCGGAAGAATCTCTGTGGTGTTGGCCGCTGCGCTGCTGGGTGGCGCGGGCGCAGCCAATGCGGGCGAGGGCAGCTGGCTGTCCGGCGACTGGTATCTGACCGTTGGCGCAACCGGCATGATCGCGCCGGACTTCGAGGGCGGCAAGAAATACCTGCTCAGCGCCTCGCCGATCATCTCGCTGGGCAAGGCCGGACCGGCGGCCCGCTTCACGTCGCGCAACGACAACATCTCGCTGGCCTTGATCGACGATGGCGGCGTTCGCGCCGGCGTGACCGGCAAGTTCCTGTTTTCCCGTGATGACGACAATGCCGATGAACTGAAGGGCCTCGATCCGGTGCGCTGGGGCGGCGAGGTCGGCGGCTTCTTCGAATTCTATCCGACCGACTGGCTGCGCGCACGCGCCGAGCTGCGCCACGGCATCCGCGCCCATAACGGCTTTGTCGCCGATATCGCCGCCGACGCTTTTTATGATGTCACGCCAACTGTCCGGATTTCTGGGGGACCGCGTGTGTCCTTCGCCTCGGAAAAATATTTCGATGCCTATTATGGCGTCGACGCACAGGAGGCCGTGGCCTCCGGGCTCAGCGAATATCATCCCGGCGGTGGCCTGAAGTCGACCGGCCTCGGTGGCGCGATAACCTGGAAGGTGACGGAGCCGATGACCGCCAGCCTGTTCGGTGAATATTCGCGCCTGATGGGACCGGCGGCCGATTCCAGCCTGGTCAGGGAACGCGGCGACCGCAATCAGTTCATGATCGGCGTGTCGACCAGCTATCGCTTCGATTTTACGATGTAACGGAATCGAGCGAGAGACACTTTATTCCTGCGCCTATCTCCGCTAAAAGCCCACCGATGACGAGCTTTTCGCGCCTTCACGCGCTGACCATACGAATTACCGGCCCGGTGTTCCGGGCGGCCTGAGGGGTCGCCGGAGCCGCCGGGAATTTTGCGCGCGGCCTCTCGCGCTTTTTCCAGATCATCAACGCATATCGCCCAAAAGTGGCTTCGGTTTTGGGAAAACGATATGCGTCAAAGCAACGACCTCACGCCCGAGCCCTTCGCGGCCGGGTAATGTAGATGGCAGACCAATGACCGACAAAACGTCCAATAATTCAACAATCGACTATTCCAAGACGCTCTATTTGCCGCAGACGGATTTCCCGATGCGCGCCGGCTTGCCCGAAAAGGAGCCGCTGCTGGTCCAGCGCTGGCAGGACATGGACCTCTACCGCAAGCTGCGTGAGAGCGCGGCCGGCCGCACCAAATACGTGCTGCATGACGGTCCGCCCTACGCCAACGGCAACATCCATATCGGTCACGCGCTGAACAAGATCCTCAAGGACGTCATCACCCGCTCGTTCCAGATGCGTGGCTATGACTCGAACTACGTGCCGGGCTGGGACTGCCATGGCCTGCCGATCGAATGGAAGATCGAGGAGCAGTATCGCGCCAAGGGCAAGAACAAGGACGAGGTTCCGGTCAACGAGTTCCGCCGGGAGTGCCGCGAGTTCGCCGCGCACTGGATCACGGTGCAGGGCGGCGAGTTCCAGCGGCTCGGCGTTATCGGCGACTTCAAGAACCCCTATACGACGATGGCCTTCCATGCCGAGTCACGCATCGCCGGCGAGCTGCTGAAGTTCGCCATGTCGGGCCAACTCTATCGCGGCTCCAAGCCGGTGATGTGGAGTGTGGTCGAACGCACAGCACTTGCCGAGGCCGAGGTCGAGTACCAGGATTACGAGTCCGACACGATCTGGGTGAAGTTCCCAGTCGTCAGCCTGGTCCAGCCGGTCGATGACGGCGTGACCAAACTGACGGAAGGGGCGCTGGATCTGTTGCAGGCCCACGTCGTCATCTGGACGACGACGCCATGGACGATCCCGGGCAACCGCGCCGTTAACTACTCGCCTCGCATCAGCTATGGCCTCTACGAGGTAACAGCAGCCGAGAATGCGTTCGGCCCGCAGCCGGGCGAAAAACTGATCTTCGCCGACGCGCTGGCCGACGAGTCCGCTGCCAAGGCCAAGGTCACCTTGAATCGGCTTCGCAGTGTTTCGCCGCAAGAGCTTGGAAGGCTTACGCTTTCCCATCCGTTCAAGGGTTTTGGCGGCGGCTATGAGTTTCCCGTGCCGATGCTCGCCGGCGACCATGTCACCGACGATGCCGGCACCGGCTTCGTCCACACCGCGCCCGGCCATGGCCGCGAGGACTTTGACGCCTGGATGGATGCCGCGGCGGATTTGCGTGCGCGCGGCATCGACAGCGCCATTCCGTTCACCGTCGACGATGGCGGCTTCTTCACCAAGGACGCGCCGGGATTTGGCCCGGACCGCGAGGGCGGGGCCGCGCGCGTCATCGACGACAATGGCAAGAAGGGCAACGCCAACCAGGCGGTCATCGATGAGCTGATCAAGCGCAACGCACTGTTCGCACGCGGCCGGCTGAAGCACTCCTATCCGCATTCCTGGCGGTCCAAGAAACCGATCATCTTCCGCAACACGCCGCAATGGTTCGTCTATATGGACAAGGATCTCGGCGATGGCTCGACGTTGCGCAGCCGCGCGCTGAAGGCGATCGACGACACCCGTTTCGTGCCCGCCGCCGGCCAGAACCGCATCCGCGCCATGATCGAGGAGCGCCCTGACTGGGTGCTGTCGCGCCAGCGCGCCTGGGGCGTGCCGATCGCCGTCTTCGCCGATGCCGACGGCAATGTGCTGAAGGACGAGGCGGTGAACCAGCGCATCATGGACGCTTTCGAGCAGGAAGGCGCCGACGCCTGGTTCGCCGCCGGTGCCAAGGAGCGTTTCCTGGGCAACCACGATGCATCCAAGTGGAAGCAGGTGATGGACATTCTCGACGTCTGGTTCGATTCGGGCTCGACTCACGCTTTCACGCTGGAGGATCGCCCGGATTTGAAATGGCCGGCCGATGTCTATCTCGAAGGCTCCGACCAGCATCGCGGCTGGTTCCACTCGTCGCTGCTGGAAAGCTGCGGCACCAGGGGCAGGGCGCCTTACGACACCGTCGTCACCCACGGCTTCACCATGGATGAAGACGGCCGCAAGATGTCGAAGTCGCTCGGCAACACCGTCGTGCCACAGGACGTCATCAAGCAGTCGGGCGCCGACATCCTGCGCCTGTGGGTGGTGACGACCGACTATTGGGAAGACCAGCGTCTCGGCAAGAATGTGCTGCAGACCAACATCGACGCCTATCGCAAGCTGCGCAACACCATCCGCTGGATGCTGGGCACGCTTGCTCATGACGATGGCGAGGAGGTGCCGCTCGACAAGATGCCGGAGCTGGAACGGCTGATGCTGCATCGGCTGGCCGAGCTGGATGAGGTGGTGCGATCGGGCTACGACGCCTTCGAATTCAAGCGCATCACGCGCATGCTGCTTGATTTCATGGTGGTGGAACTGTCGGCCTTCTATTTCGACATCCGCAAGGACGCGCTGTACTGCGACGCGCCGTCGAGCGTTAGGCGCAAGGCCTCGGTGCAAGTGGTGCGTCATCTCTTCGATTGTCTGGTCAAATGGCTAGCGCCGATGCTGCCTTTCACCATGGAAGAAGCCTGGCTCGACCTTCATGCGGACGCCGTCTCGGTGCATCTCGACCAGTTTCCGCAAATCCCGGCGGACTGGAAGAACGAGGCGCTGGCGGAAAAGTGGCGCAAGGTGCGGCAGGTGCGACGCGTCGTCACCGGCGCACTGGAGATCGCGCGCGCACAGAAGGTGATCGGTTCGTCGCTGGAAGCGGTGCCGGTCGTCACCATCGACGATGCAGCGCTCGAAGCGGCGATATCCGATGTCGACATGGCCGAGATGGCGATCACCAGCGATCTGGTTATCGCGCATGGCGAGGTGCCGGCTGGCGCCTTCACGCTCGACGACGTCAGGGGTGTCGCCGTCGTGGTCGAGAAGGCCGAGGACCGCGGCCTGGTGAAGTGCGCGCGTTCCTGGCGCTACACCGCCGATGTCGGGCAGGACGTTGCGTTTCCCGACGTTTCGGCTAGGGATGCGGCGGTGCTGCATGAGTTGAAAGCGCTTGGCCGGCTTTGACAGGCCGGCCGGTCAGAATGGCTCTATCGGTGCACAAATGCCACGCCGGGCGCGCGAAAACCGCCCGCGCGTTGCCCTTAACGAGTGGTTGAGGTAAACACGCGAAACTCCGGAAGACAAATTGTCGCCGGATTTCCGTCGCAAGTGCTTGGACGATGGGGACCGGACACAGGGCCGGTGGCAATCGAGAGGCTGTCTAGAGTGGGACTTTTTGGCATGACCGAGAGATATAACGTGCGCCTGGCGCTGCTGGCGCCGCTTGTCGCATCGGGCCTCGCTCTGTCCGGCTGCATGAGCTCTCCGACCTATGGCACCGACAAGACCGCCGGTGAACAGCTGGCCGGCGATATTTCAAGCGCCTTTTCGATCGCGCCGAAGCAAAAGGAACGGATCGACTACAAACCGCGCCCGACGCTGGTCAAGCCGGCACCAGGCCAGAAGGAAGTGTTGCCGGCGCCGCAGGACAGCATCGAGACGGCGAGCGCCGAATGGCCCGAATCGCCGGAGCAGCGTCGCGCCCGCCTGCGCGCCGACGCGACCGCCCATCAGAACGATCCGGCTTATCAGTCAGAGATCGTCGACGACGTGCAGTCCGATCCAGCATCGATCAAGAAGGCAATGGCGGATTCAGGCTCGAGCCACCCGCCGGCGTGGAGCCCCGCGGATTCGGACAAGGGTCGTGCCGCCGAGATCCAGCGCCGCCTTGTCGAAAGCAAGCAGGGCGATCCGAACACCCGTAAATATCTGAGCGAGCCGCCGGTGCAATATCGCGTCGCCTCCGACACCGCGCCGCAGAACGAACTTGGCGAAGACGAGTACAAGAAGGAACGCCGGCTGAAGAAAGAGGCCGAAGGCAAGAAGGGCAGCGGCTGGTTCGACTGGCTGCCGTCCCTGTAAGAACGGGCCACGCTTCGTTGCCTTTGCGGTGCGCCCGGTTCAGTCGCGCCGCTCCCGGAAAAATCCTTTGAGCAGCAGGGCCGCTTCGGTCTCGCCCATGCCCGGATAGATGTCGGGCGCGTGGTGGCAGGTCGTCGAGGCGAAGAAGCGCGCGCCATTGATCACCGCGCCCCCCTTGTCGTCGGCGGCGCCGAAATAGAGCCGGCGCAGCCGGGCGAAGGAAATGGCGCCGGCGCACATGGCGCAAGGCTCCAGCGTCACATAGAGATCATGGCCGGTGAGCCGCTCGCTCGAGAGCTTGCGGCAGGCCTCGCGGATGACCAGCATCTCGGCGTGCGCCGTCGGGTCGGCAAGCTCGCGGGTGCGGTTGCCGGCGCTGGCAATGACTGTGCCGCCGCTGGCGATCACGGCGCCGACCGGCACTTCGCCGCGCAAGGCGGCGGCCTCAGCCTCTTTCAGCGCCAGCGCCATGAAATCCGGCCGCTTCACGCGATCTCCATTCCGATTATCTCCTCGTCACTCGCTGGAGCAAGTCCGCTTCCGAATGAACCGCACTTGCTCCAGGCTTTTGATTTTCGTTTGTCTTTTCGGAAAAAGCCGGTCTCCACTTTTCCCTGACAAACTCTGGTGATCCTGTTATTGAGCGCATAACCCCGAAAATCGGACTCGGTTTTCGGAAATGATCATGCGCCAAATCAAAAGTGCTACAGCGTTCGTTGCGCGCCCCAAAGGATGCGCCACGCTGTAGCAGCGCAAACGGACAAAGGCCACATGGACGACAACAACAAGAAATTCCGACCCAAAAAGGGTCCGGTCAGGAGCGGCTCGAAGGCTGCCGGACCGCGCAGCCGTGATGGCGCCGCCGACAAAGGCGGCAAGCCGTCCTTTGGTACCAAGAAACCTTACGCCCCACGCGGAGATCGGCCGATGGCTGCTGAGGGCGAGCGGCCGAAGCGCGACTTCAAGGGTGGTGACAAGCCATTCGGCAAGGGTCCGCGTCCCGAAGGCAAGCCCTTCGATAAGCGCGAGGGACCACGCAAGCCCTACGCACCGCGCGGCGACCGCCCGATGGCCGCCGAAGGCGAGCGCAAGCCGTATGAAAAGCGCGAAGGACCGCGCAAGCCTTATGCGCCACGTGGCGACCGTCCGATGGCGGCCGAAGGCGAGCGCAAGGCGTATGAAAAGCGCGAAGGACCGCGCAAGCCTTATGCGCCACGTGGCGACCGTCCGATGGCGGCCGAAGGCGAGCGCAAGCCGTATGAAAAGCGCGAAGGACCGCGCAAGCCTTATGCACCACGCGGCGACCGTCCGGCTGCTGCGGCGGCGGAGGGCGGCGAAAAGCGCTTCGACCGTCCCAAGCGCGATTTCAGCGATCGCGCGCCGCGCGACGCCGGCGATCGTCCGAAGCGCGACTTCGCTGACCGCCCCAAGCGCGATTTCGCCGATCGCCCCAAGCGTGACTTCGGTGGCGACCGTCCCAAGCGCGACTTCAGTGATCGGCCGCAAGGGGCATCGGGTGCCGGCTTCAAGCCGCGTCCGCGTTCCGCGGAAGTGACGGAAGAGGCAGGCGAGCGCATCGCCAAGCGGCTGGCCCGCGCCGGCCTTGCTTCGCGCCGCGATGCCGAGGAACTGATCGCTGCCGGCCGCGTCAAGGTCAATGGCCGGGCGCTGACCTCGCCGGCTTTCAACGTCATGCCCGACGACATCATCCACCTCGACGGCATGGAAATCCCGCCGATCGAGCGTACACGGCTGTTCCTGTTCCACAAGCCGGCCGGCGTCGTCACCACCAACCGCGATCCCGAGGGCCGCAAGACCGTCTTCGACGTGCTGCCGGCCGAATTGCCGCGGCTGATGACCATCGGTCGCCTCGACATCAACACCGAAGGCCTGCTGCTGCTCACCAATGATGGCGGCTTGTCGCGAGTGCTCGAACTGCCGGCCACCGGCTGGCTGCGCCGCTACCGCGTGCGCGTCCACGGCAAGGTCGAGGAAAGCGCGCTCGCCGGCCTGCGTGAAGGTATTGCCGTCGATGGCGTCTTTTACGGCGCCATCGAAGCGACGCTCGACCGTGAGCAGGGCACCAATGCCTGGCTGACGATCGGCCTGCGCGAGGGCAAGAACCGCGAAGTCAGGAACATCCTCGGTTCGCTTGGCCTGGATGTGACGCGGCTGATCCGCATTTCCTACGGGCCGTTCCAACTCGATGACCTCGCCGAGGGCCATGTGCTGGAGATCAAGGGGCGGGTGCTGCGCGACCAGCTTGGCGAGCGTCTGGTCGAGGAATCCGGCGCCAATTTCGATGCCGAGATTTCAAAGCCGTTTTCCAACAAGCCGGTGCGGCGCACCGAGATCCGCGAGCCGGAGCCGGAGCGGCCGAAGTTCACCAGAGATGGCGAGCGCCGGCCGATCGGCGAGGGCGGGCTGATCAAGAACCGCAAGCGCCGCGAAGGCAGCCGCGACGAGGCACTAGGCAAGCTGTCGACAAGTCCCGACAGAAGCGCCGGGCCGGAAAAGAGCTATGGTGAGCGCGGCCCGCGACCCGAACGCAGCTTTGGCGACAAGCCCCGTGGCGGCTTTGGCGACAAGCCGCGCGGCAGTTTTGGTGGCAAGCCGGGCGGTGGCAAGAAATCCGAGCGCGAGCAGCGGCCGATCGAGCCGCCTGGCCAGCGCAAGGCCAATGTCTGGATGGCACCGGGCGCGCGGCCGATCGGCAAGGGCAGGGCTGAGGCCGACGCCGCCAAGGCGGCCGACGCCAAGGCGCGCAAGGCGTCGTTCAAGCCGTCCTATGGCAAACCGGCAGGCGCCAAGCCGTTCGGCAAACCGCGTGGCGAGCGTCCGGGCGGCGCCGGTGGCGGCGAACGGCCGCGCAGCGGCCCCAGGGGTCCCAGGACGAAATGAGGCCCGGATTGGAATGAGGCCTAGCGCAAGATGAGAATCGTCGGCGGTGAGTTTCGCGGGCGTCCCCTGGCGACGCCCCGCAGCAGCGCTATCCGCCCGACGACCGATCGCACCCGCGAGGCCGTCTTCAATGTGCTGGCGCATCGTTTTGCGGAGCAATTGGACGGGGCGCGCGTGCTCGACCTGTTCGCCGGCACCGGCGCGCTCGGCCTCGAAGCGCTCTCTCGCGGTGCCTCCTACGGCGTCTTCATCGAGGAATCGGCGGAAGGCCGTGGCCTGATCCGCGACAATGTCGAGGCCTTCGGCCTGACGGGCCGCACCAAGATATTTCGCCGCGATGCCACCGGCCTTGGCGAGGCCGGCACGCTCGCACCGTTCGGCCTCGTCTTCGCCGATCCGCCCTACGGCAAGGGCCTCGGCGAGCGCGCCTTGAAGTCGGCCAGGGCCGGCGGCTGGCTTCGTCCCGGCGCGTTGTGCGTGGTCGAGGAGGCGGCTGTGGCGCCCTTCGAGCCGGGTCCCGGCTTTTCCGTGCTGGATGAACGCAACTACGGCGAGACGGTGATCCGGTTTATCGAGGTTGCGTGATGCACCTTGCATCGATGCCGGCCTCTTTGCCGCCGCCTTTGCCGGCAACATGACCAACAATTCACTATGCTGTCGCCAGCGCCTTGCCTATCGTCCTGCCTGGAAATCGGAGCCATTAATGACATCTAGGATT
This sequence comes from Mesorhizobium sp. P2_E6, assembly GCF_056403835.1. Classification (NCBI taxonomy): domain Bacteria; kingdom Pseudomonadati; phylum Pseudomonadota; class Alphaproteobacteria; order Hyphomicrobiales; family Phyllobacteriaceae; genus Mesorhizobium; species Mesorhizobium sp. P2_E6. Next base: position 196,470 of record NZ_JBFUEQ010000012.1, read on the forward strand.
GAATGGCTGCGCGCAACACTGCTGGCGACATCGCTGGCTATCACTATGACCGGCCCGGTCCTGGCCGACAGCACCGTGTTGGCCAACGCGACACCGGACGCATTCAAGGTGACGGATTTCCTGCTCGACAACGGCATGGAGGTGGTCGTCATCCCCGACCACCGTGCGCCGATCGTCACCCACATGGTGTGGTACAAGATCGGCAGCGCCGACGAGCCGCCCGGAAAATCCGGCATCGCCCATTTCTTCGAGCACCTGATGTTCAAGGCGACGACCCACCATGTGGCCGGCGAGTTCGACCGCGCCATCTCCGACATCGGCGGCTCCAACAACGCCTTCACCTCCTACGACTACACTGCCTTCCACGAGACAGTGGCGCCGTCGGCGCTCGAGCTGATGATGAGTTTCGAGGCCGACCGCATGCGCAACCTCATCCTCACCGACGACGTCATCAAGACCGAGCGCGACGTTATCCTCGAGGAGCGCCGCTCGCGCATCGACAACAATCCCGAGGCCGTGCTGGACGAGGAAGTCGACGCCACGCTGTGGCAGAACCAGCCTTACCGCATCCCGGTCATCGGCTGGATGCAGGAGATGGAGCAGCTGAACCGCACCGACGCCACCGCCTTCTATGACAAATATTACCGGCCCAACAACGCCGTGCTGATCGTGGCCGGCGATGTCGAACCGGACACGGTGCGGGCACTGGCCGAGAAGACCTATGGCAAGGTGGCGCGCGGCCCCGATCTGCCGCCGCGCATCCGCCCGGTTGAACCCGAGCAGAACACCAAGCGCACGGTCACGCTCTCCGACGCCCGCGTCAGCGTGCCGAGTTTCTCCACGCAGTGGGTGGTGCCGTCCTATCACTCGGGCAAGCCGGGCGAGGCCGAAGCACTCGACCTGCTGGCCGAGATCCTCGGTGGCGGCACCCGCAGCCGGCTCTACCAGGCACTCGTCGTCCAGCAAGGCATCGCGTCCAACGCCGGCGCCTATTTCCAGGGCACCATGCTGGACGACACCAATTTCACCGTCTATGGCGCCCCGCGCGGCGACGCCAAGCTCGCCGATGTCGAAGCTGCGGTCGATGCCGAGGTGGCGCGCATCGCCAAGGACGGCGTCACGTCGTCGGAGCTTGAAAAGGCCAAGGACCGCTATGTCCGCTCGATGATCTTTGCCCGCGACAAGCAGGAGTCCATGGCCAACATATATGGCTCGACGCTGGCCACCGGCGGCAACGTGCAAGACGTCCAGCAATGGCCGGAGCGCATCCGCAAGGTGACAGCAGACGAGATCAAGGCCGTCGCCGCGCGCTATCTGGTGCTCGACCGGTCGACGACCGGCTATTTGCTGCCTCAAGTCAAGGCGGAGAACTGATTTGATGACGAACCAGCATCGCCGCTCTCTTTCTTTCCCCCTTGTGGGGTCCGAAGGACGGGGCGAGGACCGTGGCTCGCCCCAGGGCGGTGGCCGAGCGCAGCTCGGTCGGATGAGGGGTGCTCCCGCTTGGCACCGTCCGTACGCCGTCCAACACCCCTCAACCGTCTCGGCGCTGAGAGCCGATCCATCGTCTCCCGAAAGGGGAGAAGGAAAAGGCCGGCGCGCTGCCGCAGCGCTTGCAACCCTTTTCCTCTCCATCCTCTTCCTGATCCTGCCGGCACTCACCGCTCGCGCCATGGACATCCAGTCCGTCACCTCGCCAAAGGGCATCACCGCCTGGCTGGTCGAGGATTATTCGGTGCCGGTCGTCGCCATCCGCTTCGTCTTCGGCGGTGGCTCGACGCAGGATCCGGTTGGCAAGGAGGGCCTGGCCAATCTGATGACCGGCCTGTTCGACGAAGGCGCCGGCCCGCTCGACTCAGAAGCCTTCCAGATCAAGCTCGACGACGCCGGCGCCGAGATGAGCTTCGACGAAAGCCGCGACGGCATCTACGGCTCGATGCGCATGCTGGCCGAGCAGCGCGACGAGGCGTTCGACCTGTTGCGGCTGGCGGTCAACCAGCCGCGCTTCGACCAGCTGCCGATCGACCGTATCCGCGCCCAGATCCTATCCGGCATCATCGCCGGCGAGAACGATCCCGATACGGTCGCGCAGGACAAATGGGCGCGCGCACTCTATGGCGATCATCCCTATTCCCGCTCCGACCAAGGCACCAGGCAGAGCATCGCCACCATCACGCCGGATGATTTGAAAGCCTTGCACAAGGCGGTGTTCGCGCGCGGCGGCTTGCATGTCGCCGTGGTCGGCGCCATCGATCCCGAGACGCTGAAGAAGAAGCTCGACATGGTGTTCGGCGACCTGCCGCAGAACCAGGCGCTGAGGCCGGTGGCCGATATCGACCCGAAGCTGGCGCAGCATGTCGAGGTCGACTACGACCTGCCACAGAGCTCGCTGCAGCTCGCCTATCCCGGCGTGAAGCGCAAGGCGCCGGATTTCTTTGCCGCCGTGCTGATGAACGAGATCCTCGGAGGCGGCACCTTCACCTCGCGCCTTTTCCAGGAGGTGCGCGAAAAGCGCGGGCTGGCCTACAGCGTCAACTCCTCGCTGATCAACCAGGACCATGCCAACGCACTGGTCGTCAGCACCGGGACCCGGTCGGACCGGGCGGCCGAGACGCTGGGCATCGTCCGCGACGTGGTCAAGCAACTGGCCGAGGAAGGCCCGACCGAGGCTGAGCTGGCGGCGACCAAGAAATACATGATCGGCGCTTACGCCATCAACAATCTGGACTCTTCGAGTTCCATTGCCTCGACGCTGGTCGAGTTGCAGCTCGACGATCTCGGCATCGACTACATGCAGCGCCGCGCTGGCTATATCAACGTGGTGACGCTTGATCAGGTCAAGGCGGCGGCGAAAAAGCTGCTGTCGGCCGAACCGACCATCATGGTCATCGGACCGAAACTGGCCGGGGCCGGCAAGGGATGAGAGTCGGCCCGCATTTCTCTTTTGCGAGCGCCGGCGCTGCCCCTCACCTGCCTGCCGGCATCCTCTCCCCGTATAGTGACGGGGAGAGGGGCGCTGGCATCGCCGGTTTCGCCAATCACCAGCGTTGCAAAAAGAGCGCCTGGGTTGCGGCCAGCTTCCTTCTCCCCGTCACCATACGGGGAGAAGTGCCCGGTAGGGCGATGAGGGGCGGCGCCGATTTCGGCAATTGGCGGTCTCTGCCACGAGTTGGAAACTGTCATCAGTCGGTGGAGGCAGGAGTGACGCAAAATGGCGCCTAGCTTCGGCATCGCCTTCGGCGGCGGCGGCGCGCGCGGGCTGGCGCATATCCACGTCATCGAGGCGCTGGACGAACTGGGCATCAGGCCGGCGGTCATTGCCGGCTCGTCGATCGGCGCCATCATGGGCGCCGGCATGGCCGCCGGCATGACCGGCAAGGACATCCACGACTACGCCCGCTCGATCCTCGGCCGCCGCGCCGAAGTGGCGAGCCGCATGTGGCGGGCGCGGCCGGGCACCATCGCCGAAGCCATGCAGAATGGCATCCGCGTCAGCCAGTTCAACGTCGAGCGCATCCTGAAGGCCTTTTTGCCCGAGGCTATCCCCGAGACCTTCGCCGAGCTCAAGATCCCGCTCAAGGTGACGGCGACCGACTATTTCGGCCACAAGCTCGCCGTGTTCCATGACGGCGACCTGCACTCGGCACTGGCCGCCTCGGCGGCCATACCCGCCGTGTTCCGCCCGGTGACGCGCGACGGAAGGCTGCTGATCGACGGCGGCATCTACAACCCCGTGCCGTTCGACCTGATCGAGAACGATGCCGACATCATCATCGGCGTCGACGTGGTCGGCGCGCCGGAAGAAGCCGACCGCAAGCACCCGACCTCCGTCGACCTGATGTTCGGCGCCACGCAATTGATGATGCAGTCGATCATCGCCAACAAGCTGAAGCAGTGCAGCCCCGACATCCTGGTCCGCCCAGCAGTATCAAAATACCGCGTGCTCGATTTCCTGAAGATCGACGCTTTGATGAACGATACGGCCGACATAAAGGATCAGCTGAAGCGAGAGGTCGAGCGGGTGGTGGAGGCTAGGAATGGCGCTGCCGTCAAGGGCAGGCGGAGGAAGAAGGCTGGGTGAAGGCGCGCGACGTCGGCAATTGATCGTCTAATGCATGTCGCCCAAAAGTGGCCCCGGTTTTGGGACAACGACATGCATGAAAACAAGGGCTTAAAGTCGAGCGCTGTTGTCATCCACGAAGCCAACTACGACTTCGCCACCGGCACATATTCCAGCGCCACCACGCCGTTGCTGAACGGCGTCGCAGAAATCAGCTCGAGCGCCACTGGCTCGCCGACGGGGAACAGCGGCTTGCCCTGTCCGACGGCGCCGGGGTAGCTGAGCAGCCTGACGCGATCGACCAGGCCGTGGCGCAGCAGTTCCTGCGCGACGCTGAGGCTGCCATGCACATAGATGTTGCCGCCGCTGCCTTGCTTCAGCGCCCTGACCGCTTCCGGCAGGGCTCCCTTCAGCAATTCGGCCGGCTTCCAGTCGAGCGCCTTCAGGCTGGTCGACGCGACATATTTCGGCAGCGCGTTGAACCGGTCGGCGAAGTCTCCGGTTTCCTTGGGCCAAGAACCGGCAAAAATCTCATATGTCGTGCGCCCCAAAAGCATGGCGCCGCTGTCGGCAAGCTCGTCCTCCTTGAACCTGTTCATCTCGTCGTTCCAGGTCACGCCGGGCAGCTTCTCGACCTCGGCAATGCCATCGACGCTGATGAATTCGGTGACGATCAATTTTCTCATGGCGTTCTCCTTCTTCCATCAGAGGACGAACCATGCGGGCCTTGTGCGACACGCTGCATGAAAAATCGGGGCGCTTTGTCAGAAAGGCTTTCAGCGCGAGCTTACGAAAGACCGATACCACGGCCAGCGCGCCCGACGCCGGTACCTGATCATCGATGATAGCCCAAAGGGTTTGTGAGCGAAGGCGCTGTTCTCAGTCCTTCGCCCGCTCCACATAAGCGCCATCCGCCGTCATCACCACCACGCGGGTGCCGGGGGCGATGTGCGGCGGCACCAGCGTGCGCACGCCGTTGGAAAGTACGGCCGGCTTGTAGGACGACGAGGCCGTCTGTCCCTTGGTTGTCGGCTCGGTTTCCACCACTTCGAAGGTGGCGCGCTGTGGCAGCACCAGTGAAATGGCAATGCCATTGAACTGTGACAACTGCACGGCCATGCCTTCCAACAGGTAAGGCGCCATGTCGCCGACCACAGCTTCCGACACCGCTACCTGGTCGTAGCTTTCCGGATTCATGAAATGATAGCCTTCGCCGTCGGCGTAGAGGAAGGTGTGCTCGCGCTCTTCCACATAGGCGCGCTCCACCTGCTCGGTGGTGCGGTAGCGCTCCGACACCTTCACCCCGTCGCCGATACGGCGCATGTCGAGCTGGGTCACCGGCGTGCCCTTGCCTGGGTGGATGTTTTCGGCAAAGAGGATCACATAAAGCTTGCCGTCCTTGTCGACGACATTGCCTTTACGGAGCGAACTGGCGATGACTTTCACCACGGCTTACAATCCTGAAATGGTTGATTGGTACAAATCGGCTTCAGCAGCCGTCCGCTGCGAACTAGCGCATCTTGGCCGCAACCGCCAGCCCCCATTCCATATGATCTGAGCCCCATGAACGTTACGTCGCCCGATGCCTCGCCCTGGTGGACGCCGCATGTCCACGCCGACCGCCGCCCGCGGCTGATGCTGCGCAACGCTATCGCCGCCAGCCTGCGCGACTGGTTCGCCGCCGAAGATTTCGTCGAGGTGGAAACGGCGGCCCTGCAGGTCTCGCCCGGCAACGAGGCACACCTGGCGGCTTTCACCACGCAAGCGATCGGACCGGACGGCACGCGGTCGCCGCTTTATCTCCACACCTCGCCGGAATTCGCCTGCAAGAAACTGCTTGCCGCCGGCGAACAGCGCATTTTCAGCCTCGGTCCGGTCTACCGCAACCGCGAGCGCGGCCCTTTGCACCATCCCGAATTCACCATGCTCGAATGGTACCGGGTGGGCGAGGCCTATGAGAGCCTGATGCAGGATTGCGCGGCCATGTTGGCGCTGGCCGCGATAAGGGCAGGGGCGACGCGCTTTTCCTTCCGGGGCCGCGACTGCGATCCGATTGCCGAGCCGGAACGGCTGACGGTCGCGGATGCCTTCACCCGCTATGCCGGCATCGATCTGCTGGCCACGGTCGCCGCCGACGGCGCCACCGACCGGGACGCGCTTTATGCCGCCTTGGTCCGGGCCGGCCTGCGCACCGCAACCGACGACAGCTGGGCTGATTTGTTCAGCCGGGTGATGGTGGAAAAGATCGAACCGTTGCTCGGGCAAAGGCGGGCGACCATCCTGTGCGAATACCCGGCGGCCGAGGCGGCATTGGCGCGGCCGAGCCCCAGGGATGCGCGCGTCGCCGAGCGCTTCGAGCTCTATTGCTGCGGCGTCGAGCTCGCCAACGGCTTTGGCGAACTGACCGATGCCGATGAGCAGCGCCGGCGCTTCATCATCGAGATGGACGAGAAAGAGCGCATCTATGGCGAGCGCTATCCACTGGATGAGGATTTTCTCGCCGCCCTCGCCATCATGCCGCAGGCCAGCGGCATCGCGCTCGGCTTCGACCGCCTGGTGATGCTGGCGACGGGCGCGCAGAAAGTCGATGATGTCATCTGGACGCCCGTTGCGGCGTCCTGAACCACAGGCTCGCTGCCTGCCCGGCGCCTCAGTGCGCGAAAACCTGCTCCAGCGAGCGAAAGCCCTTGAATTCCAGCGCATTGCCGGAGGGATCGCGGATGAACAGCGTTGCCTGTTCGCCGGGCTCGCCCTTGAAGCGGACCATTGGCCGTTCCAGCCAGTCGATGTCGCCGCGCGCCTCCAGCCGCGTCGCCAGCCGCTGCCAGTCATCCATCAAGAGCACGGCGCCGAAATGGGGGATCGGCACGACGATGCCGTCGACCTTGCCGTCGCTGGCGGCTGGCGTGGCCTGTGGCCGCAGATGCGCCGACATCTGGTGGCCGTAAAGATCGAAATCGACCCAGGTCGCCGATGAGCGGCCGATCGCACAACCCAGCACCTCGCCATAGAAAAAGCGAGTTTCATCGAGATCACGGACCGGGAAGGCGAGATGGAAAGGCGTCATCGAAAATGCTCCGAGCGGGCTGCGGACCGGGTTGCCATGCCTCGGTTCGAGATCTGAACCGTGAACCGATGCATTTTGATTGAAGCCTATGCCATTGCACAAGCCGGACCGGAACAATAAATGGTGGCTGCGGCCAAAGCTCGCCGCGCCAGCAGGATCACGCGCATGACCGATATCACAGATGCAGCAAAATTGACCGACCGTGTCGCTGCTTTGGTCGAAGCTGCCAAGAAGGCTGGCGCCGACGCCGCCGATGCGGTGGCCGTGCGCAGCCGCTCGACCGGTGTGTCGGTGCGGCTCGGCAAGGTCGAGGGCACCGAATCGGCCGAGAGCGAGGATGTCTCGCTACGCGTCTTCGTCGATGGGCGTGTGGCCAGCGTCTCGGCAACCGCAGCATCCGATCCTGCAACCCTGGCCGAGCGTGCCGTGGCGATGGCGAAAGTGTCGCCACAGGACCCCTATCAGGGGCTGGCCGACCCGGCATTGCTGGTGAAACAGACGCGCGATCTCGACCTGTTCGACGCCACCGAGGTGTCGGCCGATCAAATGAAGGAAGCGGCACTTGCGGCGGAAGCGGCGGCCCTTGCCGTCAAGGGCGTGACCAATTCGGCCGGCGCCAGCGCCGGTGCCGGCCTCGGTGGCTTGGTGCTGGCCACCTCGCACGGCTTCCTCGGCCACTATGTCGGGTCGCGTTTCTCGCGCTCGGCCAGCGTCATTGCTGGCGAGGGCACCGGCATGGAGCGCGACTATGAATTCTCCTCGCGCCAGCATTTTGCCGATCTCGATGCGCCTGAAGACATCGGCCGCAAGGCCGGCGAACGTGCCGTGCGCCGTATCGGCGCGCGCAAGGCGGCGACCGGGCCGATCGACGTTGTGTTCGACCCGCGCGTCGCGCGCGGCATCGCCGGTCATCTTGCCGGCGCCATCAACGGCGCCTCCGTCGCGCGCAAGACGTCGTTCCTGCGCGACATGATGGGCAAGCAGGTGGCCGCCTCCGCGATCACCGTCACTGACGAGCCGCTCAGGCAGCGTGGCCAGGCCTCGCGTCCGTTCGATGGCGAAGGCATCGAGGGCGAGAAGCTGTTCATGGTCGAAAAAGGGGTGCTCAACCACTGGTTCCTGTCGACATCGGCCGCGCGCGAGCTTGGTCTCGTCACCAATGGGCGCGGTTCGCGCGGCGGCTCGTCCGTCTCGCCGTCCTCGACCAATCTCGCCATCGAACCGGGCGACCGGTCGCCCGAGGATTTGATCAAATCGCTCAAGACCGGCTTCTACGTCACCGAAGTGTTCGGCCAGGGCGTCGACATGGTCACCGGCGAATACAGCCGTGGCGCCTCCGGCTTCTGGATCGAAAATGGTGCGCTGGCCTATCCCGTCGCCGAGGTTACCATCGCCTCGAACCTGAAGACCATGTTCCTGAACATGGTGGCGGCTGATGACCTCGACCGCAATTTCGGCACCGCCGCCCCCACGCTTCTGATCGAAGGCATGACCCTTGCCGGAGCATGACCTGATCACTGCCAGTGCTACCGAGGATTTGCCTTTGCTGCGCGATGCCGCCCGCGAGGCCGGGGTCATCGCCATGCGCTATTTCGGCAACAACCCGCAAGTCTGGATGAAGGGCGGCACATCGCCGGTCAGCGAAGCCGACCATGCCGCCGACGCCTATCTGCGGCAGACGCTGCTTGCAGCACGGCCCGACTATGGCTGGTTGTCGGAAGAAACAACCGACGATCCGGTGCGGCTTTCGGCGCGCCGCACCTTCGTCGTCGACCCGATCGACGGCACGCGCGGCTTCCTGGAAGGCCAGCGCACCTGGTGCGTCAGCGTTGCCGTCGTCGAGCGTGGCCGCACGCTTGCCGGCGTGCTGGAATGCCCGGCGATGAACGAGACCTATTGGGCGCTGCCCGGACAGGGCGCTTTCCGCAACGGCAAGCGCATCGCGGTGCGCAAGCTGCCGGATACGGCCGAGATTTCCGGGCTGAAGCAGTTGACCGACCTGATGCCTGCCGACTGGCAGGTGCGACTGAAGCGGGCGCCCTACAGCCCGTCGCTCGCCTATCGGCTGGCCATGATCGCCAATGGCGCGCTGGATGCCACTTTCGTCAAGCCGAACGCGCATGACTGGGATATTGCCGCCGCCGGTCTCATTTTGCGCGAGGCCGGCGGCCAGTTGCTCGACCGGCATGGCCGCTCGCCGCTCTATGCCGGCGAGGTGACCCGCCACGGCGCGCTCGCCGCCGGCAGCGGTGAACTGCTGGCCGTGCTCGCCGCCGTCATTGCCGGGCTGGATAGGTGAAAGCGTTTTCGAAGGTTCCAAAGTCGACGGCTTTGGTCTAGACCTGTCACAAACTCACGATATGTGAAGGACCGACATGGCCGCGGAAGACGGAAAAAAGCAGCTTTTGCACCTGGTGTTTGGTGGCGAGCTGACGAAGCTTGGCGGCTCCGAGTTCCGCGATCTCGACGGGCTCGACATCGTCGGCATCTATCCGGACTATCAATCCGCGCACACGGCGTGGAAAGCCAAGGCGCAAGCCAGCGTGGACAATGCCCACATGCGTTATTTCGTCGTTCATCTGCACCGGCTGCTGGACCCCGACAACAAGGCTGTCGGTTGACCTCGATGGAGCAAGACCTGGCGAAAGAGCCAGCCACTGAACCCACGCCCGCGCGCAGGGGGCGCAGCCGCACGACTAAGGCTTTCTGGCGCAGGATTCGCGAACCGCTGGCGCAGTCGCGATTCGTCAAGAACGCCATCGCCAGCCTGTTCGCCCAGTTTGTGCGGTTGGTGCGCCTGACCAATCGCGTCGTCGATGGGTCGGCGCGGTTTTCGAGCAGCGCCTATGCCGAATTCGAGCCCGGCATCATCGCCCTGTGGCACGGCCAGCACCTGTTGACCCCAGCCTATTATCCCAGGCGCAAGCCGCTGGTCGCGATGGTCTCGCGCAGCGCCGATGCCGAGCTCAACGCGCTGATGCTGGGGAAGTTTGGCATCGAGGCGGTGCGCGGTTCGGGCGGGCGTGACAACGCCAGGCATCTCGACAAGGGCGGGGCAAAGGCGCTCATCGCCCTGAAAAAGTCGCTCGCCGCCGGCAAGAACGTCGCCATGATCGCCGACATTCCCCACGGCACGCCGCGTGACGCGGGGCTTGGTATCGTTCTTCTGGCACGCCTCTCCGGTCGGCCTCTGCTGCCCGTCGCCATCACCACTAGCCGCCGCAAGGTGCTGGAGAAGAGCTGGGACAAGACCACCATCAACCTGCCGTTCGGCCGCTCGTCGATCGTCATCGGCGCGCCGATCTTCGTGCCGATCGGCGCCGACGAGGCCGAAATGGAGCGCAAGCGCCAGGAAATCACGGTCGCGCTCAACGCCGCGACTGCCGAGGCCTACCGTCTCGTGGATGGTCCGCAATGAGCGGTCGCTGGGCGCGAACCATGTTGACGGCATACCGTTTCGCCGGTGCCGCCGCCTATCCGCTGGTCGGGCCCTATGTCGCCTGGCGCACCTCGCGCGGCAAGGAAGACCGCAGCCGCCGCCGCGAGCGCTACGGCGTCGCTGGCCGACCGCGCCCCGAGGGGCCGATGATCTGGATCCATGCGGCGAGCGTCGGTGAGACCCTGGCCGTCGTGCCACTGGTCGAAAGCATACTCGATTACGGCGTCAACATTGTGCTGACGACTGGCACGGTGACCTCGGCGCAGGTCGTCGACGAGCGGCTCGGCGATCGCATCATCCACCAATATGTGCCGCTCGACCTCAAGCCGGCGGTCAGCCGGTTTCTCGATCACTGGCAGCCGGATCTGGCGATCATCGCTGAATCCGAGATCTGGCCGATGACCATTCTTGAGCTTGGCGCGCGCCGCGTGCCGCAGGTGCTGGTCAACGGCAGGCTGTCCGACCGTTCGTTCACCTCGTGGAAGAAACGGGCCAACATCGCCGAGGCGCTGTTCGAGAATCTCGCCCACGTCGTTGCCCAGTCCGATGTCGATGGCGAGCGCTTCCTTGCGCTCGGCGCCCGCCCGGTGACCGTGTCGGGCAACCTCAAGGTCGATACCTTGCCGCCGCCTGTCGACGAACGAGTGCTGGCGACGCTGCGGCGTCAGATCGGCGCCCGCCCGACCTGGGCGGCGATCTCGACCCATGATGGCGAGGAGGTGGTCGCCGCCGAGGTTCATGCGACGCTGCACAAACGCCATCATGGTCTTCTGACCATCGTCGTTCCGCGCCATCCCGATCGCGCCGAGGCGCTTGCCGCACAGATTTCCGGCATGGGCCTGACGGTCGCGCGGCGCAGCACGGGCGACAGGATCGCCGCCGACACCGACATCCTGCTCGGCGACACGATCGGCGAGATGGGGCTCTATCTCAGGCTGACCGAAATCGCCTTTGTCGGCCGCTCGCTGACCTCAGAGGGTGGCCAGAACCCGCTCGAGCCGGCCATGCTGGATACCGCGGTTCTTGCCGGGCGCAATGTGCAGAATTTTCGCGAGGCTTACCAGCGCCTGCTCGACAGCGGCGGCGCCAAGCTGGTGCGCGACCGCGATATGCTGGCCGGCGCCGTCAATTTCCTGCTGACCAACGAAGTGGCGCGTCACGAGATGATGGCGGCGGGCGTGGCGACCGTCGACGAGATGCGCGGCGCGCTGGCGCGCACGCTAAAATCGCTCGAACCCTATATCCAGCCGCTGGTCATCAAGTCGCGCCTGAAGGGCGCGAACGGCCGCTAGGGTGGCTTCCGAAGCACCACCATTCTGGTGGGAAAAGCCGGACTGGCGGGTCCTGGCACTGTCGCCGCTGTCGGCCATCTATGCGCTCATCGCTGGCCGCGGCATGCGGCGCGCCCGGCGCGAGAAGATCGAGGCGCCGGTTCTGTGCATCGGCAACTTCACCGTTGGCGGCACCGGCAAGACGCCGGTGGCGATCGCCTTGGCCGAACAGGCCAAGCGCATGCAGCTCAAACCCGGTTTCCTGTCGCGCGGCCATGGCGGCTCGTTCGCGGAGCCGCATGTCGTCGATGCCCATCATGACAGCGCCAGGCATGTCGGCGACGAGCCACTGCTCCTGGCCGAACACGCGCCGGTGGCGGTGACGCCGAACCGCGCCGCCGGCGCCCGGCTGCTGCTGGAAAGGCATGGCTGCGATTTCCTGATCATGGACGATGGTTTCCAGAGCGCGCGCATCCATATCGATTATGCGCTGGTGGTCGTCGACGCGCGCTACGGCATCGGCAATGGCCGCGTCATTCCGGGCGGCCCGCTCCGGGCCAGGATCGTCGACCAACTGGTCTTCACCAGCGGGCTGTTGAAGATGGGCGAGGGCACCGCCGCCGACGCCGTGGTCCGCCAGGCGGCACGCGCCGCCCGGCCGATCTTTGAGGCCCACACCAAGCCAAGCAGCAAGCAGGGGCTTGCCGGCAAGCGGTTCCTGGCTTTCGCCGGCATCGGCCATCCCGAAAAATTCTTCGACACGGTGCGCGAGGCCGGCGGCGAACTTGCGTTGACGCGACCGTTTCCGGACCATCATTTTTATGGTGAGGACGAGCTTGCCGAACTGGCGGCGACGGCACGCGCCGAAGGGCTCGGCCTCATCACCACGGCCAAGGACGCGGCCCGGCTGCGGCATGGCGCCCCACAGGACTTTCTCGACCGGCTCGAGGTCCTGGCAATCGACACGGTTTTCGAGCTCGAACGCGTGCCCGAACGCATCATCGACGAAACGCTGGATGCCTGGCGTCAACGCAAGCTGAAGGGCTGACCTGTCGTCGTGAAGTGCGTTATCGGCTTGCGTAAACGACTCGCGCAAACATCAACGCCGGCTGCGTAGCTCCGGCTGCACTTCGATTTCGCGGCGCAGCGAAGCGGCAGCGTTGATGTAGGGCTCTTGCCTGGCGACGCTCCAGTATTTCAACTCATCAAGCGGGATGCTTTCGCCGGTCACCGCGCAGCGCACGAAAGCGCCCGGGCTGGTAACCTGGAAGTCGCCATCGAGATAGCGGATACGGGCTTCCTTGCCGCCAGGGCCTTCGAAACGGTTCATCATGCAGCGGCGCCGAGGTTCATGAGGATTTCATCGCCACAAATTGGCGGCTAGGTCAAGCATGTGACAAGCCTGAGACAATGCTGCCCCCTTAATCTTTCGCGGAAAAATGCTGTTGTCGGGGCACCATGGACATTTCCTCAGTTCGTCTTGCCGCCTTGCTCAGGGAAGCGATGACGCCGCAGGCCGTGCCGTCGGCAAAGGCCGATCCGGTCAAAACGGCACTGGTGAAGGCGCTGGTGGCGCCGCCGGCGCCTTCCGGCGCACCCGTGCGACCCGTGGCGACACCGGCGTTGCCGATGCTGTTGCAGGCGACAGCCGCAAGAGCGCAGCAGACGGCCTCGACCGAAATAATGCAGGCCTATCTGGCGCTCGCGCAACCGGACGACGAAACAGCCGCCGATGCCGCGTCGCTGGGCACTGCAGCGAGGAGACTAACTGACGGTGACGCTGCGCAACGTGGTCTGGCGCCGCCTCTATCAAAGGTCGAGGAGGGCGCCGCCGCAAGGCCGGCGACCTTGCCATGGCTCCCGCTTCTCGCATCTGAGCTGTTGCCGTTACGCCGCACCTCAGCCAGCAATGCCGTGGCCAGGCGAGAACGTGCAACCGCCGGGCCGAGCGAAGCGGCCAGGCCTGAAAACAGGCGGACGAGTGTCGGGCTGATGTCGCTGACTGCCGGGCTGCTGGCGGCGGCGGTCGTCGGGTTCGTTCTGGTGGTGCTGCGCTAACCCTCAGCCTCGATAAAGGCTTCCATCTTTTCCGATGCAAGTCCTGCCTGCACCGCGATACGGCGCGCCAGTTCTGCTGCTGCGGCGCGTGGCCGTCCCATCGGCCGGTCGAGCCAGTAGGACACCGGATTGAGCGCGGTGCGCTCGTCGACGGCGGTGATGCGTCCGGCCTTCAATTGATGCCCGGTCAGGGGTGGTCGCGCCAGCGCGATGCCGAGCCCATAGGCTGCGGCATCGAGCACCAGATTGTAGTCCTCGAAGCGCCGGTCCTGCGGGCGCGGGCGGTAATCCATGCCTTGCGCGGCAAACCATGCACGCCAGGCCGAAGCATCGGAATCGTTGATCAGTGGAAATTTGAGCAGCCGGGCAGGGTCGCCACGGCCGATCTCGCGGGCAAGCTCGGGCGATGCGACGGGAAAAACATGTTCCTCGAAAAGCTGCACCGAGACGCGACCCGGAATGCCGCCGCGTCCACAGCGGATCGACAGATCGATGCCCTCATCGGCAAGGTCGGCCTGACGGATATCGACGTCGAGCACGATGCGCAGCTTGGAGGGATTGTTCTCCAGCGCTGCCATGCGCGGCATCAGCCACAGCCCGCTGACCGAAGGGATCGAGGTCAAGCGCACCACCGCGGTGCCGCGCGGCTCGACCCAGCGGTCGGAATGGGTCGATATCAGCGCGAATGCTTCCGCCGTGCGCAGATGCAGCCTGTTGCCTTCGATCGTCAGCGAGACACCGCGCGCGCCGCGATCGAACACTTTCAGCCCCAGCCAGTCCTCGAGCTTGGCGATCTGCCGGCTGACGGCGCCGTGGGTGATGTTGAGCTTTTCAGCTGCTGCCGAAAAGCTGCCCGTCCGCGCCGCCGCGTCGAAGGCGCGCAGCGTTTCGAGCGGCACCATTGTGTCTGAGCTGTGATCCATAGTCACAGCTGATCCTCGATTTGGTCGTTTGTCAACTGGCCCGAAAAGGCGTTTTCTGCATTTCAGGGCACGAGAATCACGAGGACAGTGAGATGAGCGCAATGACCAGCACGTTGAATCCGACACAACGGATGGACACCACGGCAGCCATCGCGGTGGCGCTCACGGTGGTCGGCTGGGCCTCTGCCTTTCCGGCTATCCGCGCTGGCCTTGCCGCCTTCGGGCCGCTGGAACTCGGCGCGCTGCGCTTTGCCATCGCCGCGGTGCCGGCGGCGATCTTCCTCGCTGTCAAGCGTCCGGCGCTGCCAAGGCTGGATGAGTTGTGGCGCCTGGCCTTTGGCGGCGCCATCTTCGTGGCGCTGTACACGGCAATGCTCAATTTCGGCGAACTGACAGTCTCGGCCGGCGCTGCCGGCTTCATCATCAATGTCAGCCCGATCTTCACCGCCATCATGGCGATGGCGCTGCTTGGCGAACGCTTTTCCGGCATGGCATGGGTCGGCACCGCCATTTCCTTCGCCGGCATCGGCATTATCGCGATTGGCGATGGGGATGGCTTGCATTTCAACGCCGGGGCGCTGCTGGTGCTGGGTTCGGCGCTTTGCTCGGCCGTCAACACCATCGTCCAGAAGCCGCTCTTCGCTCGCCACCACCCGCTGACCATTTCGGCGTCGAACATGATACTTGGCGCTCTCTGCCTGTCGCCCTTCCTGCCGAGCGGCCTCGCGCAGGCAGCGGTCGCCGACGCAGCCGGCCTCGGCGCCGTGATCTTTCTCGGCATCGTGCCCAGCCTGATCGCCTATGCCGCCTGGGCGACCGCGCTGTCGCGCCTGCCGGCCGCACGTGCGTCGAACTTCCTCTATCTGGTTTCGCCCATGTCCGCCCTGATCGGCTTCTTCTGGCTGGGCGAAGTGCCGACACTGCTTGGCATGCTCGGCGGCGCATTGGCGCTGGGCGGTGTGATCGTGGTGAATTTGAAGAGATGAATCAGACAGTTATAAGGATTGCTTGAGTCGAAAAGGGCCGCTGAAAAGTGGCCCTTGTCGTACCTTCCCCGCCAATCCACTTACCGCCTCCCAAACAGCCTCTCGATATCCGCGAGCTTGAGTTCGATATAGGTCGGCCGCCCGTGGTTGCAGGTGCCGGAGCCGGGCGTTGCCTCCATCTGGCGCAGCAGCGCGTTCATCTCCTCGGCCTTGAGCAGGCGGCCGGAGCGTACCGAGCCGTGGCAGGCCATGGTGGCCGCGATCTTGTCCAACCGCTCCTTCAGCGTGTCGACCGTGTCGTTGTCGGCGATCTCGTCGGCAAGGTCGCGCACCAGTTGCTGGACATTGGTCTCGCCCAGCATCGACGGCGTCTCTCGCACCGCGACCGCACCCGGGCCGAAACGCTCGACGCCAAGTCCAAAGCGGGCCAGCGTCTCGGAATGCATCGCCAGCCGTTCGGCGTCTTCTTCCGGCAGGTCGACGATTTCCGGCAGCAACAGCATCTGTGACGGCACGGCGCGCGACTGCAGCGCGTTCTTCAGCGCCTCATAGACCAGCCGCTCATGCGCCGCATGCTGGTCGACGATGATGAGCGAATCCCTGGTCTGCGCGACGATATAGTTCTCATGCACCTGAGCGCGCGCCGCACCCAGCACCGCGCCAAGCAGCGTCTCGGCCGCTTCGCTCTGCCCGGCGCGTGCATCGGCGCTGGCCAGCGGCCCGGCATCGAATGCCGCCTGCTCATTTTCGCGCAAGCCGCGCTGACCGGGGCCCTCGAAACCCGCCCCTTCGAACCCCATGTCGAGCGGCCGCTGCGGCGAGCGCGTCGGATCGAAGCCGGCTGGGCCGGAGGCATGGTAGGATGCTTCATAGCTGCGGTGGCCATTGGCGGGCCCGCCGTGGCCGTAGGATGCCGCACCAGGCCGGAACGCCGCCATCATGCCGGCGGCGCCGGTGGTGGCGGCGCGGATGCCGGCATCCGCGAGTGCTTGCCGGACAGCGCCGACGATCAGCCCGCGCACCAGTCCGGGATCGCGGAAGCGGACATCGGCCTTGGCCGGATGGACGTTGACATCGACGACGGCCGGATCGAGCGTCAGGAACAGCACCGTCACCGCATGGCGGTCGCGCGGCAAGACATCCGCGAAGGCGCCGCGTATGGCGCCGGCAATCAGCTTGTCGCGCACCGGCCTGCCATTGACATAGGCATATTGCTGCAACGCGTTGGCGCGGGTGAAGGACGGGATCGACACGTGACCGGTCAGACGCACGCCTTCGCGCATCGCGTCGATGGCAATGGAATTGTCCGGAAACTCGGCGCCCATCACCTGGGCGACGCGGCGCAGGCTGCCTTCCGGACTGTCGTCCGTCGCCGGCAATTCCAGGGTCGAGCGATCCGAACCCGCCAATGTGAAGCGCACGGCGGGGAAGGCGATGGCGATGCGCTTGACCACGTCGCTGGTAGCCGAGCTCTCCGCGCGCTCACCCTTCATGAATTTCAGTCGGGCGGGCGTGGCGAAGAACAGGTCGCGCACTTCGACCGTGGTGCCGCGGTTGGCTGCCGCCGGTCTGACGGGCAAGACGCGGCCGCCCTCGATGCCGATCTCGGCGGCGCTGTCGCTTGTCGCTGTCCGCGAACGGATCGACAGCCGCGACACCGAGCCGATCGACGGCAGCGCCTCGCCGCGAAAGCCGAGCGAGCGAATGTCGTTGATGTCCGCTGTGAGCTTGGAGGTGCAGTGGCGTGCGATCGCCAGCGCCAGCTCCGGCTCGGGAATGCCGGAGCCGTCATCGGTGACGCGGATCAGGTTCAGCCCGCCGCCGGCGGTGACGATCTCGACACGCGCAGCACCGGCGTCGAGGGCATTCTCGACCAGTTCCTTGACCACGCTTGCCGGACGCTCGATGACTTCGCCGGCGGCGATCTGGTTGATCATCGTTTCGGAAAGCTGGCGAATGGGCATGGATATACTATAGGCGGATTCGGGGGGCGCGGGAGGGGCAATATCGCGAGGGCGGTGGATCAGTGCGCCGCACGGATTTCACGCACGCCCTTGTGCAGCCGCCGACGCAACAGATTGCGCAGCGTCACCCCGTCGACATAGCCGACCTTCGCGGCGATGTCATCGACACTGTCGGATGTGGTCTTCAACAAATGGACAGCCTGCTCGACCCGCAGATCCTGAAAATAGGACAGCGGTGTCTTGCCAAGCACATCGTTGACCCGCCGCGACAGCGTGCGCTTGCTGGCTCCCAGTGCCGCAGCAGCTTCGTCTAGGTTGAAGCCGGCGGCGAGATGGCCGCGCGCCCATCGCTCGAAACGCTCGACCAGCGGGTTCGAATGGGCGAGATGATCCGAGATGGCATAGGCCGACTGCAACGGCCGGCTGTCGACGATCAGATATTTGGCGGTCAGCGCCGCAAGCTCCGGGCTTGTCTGGCGAATGACCATCAGAGCGAGGTCGATGTGGCCGAGTGCTGCTCCGGCGGTTGCGAACTGCCCGTCATTGATCAGCATGCGCGAGGCATCGAGCCGCACTTGCGGGTAACGTTGCCGGAACATCGGTGCCAGCCACCAGGTCGTGGTTGACGGCCGACGGTCGAGCAGACCGGTTTCCGCCAGGATGAAAGTACCGATACAGGCCGCCCCGATGCGCGCGCCGGCATCGGCGGCAGCCCGCAATGCCTTGGTCGCCTTGGCAATGTCGCTTCGCTTCAGCGCCTCGCCAAGCGGGCCGGGCATCTTCTGGCCGATCGCGGGGATCACCAGCCAGTCGGGCTCGGGCTCGCTGCCCATCGAGACGACCGGCACCTGAAGGCCTTGCGCGGTGTGGACCATGTCGCTCACCCCGACAATGGTCACGGCCAAACAGCCGGGCGGGGATGCCAGCATCCCTGCCAGCTCATTGGCGGTGCCGAACACGTCGAGCATCGTGGCCAGCCCGGTGTCGAAGACGCCATCAAGCGCGAGGACGGAAATGTTCATGGCAATAATGATATCAAAGATGTCATTTTTGCCAATACGCTTTCCGGTTCGATGCTGCGACTGTTGTTTCGACGGCCGCCTTGGCCGCACAGCGACAAGGAGAAGACAAATGATCAAACTTGCATTGTTCGCACGCTTCGAAGCCAAGCCCGGCAAGGAGAAGGATGTCGCCGCGTTCCTCAACACCGGGCTGCAACTGGCCAATCAGGAAGCCAGGACCCCGATCTGGTTCGCCCTGCAGCTTTCGCCAAGTGTCTTCGGCGTGTTCGATGCCTTTCACGACGAAGCAGGGCGGCAGGCACATCTCACCGGCGAGATTGCCAAGGCGCTGATGGCCAATGCCGAAACGCTGTTCGTTGGCCCGCCGACCATCGACAAGATCGATGTGCTCGGCCTCAAGAACGACGGCTCGGTCTGATCCTTCAGCATGCGAAACGCAATCCGGTCAAGCGCCGGATTGCGCTGGCGAGCCTACGCCTGCGCCACCAGCCAATCCCTTACCTTGCGCGCATTGTCGCTGAGCTCGCGGTTCTTTGGCCAGATGACGTAGAATCCGATGCCGGTCCTCAGCACATGATCCGTCACCGGCACCAACAGGCCTGATGCCACGAGGCGCTCGACGAGATGCCGCCAGCCGAGCGAGATGCCTTGTCCCTCCATGACCGCCTGAATCACCAAGGCATAATCATTGATGCGCAACCCGCGCTCGGCATTACGGAGGCTGGTTCCGGCCGCGGCGAACCATTCGTCCCAGTTCGGGGCTTCGCGGTAGGGCTCCTCGAGATGGATGAGCCGATGCATGGCAAGTTCGGCGACAGTCTCTGGCAACCCAAACCTCGCCAGATAGCTGGGGCCCGCGACCGGGAAGATCTCCTCGTCTGCAAGCAACAGCGAATGATAGTCCGGCCAGTCGCGCGGCACGCCGCCGCGCACGCCGAGCGGGATGCCCTCGGCGATGATGTCGAGGTCGCGGTCTGCGGTCTGGATACGCAGATCAACGCCCGGCAGTTCGTCGCGGAATTGCTGTAGGCGCGGCATCATCCAGAACGAGCCAAAGGCGGTCGAGGCGGCCAGCGTCACATGGCCGCCGGTCGCCTGCAGGCGCAGATCCTCCGCCGACTTGCGGATATGCGACAGTCCGAGCGAGACGTCGGCGTGGAAGCGCTCGCCGGCCTCCGTCAGGAGAACCTGGCGGTGGCGGCGCTGGAAGAGCTTGGCGCCGAGCTGTTCCTCCAGCCCGCGCACGGCGTAGGATACGGCCGCCTGCGTCATGCCGAGCTCGCGCCCGGCGGCGGTGAAGCTCGACAGCCGGCCGGCCGCCTCGAAGACGATCAGACTGCCGGCGGAGGGCAGCAGGTGGCGCAGGCTTCGCATAAGGAGAGTTTATACAAGAGATCAGGATTTTCCAGCGTCACAGCTATATTCCGTCTCGCTAAGTTGACGGGCTGTTGGAGGGATGAGTGCCATGAATGAACCGGCCGTTGCAGTGACCGAACACGCCAACCGCAGAAGCGGCGGTCGCCTGGGGCGCAAGGCGATACGTGGCGCTCCCATAGCCTCGTTTCCTACGCTGGTGCGCCAGATCCCCGCCTATCAGATGGTGCCTGACGAGGCGGTGGAGTTGATCCACCAGGAATCGCTCTTGATCCTCGAAGAGGTCGGTTGTGAATTCCGCGACGATGAGGCGATCGCCCTGTGGAAGGCCGCCGGAGCCGATGTATCCGAGACGCGCGTCCGCATCGACCGTGCGCTCTTGATGGAGTTGGTCTCGAAGGTCCCGCCGGAATTCACCCTCAATGCTCGCAACCCCGAGCGTACCGTCCGCGTCGGCGGCAAGAATTCCATCTTCGTGCCGATGTATGGCGCGCCCTATGTGCGTGACCTCGACAACAACAGGCGGTACGGTTCGCTCGCCGACCTCAGCAATTTTCACAAGCTCGCCTACATGGCGCCGGCGCTGCACTCGTCGAGCTCGGTCATCTGCGAGCCGATGGAAATTGCGGTGCCCAAGCGTCACCTCCACATCATCCATTCGGCGCTGAAGCACTCCGACAAGCCGTTCATGGGCATCGTCACCTCGAAGGAACGCGCCGAAGACACGATGGCGATGGCCGGCATCGTGTTCGGCGAAGAGTTCGTCCGCGACAACCCGGTGCTGGTGTCGATCACCAATTGCAACTCGCCGCTCGTGTGGGACGCCACCATGCTTGACGCCATGAAGGTCTATGCGCGTAACAACCAGCCGTTGATCCTGGCGCCCTTCGCGCTGTGCGGCGCCTCGACCTCGGCCTCTGCCGTCGGCGCGGTGGCGCAAGTCAATGCAGAAGCACTCGCTGGCGTCGCCTTCACGCAGCTCCTGCGTCCGGGGTCGCCGCAGATCTACGGCCAGTTCATGGTGACGGTCGACATGAAGACCGGGGCGCCGATGGGCGGCACGCCGGAGGCCGCCCAGATGATGTACCTGATGGGCGCGCTGGCCCGGAAATACCGGCTGCCTTGGCGCACGTCCGGCTTCCATGTCGGCTCGAAGCTCAATGACGCCCAGGCCGGCTACGAGGCGAACATGCTGATGCACGCCGCCATCCTCGCCGGCGCCAACTACATCTGGCACTCGGCCGGATGGCTGGAGGCGGGGCTCACCTGCGGCTATTCGAAATTCGCCACCGACTGCGAGCAGCTTATCGGCTGGTACAAATATGCAGGCGGCCTTCCGTTCGACGATTTCAAGGAAGCGATGGCCGCGATCCGCGAGGTGGGGCCGCAGGGCCATTTCCTCGGCACCCAGCACACGCTCGAACATTTCGAGTCCGCTTTCTTCATGCCCACCATCATGGACTTCAATTCGTACGAACAGTGGAAGGCCGAAGGCGCGAAGGACCACGACACGCGCGGCCGCGAGAAGGCGCGCAACATGCTGGCCGACTATGAGGAGCCGAAGCTCGACGAGGGCATCGCCGAGGGTCTCAAGGATTTTATCGCGCGCCGTGAGGAAAAACTGCCGAACAGCGTTAGTTGATGTGACAGGCGAAGACCTGACGGAACAACCAAGGGAGGAAAACATGACGCTCTTCAGAAGCAATGGCGACCGCGTGCCGGGCGCTATCGAGACAATGGCGAAAGAGACGCGTGCAGGCCGCATGGACCGGCGCGAATTCCTGGCGCTGGCCAGCGCCTTCGGCGCGTCGACGGCTTTCGCCTATGGTATGATCGGCCTTGCCGCGCCGACAAAGGCCCTGGCCGATGAACCGAAAAAGGGTGGAACGCTGCATGTCGCGATGTCGGTCAAGGCGCAGAAGGATCCGCGCACCTATGACTGGACCGAGATGGCAAACGTCACCCGTTGTTGGCTGGAGCCGCTCGTCCGCTATACGCACCAGTTCACTTTCGAGCCGGTCCTGCTCGAAAGCTGGGACGTCAATGACGACGCCACCGAATACACCCTGCATCTGCGCAAAGGCATCACCTGGAACAACGGCGATGCCTTCAACGCTGATGACGTGGTCTCCAATCTGAACCGCTGGTGCGAGAAGGGTGCTTCCGGCAATTCCATGGCGGCACGCGTCGGCGCGCTGATCGACACAAAGACCGGCAAGGCCAGGGATGGCGCTATCACCAAGGTCGATGACCTCACGGTCAAGCTGAAGCTGACCGAACCCGACATCGCGATCATACCGGGCTTCACCGACTATCCGGCGCTGGTCGTGCATCGCGACTTCGATAAGGATGGCGCCGACCCGATCAAGAAGCCGATCGGTACCGGACCTTTCGAGTTGGTGTCTTATGCAGTGGGTTCGAAGGCGATCGTCAAGCGTCGCGAGAACGGCAAGTGGTGGGGCGGTGAAACACCGCTCGACGGTGTCGAGTTCATCGACTACGGCACCGACTTCAACGCCACGCTGAATGCCTTCGAATCTGGCGAGATCGACCTCGATTTCGAAACGCCGGCCGACTTCATCGACGCCCTCGACAAGATGGATCTGGTGAAATCGGAGGTCGCGACGGCGACCACGCTCGTTGCCCGCACCAACATCACCCACAAGCCCTATGACGACCAGCGGGTGCGCAATGCGCTGCAGATGGCCGTCGACAACAATGCCGTCATGCAGCTCGGCTACGCCGGGCTCGGCACGGTTGGCGAGAACCACCACGTCGCCCCGATCCATCCCGAATACTATCCGCTGCCCAAGAAGACACGCGATGCCGCCGCCGCCAAGAAGCTGATGGCGGATGCCGGGCAGGCCGACTTCGAGCACGAGCTGATCACCGTCGAGGACGAATGGCAGAAGAACACCGGCGATGCGATCGCCGGCCAATTGCGCGACGCCGGCATCAAGGTGAAGCGTACGGTGCTGCCGGGCTCGACCTTCTGGAACGACTGGACGAAGTATCCGTACTCGATGACCATCTGGTACATGCGGCCGCTGGGCGTCCAGGTGCTGGCGCTCGGCTATCGCTCGGGCGAGGCCTGGAACGAAACGGCCTATGCCAACCCCGATTTCGACGCCAAGCTGAAGCAGGCGCTTTCGCTGGCCGATCCTGCCAAGCGCAAGGAGGTGATGAAGGACGTCGAGCAGATCCTGCAGGATTCCGGCGTCATCATCCAGCCGTTCTGGCAGAAGCTCTACTGCCACATGAGCAAGAAGGTGAAGAACTACGGAATGCACCAGACCTACGAAATGGACTTCCAGAACGTTTGGCTGGACGCCTGATTTAACTCCCGAGACCTACAAGCAAATGCCGCCGGCACCTATGACAAAGGTGCCGGCGG
Source organism: Mesorhizobium sp. P2_E6 (assembly GCF_056403835.1). Lineage (NCBI taxonomy): Bacteria > Pseudomonadati > Pseudomonadota > Alphaproteobacteria > Hyphomicrobiales > Phyllobacteriaceae > Mesorhizobium > Mesorhizobium sp. P2_E6. The sequence goes on from NZ_JBFUEQ010000012.1 coordinate 220,028, forward strand.
CCCGCAAATCACTGACAAGCAATTGGCGCAGGCAAAATGTCCGACGACGAGATCATCCTTTCCGAACTTTCCGACGACGAGTTGGTGCAGCAGATGCACGACGATCTCTATGACGGGCTGAAGGAAGAGATCGAGGAAGGCACCAACATCCTGCTCGAGCGCGGCTGGGCGCCTTACAAGGTGCTGACCGAAGCGCTGGTCGAAGGCATGCGCATCGTCGGCGAGGATTTTCGCGACGGCATCCTGTTCGT
>NZ_JBFUEQ010000013.1:0-211118 GCF_056403835.1 Mesorhizobium sp. P2_E6
ATAGTCGGCGTGCCCGGGGCAGGCCCGGGGCAGTCGACGTGAGCGTAGTGGCGGTTGGCCGTCTCGTATTCGACATGCGCCGTCGAGATCGTGATGCCGCGCGCCTTCTCCTCAGGTGCCGCGTCGATCTGGTCATAGCGCTTGTATTCGCCAAAATACTTCGTGATCGCCGCCGTCAGCGACGTCTTGCCATGGTCAACGTGACCAATCGTGCCGATGTTCACATGAGGCTTGTTACGCTCGAATTTACCTTTTGCCATAGTCTCTTTCCTTGGACGGCCTGGACCTTCAGTTCAGTCGAATGCGGGGCGATTAGCGACAAAGGCCAAAAAACACAAGCGTCTTTTGGCCGGGTGCCGTCTCACTCAGTCCGAACCATTGATCCGATTGCGGGGATATGGCGCTGATATAGGAAGGGACGAGACGAAATGAAATGGGTGGCAGGCGTATCGATCGAAGCCGCCACAGCGCTGTCTTGCCTGCCCGATGCTGTCCGATTCACCGCCAGGTCATGGCCCATTGCGGTCGTCATCGAGGTCTGATTTCCTCGCCGGATGCATTTCATTCCGACCGCCATCCGCGGCCCCCTGTTCATGATCGTCTCGACCGGATCGTATCTCGTCAACGATACGATGATGAAACTCGCGACATCGGGCCTGCCGTCCTACGAAGTGCTGTTTCTGCGCGGTGCGGCGGCAACGCTCTGGGGTTTCCCGCTGTTGTTCGCACTGGGCTACGGCAAGCAGATTCCGCTGATCTTCGACAGGCACGTGCTGCGCAGGAACCTGCTCGAGCTGGCGGCGATCCTCTGCTACGTGGTGGCGCTCGCCAACATGCAGATCGCGGATTCGACGGCACTCGGACAGATCACGCCGCTGTTGATGCTGGTCGGCTCCTCGATCCTGTTTGGCGAGCGGATCGGCGGCCAGCGCATGGCGCTGATCGGGCTCGGCTTCATCGGCGCGCTGATGGTGGCGCAACCGACCATGCAAGGCATTTCGGTCTACGCCTTGCTGGCGCTCGGCAACGCGACGCTGTCGGCGGCACGCGACCTTGCCGGCCGGCGGGTTACGGCAGAGGTGCCGGGGATGATCGTGGCGATCTCCGCCGTCGTGGTGGTGCTGGTCGGCGCCGGTGCAGCGCATCTGGTTTCCGAGCGCTGGGTCATGCCCGAGGCGCGCCATCTGCTGCTGATGGCCGGCGCCGGATTTTTCCTGATCTTCGGCCACTTCTTCATCTTCATGGCCTATCGCGTCGGGCCGACCAGTGCGGTTGCGCCGTTCTACTATTGCTTCACCGTCTGGGCGGTCATTTCAGGCTTGCTGGTGTTCGGGCAATTCCCCAATGCGCTGGCGGTCTGCGGCATCCTGCTGGTGGTGGGCAGCGGACTTGCCATCGTCTCGCTGGACCAGCGCAAGCGCCGACTGACCGTCGTCGCCTAGCCCCGCCCAAGCAGGCCAAGTGGGCGCTCACCCACGTCTTTCCGCGCGCTGTTGCCGAGCCGAAAAAGATCCTCTAATCGGCGAACACCGTCCAATCCAGGACGCCATGATCAATCAGCCAAGGGAGTTTCCCCATGACGGATTTTGACCAGAACAAGAACTCCGACGCCGAGCACAAGGCCGCCATCCGCAAGTCGCTCATCGGCTGGGCGGTGTTTATCGCGGGAACGCTGATCTTTTTCGCAGCAGCAGACGCAGTGTTGATGCCATAGGCTGGTATCGCGTACCGGCCCGGAGCTGGTCCTCGGCGAAAATCGAAGTTTCAGATTCCAGGGCTTAGGGTGGTTCATCGTTCACGGAAACGCAGAACCGCTCTACCCCTTTGTTTTTACGCCCGTCCTCCGCTGAACTGGTGGTAGGCCCACAGCACGACCACCGCGCCGATCACGGCGACGATCAGGCTGTAGATGTTGAGGCCGGTGACGCCCGACGCGCCGAAGGCGCTGAAGATCAGACCGCCGACAATGGCGCCGACGATGCCGAGCACGATGTCCATCAAAATGCCCTGGCCGCTCTTGTTGACGATCTTGCTGCCCAGGAAGCCGGCGATGACGCCGAGTATGATCCAGCTGATGATTGACATTTTTTCCTCTCCATCCACCCGCCAGCCAAACATTTTCATACGATTGTCAAAAGCTCAAGCCAGCTTGAAATTCCGCCCGCACGCTCCATTGTTGAGGAGGTGTTGGGCTTGTCGTTATGGAGGATCCACTATGGGACTTTTTGACAACGCCGTTCCAGGCGGCAACATCACCAAACCGCTGATGATCGCGCTTGGCGCGCTGCTGGTCGGAAAAATGCTGAGCGGCAGAAGTGCCGAACAGCCGGACCAGACCGAGACCCCGGCCCCGACCGGACCTGCTTCCACCGGAACGACCTCCGCCGACGGCGGCCTGCTCGGCGGATTGGGCGGCCTGCTCGACAAGCTCAGGGATGCCGGCCACGGCAATGTCGCCGACTCTTGGGTCGGCACCGGGCAGAACCAGTCGATCAACGCCAATGATCTCGGCGCCGCACTCGGGCCGCAGGTCATTCACGAGATCGCGCAGCGGACGGGGATGGACGAGCAGGAACTGCTCAAGCAGCTGTCCACGGCGCTGCCCGGCGTCATCGACAAGCTGACGCCGAACGGCCAGGTGCCGCAGCAGCATCAGGTTGCGTCCGCGTTCAACAGCTAGCGCGGCGCAGACATCTGCACAGTGGAGGAGCGCAGCGCGGCTTGCCGCGCGGTGTTTCGACCTGGAGATCGCGAGGACGAAGGTCTGTCTGGGTGAACACTCCAAGGTCAAAACACCCTGAAAAATCCGATTTTTGACCCGGAGCAGACTCTCGCAGGCGAAGGTGCGCATGATCGCTTTGCGCCGCATCTCGGCCGTATTGATCAGCATTGCCGTTTCCTGAAAGCTGACGGTCGCAGGTCGCAGTTGCGCCACTTGCCGCCGTTCTCTATCTGGCCCAGGGACGGCCGCTATCGATGCAAGGCGGGCGTTCCCTCCTGGACGTAAGCGGGAAGCTGAATCATACCTGTCATCCAATATCAGCCAAGATCATGAAGATGCCGTCGATTCAGCGGTTTTCGTTCAATCTGGCAGGCCTGCTTTGCGATATCCGTCGACGAAATGGTCACGCGTTGCCTGATCTCGAAAGGGCTGTGAAGCGGCCCAATGGCTGATCGTGAAATGTGGATTGCTCGCCATGAACAGCGCGCCTTCCTGGTGGGCCTCGTCCGTTCGTCCAAGTTGTGCAAGGCTTGCTGCAAGCACACGGCGCGAAATCGTTCTGTACGTGGCCTCATTGCGTAACGTGACGACTGCCAACTCATACTGGCGGGCGGCGTATTGCGCGAACCCCAAATCCCAATAGTACCACCTGGGCGGGTGTGGGTTCAGGCGGAGTGCCTTTTGGACCTGTTCAATCGCGGTGGCCGGCTTACCGTTCAACACCGAAAAGTCCGACAGGTCCGCCCAGGCATCGGCATAATTCGGGTCAATCTCGAGCGCGGTCGCGAACTCCGCATCCGACGCGGGCCAGCGCCGTTCATATGCCAGCAAGTGGCCAAGGACGAAGCGGCAGCCGGCATCGTTCGGGTCGAGCTTCACGGCTTTTTCTGCCATGGCAACGGCCACAAGCCGGTTGGGCACTTCTGGCTCGCCCCACTGCGCCCAAGCCTGCCAGAGGTGAAAGGCCAGGAGCCGATGCGCCTCCGCATAGTCCGGGTCGAGGGTGATCGCCCGCTGCAACAGAAGACGCGATTCGCGCGACGCCTCCGGCGAAATCCCGATCAGCGTCCGGCCACGCACGCAAAGATCATAGGCTTCCATGCTTTTTGGCCGGTTACGCGGCGGCTGTGTCACCAGGCGGCCGATCAGAGCCTCGACGATCTTGGCGGTCACCTCGTCCTGCACAGCAAAAATATCTTCAAGATCGCGGTCAAAGCGGTCCGCCCAAAGATGAGTTCCGCTGACGGCATCGATCAGCTGAACGTTGATGCGCACACGACCGGCAGCACGGCGGGCGCTGCCTTCCAGCAAATAGCGGACGCCAAGATCACGGGCAATCAGCCGGATGTCGATCGACTTTCCCTTGTAGGCAAAGGTCGAATGGCGGGCGATCACGAACAGGCTGGCGTTCCGCGATAGATCGGTGATTAGGTCTTCAGTCAACCCGTCTGTGAACACGTCCTGCTCGGCGTCGCCGCTCATGTTGGTGAAAGGCAGGATGGCGATAGAGGGTTTTGACGGCAGCGGCAGTGGCACGGTTTCGCCGTCTTTCCTGTCTGCAATTGCCAAATGCCGCGCCCGGTAGACGCGCACGGGCTCAGCAATATTCTTCAACGACTTCTGCCCGAGATCGTCGAACCCGGTCTCCACCTTCCGCTTGACCTGATCGTAGACGCTCCCCGAAACGCAGATGTCTCCAGGTTCGCCCAACGCCTCCAGCCGAGCGGCAACGTTGACGCCGTCGCCGTAAAGATCGCTACCGTCCACGATGATATCGCCGAGATTGATGCCGATGCGCAGGATCACCCGCCGGGAGTCCGGCAAACGATCGTTGGCCTCGGCCGTGCCGTATTGGAGGTCGACTGCGCACTGGACGGCATCGACCGCGCTGGCGAACTCGACCAACACGCCGTCGCCCATGACCTTAACCAGGCGGCCTCGATATCGAGCGATCAGGGGAGCCAGAATATCGCGCCGTCGGGCCTTGAGGACCTCAAGGGTTCCTTGCTCGTCTGCTTCCATAAGGCGGCTGTAGCCGACAACGTCCGCGGCCAGAATTGCGGCAAGACGGCGCTGGACGCGTTCTTCGGCCATTGAGGTAGGTGCCTCAGAAAATTCACTTGCACAAATGGTATTGGCACCATGCGGGGATGTCCATCGGGCTGCCTGATAGCGGCGAGTTGTCATGGCGTCCTTGAGATAGCGCCGGATTTGTCTATCCAAATATTTTAGAGCGCCGATCTGACTGGGTTACTATGACGGCTAGTCGGCGGAAGGGGACGATGTGCTTCGGGGCGCAGGCCAAGCTGGCCTCTACGGCCGAGATGTGGCGCAAGAGCCGCCGGTCGCTGAGCGGAACCCGGGTGTGCTCTTGAGTGCTCTCCTGCCTCCGGTGAGAAACTGCCCGATTCCCGTTTTGTTCGGGAGTGGTAGAAAATTGGCGCGCCACACGAGATTCGAACTAAAGGTCCTAGAGGTCAGCTTTCAGCCGAAGCGGACATCTATCCGAACAATTTGGTAGTCGCCCTTGGGTCAGCTTCAGACTTGGGCCCACCGGGGCTGAACGTCCGTTATTGTTCCTCGGACGCCAAAAATGCCGACAGTCCGCTGTCGGCCCAACTGCGGTCATCTGAAAACTAGAGGCGGATGGTCGCTTCTGTTTGCTCGTTCTGGCAGATGAGCCGAAGGGAGCTTCCACCTATTTCGCGCACGTCCTTTCAATGCCGCTCTCTGTCGAGGGTAAGCTTAGCAAGCTGAACTTCTGCAGCGGATTTTTAGGAATAACAGCGCAGTACTGACAGGCGCAGTGACACGGCACTATCGATCTCAGGAAAAATTTTTGATAAATATCAAATAGTTATATGGAGCGGGTAGCGGGAATCGAACCCGCATATTCAGCTTGGAAGGCTGCTGCTCTACCACTGAGCTATACCCGCGCCTTGCACTGAAGTACCGGATTCCCCCGAAAAGCGCCATGCACTTTTCGGTCCGATGCTTTCGCGTTTCAGGGCTTCCGGGCCGGCAGTGGTGGAGAGGGTTGGATTCGAACCAACGTAGGCTAAGCCAACGGATTTACAGTCCGTCCCCTTTAACCACTCGGGCACCTCTCCAGTTCTGCCGCCGGAGCCATGCAACGAGGCATTCACGCCAATCCGGACCCGAGTTAAGTCTTCTCCGAAACCAGCGAAGCGCCTTATGGCGGCAAGGCCATTGGGTGTCAACCGCGCAACCGGCGTTTTTCGATGTTGTTCGCCGGCTGCGGCGACGAGCCATATCCTTGGCCTGAGGAGACGGCTATAGAAGCCGGCCATGAGCGACAAAACCAACACCCCGAAAGACACCCACTACGCCAAGTTGCGGCGCGCCTATCGCGACGAGAAAAGCGGCGGCGCACCGGCGTTCAGGCCCCGGCAGCCGGTTCCGCCCGGCGAACATGCCGCGGACGGGCTGGTGCGGCTCTATGGCCTGCACACGGTGCGAGCGGCGCTCGACAATCCGCGCCGCAGGATCAGAAGGATGCTGGTCACGCGCAATGCGGCCGAGCGCCTGGAAATCGCCGATCTCGCCGCCCTGCCCTTCAAGGCGGAAATGGTCGAACCAAGGGACATCGACAAGATCACCGGCTCGGACGCCGTGCATCAGGGCGTGCTGATCGAGGCCGAACCGCTGAAGCCGAAGCGGCTTGATGCACTTGGCGAGGCCAGGCTGGTGCTGGTGCTCGACCAGGTCACCGATCCGCACAATGTCGGCGCCATCCTGCGCTCGGCGGTCGCCTTCGGCGCCGGCGCGCTGATCACCACGGCGCGTCACAGCCCGCAGGAATCGGGCGTGCTGGCGAAATCGGCCTCCGGCGCGCTGGAGCATATCGACCAGATCGAGGTGAAGAACCTGGCCGACGCGCTCGGCCAGTTGCACGAGGCCGGGTTCCAGACCATCGGCCTCGATTCGGACGGGCCGGCGGAACTCGAAACCAGTTTCGCCGGTGACAAAATAGCGCTGGTGCTCGGCGCCGAGGGCAAGGGCCTGCGCCAGAAGACGCGCGAGACGGTGACGACGCTGGCGCGGCTCGACATGCCCGGCGCCATCCGTTCGCTCAATGTGTCGAACGCCGCGGCGATCAGCCTCTATGCGGCGCGGGCATTCTTGAAGCGCGGCTGAGCCTCACGGCAAACATCTCTAAATGCGAAACGGGCTCCGGCGATGGACGCAGGAGCCCGTTCTTCGACAGGCACGAGTTGACGGCTTGGGAACGTTGCGCCGCCCTCTCCTGACCTATGCAGCTTTGCCTTTGATTTCGGCTGCGTTGCCGCCCACCTCGAAATTGGCCATCCGCTCCAGCGCCCTGACCAGCGCCGAGTGATCCTCCTTGGCGCCGCCATTGGCGGCGCAGGAATTGAACAGCTGCTGCGTGGTCGAGGTGTTGGGCAGCGACACGCCGAGTGATTTTGCCCCTTCCAGCGCCAGGTTGAGGTCCTTCTGGTGCAGCTCGATGCGAAAGCCCGGCGCGAAGGTGCGCTTGACCATGCGTTCGCCATGCACTTCGAGAATGCGCGAGGCCGCCAGCCCGCCCATCAGCGCTTGCCTGACCTTGGCCGGGTCGGCACCGGCTTTCGATGCAAAAACAAGTGCTTCGGCGACAGCTTCAATGGTCAGCGCGACGACGATCTGGTTGGCCACCTTGGTGGTCTGGCCGACGCCGTTCGGCCCGACCAGGGTGATGTTCTTGCCCATCTTCTCGAACACAGGCCTGGCGCGCTCGAACGCCTTGTCCTCGCCGCCGACCATGATGGTCAGCGACGCCGCCTTGGCGCCGACTTCGCCGCCCGAAACCGGCGCGTCGAGATAGTCGCAGCCCAGTTCATTGATCTTTTTCGCAAACACTTTGGTCTCGATCGGCGAGATCGAGCTCATGTCGATCACCAGCTTGCCCTTGGTCAGGCCGGATGCAACGCCGTTGTCGCCGAACAGCACATCGGCAACCTGTGGTGTATCGGGCACCATCAGGATGATGATATCGACCGCCTTGGCCACCGCGGCATGGCCGGAGACTGACTTCAGTCCCTTGGCGACGAGGTCAGCCGGCGGCTTCGAGCGATGGTCGCTGGCGATGACCGTATAGCCAGCATCCAGCAGATGCCCCGCCATCGGCGCGCCCATGATGCCGAGGCCGATGAAACCGATGGTTTCCATTGTTTTTCTCCGTCGTATGTCTTTGTCGAGGCTGCGTTCCTTCGCGCCCCCCTCTGGCCTGCCGGCCATCTCCCCCACGGGTGGGGAGATTGGCAGCTTCAGCGTCGGCAGCTAAGCCGCCGCGCTTCCCTGCCCGGCCAGTTCCCTGAACCAATCGAGCCCAGCCTCCGTTCCGGCCTTCGGCTTGTATTCCGCTCCGATCCAGCCGGAATAGCCGATGCGGTCGATATGCTCGTAGAGGAAGGGATAGTTGATCTCGCCCGTCCCCGGCTCGTGACGACCGGGATTGTCCGCAAGCTGGATATGCGCGATGCGGCCGAGGTTTGCCTCGATGGTACGGGCGAGATCCCCCTCCATGATCTGCATGTGATAGATGTCGTATTGCAGGAACAGGTTCTTCGACCCGATACGGTCGATCAGCGCTAGCGCCTGGTCGGAGTAGTTGAGGAAGAAGCCGGGAATATCGAGGGTGTTGATCGGCTCGATCAGCAGCCGGATGCCGGCCTGCTCCAGTTTTTCCGCCGCAAAGGCGAGGTTTTCGGCAAAGACGTCCTCCAGCACCTTGCGTTCGGCGCCCGCGGGCGCGATGCCGGCAAGGCAATTGACCTGCTCGCAGCCGAGCGCCTGCGCGTAGGTGATCGCCTTGGCGATGCCCTGGCGGAATTCCGGCACGCGATCCGGCAGCACGGCAATGCCGCGCTCGCCCTTGCTCCAGTCGCCCACCGGCAGATTGAACAGCACCTGCGTCAGGCCGTTTTTCTTCAGCCGGGCGGCGACCACCTCAGGCGCGTGATCGTAGGGGCCGATATATTCGACGCCCTTGAAGCCCGCGCGGGCAGCTGCGTCAAAACGGTCGAGGAACTCATGCTCGCCAAAGAGCATCGAAAGATTGGCTGAGAAACGCGGCATTTCTTTTCCTCCTTTTCCGCTGATCTAATCCAGCATCACGATCGCCGTTGGGGCGTCTTCCTGATGTTCGGCAAGGTCCTCGAATTCTGTGATCTTGTCGATCTCGGTGCCCATGGAGATGTTGGTGACACGCTCGAGGATGAATTCGAGCACGACCGGAACCTGGTGCTCCTTCATCAGCCGCTGCGCTTCCTTGAAAGCGGCGGCGAATTCCTCGGGCTTGCGCACCCTGACAGCCTTGCAGCCCATCGCCTCGGCAACGGCAACATGGTCGACGCCATAGCCGGCCTCGGGATCGCCCGAGCGGTTGATGTTCTCGAAGGCGAGATTGACCTCGAAATCCATCGAAAAGCCGCGCTGCGCCTGGCGGATCAGCCCGAGATAGGCGTTGTTCACCACGACATGGAGATAGGGCAGCTTGTGCTGCGCACCGACCGCCAGTTCCTCGATCATGAACTGGAAATCATAGTCGCCCGACAGCGCCACGATGGTGCGGTCGGGATCGGCGGCGCGAACGCCAAGGGCTGCCGGCAAGGTCCAGCCGAGCGGGCCGGCCTGGCCGCAATTGATCCAGTTGCGCGGTTTGTAGACATGCAGGAACTGCGCCCCGGCGATCTGCGACAGGCCAATCGTGGTGACATAGGTGACATCGCGGCCGAACGCCTTGTTCATCTCCTCGTAGACACGCTGTGGCTTGAGCGGCACCTGGTCGAAATGCGTCTTGCGCTTCATGGTCTTCTTGCGGCCCTGGCATTCCTTCGCCCAGCCCGACCAGTCGCGCAGCTTGCCAGCCGTCTTCCACTCGGTGGCGACGTCGAGCAGCACCTTCAGCGCCGCGCCAGCGTCCGAAACGACGCCGAGGTCCGGCGCGAAAACACGGCCGATCTGCGTCGGCTCGATGTCGACATGGATGAACTTCTTGCCCTTGGTGTAGACGTCGACCGACCCGGTGTGGCGGTTGGCCCAGCGGTTGCCGATGCCGAAGACGAAATCGGCCTCCAGCATCGTTGCATTGCCGTAGCGGTGCGACGTCTGCAGCCCGCACATGCCGGCCATCAGCCGGTGGTCGTCGGGGATCGTGCCCCAGCCCATCAAGGTCGGGATGACCGGCACGCCCGAAATTTCGGCGAATTCGATGAGCAGATCCGACGCATCGGCGTTGATGATGCCGCCGCCGGCGACGATCAGCGGCTTTTCGGCCGCGTTGAGCATCGCCAGCGCCTTTTCGGCCTGCGTGCGCGTCATTGCCGGCTTGAACGGCGTCAACGGCTCATAGGCATCGATGTCGAACTCGATCTCGGCCAACTGCACGTCGACCGGCAGGTCTATCAGCACCGGCCCCGGCCGCGACGAGCGCATCAGGTGGAATGCCTTCTGCAGCGTCATCGGCACCAGATAGGGCTCCATGACGGTGACCGCCCATTTGGCGACCGGCGCGGCGATGGCGGCGATGTCGACCGCCTGGAAATCCTCCTTGTTCAGCCGCGCACGCGGCGCCTGGCCGGTGATGCACAGGATCGGGATGGAATCCGCCGCGGCTGAATAAAGCCCGGTGATCATGTCGGTGCCGGCCGGGCCCGAGGTGCCGATGCACAGGCCGATATTGCCAGCCTTGGCGCGGGTAAAACCTTCCGCCATATGCGAGGCGCCCTCGACGTGGCGGGCAAGGACATGGCGGATCGTTCCCCTCGCCTTCATGGCCGAATAGAACGGGTTGATCGCCGCGCCCGGCACGCCGAAAGCGCAGGAAATGCCTTCCTTTTCGAGAACGAGAACCGCAGCATCGACAGCGCGCATCCTGGCCATTTTCCGGCCCTCCACAGGGGTTGTCATTGTTGGATGGCTGAGAATGTCACCAAGCCGGCTATTTTTCAATTTTTTCAGAATATTTTTTCATTTATAGGAAACGGCGATTAGCCAATGAATTTGAACGGCTTTTCGTTTTCCACCGATTTCACCGCCTCGCACAATGAAAAACTTTTTCATTGCCTATTGCGCCGAATTGCCGACAATGCGGCCATGGAAACCACCGAGAAACGCCAGCGCGGTCGGCCGCGCGCCTTCAACGGGCCATCCGAGCCGACTTCGGTCCAGTCGCTCGACCGGGCACTGCGCATCCTGGCCATTGTCGCCGAAGGCAGCGGCCTGTCCCTAAGCGAGATATCAGCGCAAAGCGGCCTTGCCGCCTCCACCGCTTACCGCATGCTGACGACACTCGAAAACCACGGCATGGTCGAATTCGACACCAGCGACCAGCTCTGGTCGATCGGCGTCGAGACCTACCGCATGGGCGCGGCGTTCCTGCGCCGCCGCAAGCTGGTCGACCGCGCCCGTATCGTCATGCAGGAGTTGATGGAAAGGACCGGCGAGACCGCCAATCTCGGCGTTGCCGAGGATGATTGCGTGGTCTTTGTCAGCCAGGTCGAGACGCACCAGGCGATCCGCGCCTTCTTCCGGCCGGGGACGCGCAGCCCGTTCCATGCGTCCGGCATCGGCAAGGCAGTGCTGGCGCATCTTGAGCCGGAGCGTGTCGGCACCATCCTGCGCAAGGCTGGACTGCAGCGCTTCACCGACAGGACGCTTTCCGACATTTCCGCCCTTGCCCATGACCTGGCAACGATCAAACGGCGTGGCTGGTCGGTGGACGACGAGGAGCGGCACCCCGGCATGCGTTGCGTGGCAGCCGCCATCTTCAATGAATTCGGCGAGCCGATCGGTGGTGTCTCGGTCTCGGGGCCGACAGTGCGGGTGACGCCGGAGCGGCTGGCCGAGATCGGCCCTTTGGTGCGCGATGCCGCGGCCGAGGTGACCAGGATGATCGGCGGCGCTCTCTCAGCCTGATGCGGCGCGGGAAGACTCAACTCCGCGAGTAGGCCAATCGGGCAAAGAACAGGCAAGCAAGCAGACAGCCGATGGCGAACATGCCCCACACCAGCCCGGCCTGTTCAAGAAAAACCTCGCCGCTTTCGGAATTGTAGCAGCGGCCAAGTTCGTTGAAGCAATCCCGCCACAACCAGTAGCGGTCATGCCACGCGAGCGCGAACAGCAACGCGCCGGCTCCCGTGGCGATCGCGAGAACGGCATAGATTGCTGTCTTCATCGGATCGTTGTCTCGCCGCAATGTCTCGAAATCAAGGCCTCGGTACCCGGCCGGGACCCGATCCCATCCCCCTCCCCCCGAACATCTTGCGAACAGCAAAGAGGGGCGGCGGGGGCGCCCCTCCTGCAGTTGATTGAGACGCCACCCCTCTCAGAGCCGGCAGTAGTGACGGTAGCCGTCGTAGCCGACATAGGTGTCTGAGTCCGGATCGTAGCTTCCGTAGCGGTCGAAGCAGCGGCGGACGTGCCACGAGCCGCCGTCTTCGTCGACATAGACGGTGCGGGGCTGCTGGGCGAGCAGGGTGCCCAGGACAAAGCCGCCAACGCCGGCGGCGATGCCGATGCCGAGGTCGTGGTGATGATGCGAATGCGCGGCCGAGGGCTGGACGGTGCCGACCAGCATGGTGGCGGCGACGGTGGTGGCGATGAGGCCGGAAACGATTGTGCGCGTGAACATGATGATCTCCTTGCTTCGTTGAACGAGGCGATCCATCCGCCTCTTGATCATCTGTCGTGACGGCAAGGAGAAAGGTTCGAAACTTTTTTCGATTTTCCTGGAGCCGCAGAAATCAACCAGTGTGGAGGCCTGCCGGCGCTATGCCTCCGCGTATCGACGGAAGTCTGGACCTTGGTGTCGAGGCCGGGGGCTCAGCGACCTGGCGCATAACGCAAAAAGGGCGGCCGAAGCCGCCCTTTGGGAATTGGGTCCCTCCATCAAAGGAAAATGATCACCCGGCCATGGTGGTGGTGATGATGATGGTTGTGGTGCCACCACCAATGCTCGAAATGCCTGTAATGATGATGGTGATAATGCATGCCGTGGGCTGACGACGTGCCGACGGTGCCGGCGAGCGCGCCGGTGGCGACGAAAATGGCAACGAGGCCTGACGTGAGAGTGCGCTTGAACATGATGATCTCCTGGATCCTTGATCGAGGCGACCCATTCGCCTCTGACCATCAGTCGGCGCGGTGCGGCAAATGGTTCGAAAGGTTTCGGAGATTTTTCGGCGGCGCCGGAAGGCGAGTGAATAGCGAATAGGGAGTAGCGAGTAGCGAAAGAGCCGCACTCGCCACCTGGACTATTCGCTATTCGCTACTCCCTACCGCTCACCCCATGCCGGTGACATGGCGAAGCCAGAAGGCGAGTGCGATAAAGCCGATGATGGTGGTGACGCCGGTCCAGTCGACATTGGCCTTCTTCACATCGCTGATGATTTTCACCAGCAGCATCCAGACTACCAAGATGATGGGGAGAATGATGACAAACCTGATCATGCGGCACCCCTGCTCGAAGCGATTGCACCTGCCAGATATGTAGGAAGCGATTTGGCGCTTTTCAGGATGCCCCTCCCCGGCGGTCCACTCGATGCCGGGTAACCGAAAATGGAGTTTTGTCTTTACTGGCGCAACAAATATGCTAACCGGAGCGCCGTGCCCTTGTAGCTCAGCTGGTAGAGCAGCGGTTTTGTAAACCGAAGGTCGGCGGTTCGATTCCGTCCGGGGGCACCAGCTTCCTGGCAACATGTCAATTAATTTAATAGTTTCAGAACCTTAGGCATCACCGCTTTAGGCCGCCGTTCTTGCACCAGCACCTCAATCAAGGCCTGCGCCCCATTGGTGGCCCGACTTGTGGCGTGTAGTCTACGTGCCAATGCGGCCCGCCGGTTGCATCTCCTTCCAGGATGACGTGTGCACCCCAATTTTGCAGCGCGCGCTGCACTTCGGCTTGCTCGTGAGGATTTCCATGTGGAATGGAAATATCGCGGGCGCGGTCATCCAGATGGTTGCTAACCGTAGCCCCGCGTCCGCGGGCGCGGTGTATTATCTGTTCGAACGCCTCGGTGGTTTGCGATCGGGTAGCGCGAGGATGTTGAACGACCCACGCGTCCATCTCGGTAATATGCTGGGCTTGACGATATACCCTCAGGAACTGCGCCCGGTTCGAAAGCCGCCGCTCCGCCATCAACTCAGCCTGGCGGCGGACTGTCCGCACTCCGCCGGTAGCATGTATGGCCATGTGGGGAAATTGGCGCTGGAGTTCGCGAATAAGGCCCGCAAGGGTCGTCGGCGGCGAGACACGTTCCCATGTTTCGAGGCTCGGCCGTTGAACACCGTGTCGAATATGGCCGCCGCCAAAATCGGGACGAACCTCAACCGGCGCACGGGTTGACCCGCCGTGGAGAAGAGTTCCCGAAATTCTAAGCATTGATGAAATGGCAGCACGGTTTGACTGCTGCTTATGCTAGCATTTTGTGGCGGGATCAGCGAGCGGTTTCAGGAATGACCGAGAGCGCTCGCGCTCCAAAATATTCGAATTGCCCCGCTTCTATGCCGCGTTCGCGACCTGGGCGGATGCTTTCACTCTGGTGAACGTGTTGCGCACCCTGACCGACCTGTAGACGTAGGCGACCCAGAGTCCGATCAGGACAAACGAGGTTATGGACGTAGCAAGCGCCTCTCCGGTGACCACTTGTCCAACCGGGACGCCGAAAACCGTGGAAACCCAGATCGCGTCCAGGATGAATACCACCGGGATTGCTAGCCATTGGGTGAGGAAGAGCTGCTTGAACCAAGTGCTCCGCCTCAGCATGGCAACGAGCACGACCACTTGAAGCACCAGAAATGCCAGCACCAGCCCAACCTCGCCGTAGACCACCATGGGTCCGTTCGGCACCAGCATGAGCTGGTTGTAACCATCGCTCGAGGAACCCAGTGTGGCGAGCGTACGCAATGGAGCCATGGCCTGACCAATCGCGAGAAGCATCAGCCACCCTCCAATTCCGACGAGTTCCGCCGAATTCTGGACGGGCTTGTAGGCAGATCGAACCGCAAAGAAGACAGGCACTCCGATCAACAACAGAAGTATTGCCCAATGCCAGATGGAAAACTGCATTCACCCCTCCCCTAGAAATACACTCATGGGTTGTAGCAGATTTCAGATTCGACTCAAGGGGGTTGAGCCGCGGCTTGGTCCAAAAATCGA
This sequence comes from Mesorhizobium sp. P2_E6, assembly GCF_056403835.1. Taxonomy (NCBI): domain Bacteria; kingdom Pseudomonadati; phylum Pseudomonadota; class Alphaproteobacteria; order Hyphomicrobiales; family Phyllobacteriaceae; genus Mesorhizobium; species Mesorhizobium sp. P2_E6. The sequence goes on from NZ_JBFUEQ010000013.1 coordinate 14,904, forward strand.
TTCTGCTGCCTGCTCCTGACAATCAGACCGCAATCGCCGCCACCAGAATCCGGTTCTGCCGGCGTATCGCGGCGCGCAATTCCGATATCCTCGCCTCGTCGCGTTTCACGAACTCGATGAACATCATGTTCATGTTGTTGAAGATCAGTTCGCCGAGTGCTGCCCCGTCGATGTCCTGCCGCACCAGGCCGAGCGCCTGTAGGCGGGAGATCAGCGCGCGGATCTGTTCGGTCAGTGAACGGTCGAGCGCGGTGTAGGCCTGGCCGAACGGGCTGTCTGGCAGTTGCGTCGAGATCGCCATTGCCTGCCGCCACATCTCCTTGCTTAGATAGTGCAGCGAGTGTTCGATATAGATGCCGATCAGCGTGTCCAGCGCGTCGCCGACATTGGCCGGCGGCTTGGCGACGACACCTTGCCCGGCATTCAGCACCTCGTTGACTTCCAGCGAGACGATGGCGCCGAGGATGTCGCCCTTGTTCTGGTAGTAATTGTAGATCGTGCCGACCGAGACTTCGGCCTGCGCGGCGATAACCTCGATCTTGGCGCCTTCATAGCCGGCCTCGCGGAAAAGCTCTGCCGCCGCCTCGATGATGCGCCTGTGGCGATCCGCTTTTTGCCTTGCCCGCAATCCGCTCATATCAGCCTCTTGCCACAAAAACAGAATTGACTCAATTTTAGAATTGGTTCAATTTTTTGCAAGAAGCCACAAAGGCAAGGGAGAACACTCGATGTCCGCTGAATCTGCATCCCGGAATCCGCTTTCCATCCTGAAGCGCCATCTGCACGCCGCGTGCGCAGCCACGGCGCTGCTGCTCGGTGCGGGCAGCGTCGCGCAAGGCGCCGATCTCAACGCGCTGATCTGGTGCGATCATTCCGATCCCGCACTTCTGCAGCCCTTCGAGGAGGCCAACAACGTCAAGGTCAACGTCAAGGAGTTCGAGGGCACCGGCGCCGGGCTCGCTATCGTCGAGCAGTCGCAGCCAGGCGACTGGGACGTGATGGTGATCGACTCGATCGACGTGCCGCGCGGCGTCGAAAAGGGCCTGTTCGAGCCGCTGCCCGACGACAAGCTGCCCCTGGCGTACATGTTTCCCCAGGTGAAGATGGACGGCTCCACCGTGGTCGGCGGCAAGCGCTACGGCATCACCGAAAAGTTCGGCTACAACACGATCGGCTACAACAAGAGCAAGGTCGACCCGGCCGACATGCAGTCGATGGCGGCGCTGACCGGCGACAAATACAAGGGCAAGGTCGCCATCTACGATTATTATCTGCCGGTCATCGGCATGGCCGCACTCGCCATCGGCAAGAAGACGGCTGAGCTGACCGAATCCGACCTGCCCGCCCTCAAGGACGAGCTTCTCAAGATGAAGGCCAATGCCAAGCTGGTCGGCGAGGTGACCGCCAGCCAGACGGCGCTGGCGACCGGCGAGGTTGATATACTGGTCGGCGGCGGCGAATGGGTGACGGCCGGGCTGGCCAAGGAGAACCCGGCGCTGGACTTCTCGATCCCCAAGGAAGGGGCTGTGCTGTGGTCGCAGTCGCTGGCCATGTTCAAGGATTCCAAGAACAAGGACATGGCGCTGAAATTCATCCAGTACATCATGAGCCCGGAGGGCCAGGCGCGGCTTGCCACCTCGTCCTGCTACTGGGGCATGCCGGCGAACACCAAGGCGGGTTTGACCGACGACCAGAAGAAGATCCTGCGCTTCGACGAACAGCCGGGCTTCCTCGCCCGCGCCCAGGCCTACCCGGCGCCGAACGCCGACCTCGACAAGAAGATGCAGGATATGTGGACCGAAATGCTGCAGGCGAAATGAGCTGATACCGCCGATGACCGCCGCAAACGACGGGCGTGCCCCGCCACGGGGTGGCCGCGCCCTGCCCTGGGCGCTGGTCACGCCGGCACTCGGCTGGACGCTTTTGTTCTTCGTGCTGCCTTTCATCGCCATGGGGCTGTCCAGCCTGACGGCGCATGAGGGCGGCGGCTTCACGGTGTCCAACTACAGCCAGTTCTTCACCAACCCTTCCTACTGGCAGGCGATGGTGAATTCGCTCGAGGTGACGGCGATCGTCACAGTCGTCTCGGTGCTGCTCGCCTACCCCTTCGCCTGGATCCTGGCCGAACAGGTGCCGGAGCGCTGGCAAAGGCTGGCGCTTATGCTGGCCGTGCTGCCGTTCTGGACGTCCTATGTCGTCCGCTCCTATTCCTGGCTGCTGGTGCTGGCGCAGAATGGCGTCATCAACCGGACGCTGACGGGCATTGGCGTGGTTTCCGAGCCCCTGCAACTCGCCAACACACGTTTCGCCACCGTCACGGGCTTCGTGCATTTCTTCGTTATGCTTTTGACGCTGACGATCTTCGCCAACCTGAAGCAGTTGAGCCTGAGCTATCGCAAGGCGGCCGCCGATCTCGGCGCCGGGCCGGTGCGCACCTTCCTGCATGTCATCCTGCCGCTGACCTTGCCCGGCATCATGGTCGGCGCCTTCCTCACCTTCGTGCTGTGCATCGGTGACTACATCACGCCGCAGATCCTCGGCGGCAACAACGAGCTTCTGATGCCGCAGCTGGTGATGATGCAGATCGGCCGGCGCGGCGACTTTCCGCTTGCGTCGGCGCTGTCGATCATCCTGATGGCGGTGGTCACCATCGCCTATCTTGCCTGCGCCCGCTGGCTCAAGATCGAGCGGGCGTGAGATGCGCAGGATTGTCCGCATCGTATCCTGGCTCTATGCGCTTGCCGTCTACGGCTTCATCTTCCTGCCTGTGGTCGTGCTGGTCCTGTTCTCGCTCCAGTCGACCTCCTTTCCGATCCCGCCCTTCACCGGCCCGTCGCTGCGCTGGTACGACGCGGTTCTCTCGGACACACGGCTGACCTCGGCGCTGGTCAATTCGCTGCTGGTGGCCTCCATCTCGTCGCTGGCCGCTGTCACGCTCGGCTTCCTTTCCGCCTGGGGCTTTGCCCGCTTCGTCCTGCCCGGCTCCGGCCTGCTGCGCGGGCTGATCACGCTGCCCCTGACGGTCAGCTATCTCATCATCGGCATGGGGCTGCTGGTGCTGTTCAACTGGGCCGGCGTGCCGAAATCATTGCTTGCCGCCGGCATCGGCCATGTCGTGATCAACCTGCCGCTGTGCTTTGCCATCATCTACAGCCAGATGGGCGACCACCAGATCAACATCGAACGGGCGGCGCGCGACCTCGGCGCGCCGGAATGGAAGGTGCTGCTCCTGATCACCGTGCCGGTCATGGCGCCTGCCATATTCGCCGGCTTCTTCCTGTCGATGACCTTCTCCTGGGACGAGTTCGTCATCTCCTTCCTTTTGACCCGCTTCGACACGACCTTGCCCGTGGAAATCTGGAACCTGCTGCGCTCCGGCCTCAATCCAAAGACCAACGCCGTCGGCTCGCTGGTCTTTGCCGTCTCCATTGTGCTGGTCGTGCTGTTCGAACTGACATTGCTGCGCCGGAGAAAAGCATGACCGCGCCTTTGGTCGACATAGACTCGGTCTCGCATCGCTTCGGCCAACAGACGGTGCTCAAGAGCGTTTCGCTCAAGATCGAACCGGGCAGCTACACCATCCTGCTCGGACCGTCAGGCTCGGGCAAGACGACGCTGCTGTCCATTCTCGGCGGCTTCGTCACCCCGAGCGAAGGCAAGGTTTTCATCCGCGGCGTGGACTGCACCTCGGTGCCGCCGGCAAAGCGCCCGACGACGACGGTGTTCCAGGACTACGCGCTGTTCCCGCATATGAGCGTCGGCAGCAATGTCGGCTTCGGCCTGCGCATGCAGGGCGTCGATGGCACGACGCGAGCCGCCCGGGCGCGCGAGGCGCTGGCGCTGGTCGGCCTCGCCTCTTCTTTCGACAAGAAACCGCACCAGCTCTCCGGCGGCCAGCGGCAGCGCGTGGCGCTGGCGCGTGCGCTGGTGATCGAACCGGCGGTGCTTTTACTCGACGAGCCGCTTGGCGCGCTCGATCTGAAATTGCGGCGCCAGATGCAGGACGAGCTGAAGGCGATCCAGAAGCGCGTCGGCACCGCCTTCATCCATGTTACGCACGACCAGGAAGAGGCGATGGCGCTGGCCGACCATTGCGTGGTGATGAATGACGGGCGCATCGAGGACGAAGGGCCACCTGAACGTGTCTACGCCAGGCCGGCGACGCGCTTTTCCGCCACCTTCATGGGTGAAAGCACGATCCTTGCCGGCGCCGTCACGGAGGCCAGTGACAGGACCAGCACTGTCGCGACGCCGGTCGGGCCGGTTTCCCTGCCGAGCGCCTTGCCTTTGGGCTCGGCCGTCGGGCTCGCCATTCGGCCAGAGCACCTTGTCCTCGGCGCGGCTGGCGGCGGTGTCAGGCTTGGTAGCGCCGAGGTCAGCGACGTCGTCTTCCAGGGCAGCTTCAAACGCGTGCTCGCGGCTTCCATCGAAGACCCTTCGCTGCAGTTCATCGCCAGGCTTCCGGCATCGGCGGCAGTCCAGCCGGGCGACACGGTTGCGGTTTCGTGCGATACCGACCAGATCATCCTGTTGACGGAATGAACATGGGCACGCTTCCGGTCATCGGCGCTCCGGACTGGTACGAGACCATCCGCATGAGCGATGGCGTGACGCTGATCCATGAGCCGTGGATCAAGCCGTTCTTCCGCTGCAACATGTGGCATGTGCGCGGCCGCGACCGTGATCTTCTGTTTGATACCGGTCTCGGCCATTTTAGCCTCAGGTGCCATGTGCCGCTGGTGACGGAGCGCAAGCTGACCTGCGTCGCCAGCCACACGCATTTCGATCATATCGGCTGCCATCACGAATTTCCCGACCGCTGCGTGCACGCCGCCGAGGCGGAAATCCTTGCCGATCCGCGCAACGAATGGACGGCCGCCGGCACTTATGCGACCGACGAGATGTTCGACGGTATGCCACAAGGCTGGGACACCGCGAATTACAGCATCCAGCCCGCGCCGGCCGACCGTTTGCTCGCGCATGGCGATGTGGTCGATCTCGGCGACCGTGCCTTCGAGGTGATCCACACGACCGGCCATTCGCCCGGCGGCATCGCGCTCCACGAGAAGAAGACCGGCATCCTGCTTTCCGGCGACATCATCTATGATGGCCCGCTGATCGACGACGTCTACCACTCGGATATTTCCGACTACATGGCGACGCTGCTCGGCATGCGCGACCTCGATGTCGCGGTCGTGCATGGCGGCCATTTTCCGAGCTTCGGCAAGGTGCGTTACCGCCAGCTTGTCGACGAATATCTGGCGCAGAAGCGGCAGGCCGGCTGCCATCTGCGGCAGCCGTAGGAAACGAGTTAGCGCATCAATTCGAAATGTCGCGGAAACGACTGATGCAGCAGCATCAGCATCGTCTTTCTCAACACATCGGAATTGCCCGCCGGTGGGTTGAGGTGATCCCAGATCCATGCGCCATGGACGAGATAGTTCAGGCTCTCAGCCAGCGTGTCCGGGTCGACATCGGTGTAGCCGCCGCTGCGCTTGATTTCGATGAGCAGGTCGCGAGCTTCGGCATTGTAGCTGAGATCGCTGGGCAGGCCGATCTCGTTGTAGATCTGCATGCTCTTGCGGTCGCTGGAGAACACGACAAAGACCGAGACCCATTTCGGATGCTGCCGCGCGAATCTTTGCGCGCATTCGACCGCGCCCATCAGCCGCTCGACCGGCGATAGGCCGGGCACGCGCACCAGCGTCGCCCACAATTCATCGTACTGATCGCTGAGATACTGCAGCACGGCGCGAAACAGGTTCTCCTTGCTGCGAAAGTGGAAAACCACCAGTGCGTTGGAGGATCCGACATGCTCGGCGATGCGCTGCATGGTGACGCTCGCCAGGCCTTCGTCGGCGATGAGATCGATGGTGGCGTCGATGATGCGCTGGATGCTGGCCTCACCGCGCTCGCGCCGGCGATCCCTGGGGGCCGGCTCGAGCCGGCCGTCGCCAGCCTCGGCGACCATTGCCTTCGCGGCTGCCTTGCGTTGCGCCATTTCTGTCCAGCCTTTCAAACCTCGCGCCGGAGCTTTCCAGCCCCGCGCGCCGGCTCACCATAACCGAAGCCGGAGATCAAGCACCAGCGCGGCAAGGGCCACATGGTTATCACAGCGACGGTCGCGTTTCGGCGTTTGTGTACCACTGTCCCTGAACCGTCTCATATGCCAGCGCCGCACGGAAGACATCGGCGTCGCAATAGGTGCGGCCGACAATCTGGATGCCGGTCGGCACGCCATTCGTCGCGCGGCCCGACGGCATGGACAGAACCGGGCAACGGCTCAGCATGTTGAATGGCGTCGTCATCACCCAGCCAAGCGAAGGGTTCACCTGCTTTCCGTTGATCTCGACGGTGTCCCTGGTGTGGTCGAACTCCGCCGGCACAGAGGGAAGCGCATTGGTCGGGCAGATCAGCACATCATATGTCTCCAGCAACGGCCCGAGCGTCTGGTACATCCTGGCCGCCACGTCGAGGGTAGCGACGAAGTCCGTGGCCTTCGACTTTTGCCCATCTTCGGCAAATTGCCGTGCATAGCTGGTCATATCCCCGCCGTGCTGCTTGAGAAGTTGCGCCAGCGAAGCGCCGAAGAGGTGCTCCAGATAGGCAATGCCGGCCTTGAGCACTTCGTCGCCCCAGCCCAGGTCGACCTCCTCGACGGTGGCGCCAAGTGAGCGGAACACGTCGCAGGCAGCGAGTGTGTTTTTCCGCACCTCGGCATCCACTTCGAAGGAGCCGAGGTCCATCGAGAGAGCAATCTTCCAGCCCTTGATCGGCTTGTAGTCGAGTGGCAGGTGCAATTTCGGACGCAGCGTGGCGATGTCGAGCGGACTTGGTCCCGCCATGACATTCTGCAGCAGGATCGCATCCCCGACGTTTCGCGCCAGCGGCCCGGTGTGGCAATAGAAGTCGAGATTGAACGGCGGCTCGTCCGGGTTGCGGCCATAAGGCGGCTTGAAGCCGACGAGACCGCAAGCGGACGCCGGAATGCGGATCGACCCGGCAATGTCCGAACCAGTGGCGATCGCCGATGTGCCCGAGGCCAGCGTTGCCGCCGCGCCGCCGGACGAACCACCCGGTGTGAAGTCCGGGTTCCACGGATTGCGTGTGACGCCCCAGCGCCTCGACCAGGTATAGCCGGCGCAGCTGAATTCGGGCGTTGCCGTGCGTGCATGGACGATGCCTCCGGCCTTGATGATGCGCTCGTTCATTGTCGAAGTGTGGCCGCCAATGGCATCCTTCGACAGCAGCGAGCCGTGCGATGTCGGCTTGCCCTTGATGTAGCTCTCGTCCTTGATGCCGATCGGCAGGCCCTCGAGCGCGCCGGTCCTGGCCCCCCTGGCGTATTTCGCCTCAGCTTTTTTGGCCAGCTCCATCGCCTCGTCGAAATGCGTAAACGTGAAGCAGTTGATTGCCGACCTGGTGGCTTCGGCGCGGTCGATGGTCGCCTGCATCAATTCGACGGGCGAGAGTTTCTTCGCCTTGAACAGCCGCAGCGCCTCGCTGGCCGGCATGTAGCAAAGGTCGAGATCAGTCATGGGAAGTCTCCTGCGATCGCCGGATCGCCTCTGGCATGGACGGGAGGTGGCCGCGCCGCGATATCGCGGCGCGAGAAACCCGGGTCGAGCTATTTCTGGAGATCGGTCCAGATTTTCGTGTAGAGCGCCTGCACATCAGGCGGACAGGCCGGCATGAATTGTCCCTTGGCAGCGAAATTCGGCCGGAACGTTCACTTCCGGCGCGTTCTTCATGTCGTCCGGCATGAAGGCTTCCGAGCCTTTGATGCCGTTCGAATAGCGCGCGAAGGCCGAGATCAGTGCGGCGTTCTGCGGGTCCATGATGAAGTTCTGGAAGAGCTTGGCGTTCTCGACGTTCCTGGCGTCCTTGAGGACGGCGACGTTGTCCATCCAGATCGGGTAGCCCTCCTTGGGATAGCCATAGACGATCTTGTCGTTTTGCAGCCGCTGGCGGAGCGAAATGCCGTTCCAGTTGACGCCGGCGGCAACGTCGCCCTTGCCGAGGCCGTCGACGGCGCCATAGTCGAAGGACAGCCATTTCGCCTTGGCCTCGACCAGCTTGTCGCGCACCTTCTTCAGCACGACCTTGTCGTCAGTGCAGTATTGGCCGCCTTCGTAGGCGATGGCGAGGAACATGACGTCACCCATTTCGGGAACGACATTGATCTTGCCGACGAGTTCGGGCGGCGGATCGAGGAAGATCGCGGACGTGTTCACGTCACCCGAATAGACCGACTTGTTGACCGACACGCCTGTCGTGCCCCACTGCCACGGAACGGTGTATTTGCGACCCGGATCGAAGGGGACATCGACCCATTTGGGATCGACGTTTTTGAAATTCTCCATCTGGTCCGGGCGCGATTCAAGCAGCAGCCCCTCGCTGATCCAGATCGGGACGACGCTTGCCGACGGCACGACGATGTCGAAACCGGCGCCACCCTGGCGGATCTTGGCGAGTGCTGTATCGTTGGAATCGAAGTCGGTGACGGTGACCTTGACCTTATAGGTCTCTTCGAACTTCTTGATGAGATCGGGGTTGGTGTAGTTGCCCCAATTGTAGATGTTGAGTTCACCCTCGGCGCGGGCAGCACCCGTCACGGCCAGCAGCGACAGCCCGATCGCCGTCGCGGTCAGTTTCCAGTTCATGCTCCATGCTCCCATTGTTGGGACCGTCGGCGTTGCCGCCTCAGGTCCGTTTCCTGCTGATGAAAAAGAAAGCCGTGACGATGCCGATCGACAGCACGAGGAAGGCCGTCGAGATCGCATTGACTTCCGGCGTGACGGTACGCCGGAGCTGGCCGAGCATGTAGGTGGGCAGCGTGTCCTGGCCGCCCGATTTGACGAATTCGGTGATGACGACGTCATCCAGCGAGACGACGAAGGCGAGCATCAGTCCGGCGAGAATGCCCGGCCAGAGCAATGGCAAGGTCACGTGGAGGAATGTCTTCCACTTCGTTGCGTAGAGATCGGCCGCCGCGGTCTCGAGCGCCAGGTCCATGCTTTCAAGCCGCGCCCGGATCGGCAGATAGGCGAACGGGATGCAGAAGGCGGTGTGCGCGGCGACGAGGTAGCCGAGCCCGGAATAACCGGTCCAGATCTTGATGCGCGAGAACACAATCAGCAGCGCCACCGCGGTGACGATCTCCGGCACCATCAGCGGCTGGTTGATGAAGGCGTATTTGAGGGTCAACCCCGGATATGGTTTGGTCCTGGTCGTCGCCAGCGCCGCCATCGTGGCGGTGATCGTCGCCAGCATGGCGGCGACAGCGGCGATCTGGAACGAGCGGATCGACGCCTCGATGACCAGCCCATTGTTCCAGGCGATGTGAAACCAGCGTAGCGAAAAGCCTTTCCAGATCACAATGGAATCATTGTCGTTGAATGCGTAGACCACGAGCGTGGCGATCGGCAGGTAAAGCAGGAAGAAACACAGCATTGCCACGCTGACGAAGCCGTTCTGCCGCCGGACGTCGAAGCGATTAGCCATGGGCGCCATCCGACCTGGTCGTGTTGCGGACATAGAACAGCAGCGCCACCATGACGATCGCCATCAAGGTGATCGAAAGCGCCGCACCAAGCGGCCAGTTTCTGCCCTGGCCAAACTGCAGCTCGATCAGGTTGCCGATCATCAGATTGGTGCCGCCGCCGAGCACCCTCGGCGTCACATAGGCGCCGAGCGAGGGGATGAAGACGAGGATCGAGCCGGCGACGATGCCCGGCGTGACCAGCGGGATGATGATGCGCCTCAAAACCTCGAACCGCGTCGCGTAGAGGTCGTAGCCCGCCTCGACAAGGCGGAAGTCGATCTTCTCCATGCTGGCGTATAGCGGCAGCACCATCAGCGGCAGGAACACGTAGACCATGCCGGCCAGGACGGCGAAATTGGTATACATGAGCTGCACAGGATGGTCAGTGATCCCAAGCAGCTGCAGCACCGAATTGATGATGCCGTCATTGCGCAGCACCTGTTGCATGGCGAAGGTGCGGATCAGAAGGTTGGTCCAGAACGGGATGGTGATCAGGAACAGCCAGATGTCGCGCCGGTGATCCGGCCGTGTGGCAATGAAATAGGCGGTGGGGAAGCCGAGGATCAGGGTCAGCACAGTGGTTGCCAGCGACAGCGACACCGAGCGCCAGAAGATCGACAGATAGGCGGTGGCCAACGACAGCGTGTCGTCGAACACGTCACGCTCGAACAGCACGCTCACCCAGGCATCGGTCGAGAACTGCCATTTCACATCGCCGTAATTGCCTGGCGTCAGGAAGGAATAGACGACCACGATCAGCAGCGGCCCAAGGGCCGCGACGAAGACGATCAGCAGCGCCGGGGTGGAAAGCAGCCAGCGTGACCTGATGTCGTCACGTTCGGCCTTTTCGGCTACCTCTATCGCGGTCGCCATGGCCCTAGTCCTTCAGCACTTGGGCAGCGTCGTCGCCGATCGATATGCCGACCTTGTCGCCGTTTTCGAAGCCGCAGCTGGCGCTGCGCGAGTTCTGCTGGCGCACCATGAAGACGTTGCCTTCATCCAGCCGGACATGGATGTGCGTGTCGGTGCCGAAATAGACGATGGTCTCGATCATGCCGGTCAGGTCGCCGCGGCCTTTGACGAGCTTGGCATGCTCAGGCCGGACCATCAGCGTTGCGTTGCCGCCGGCGCGGAAATCCGCGGCGGCGGTCGCGCAGATCTTCGCACCCGAGCGCAAGGCAATTCGCGCCCGGCCATCGCCTGCACTTTCGACCATGCCGGTCAGGAAGTTCGTCTCGCCGATGAAGTCGGCGACGAACCGTTCCGCCGGGTGGTCATAGACGTCCCAGGGCGTGCCGACCTGCAGGATGTTTCCCGCCGACATCACCGCGATGCGGTCCGACATCGTCAGCGCTTCCTCCTGGTCATGGGTGACGAAGATGAAGGTGATGCCGGTCTCGTGCTGCAGACGCTTCAGCTCGATCTGCATTTCCTTGCGCAGCTTGTAGTCGAGCGCCGACAAGGGTTCGTCGAGCAGCAGCACTTTCGGCTGCGGTGCGAGCGCTCTGGCGAGCGCCACACGCTGCTGCTGGCCGCCGGATATCTGGCTGGTTCGGCGATTTTTGAGCGCCTGCATGTGGACGAGCTTCAGCATCGCGTCGACACGCGCCTCTATCTCGGCCTTCGGCCTGCCCAGCATCTTCAGGCCAAAGCCGATGTTGTCGGCCACGGTCATGTGCGGAAACAGCGCATAGGACTGGAAGACGGTGTTGACCGGCCGCTTGAACGGCGGCAGCGGCGCGATGTCCTGGCCATAGAGCAGGATTTCGCCGTCAGTCGGATAGTCGAAGCCGGCGATCAGCCGCAGCAACGTCGTCTTTCCGCAGCCCGACGGGCCGAGCAGTGTGAAGAATTCATTTTCGCGGATCGCGACGGAGACGTTGTCGAGTGCTCTGACCTGGTCCTGACCGGTTCCCCGAAAGATCCTGGTGACGCCCTTCGCCTCAACGGCGGGCCGTATGGCTGTCAAGATATTCCCCTCTCCTCCGTGGTCATTCACCGGCGCAAACCGGCTGACCAACTTGATCCTCACCGCTAGGGATAACTATGACTAAACATACAGTCAATATCTTTTTGCGACCACGAGCGGGGCATCAACCGTTGAAGATGCGGCCGATGCGTCGGTGAACCCATCATGATGTGCTCAGGACGAGGCCGTTGATGAATTGGGGGCAAGTCGTGGCGTGACCGCCGCGGCCTGCAGGGTTTGGATCAAGGTCATGCGCCTGTTTCTGGCGGCCGTGCTGCTGATGACCATGGCGCTCTTCTCCGCTGCGCGCGGCGAGGAGCGTATTGCGTTGGTTGTCGCCAATCCGGTCTATGAGGGCGTCACATCCTGGTCGCGGCGATCTGTTGGCGAAACCACTCGAACGTCCGCTCGATACCCCCCTGGTAGCCGGTTTTTGCTTCCCAACCAGGAAGGACATGCCTCGCCAAAGTCAGGTCCGGACATCGGTTGGTTGGATCCTGGGGAACCGGAGGCTGGTGCTCGATGCGGCTGCCGGGGACAAGCGAGCTGACGAACTCAGCGATGCGCAGAACCGAAACCTCTTGATTGTTGCCGATGTTCAGCGGACCGCGGTGCGAGATGCTGTCGCGCCAGAAGAAACGTTCCAGTCCCTCGACGATGTCGTCGACATAACCCCAGCTGCGCGATTGGGACCCGTCGCCGTAAACCGTCAGGACCCCTGTCGTCAGAGCCTGGATGACAAAGTTCGAAATGGCGCGGCCGTCGTCCATCCGTGTTCGCGGCCCATAGGTGTTGAAAATCCTGACGACACGAACATCAAGCCCGCTGACCCGCTGCTGCTCGAACAGCAATGCCTCGGTGCAGCGCTTGCTCTCATCATAGGCGGCCCTGGGACCTGTGCAGTCCACCGATCCCCTGTAACTTTCGGATTGCGGGGAAACCTGGGGATCGCCGTAAATCTCCGAGGTCGAGGCAAAGCAGAAACGACCGCCGGGCTTGAGCAGCGTCAGAAGATTGAGCGCACCACCTATGTTGGCCTTTATCGTGCGTATCGGCTCGCGCATGTACCAAATCGGCGAAGCGGGCGACGCGAGATGGATGATCTCGTCAAAGCGCTGACTGGATGAAAAGCTTTCGGCGTCGGCAACCTGGAGGCTGAAACGCGGGTCGGTGACATGCGCAATGTTGTCTCGCGTGCCGGTCCATAGATTGTCGACGACGACCAGTCTTTCCAGATCGCTTCGCCGCAGCAGACGGTCGATCAGATGTGAGCCCAAGAAACCGCAGCCACCTGAAACCAACACGCTGCGCGACATGGAAAATTCCCGCTCCAGACACCCGGCCAGTCAACGCGCCGCAGGGCTTGTTTCCCAAGAACATCGAATAGCTGGCTACCGCCACCGACCCAAAGTTCATCCGCCAATCAAGGTTCTCATCTACGTCGCGAAGGGCCGCAGGCGCAACGAGCAAGCTTTGTCGCACGCCATCGACGCGCGCGGGCCACCGGCCTCGGCTCAGGGAGAAACAACAAAATGTCTTCGGGAGTTACAGCGCCCGTTGCGGGCATGGCGTTCCGGCTGCGTCGCCGCAGCGCGACGCCGTGGGCTGAGGCCGAAAGCTCATCTCTTCGGACTGGCGCACCAGTGCGGCGAAGACAAGAGCGAAACTTCCCAGCATCAGGAAGACGATGATAAGGCGTGCTACCGGCAATATGTCGGCCTCGACTGGCTAGGCCCCCGCCACCATCCACTGTCGGCTACCATGACCGATGCGGCTTTACGATAGTTTAACCTTCGTCTTAACCATCACATTCGCGTTGCCTTTGACATGATGCGCGAACGGCAGATCTGCATTTCGCCGTTTTGCGATCGCCTGCCGGCCGGAACAACGGCTCTCTTTGCAGACGTACCCTGCCCATGCTACCCCGGCGCTGGCGCGGCCCCGGTAACCGGCTGCCGCCAATCGGTCGTCATCGGGGAGCCATGAGCCAAACCGCCAGCCGCATCGCCTTCGTCTCGTCCGACACCGTTGACGCCAAGACGGCGCTGGAAAGCCTGTCGGCGCGCTATGGACAATCCTCCATCGAGGATGCCGGGATCGTCGTCGCCCTTGGCGGCGACGGCTTCCTGCTGCAGACCCTTCGCGACACGATGGGGACGGGCAAGAAGGTCTACGGCATGAACCGTGGCACCATCGGTTTCCTGATGAACGAATATCGCTCCGGTGGACTTACCGAGCGTCTCGCGGCCGCCGTCGCCGAAACGATCCGCCCGCTGGAGATGCTGGCGGAGACCTCGGAAGGCGAAACGGTTTCGGCGCTGGCGATCAACGAGGTGGCGCTTTGGCGCCAATCCTATCAGACGGCCAAGATCCGCATCACCGTCGACGAGCAGGTACGGCTCGAGGAACTGAGTTGCGACGGAGTGATGATCGCGACGCCTGCCGGGTCCACCGCCTACAATCTTTCCGCGCATGGGCCGATCCTGCCGCTAGACGCGCCGCTGCTGGCACTGACCCCGGTCAGCCCGTTTCGCCCGCGCCGCTGGCGCGGCGCGCTGCTCTCCAACAAGGCGACCGTGCGCTTCGACATCCTCGAGCCGGAAAAGCGGCCGGTGAACGCCGCCGCCGACCATACCGAGGTCAAGGCGGTGACCTCGGTCACGGTGCGGGAATCACCAACCGCGACGGCAACGTTGCTGTTCGATCCCAATCATTCCTGGAACGAACGCATTCTCGCCGAGCAGTTCCGCTATTGAGCTAGCGCAGTGATCAACGCCTCGATTAAGCATCGCGATTAAGGTTACAACTTCACAATCGTGCCATTCCCGCCCGTTTCTGTTGACAAATCGTGGGCTTGCGCCTAATCGCAATACCAATCTTGCAGGCGCGTGGCGCTTGCCGCGACACACATGCTGTTGCGCTTCCCCGAACCAGCCAAAGACAACAACACTTGTCCTCAGACACCACGACCGCTCCAGAAGCGTTGACCTTTTCAGACCTAGGCCTGTCGCCGAAGGTCCTTTCCGCAGTCACCGATGCCGGCTACACCCAGCCGACGCCGATCCAGGCCGGCGCCATCCCGCACGCGCTTCTCGGCAAGGACGTGCTGGGCATCGCCCAGACCGGCACCGGCAAGACGGCATCCTTCGTGCTGCCCATGCTCACAAGGCTGGAAAAGGGGCGCGCCCGCGCCCGCATGCCGCGCACCCTCATTCTCGAGCCGACGCGTGAACTCGCGGCTCAGGTCGAGGAAAACTTCGTCAAATACGGCAAGAACCACAAGCTCAACATCGCGCTGTTGATCGGCGGCGTCTCGTTCGACGAACAGGACAAGAAGCTGGAGCGCGGGGCCGACGTGCTGATCGCCACGCCCGGCCGCCTGCTCGACCACCGCGAGCGTGGCAAGCTGTTGCTCAACGGCGTCGAGATCCTCGTCATCGACGAAGCGGACCGGATGCTCGACATGGGCTTCATCCCCGACATCGAGCGCATCTGCGAGATGATCCCGTTCACCAGGCAGACGCTGTTCTTCTCGGCGACGATGCCGCCGGAAATCACCAAGCTCACGGAGAAATTCCTGCACGCGCCAGTGCGCGTCGAGGTCTCGAAGGCTGCGTCGGCCGCCACCAACATCATCCAGCGCCTGGTCAAATCCGGCTCCAAGCCGTGGGACAAGCGCGAGACGCTGCGCAACCTGATCAAGGCCGAGGACGCGGAGCTGAAGAACGCCATCATCTTCTGCAACCGAAAGGTCGAGGTGTCGGAGCTGTTCCGCTCGCTGCTGAAGTATGATTTCGATGCCGGCGCGCTGCATGGCGACATGGACCAGCGTGCGCGCATGCAGATGCTGGCCAATTTCCGCGATGGCAAGCTGCGCTATCTCGTCGCTTCCGACGTCGCCGCACGTGGCCTCGACATCCCCGACGTCAGCCACGTCTTCAACTACGACGTGCCGATCCATGCCGAAGACTACGTCCATCGTATCGGCCGCACCGGCCGCGCCGGGCGCTCGGGCAAATCCTTCACCATCGCGACCAAGTCGGACACCAAGTATATCGACGCCATCGAGCGGCTGATCGGCAACAAGATCGAGTGGCATGATGGCGACCTGTCGACAGTGGTCGCCAGCGAAGGCGGCGAGGACGATGCTCCGCGCCGTGGCAAAGGGGCGCCGCGCCGTGCAGGTCGCAAGGACGACGATCGCAAGGACAGGGGCGAGCGCAAGAGGGGCGGCGAACGCCGCTCCAAACACAGCGAGGAAGACGCCCCGGCCGTCATTGCGCAGCAGGACGAACAGCCTGACGTGGCAGAGACCGCGGTCGCCGACATCGGCGAACGGCGTGCGCGCAAGGAAGCGATCCGCTCGGAAAACACCGAGCGCAAATCATCCGATCGCAACGAACCGCGCGCTCCGGAACGTGGCGACACCAGGCCGCAGCGCGACAGCAACCGCCCAGCCCGCCACCGCCAGGAAGACAACGACGCCACTGTCGGCTTCGGCGACGACATGCCGGCCTTCATGCGGATCGTCGCCAAGGTCTGATCCCCAAGAGCCGCGCGTCCCTAGGATGCGCGGCAACCGCAAAACCGGCTCGATCTGCCCGGTCGCTCCTGACCTGGGAACCTTAAAACAGCCCGTCGATGCTACAGGCCTTTGAGTTCCAGGCGGGATGCCAATAAATCCAGAAACGCGCGAACCTTGGCCGAAGATGACCGGCCTTCCTGCCACAAGGCATGGATCGGCACCAACGCCGGCTCGAATTCCATCAAAACCAGCTCGACCCGACCATCGTCCACCAGATGTCTTATCTGCCAAAGCGGCGAGAAGCCCAAACCCAGTCCGTGGACTGCGGCGGCATAGACCGAGGTCATCAGATTGGAGCGAAAGGCGCCCGAGACCTTCACGGCCCGGGGTTTCCCGTCGACCTGAAACGTCCATTCACCTGGGCGCTCGTTGACGGTTCTAACGATGCAACTGTGCTCACTCAGTTCGAAGGGATGGGTCGGCCGGCCGCACCGCGCAAAATAGGAAGGCGCGCCGAACACAACGCGCCGCAACGCTCCCAGGCGTTTGGCTTTCAAGCTGGAATTCGGCAAGTCGCCGATGCGGATTGCCAGATCGAGACCTTCAGCACCAAGATCGGCAAATCCATCGGAAAGTTGAAGATCGACCTCGACCCGGGGAAACGTCCGCATGTATTCGGCGATGACAGGCATCAGGACGTTCGGCCCAAACAGAACCGGCGCCCCGATGCGCAGGACGCCCGATGGTTCCGATCGTTGATTGATCGCTTGAAGACTTGCGTCGTTTATCTCGTCGACCGCGGGCTTGATCCGGTTGAAAAAGGCTGCCCCGACTTCACTCGGTGTCGAGCGACGCGTTGTTCTGTGGACCAACTCGACGCCGACTGATTCCTCCAATGCCGCCAAGGATCGGCTGACCGACTGCAGCGAGCGGTTCAGCCGGCGCGCGGCAGCCGTCAGACTTCCATGCTCGATGATCGCGATGAAAGCCTCGAAATCGTCTATCCGGCTCATGTATTCTCCCGGTGATCGATATAATCTATCACAAAATCGGACAATTGTAACGCCGTTTGCGACATCGTACCTCTCTGCAAGTTGTCCCACGAGGACAGGCTTGATGGAAGGGAGTTGTCATGCAAGCACCCAATCCAACCGTACTGGTTGTTGGCGCCAGCGGCCGATTTGCCGGATTGGTCGTGCCCGAACTTGTGCGCCGCAATGCCACGGTTCGCGCGCTCGTCCATGATCCGGCGAACGCCGAGAAGGCCCGAATGCTAGGGGCATCCGAGGTCGCCACTGGCGATTTACGCAATCGCCGGAGCCTCGAAAGCGCTGTCGAGGGCGTTGCCGGTGTCTTCCATATTGGACCGGCCTTTGCCCCCGATGAAGCCGCCATGGGGGTTGCCATGGTTGAAGCCGCTGCGCAGGCGGGCGTTCAGAAATTCGTCTTCTCGTCGGTGATCCAGCCGACCAATACGAAACTGAAAAACCATGCGAGCAAGGTGCCAGTCGAGAACGCTCTCTACTCGACGACGATGGAATATACGATCCTGCATCCTGCCAATTTCATGCAGAATATCGCAGCGGCCTGGCCGTCGGTCGTTGAGCACGGTGTTTTCTCGGAACCTTTTCCAAAGACGGCGAAGGTGGCGCGTGTCGATTACCGCGATGTTGCTGAAGTGGCAGCGATCGCCTTGACCGAAGCGCGACTGTCATATGCGACGATCGAGCTCTGCGCGGGTATGCACAGCCGGGAAGAGATCGCGTCAATAATGGGAGAGGAACTTGGCCGCCCGGTCATCGCGGGCGAGCCGACATTTGCCGAGTGGGCTGCGGATGTCCGCCTCCCCTACAGCGACCTCCAGATGCAATCGTTGGCCAGGGTATATGGCCACTACGCCCTCCATGGCCTCGGCGGGAACAGTCTGACATTGCGCGCCGCCCTGGGTCGCGAACCGCGTTCGTTGCGCAGCTTCATTAGCAACCTGGCCCTGCAAACGGCACATGCCACCTGATCGCGCTCAGCCGCGCATGCGTCCACTTTCTGAACAGGAGATACTTGATGCGAGCGTCATCGGACAAAGTTTTGAAATCGAGGAAACTACCGCCCTCCTACAATGCGCTGGTAATGCCATTCGTTCTTTCCATCTTGATGTCGAGCATTGTCTCGGCAGTATCGACGCTGATCAATGCGGGCTGGACAACCGGTTTCGTGGCGACCTGGCCGTATGCATGGGGAGCATCATGGCTTGTGGCGTTTCCGAGTCTGCTGCTGGTCTTGCCGATCGTTCGCCGGATCGTGGCGGCAATTGTCGACCAGCCGACCTCGTCCTGATGGCGTCGCCAGGGTCTGATCCCCGATCGCTTTCGAGGGCAAGCCAGCCATCGGCTTGCCCTGCCGGTAAGCTCCTACCGATTCACCGTTTCACGGAAACGCCGGACCGCTCCAAATCTTGCTCTGACGCAATTTCCTAAGGGAAAGCGCGATGCGCTTTCCCGGGAAAACCGTCTCACACTTTTCCGGGAATTGCCTCTTTGTTTGGACGCAATTCCGGACGGAAAACCGCTTCACACTTTTCCTGGAATTGCTCCCAGCCTGGCTCGCCCGTTACATCGGGCCAGGCATCATCTTGGTCGGTTTCTCCAGCATCGGAAACTCGGCCTTGTTGCATTTCACCTTCGGGTTCGTCGGACTGAACAGGCCGTTCGGATTGTCCACGAACCAGGCGTGAAGATCGTAGTGGACGAACTCCCGCGGGATGAGCGGATAGTGTCCCTCCATCGGGCCCATGAAGGTTTGGCCAAACAGCTTCGGCGGCGCTTTGATGTCCGGCGTCAGTGGCACCAGCCATTCCGCCCCGACCAGGCGCAGGCCTTTTCTCGTCGGTTCGTAGATCAGCACATTGGGGTGCATCGGATCGAGTTTTTGGCCGACACTTGGGACGTTGACGAAATGGATACCCATGGCGCCTTTCGGGTAATCCATCGTGCCCGGTATCTTTTCTCCGCTGTAGTAGACGCAGCCGACTGTCGACAGATAGAGGTCGCGGACGGCGGCGGTGTAGTCCTCATATTTGGCAAGCGACTTCTTCAAGGCATCTATGTCGGCCTTGCCGGCATCCTCGGCCTGAGCCGTGGCGACGCCCAACCATGCGCCCACAAGACTGGTTAAAGCGAGGACGCCGCAGCGCCCAAGGCTGGCTGTTCTTGTCATGCATTCCTCCCAGATTTTCTGAATCTGGCCGTGCAAGACCGAGGCGGGAAAAAATGCTGATTGCGCGGCCAGTTGTATCCGCCTCATCCCCTCCGGAACAGGGTCGATGCTATTCCTTTCCGTGGCTGCGGGAAACTAGTTAGTTAGAACTAGCTAATTCTCTGAGCGCCAATCTGCGCCGGCATCCGCTCAAACAAAAACGGCCCCATATATGGGGCCGTTTTGCATTCGCTTGCCGGACAGATCAGGTGAGCGGCGACAGCTGGATCTCGACGCGGCGGTTCTGGGCGCGGCCTTCGGCCGTCGCATTGGATGCGATCGGCCGTGTCTTGCCGAAACCGGTGACGGCGAAGCGGCGCTGATCGACACCCTGACCGGACAGGTAGTTGGCAACCGCCAGCGCGCGCCGCTGCGACAGATCGAAATTGTGCTGGTCGCCACCGGTCGAATCGGTGTGGCCGAAAACGTCGACCGTGGTCTGCTTGAACTTCTTCAGCACCAGCGCGACCGAATTCAGCACCTGGTAGAAGCCGGGCTTCACAGCATCCTGATCCGTGTTGAAGGTGATGTCGGAGGGCATGTTGAGGATGATCTGGTCACCGCTGCGGGTGACGCTGACGCCGGTGCCCTGAAGCTGGCGGCGCAGTTCGGCCTCGTTCTGGTCCATGGTGGCGCCGATGGCACCGCCGGCAAGCGCGCCGATACCCGCGCCGATCAGTGCGTTGCGGCGGTCGTTGCCACCGGCAAGCAGGCCAAGGCTGGCACCTGCCAGGGCGCCAAGACCGGCTCCCGCGGCGGTGTTGGAAATCTTCTGGTCGCCCGTGTACGGATCGGTGGTGGTGCATGCGCTCACAAGCAAAGCCGTCGCCACAACGACGAGCACAGTCTTTTTCATAGGATCGTCCCTCTCCAGGTCACGCCACTGCGATGGCGCCAAATCAGCCCTTCCCGCGACTTGTAACATGAAATGCGGCGAAAAGCGGAACGGCAAAAGCTACCGCAACGGCTTTTCCCCGACGCCGATTGGCCGGTCGCCCCATGGCGGGCTACCAGAGATTCTTGCCGTCGATGACGACCACTTCGACCTTATCGAGATCGAAATCATCGAAGAGCCGCGAATTGACACTGATCTTGGGATTGTCGAAATCCGGCTCGCCAGTCGACCAATCCGGCGTTTCCGTGAAGGTGCCGCAGCCGCATGTGGCGCAAAAACCGTGCTTGACTGTTTTTGACCCCCATTGGTAGACGGAAACATTCTCCGGCGGGCTGGTGAGCTTGAATTGCGACGGAACGTAGTAGGCCCAGAGCGAGCCCCGTTTCGAGCAGAACGAGCAGGTGCATTGCGTCACAGTCTGCGGCGCCTGCGAAACCTCGAATGTCGTCCCCTTGCAATGACAGCTTGCCTTGATGGTCATCAACGAACTCCTCCAGTCGCCCACCGCCTCGTGCGGCAAGGGCAGCATAAAGAGGCGCTCCTGACAACTCTCTGCCAGCAGAGGCGCCAGACGGCGCGCCGTCTGAACCTTCATTCTAAATCCAGGCCGGAAAGGCCTAGAAGGACGATGGCGGCACGAACAGGCAGATGGTCTTGCCGGCATCGAGCCCGGCTTCATGGGCGCACCAATGGAATTCGCCGTCGGGCGAATCCTTGATCCGTCTGTCGCTGTAGGCCAACACCTCCCCGGTGTCCTTGATGACATAACCTTCCGGGCGCTCGCTGATCGAGGTTTGCGACACCTCGTGGCAATCGTAATTGGCGCAGCAGGCGAACGGATAGCTCCAGCCTTGCGGTTTCGCCGCGGTCGGCTTGGCATCATGCGCCAACGCCGGCGACGACAGCATTGCGATCATTGGAATTGCAAGCAGGGAAATCAGGAGTCGACCGGCCGGTCGAACGGCTTTGGCCGATCTGGGTGTGGCAGACATGGAAACGTTCCTTTCAAACGAGCCATCAAGCGTTTCGCTTGCCCGTTCCCTGAACGTCTCTTCCCAGCGGCCGGATCGTCAGCTAGCAGATATGCCGCGCCCAGCCATAAATGCTTTTGTCTCCCCTCAATGCGGTGATGGTGAGCGCAAATGTGAGTCGGCGCAAGAAATTGCTACGTGGCAGACCGACGCCTATTCGTCGACAGATCCGGCAATCACGTGCTCTTGATATTGCGGCAGGTCGTCGGTGATGGTGAACCAGCCCGCCTTGGAGCCCACGAAGATATGGGCGGACGGGCGGATCGACGGGTCGTCGGCAAGGGTTCCCATCGCCACGTGGACGAAAGCCCCTTCGCGAACCAGCGAATAGAGCAATGAGCCGCACAGCCCGCAATGCGCATCATGGCCGCTTTGATCGCCGAAGATCAGAAGCTTGTCCTCGCCTTCGCCCAAGGCAAATTTTTCGCGCTCGATACCGGCGAACGGCTTGAAGGCCGAACCCGTGGTCCGTCGGCAATTGGAACAGTGGCAGTTGGCCGCGTAAACAAACTCGTCCCGTACGGCGTATTGCACAGCGCCGCACAAACATTTTCCGACAAGCTTGCGAGCCATCGTCCTATCCAGGTCTATGTGGGCCCGCGGTACTGGACCCAATTTTCGGGATCATGCTGCCAGGACTAATCCAGATCCGCCACCGCTTCACCCGCACCGCCCTCGATGCGCTGCGACAGGGAGGCTTCCATGAAATCGTCGAGGTCGCCATCGAGCACGCTCGACGGGCTGGTGCTCTCGACGCCGGTGCGAAGATCCTTCACCAACTGGTAGGGCTGCAGCACATAGGAGCGGATCTGGTGACCCCAGCCGATATCGCTCTTCGACGCTTCGGTGGCGTTGGCAACAGCCTCGCGCTTCTTCAGCTCTTCCTCGTAGAGGCGCGAGCGCAACATCTCCCACGCCTTGGCCTTGTTCTTATGCTGCGACCGTTCGGCCTGGCAGGCGACGGCGATGCCGGTGGCAAGGTGGGTGATGCGCACCGCCGAATCCGTGGTGTTGACGTGCTGGCCGCCCGAGCCGGACGAGCGGTAGGTGTCGATGCGGACATCAGATTCGGACACGTCGATCTCGATCGTGTCGTCGATGACCGGATAGACCCAGATGCTGGCGAACGACGTGTGACGACGCGCATTGCTGTCATAGGGCGAAATGCGTACCAGGCGATGAACGCCCGATTCCGTCTTCAGCCAGCCATAGGCGTTGTGGCCCTTGATCAGCAGCGTGGCGGACTTGATGCCGGCCTCTTCGCCGTCATGCACTTCCAGCACCTCGACCTTGAAGCGGCGCCGCTCGGCCCAGCGCGTGTACATGCGCAAAAGCATCGAGGCCCAGTCCTGGCTTTCGGTGCCACCTGCGCCGGCATGGACTTCGAGGTAGGTGTCGTTGGCGTCGGCCTCGCCCGACAGCAGCGTCTCGACCTGGCGAGCCTTCGCTTCGCCCTGCATCGAACGGAGCGCGGCTTCCGCTTCCGCGATGACGCCCTCGTCGCCCTCTTCCTCACCGAGTTCGATCAGCCCGATATTGTCTTCCAGCGCCTGCGTCAGGCCTTTCACCGAGGCGATACCTTCCTCGAGGCCCTGCCGTTCGCGCATCAACTTCTGTGCTTCCAGCGGTTCGTTCCAGAGGCTGGCGTCCTCGGCGCGCACGTTGAGGTATTCAAGCCGCTTTATGGCCTGATCCCAGTCAAAGATGCCTCCTCAGCAGGGTAATCGCCTGCCTGATCTCGTCGACAATATTCTGCGTTTCCGCGCGCATGGCTGGCTGTTCTGTCCTGTTTGATGAAATCGGTAGGCGCGATACATAGGGAGGCCGCCGCCGGCTGTAAAGCAAAATGGGCCGGCGCAAGGCCAGCCCATCCGCTCATGAAAATCGTCAGTAGAGGCCGCCGCCGCCGGACTGGATGGCCTGGTTGGCCTGCGGCGATAGTGCACCGCCGGTGGCATTAGAGCCGTCGGCGCCCATGCCGATCACCCAATAGCTGTCGGCAGGCCCGGTACCCGGCTTGAAGGCTTCGATGATGGTGCCGGGATCGCCCGAAGCGGCACGCATGCCGGTCTTGCGATTGATGGCGATCAGGTTCATGCCTTCCGGCACCTTGAAGTCGACATTGGGCGTGCCATCCAGCGCCACCCGCATGAAGTCCTTGAAGATAGGTGCCGCGAGACCACCACCGGTAGCGCCATGGCCAAGGCCGCGCGGCGTGTCGTAGCCCATGTAGAGGCCAACGACGAGGTTGGGCGTAAAACCGATGAACCAGGCGTCCTTTTCGTCGTTCGTCGTCCCGGTCTTGCCGGCGATGTGGCGGCCGAGTTCGCCGATGGTGGCGCCGGTGCCGCGCTGCACGACACCTTCCATCATCGAGGTGATCTGATAGGCGGTCATCGGATCGAGCACCTGCTCGGAATTGTCGACCAGTTCCGGTTCCGGCTGGTTCTGCCATTCGGGCGCATTGCAGCCCTGGCAGCCACGTTCGTCCTGCTTGAACACCGTCTTGCCGTAGCGGTCCTGGATGCGGTCGATCAGCGACGGCTTGATCGACTTGCCGCCGTTGGCCATGATCGAATAGGCCGACACCATGCGCATCACGGTCGTTTCGCCGGAGCCCAGCGCCATCGGCAGATACGGCGCCAGATGGTCGTAGACACCAAAGCGCTCGGCATACTCGACGACCAGCTTCATGCCCATATCGTTGGCAAGCCGCACCGTCATCAAATTGCGCGACTTCTCGATGCCGGAGCGCAATGTCGCCGGACCAGCAACGGTGCCGTCATAGTTCTTCGGCGTCCAGGTCGTGTTGCCGCTCTGGATGGTGATCGGCCCGTCCATGATCACCGAGGCCGGCGTATAGCCGTTGTCGAGCGCGGCCGAATAGACGATCGGCTTGAACGAGGAGCCTGGCTGGCGCATGGCTTGCGTCGCGCGATTGAATTCGGATTGCGCGTAGGAGAAGCCGCCGACCATGGCCAGCACGCGGCCGGTATGCGGATCCATGGCGATCAGGCCGCCCTCCACCTCGGGAACCTGGCGCAGGCTGTAGGCGCCATCGGCGCCATCGTTCTTCTGCACGAAAATAACGTCGCCCGGTTTCAAGACGTCCGCCGGCGACTTGGCCTTGACGGTCTTGCCGTCGACCAGATGGCGCATGGCGAAACCCATGTCGTCCTTGCTGACGGTGCCTTCGACGCGTTCCTTGACGATCTCGCCCGAGGCCTGGCGCGCCGGCTGAAGGCCGATCGACAGGCCGGTCTCCGAACTGTCGAGCACGACGGCCAGCGACCATTCAGGGACATCCTCCAGCCCCTTGACGTTGCCAAGCGGCACGCCCCAGTCGCCGGACACGTCGATGGTCGTCACCGGTCCGCGATAACCGCGCAGCGTGTCGTATTTCATCAACCCGTTCTGCATCGCCTTGCGGGCAATGAGCTGAACCTTCGGATCAAGCGTCGTGCGGACGGAAAGGCCGCCTTCGTAAAGCGCATTCTCGCCGTAACGGGCGATGATCTGGCGGCGCACCTCCTCGGTGAAGTACTCGCCGGCGAAAAGATAGGTGCCGTTGCGGCGCGGCGTCACGCCCAGCGGCTCGGCCTTGGCCTTGGCGCCTTCCTCACGCGTCACGTAGCCATTCTCGACCATCTGGTCGATGACCCAGTTGCGGCGCTCCAGCGCGCGATCGGCATGCTTGAAGGGATGGTAGTTGTTCGGTCCCTTCGGCAGCGAAGCCAGATAAGCAGCTTCGGCCACGGTCAGCTCGTTGACCGACTTGTCGAAATAGGTCAGCGCCGCACCGGCGACGCCATAGGCGCCGAAGCCGAAGAAGATTTCGTTGAGGTAGAGCTCGAGAATACGATCCTTGGGGTAGGCCTGCTCGATGCGGAAGGCGAGGATCATCTCCTTGATCTTGCGCTCATAGGTCTGGTCCGAAGACAAGAGGAAGTTCTTCGCCACCTGCTGGGTGATCGTCGAGGCGCCGACCTGGCGCTTGCCTGAGCCAAAATTCTGCAGGTTGACGATGATGGCGCGGCCAAGGCCGGTCACGTCGATGCCGGGATGATTGTAGAAGTTCTTGTCTTCGGCGGACAGGAAGGCTGCCTTGACGCGATCCGGTATGGCCTGGATCGGCAGGTACAGGCGCCGCTCACGGGCATATTCGGCCATCAGCGCGCCGTCCGACGCATGAATGCGGGTGGTCACCGGCGGCTCGTATTTGGCCAGCACCTCGTAGTCGGGGAGGTCCTTCGACAAATGGCCGATGTAGATCGCAACGCCCGCCGCGACCAAAAGGGCCAGCGTCGTGCCGATGCCGAAAAAATAGCCAATGAGACGAATCATACCCGCTCCAGTCCTTGGTTCGGGAATTTCCTAAACGAAGCCGCCTTCCGCGCAAGCTTTCGAGCCGGTCCCAATCCGCAATCGAAAACTCATGTCGCCACCATGTGGACAAAATACGGCAATGCCTGAATTCGTGACCGCAGGCCGTAAATAAAGGCAACAGCTGTTGTCGCCGCGCAACGCTGCCCCTGGTTGTGGGCGACCCGGAGCATGTCAGCCTCCGGTTCCGGCTCCGGTCTTGGCTGACGCGAAAAGTGCGACGGCATTGGTTATACTCTGAGCCGCCTTGCCGCGCCAGTCGGCGTTGAGCAGCTGCGCCTCGTCCTTGGCATTCGAGAGATAACCCAGTTCGACCAGCACGGATGGCACGTCGGGTGCTTTCAGCACCTTGAACCCCGCCGAACGCTGCGGATTGTTGATGAGGCCGACGCTGGTCGAAAGCTGGCCGACCAGGGTGTGGGCGAAGCTCATCGAGAAATTGTGCGTTTCGCGGCGGATCAGGTCGATCAGGATGTCGGTGACTTCCTTGCTRTCGTTCTTGATKTCCATGCCGGCGAACTGGTCGGAGAGATTYTCGCGGTCGGCAAGCGCCTGCGCCTCGGGATCCGAAGCCTTGTCGGAAACGGTGTAGACGGTGGCGCCGCGAATGCCTTTCACACTGATCGTGTCGGCATGAATGGAAATCAGCAAATCGGCCTCGTGCTGCCGGGCAATGCGCACGCGATCATCCAGCCGCAGGAACTCGTCGGTATCGCGCGTCATGAACACATCGTAGTTACCGACGGCCGCCAGCTTGTCGCGCAACTCGGTGGCGAAGGCGAGCGTGACGTTCTTCTCGATGGTGCCGTTCAGGCCCTCGGCGCCGCCGTCGATGCCGCCATGGCCTGGATCGATGACGACAGTGAAGCGATGGCCCGGATTGGACACCGGTCCGGTGCCGACCCGCGCTCCCTTGTCGGTCGAAACCGTCGATCCGGTGGTCAGCGCCTGATTGGCAAGTGCCGCGTCGAACTCGCGAGCGGAGGCTGCCGAGATATCGATGGCGATGCGGTAGCCGGTTCCGTCCTCGTTCTTGAGCACATCGAGCTTGTCGACGGCGAAGGGTCCCTTGCCGGTGAGGATCAGCCGCGAAACGCCCTCGCCGAGCGCGCCAAGGCGCACGCCCCTGACCAGACCGCGCGCCTTCAAGTCCTTGGCGTTAATGGCGAATCGCGTATTCGCAAGATCGATGACAAGACGATTGGGACCGCGCAGCAGGAACCATTTGACATCGGGTTCGCGGTCGAAATCCATGACGATGCGCATCTTGGTGGCATCGCCCGCCATCTTGTAGCCTTTTGCCACCAGCGGTGCGTCGGCCGCATTGGCAACGGAGGACGAGGCGGAAGAGATCACCAGCAACAGCAGGAGGCAGAAGGCACCGATGATCCGGCCGCCAACACGACATCCCTTGTCTGTGAAGTCTGCCAGTCCCATTTGTCTTCCAGTCGCTCCCGGTTTGGCGCCAGGCGCCCGTCGTTTCGTCGAAGTGCCGGTTAGGCCGCGAACTCGATTAACGATTGGTATCCAGAGAAGGTTAACCAAGCCTTTTCATGCAAGGGTTGGAGCCTGTTCTTACGTTACGGAACTGCTTTTTGCCGGCATCGGAAATCGGGGTTGCCTTCCACCCCGCCAAATCATAAAAGCGATACTGGATCACTGCAATCCTGGAACCGCCCTCCTCCGCAGCTTCCTGCTACAGGGTTAGATGAAAGGCGGCTCCTTTCGCTTCATGCGAAAAGGGTTCAGGTGATCGCGACGAAATTTCGCAGGTGTGCGCCCGTGGCGGGGGAATCGCCTGCGTGAGGAAAACGGCCGGGTTTGTTCCCGCGCCGGCTCTGTATGAGCAAACAAGCTGGTCCGGTTCGTCCGGGCTTTGGTTCAAAAGGTTCTGCTGGTGACGATGGCTTCAAGCGCAATCATGGAAAGGTCCGCATCAAACCGCGCCATTATGGCTGCGGGCGGCACCGCCATGGCGCTCAAGCGGCGGCCGGCGGACGTTCAATTATCCGGCACCCACACTCCAGACACGCAGCAGCGGGCTTTGCCTCGCAAGCTGCGGCTGACGGCTGCCGGGGGGAAACGAAATAATGCCCAACAAAATGCTGATAGACGCCTCCCACCCGGAGGAAACACGCGTTGTCGTCGTTCGCGGTAACCGTATTGAAGAATTCGACTTTGAATCCCAGGACAAGAAGCAGCTCAAAGGAAACATCTACCTAGCCCGCGTAACGCGCGTAGAGCCCTCCCTTCAGGCAGCCTTTGTCGAATATGGCGGCAACCGTCACGGTTTCCTCGCCTTCAGTGAAATACACCCCGACTACTACCAGATTCCGGTCGCCGACCGTCAGGCACTGCTGCGCGCCGAAGCGCAGGAGGCCGAAGACGAGGAGGACGAGGATGGCGACGGCGATGATCGCCAGAGCCGCGATCGCGGGCGGCGCGGACGCCGGCGCGGTGGCAAGAGCCGCGACCGTAGTGAACACAGGCGCGACGCAGGCGCTGCCGGCGAGAGCGAAGGCTCCGGCGAGGCAGGCGAAGGCGGCGACAATGGCGGCGATTTCGTTGTCGAGGAGATCTCTCACACTTCCGAGATCATCGAACACGCGGCCGATGCGTCCGAACATGTTGATACGTCCGAACATGCCGATACTTCCGAACATGCCGATGCGTCCGGGCATGACGAGGGTTCTGCCGAGCAGGACGAAACCGAAACGCGCAACGGCGGCCCGACGTCGATCGCCGCCTCGGTCGAAGCCGATGTGATTTCCGAAGCCGTCCCGCAAGCGGAAGGCAGCGAAGCGCCGTCAGGTGACAATGATCGCGGCATGCTCGAGGAGGTGCAATCCTCGCACCCGGACGACCATGAGGTCGAATCGGTCGGCGCCGAGGATGCGCTGGAAGAAGTGCGCAACCGCCGCAAGCCGGTGCGCCGCCAGTACAAGATCCAGGAAGTGATCAAGCGCCGCCAGATCCTGCTGGTGCAGGTCGTCAAGGAAGAGCGCGGCAACAAGGGTGCTGCCCTCACCACCTACCTGTCGCTTGCCGGCCGCTATTCGGTGCTGATGCCGAACACGGCGCGCGGCGGCGGCATTTCGCGCAAGATCACCAGCGCGGTCGACCGCAAGCGCCTCAAGGAGGTCGTTGCCGATCTCGAAGTGCCGCAGGGCATGGGCGTCATCCTGCGCACCGCCGGCGAGAGCCGCACCAAGGCCGAGATCAAGCGCGACTACGAATATCTGATGCGGCTTTGGGAAAATGTCCGGAGCCTCACCTTGCAATCGACGGCCCCTGCCCTGGTCTACGAGGAAGGCAGCCTGATCAAGCGTTCGGTGCGCGACCTCTACAACAAGGATATCGACGAGATCCTTGTCTCCGGCGAGGAAGGCTACCGCGAAGCCAAGGACTTCATGCGCATGCTCATGCCGAGCCACGCCAAGGTGGTTCAGCCGTTTCGCGACACGACGCCGATCTTCGTGCGGAATGGCATCGAGGCGCAACTCGACCGCATGCTGCAGCCGCAAGTGACGCTGAAGAGCGGCGGCTACATCATCATCAACCAGACCGAGGCTCTGGTCGCCATCGACGTCAATTCGGGCCGTTCCACCAAGGAGCACTCGATCGAGGACACGGCACTCCACACCAACCTGGAAGCGGCCGAGGAAGTCGCCCGCCAGCTCAGGCTGCGCGATCTCGCCGGCCTGATCGTCATCGACTTCATCGACATGGAGGAGAACCGCAACAACCGCTCCGTCGAGAAGCGGTTGAAGGATCACCTCAAGAACGACCGTGCGCGCATCCAGGTCGGCCGCATCTCGCATTTTGGCCTGATGGAGATGTCACGCCAGCGCATCCGCGCCAGCGTGCTGGAATCGACCATGAAGCCCTGCCCGCATTGCGGCGGCACGGGCCATGTGCGGTCCGATTCGTCGGTCGCGCTGATGGTGGTGCGGGCGATCGAGGAATTCCTGCTGAAGGATTCGCGTAGCCACATCACGGTGCGGACGCCGGCAGCGACCGCGCTCTACGTGCTCAACCACAAGCGCGGCACGCTGGTGGAACTGGAAAGCCGCTTCGGCCTGACCATCACCGTCGAGGCCGACGATTCGGTTGGCGCGCAGCACTATGCGATCTTCCGCGGCGCGCTGGCGGAAAAGCCGGAAGGCTTTGTCGAGGTGCGTAGCCTGCCGGCCTATGTCGAACCGGATGAGCCCGAGGACGAGATCGTCGTCATCGAGGAAGACGACGACGCGCCGGTACAGGCCGAACAGCCACGCCAGCAGCAGCCGCAGCAACAACAGCCACGGCCTGCCGCCGGTGGCGAAGAAGGCGAAGGCCGCGACCGCAAGCGCCGCAAGCGCCGGCGGCGTCGTGGCGGCAAGGACCGCGACCGCGAACACGGCGCACCCGCGGACGGGTCTACCGTCTCCGCACCGGCCGCTGAGTTCTCCGGCTCGGCAGCCACTGCCAGCGACGGCGAGGCGGAAGCGGACGACGACGCTCCTCTCGGTGTTGCGGAAACGTCCGAAACGGTTGAGGCTTCGGATGAAGGCCAAGGCAAGAAGCGCCGGCGTGGCAAGCGCGGCGGCAAGCGCAACCGTCGCGAAGACGGTGAAGGCGAGGCCGAGGCAGGCGCTGGCGAAACGGTCGAAGCACTCGACAGTGAAGTGGCGGAAAGCGCGACGGTCTCCAGTGAGCCGGTAGTTGCCGAACCGGCCGAAGAGCCGGTGGCGCTTGCTCCGGCCAATGACGACGCGCCGAGCACGGAAAAGCCGAAGAAGCCACGTCGTGCCGCCAAGCCGAAGAAGGCCGCGGTCGAGGTCGTCGCCGAGGAGCCGGCTGCTGCCGAAGCGGTCGCGGAGGTACTGGCCGAGACGCCGGCCACGGCGTCCGACGAGGCAGCGGCAGCGACTGTCGAGGAGGCGCCGAAGGTCCGCCCGTCACGGCGCAAGCCGGCGGCCGTGGATGCGCCGGTCGTGCCGGTGGTGTCTTCGACGGTTGCCGACGAACCGGCGGCCAAGACCGAGGACAAGCCGAAGCGCGCCGGATGGTGGCAGCGGAAGGGCTTTTTCTAAGCCTTTCAGCCGCTTGACTTGATTTCTTGACAAAAGAATCCCGCGCCAATCGAAAGACTGCGCGGGATTTTTCATATCTGGCGTTCCGGCTGGTCGCGAAACGCTAAAGCCAATCAAAGTGTGAAACCGCCGGCGCAGAGAGTTATCGTCGACGGAAACCGAAGTGCCTTCTAACCTTACACCACGACGAAATCGGCGTTGGTCAGCGCCAGGTTCGCGGCCAGTGTGGCAAAATGGGTCGAGCCGCCGGCGGCACTGCCGTTGCTGTCATAGGTGAGCCAGCCGGTGTCGGTCTCGTAGATGATGTGGTCGTTGCCGTCACCGGCAAGGCCAGTTGTGTTCTTGACGAACTGGTCGGCCGTCAGCGTGCCGTTGCCGCCAAGCGCTGCGAAGATGGCATTATCGACCCGGATGGTGTCGTCGACCACCGAGAAGTCGGTGATGCGGTCGACATTGCTCGAGGCATTGAGCGCCGTGGTGAAGACGAAGATGTCCTGGCCGCTGCTGCCGGACAGCGTGTCGTTGCCGCCCCTGCCGTCCAGCACGTTGTTGCCGGAATTGCCGGTCAGCGTGTTGGCCAGGCTGTTGCCGGTGGCGTTGATCGAGGCCGCGCTGCGTAGTGCGACGTTCTCGATGTTGCCCGTGAAGTGATTGCCATCGCCAAGGTTGATCGAGATGTAGCCATTGACGGTGTCGGTGCCGTTGGCGCCGGCGGTGCTTTCACTGACGATATCGCCGGCATTGTCGACGAAGTAGGTGTCGGTGCCGGCCCCGCCTTCCAAACGGTCGGCACCTTCCTTGCCGTCCAGCGTATCGTTGCCGCCAAGGCCGATCAGCGTGTTGACGCCGGAATTGCCGGTCAGCGCGTTGGCCAGGCTGTTGCCGGTGGCGTTGATCGAGGCCGCACTGCGCAGTGCGACGTTCTCGATGTTGCCCGTGAAGTGATTGCCATCGCTAAGGCTGATCGAGATGTAGCTGTTGACGATATCGGCGCCGTCGGCGCCGACGGTGCTTTCACTGACTATATCGCCGGCATTGTCGACGAAGTAGGTGTCGTTGCCGATGCCGCCTTGCATCGTATCGGCGCCCCCCTTGCCATCCAGCGTATCGCTGCCGTCAAGGCCGATCAGCGTGTTGACGGCAGAATTGCCGGTGATGACATTGGCGAAGGAATTGCCGGTGCCGTTGATGTTCGCCGATCCAGTCAGCGTCAGGTTTTCCAGTTCCTGGCCGGAGAGATTGAAAGAGATGGAGCTGTTGACCGTATCGGTGCCCTGACCATTAGCCTCGATCACATGATCCCCGGCATTGTCGACGATGTAGGTGTCRTTGCCTTGCGCTCCGCTCATCGTATCGGTGCCGCCGAGCCCGTCGATGACGTTGTTGCCGGAGTTGCCGGTGATCACATTGGCGATCGAGTTGCCGGTGCCATTGATATTGCGGGCGCCGATCAGCGTCAGTTTCTCCAACTCCTGGCCCGAGAGGTTGAAGGACACGGTGCTGTTGACTGTATCGATGCCCTGGCCATTCACCTCGACCACATGGTCTCCGTAATCGTCAACGAAGTAGGTGTCGTCGCCGGTGCCGCCGCTCATCAGATCGGCGCCGGCATCGCCGCTGATCGTATCATTGCCGCCAAGGCCCGACAGCGTGTCGTTGGCTTCGCCGCCATTGATGTGGTCGGCAAAGACGTTGCTGCCTTGCCAGATGTCATCGGCGGCGGTGCCGACGAAGACGGTAGGGTCGAAGATCGCGGCGCGGATCCAAGAGCCGCCGTCGCCGCCATCATAGGAGTCCCAGGTGAACACGAGGCGGCCATCGGCCAGCGCCGTGATTGCCGGGTAAAACTGGCTGTTCGCTGCCGTCGAATTGACGATGAAGTCGCTGCCGGCCGCTGAACCGTCGGCGTTGTAGACGCGGGCGCGGATGCAGCTGCTATCGCCGTCGCCGGCATCATAGGAATACCAGGTGGCCACAAAGCGGCCGTCGGCCAGCGCCGTGAGCGCGGGGCTTAGCTGGCCGTCGGTTATCGTCGAATTGACGATGAAGTCGTTGCCAACCGCCGAACCGTTGGCGTTGTAGATACGGGCGCGGATGCAGTTTCCGCCACCGTCGCCGGTGTCGTAGGACTGCCAGGTGGCCACGAAGCGGCCATCGGCCAGCGCCGTGATGTCGGGGGCACTATGGGCACTATAGCTGTTGGTTATCGTCGAATTGACTATGAATTCGTTGCCGGCCGCAGAACCGTCGGCGTTGTAGACGCGGGCACGGATGCCGTTGGCGCTACCGTCGCCACTGTCGTAGGACTGCCAGGTGACCACGAAGCGGCCATCGGCCAGCGCCGTGATCGCGGGGACAAACTCGGTGTATGTTGCTGTCGTCGAATTGACGATGAAGTCGTTGCCGGTCGCAGAACCGTCGGCGTTATAGAGGCGGGCGTAGATGTAACTGCCGCGGATGCCACTACCCTCGCCGAGGTCATAGGACTCCCAGGTGGCCACGAAGCGGCCATCGGCCAACGCCGTGATATCGGGGGAATTCCCGCCACTCGTTGCCGCCGAATTGACGATGAAGTCGTTGCCGGCCGCCGTACCGTCGGCGTTGTAGATTCGGGCGCGGATGCAATTGCCGATGCCGTCGCCGTGATCTTCTGACTGCCAGGTGGCCACAAAGCGGCCGCCGTCCAGCGCCGTGATTGCAGGGCTATACTGATCGCCCGTTGCTGTCGAATTGACGATGAAGTCGTTGCCGGCCGCTGAACCGTCGGCGTTGTAGAGGCGGGCACGGATGCACAAGCCATCGCCATCGCCGGGGTCATAGGACATCCAGGTGTCCACGAAGCGGCCGTCGGACAGCGCCGTGATCGCGGGGCCAAACTGACTGCCCATTGTCGTCGAATTGACGATGAAGTCCTGTCCTACGCGTCCAATGGGCATGGCTCGTTCTCTTTCGCTGCAGGCAGGGTGTAAAATGGCCAGCCGCCAGCATGGCATTGGCTGCACCTAAAGGTTGCATCAGAGTATCCCGTCCTGGTCAAGGACTGGTGGTACTTCTGACCTTACACAACGACGAAATCGGCGTTGGTCAGCGCCAGGTTGGCGGCCAGTGTGGCGAAATGGGTCGAGCCGCCGGCAGCACTGCCGTTGCTGTCATAGGTGAGCCAGCCGGTGTCGGTCTCGTAGATGATGTGGTCGTTGCCGTCACCCGCAAGGCCGGTGGTGTTCTTGACGAACTGGTCGGCCGACAGCGTGCCGTTGCCGCCAAGCGCGGCAAAGATGGCGTTATCGACCCGGATAGTGTCATCGACCACCGAGAAGTCTGTGATGCGGTCGACATTGGTCGAGGCATTGAGCGCCGTGGTGAAGACGAAGATGTCCTGGCCGGTGCTGCCGGACATCGTGTCGTTGCCGCCCCTGCCGTCCAGTACGTTGTTGCCGGAATTGCCGGTCAGCGTATTGGCCAGGCTGTTGCCGGTGGCGTTGATCGAGGCCGCGCTGCGCAGTGCGACGTTCTCGATGTTGCCCGTGAAGTGGTTGCCATCGCCAAGGTTGATCGAAACAAAGCCATTGACGGTGTCGGTGCCGTTGGCGCCGGCGGTGCTTTCACTGACGATATCGCCGGCATTGTCGACATAGTAGCCATCATTGCCCTGAGCCCCGATCATCGTGTCGGCGCCACCTTTGCCGTCCAGCAGATTGTTGCCGGAATTACCGGTCAGCGTGTTGGCCAGGCTGTTGCCGGTGGCGTTGATCGAGGCCGCACCGAGCAGCGCGACGTTCTCGATATTGCCCGTGAAATGGTTGCCGTCGCCGAGGTTGATCGAGATGTAGCCGTTGACGGTATCGGTGCCGTTGGCGCCGGCGGTGCGCTCACTGACGATATCGCCCGCATTGTCGACATAGTAGCTGTCGTTGCCCTGAGCGCCTCTCATCGTGTCGGCGCCACCCATGCCATCCAGCACATTGTTGCCGGAATTGCCGGTCAGCGTGTTGGCCAGGCTGTTGCCGGTGGCGTTGATCGCGACCGCACCGAGCAGCGCGACATTCTCGATATTGCCCTTGAAGTGGGCGGCACCGCCAAGGTTGATCGAGATGTAGCCATTGACGATATCGGTGCCGTTGGCGCCGGCAGTACTCTCATCGACGATATCCCCGGCATTGTCGACGTAGTAGGTGTCGTCGCCGAGGCCGCCTTGCATGGTGTCGGCGCCGCCCTTGCCATCCAGCGTGTCGTTGCCACCAAGCCCGATTAGCGTGTTGATGCCTGAATTGCCTGACATGATGTTGGCAATCGAGTTGCCAGTGCCGTTGATATCACCCGTTCCCGTCAGCGTCAGATTTTCCAATTCCTGGCCGGAGAGATTGAAGGACACGGTACTGTTGACTGTATCGGTGCCCTCGCCATTGGCCTCAGTGACATGATCGCCGGCATTGTCGACCCAGTAGGTATCGTTGCCGATGCCGCCTTTCATTGTATCGGCGCCGGCACCACCGTTGAGGACGTCGTTGCCCGCATCGCCGCTGATCGTATCATTGCCGCCAAGACCCGACAGCGTGTCGGCGCCGTCGCCGCCGTTGATGTGGTCGGCGAAGACATTGCTGCCTTGCCAGACGTCATCTGCGGAGGTGCCGACAAAGATGGTAGGATCGAAGATTTGAGCACGAATGCAGCCGCTGCTGCCATCACCACTGTCTAATGACTGCCAAGTGACCAAGAAGCGGCCATCGGCCAGTGGCGTGATCGCTGGGGTGTACTGATCACTGCTTGCCGTCAAATTGACGATGAAGTCGCTGCCGGCCGCTATGCCGTCGGCATTGTAGACGCGGGCGCGGATACAGGTGCCAGAGCCGTCGCCGGTGTCATCGGACTGCCAAGCGGCCACGAAACGGCCATCGGCCAACGCCGTAATTGCTGGGTTAACCTGATAGCCCGTTGTTGTCGAATTGACGATGAAGTCGCTCCCGGCCGCACTGCCGTCGACATTGTAGATTCGGGCGCGGATGCAGGCGCCGCTGCCGTCGCCAATGTCATCGGACACCCAAGAGGCCAAGAAGCGGCCATCCGCCAGCGTCGTGGTTACTTGGGCATTCTGATAGCCCGTTGTCGTCGAGTTGACGATGAAGTCGTTGCCGGCCGCACTGCCGTCGACATTGTAGATTCGGGCGCGGATACAGGAACCAGAGCCGTCGCCGATATCAAAGGAAGTCCAGGTGGCCACGAAGCGGCCATCGGCCAGCGCCGTGATCTCTGGTTCGACCTGATAGTCGTGCGTTGCCGTCGAATTGACGATGAAGTCGCTCCCGGCCGCGCTGCCGTCGACATTGTATATTCGGGCGCGGACGCAGGCGCCGATGTCGGTATCAGTGTCAGTTGACTCCCAAGTGACCACAAAGCGTCCGTCACCCAGCACCGTGATCGCTGGGTTAAGCTGATTGCCCGCCGCTGTCGAATTGACGATGAAGTCGTTGCCGACCGCATTGCCGTCGACATTGTAGATCCGTCCGCGGATGCAGAGGCCATCGCCATCGCCGGTGTCATAAGACTGCCAGGTGGCCACGAAGCGGCCATCGGCCAGCCCCGCGATCGCTGGGGCATTCTGATAGCCCGTTGCCGTCGAATTGACGATGAAGTCGCTGCCTATCGCCTTGCCGTCGACACTGTAGATTCGTCCGCGGATGCAGATGCTATCGCCGTCGCCGGTGTCATAAGACTGCCAGGTGGCCACGAAGCGGCCATCGGCCAGTTCCGTGATCGCTGGGCTAACCTGACCGCCGGTTGCCGTCGAATTGACGATGAATTCCTGTCCTACGCGTCCGATGGGCATGACTCGTTCTCTTTCGCTGCAGACAGGGTTTGAAACAGAAGACTGCGTCAGGGGACCGTCTTGGTCAAGGACTGGTGCTACCCATTTGCAGTCGTCCCCAACAAGAACGGACGACATTACTGTGGTCAAGGCAATTATTGCAGATTTACCCGGCGGGCATGAAGTCTATCAGTCGAGCGGCGTTTCCATGAACAATAGACCGCTCTACGGCGCGAAAATCGACCAGTTCATCATCCTGGCCAGCTTTTCCAGCGCGATCGAGCCCAGCTTGGAATTGCCGTTGGCGTTGAGGCCGGGCGACCAGACGGCGAGCGAGGCTACGCCCGGCACGATGCCCAGTATGCCACCGCCGACGCCGCTCTTGCCGGGAATGCCGACGCGGAAGGCAAAGTCGCCCGATCCGTCATAATGGCCGCAGGTCAGCATCATGGCGCCGATGCGCCGCGCCCGCTCGGCCGACACCACGCTATGTCCGGTCGCCGGATTCTTGCCGCCGTTGGCGAGAAAGCGGCCGGCGAGCGCCAGCTGCCGGCAACTCATGGCGATGGCGCAGTGGTGGAAGTAGACGCCCAGCGCCAGCTCCGGCGCATGGTTGAGATTGCCGAAGGATTTCATGTAGTTGGCAAGCGCAAAGTTGCGATAGCCTGTGGCCCGTTCGGAGGCCGCGACCTCGCGGTCGATAACGATCGTCTCGTCATCGGCCAGGAATTGGATGAAGCGCAGGATTTCGCCGATCGCCTCGCGCGGCTGGTGGCCGGCAAGCAGGATGTCGGAAACGACGATGGCGCCGGCATTGATGAACGGATTGCGCGGAATGCCGTTCTCATGCTCGAGCTGGACGATCGAGTTGAACGGATTGCCCGACGGCTCGCGTCCGACCCGCTGCCACAGCGCATCACCGACATTGCCGAGCGCCAGCGTCAGGGTGAACACTTTCGAGATGCTCTGGATCGAAAAGGCCTGATCGGCGTCACCCGCCATCAGCACGCGGCCGTCATTGGTGACGGCGGCAATGCCGAACTTCTTGGGATCGACCTTGCCGAGCTGCGGAATGTAGGTGGCAACAGCGCCGCGATCGGTGCGTTCGGCCATTTCGGCGGCGACTTCGGCGAGCGCCTGTTCGAGTTCTGGCATGGTGCTACCTCAACCAGCGTTCAATGCGCGCCATCGCCTCGACCATCTCGTCGTGGCTGCCGGCATAGGAGAAACGCATCGTGCGGTGCCCCGCCTGGGTGTCGAAGTCGCGGCCGGGCGTCGCCGCGACATGCGCCTGCGCCAACATCTTTCGTGCGAAGGCCATGCTGTCGTTGGTGTGCCTGGTGACATCGCAAAAGGCATAGAAGGCGCCGTCCATCGGTGCCGCCAGCGGAAAGCCGAGTTCCGGCAGGCGTTTCATCAACAGCTCGCGATTCCAGGCGTAGCGGCCTTTCACCGCTTCCAGCTCCTCAGTCGCCTTGAACGCCTCGATCGCGGCGATCTGCGACAGTTCCGGCGGCGAGATGTAGAGGCTTTGGGCGACGCGTTCTACCGGCCGCACCAGATCTTCGGGCAACACCATCCAGCCGATGCGCCAGCCGGTCATGCAGTAATATTTCGAGAACGAGTTGATGACCGTCACGTCGCCGCCACAGGCAAGTGCGGTGGTATCGGGGGCGGCATAGGCCAGCCGATGATAGATTTCATCTGATATCACGGCGATGCCGAGCTCCTGTGCCGTCCTCACCAGGGCCGCCAGCTCATCGGCCGGTATGACGGCGCCGGTCGGATTGGCCGGACTTGCAAACAGCACGCCTTTCAGCGGCTTTTCGCGATGTGCGGTTTCCAGATGGCCGGCATGCAGGTAGGCGGCGTCGCCGAGTTCGATCTCGACCACGTCGATGCCGAGTGCGGCCATGATGTTGCGATAGGCGGGATAGCCGGGCGCGGCGATGGCGACGCGGTCGCCTGGATCGAACATCGCGAGGAAGGCGAGGTTGAAGGCGGCCGACGATCCGGTGGTCACCGCGATCCGGCTCGGTGAAATATCGAGGCCATAGTGATCGGCGTAGTGCTCGGCGATCGCCTTGCGCAGCGCGGCGAGGCCGAGCGTGTCGGTGTAGCCGATGCGTCCGTCCTGCAAGGCCTTGGCCGCCGCCGCGCGAACGCCGATCGGCGCAGGGTCGGAGGGCTGGCCGACGGCCATGGAAACCACCGGCACGCCCTGGGCCTTCAGGCGGTTTGCCTCGGCCAGAATGTCCATGGCGTGGAAGGGCTCGACATTGCCACGACGTGAGAGCGAAACGACCATTTAACCAGTATTCCCGATGGTTGAAGGCGCCAAACTCGGGCGCATGCGCCGCACAAATGCCCGATTGATGTGAGGATCACAAGTTGAGGAAGTTTCCGGCGCCGACTTTTCATCTTTCGCCCGCTCGTCTACCAGTGGAACCATCATGTTGAGCCGACCCAGATCGACGATTGCCCGGACAGCGCGCGTCTTTGCGACGCTTTCGCTTGGCGTTGCCGTCGCGTTGGCGGATTCGGTCAGCGCCTTCGCCCAGAACGTGCCAGTGGTACGCGACGCCGAGATCGAGGCGCTGGTGCGCGATTATGCGCGGCCGATCTTCAAGGCGGCAGGACTGGCGAACGACGGCATCGACATCGTGCTGGTCAACGACCAGAGTTTCAACGCCTTCGTCACCGGGCGCCGGCTGTTCATCAACACCGGCGCGCTGATGACGGCCGAGACACCCAACGAGATCATCGGCGTCATTGCCCACGAAGCCGGCCATATCGCCGGCGGCCACCAGCAGAAGCTGCGCGAACAGCTCGAACGTGCCAAGACCATGGCCATCATCGCCACATTGCTAGGGGCCGGCGCCATGGTCGCCGGTGCCACCACCAACAGCCGCGGCCTTGCCGGCGCCGGTATCGGCATGGCGGCGGGCGGCGGCGAGATGGCGCAGCGAAGCATCCTCGCCTATCAGCGCACCGAGGAGATAACCGCCGACCGCTCGGCGATCACCTATCTCAACGCCACCGGCCAGTCCGGCATGGGCATGCTGAAGACGTTCCACCGTTTCCAGACGGCGCTGTCGCTGTCGGGCGCCCAGGTCGATCCCTACCGGATCAGCCATCCGATGCCGCAGGACCGCATCGCCAATCTCGAAGTGCTGGTGAAACAGAGCCCCAATGTCGACAAGGTCGACCCGCCGGCTCTGCAGCAGCGGCACGACATGATGCGCATGAAGATCGCCGTCTATATGGAAGGCCAGGCGGGGTTGGCGCGGCTGATGCGCAAGATGCCCGGCAGCCTTGCCGCACAATATGGCGATGCCGAGTCGACGTACCTGTTCGGCAACATAGCCACCGCGCTCGCCAAGACCAATGCACTGATCAAGGCGCAGCCGAAGAATGCATATTTCCAGGAACTGCGCGGCGACATCCTGATGAAGGCGAACAGGCCCAAGGAGGCCGCGGATGCCTATGCCAAGGCGGTCAGCCTCGACCCGGCGCGGTCGGGATTGCTGCCTGTCTCGCTTGGCCAGGCGCTGATGGCCGTCGGTACGCCTGAATCCCTCAAGAAAGCCGTCGTGCAGATCAACAATGGTCTGCAGCGAGACAAGGAAAATGCGGCCGGTTACCGCTACCTTGCACAGGCCTATGGCGAACTGAGTGACATACCGGGCGCAGAACTTGCCACCGCCGAAGGTCATTTCTATTCCGGCAACTATAAGGATGCTAAGATCTTCGCCATGCGGGCACAGCAGCAGATGAAGCGCGGCGAACCGCGATGGCTTCGCGCCCAGGACATCATAAACTACGCACCATCGACCAAGATCAAGTGAACCTTCTGGCAGCACGCTGCGACACAGTCAGACGAACGGGCCGGAAAAACAGGTAGAAGGAACAGGAACGATGAAAAAGGCACTGCTGCTGGGCACCACGGGGGCCGTGGCCGCCCTGGCCATGCTGGCTTTCGGATTCGTGGCCGGAAACCCACAGATTGCCAAGGCCGGTACGGCGCAGCCGGCCCAGACGGCAGAGTCCGACACCAAGATCGACCGCACCGAGGTCGAAGGTATCATCCGCGACTATCTGTTGAAGAACCCGGAAGTGCTTCTGGAGGTTCAGGACGCGCTCGAAGCCAAGCAGAAGGAAGAGCAGCGCATCGCCCATATGGGTGTCATCAAGGATGCCAAGGACCAGATCTTCAACTCGGCATTCGACGGCGTCGTCGGCAACCCGAACGGCAAGGTCACCATCGTCGAGTTCTACGACTACAATTGCGGCTTCTGCAAACGCGCCATCGACGACATGCGGGCGCTGACCAAGTCCGATCCGGACCTGCGCTTCGTGCTCAAGGAGTTCCCGATCCTCGGACCGGATTCGCAGAAGGCGAGCGTGGTTTCGATGGCATTCCACCTGATGAAGCCGGAAAAGTATGGCGAGTTCCACAACGCACTGCTCGGCGGCCAGGGACGCGCCACCGAGGCGGCGGCGATCAAGATCGCGCTTTCGCTCGGCGCCGACGAAGCGATGCTGCGCGAGAAGATGAAGGACCCGTCGATCAACGAGGCCTTCTCCAAGACCTACGATCTTGCCAACAAGCTGGCGATCACCGGAACGCCGTCTTATGTGGTCGGCAACGAGGTGGTGTTCGGGGCGCTTGGACAGGAAGTGCTGGCTGAAAAGATCGAGGCGGCGAAAGCCGCGCTCTGATCTTGCTCACGGGCATATTTTCAGGGGTACATTTCCGCGCGTTGTGGACAGTGAAAGAACGCACTTGCGCTCTTTTCGCAGGCGTCTATGCCCATTATAGAGGGCCCAGCGCGCCGGCTTGATGTCGGCGCCGGGAAAGGTCGGCTTTTTTGAAAACGGTTTTCGTCCTGAACGGTCCCAATCTCAACGCGCTCGGCAAGCGCGAGCCGGGCATCTATGGCGGCAAGACGCTTGCCGCGATCGCCGAGGACTGCAAACAGGCCGGCACAGCACTTGGGCTCGAGATCGATTTCCGCCAGTCGAATCACGAGGGCGACCTTGTCGACTGGATTCAGGAAGCTGGCGACAAGGCCGCCGGCATCGTCATCAATCCAGGCGCCTACAGCCACACCTCGATCGCGATCCACGACGCCATCCGCGCCATCGCGCCGCTGCCCGTCGCTGAAGTCCATCTTTCCAACATCCATGCGCGGGAACCATTCCGCCACGTGTCCATGGTCGCGCCGGTTGCCGTCGGCATGATCTGTGGCTTTGGGCCGCTCGGCTACACGCTGGCCCTGCAGGCGCTGGCCGCACGCCTATGACCGGCCAACAAACAGAAGGCTCGAAAATGTCGATAAAGAAGACCGGTGTTGACCAGCAGCTGATCCGCGATCTGGCGGGCATACTGAACGACACCAACCTCACCGAGATCGAGGTTGAACTGGGCGACCTGAAGGTG
This sequence comes from Mesorhizobium sp. P2_E6, assembly GCF_056403835.1. Lineage (NCBI taxonomy): Bacteria > Pseudomonadati > Pseudomonadota > Alphaproteobacteria > Hyphomicrobiales > Phyllobacteriaceae > Mesorhizobium > Mesorhizobium sp. P2_E6. The sequence goes on from NZ_JBFUEQ010000013.1 coordinate 56,824, forward strand.
CGTGTTTCGCGGCAGGCCCCGGCCGTGCACGCGATCGCGGCACCGCAGCCGGCCTATGCACCGTCAGCCGCCCAGCCCATTGCCGCGGCAGCCCCGGCAGTGGTCGACGTGGCGAAGAACGCGATCACCTCGCCGATGGTCGGGACCGCCTATCTGGCGCCATCGCCCGACGCGAAGGCGTTCATCGAAGTCGGCCAAAAGGTCAAGGAAGGCCAGACGCTGCTGATCATCGAGGCGATGAAGACGATGAACCAGATTCCTTCGCCGCGCTCCGGCACGGTGACGGCCATCCTGTTCGAGGATGCGACGCCTGTCGAATACGGCATGCCGCTCGTTGTGATCGAGTAGAGCGGGCCGGATGTTCCAGAAGATCCTCATCGCCAATCGCGGCGAAATCGCGCTTCGGGTGCTGCGTGCCTGCAAGGAACTCGGCATCCAGACGGTGGTGGTGCATTCGACCGCCGACGCCGATGCCATGCATGTGCGGCTCGCCGACGAAAGCGTCTGCATCGGGCCGCCGCCATCGCGCGACAGCTACCTCAACATCCATCAGATCGTCGCGGCCTGCGAGATCACCGGCGCCGATGCCGTGCATCCGGGCTATGGCTTCCTGTCGGAAAACGCCAAGTTCGCGGACATCCTGGCCGCCCACAACATCACCTTCATCGGCCCGTCCGGCGACCATATCCGCATCATGGGCGACAAGATCGAGGCCAAGCGCACCGCAAAACGGCTCGGCATTCCGGTGGTGCCCGGTTCGGACGGTGCGGTCACCGATGAAAAAGAGGCCAAGCGCATTGCCGGCGAGATCGGCTATCCCGTGATCATCAAGGCGTCGGCCGGCGGCGGCGGACGCGGTATGAAGGTGGCGCATACCGAAGCCGACCTCGAGGTCGCCCTGCAGACGGCGCGCTCGGAGGCCGGTGCCGCCTTCGGCGACGATGCGGTTTACATCGAGAAGTACCTGGAAAAACCGCGCCACATCGAGGTGCAAGTGTTCGGTGACGGTTTTGGCCGCGGCGTGCATTTCGGCGAGCGCGATTGTTCGCTGCAGCGCCGGCACCAGAAGGTCTGGGAAGAGGCGCCCTCGCCGGCCCTCAATGCCGAGGAGCGTGCGCGCATCGGCGGCGTCTGCGCCAAGGCGATCGCCGACCTCGGCTATTCCGGCGCCGGCACGATCGAGTTCCTCTACGAGAATGGCGAGTTCTATTTCATCGAGATGAACACGCGCCTGCAGGTCGAGCATCCGGTGACCGAAGCGATCACCGGCATCGACCTCGTGCACGAGCAGATCCGCGTCGCCTCGGGCGGCGGACTTTCGGTCAAGCAGGAAGACATCAAGTTCAATGGCCACGCCATCGAATGCCGTATCAACGCCGAGGATCCGCGCACCTTCACCCCCTCGCCCGGCACGATCACCCACTTCCATACGCCGGGCGGTCTCGGCATCCGCGTCGATTCCGGCGTTTACTCCGGCTACAAGATCCCGCCCTACTACGACAGCCTGATCGGCAAGCTGATCGTGCATGGGCGCAACCGCGTCGAGTGCATGATGCGGCTGCGGCGCGCGCTGGATGAATTCGTCGTCGACGGCATCAAGACGACGTTGCCGCTGTTTCGCGATCTCGTCGGCAATGCCGACATCGCCAATGGCGACTATGATATCCACTGGCTGGAAAAATATCTGGCCAAGGAAGAGTAGTCCGGGGACGCGATGACCCGCCCCTTCGCGCCCGGCTATCGCATCCCGACCGACCTTTTGCTCAAGGCCTACGCCTCGGGCGTGTTCCCGATGGCCGAAAGTGCCAGCGATCCGGAGGTGTTCTGGGTGCGGCCGGAAACGCGCGGCATCATCCCGCTTGACGGTTTTCACACGCCGAAAAGCCTCAGGAAAACGATCAAGAAGCACCCTTTCGACATCCGTTTCGATTTCGATTTCGAAGCAACGATCGACGGTTGCGCCGAGAGACGCGAGGAGCGCCGGTCGACCTGGATCAATGCGCCGATCCGCGAAGCCTATGTCCAGTTGCACCGGATAGGGCATTGTCATTCGGTCGAGGCTTGGCGCGAGGACCGGCTGGTCGGTGGCCTCTACGGCGTATCGCTTGGCCGGGTGTTCTTTGGCGAAAGCATGTTCGCCAGGGAGACGGACGCTTCCAAGACCTGCCTTTATTATCTCGTCGAGAGGTTGAAGGCGCGCGGCTTCGCTCTGCTTGATACGCAGTTCACCACCGAGCACCTCAAGCGCTTCGGCGCGGTCGACGTGCCGCGCGGCAAATACGAGAAAATGCTGGCCGACGCGCTGAAGGGCGAGGCCGTATTCTACCCCTGACGATCGGGCCTCTTACTTCCCGGCCGCGGCTTGCAGCGGCGTCTGCGAATGGAACATCATCTTCCAGCCGTTGACGCGATGGACGTAGCCGGTACTGACCAGCGCCGCGTAGGGCTCGCCATTCTCACGCGTCGCGTGCGCCTCGTAGGTCAGCATGACGATATCGCTGCCCGGCTCGATTATTCCCTTGAGCTCGATGTCAAGATCGCGCCAACGGTTGGGCTTGGTTGCGGTCTTGGCGAGATCGGCATTGTCCATGGCCTGTGCCATCTGCGGAAACGCCACCAGGCACTCGGTGTCGGCATTGGCCGCGTAGTAGGCCGCGTCACCCGTCCAGAACCCTTTTTCGAGTTCGAGCAATTCCGCCTTGCCGGCGGTGATCCGCTTGCTGTCTGACATCGGAATATCCTCCATGCGCATGAATGCGCGGTCGTCCGTGGTCCAACGCATGGTGGCCACGACGGTTCCAGAGGATCAGTTGGCTTCGGTGGTATCCGGTTCCGTGGTATCCGGTTCGGTGATAGCCGGTTCCGTGGCATCGGGCTGTACCACGTCCGGAGTGGCGGCAGGCTTCGGCTCGGCCGCGGCAGGCTTCGACGCGTCGGCTTTGGTCGCGTCAGCCTTGGCGGCGTCGGGCGCCGGCACATCCGACTTCTGCTTGCATTCCTTTAGCCAGACGTCATAGACGGCATGTTCGACGGCGTTGAGGCCAGGGCTTTCGGCAAACATCCAGCCGGTGAAGATGCGGCGGATCTTCCGGTCGAGCGTGATCTCGTCGACCTCGACGAAGGAATCGGTCTTTGGCTCCTCGGTCTGCGGCCTCGAGTAGCAGACGCGCGGCGTCACCTGCAAAGCACCGAACTGCACCGTCTCGTCGATATAGACATCGAAGGTGATGATGCGGCCGGTGATCTTGTCGATGCCGGCAAACTCGGCGATGGGATTGGTGACCCGGTCCGATCCTGCGGGCGCCGCCGGCGCCGGTGCAGCGGGCGCCGGTTCAGGCGAAGCGGCAAAGGCAGCGGTGCTGACGGCAAGACTGGCGGCTAGCGCCAGGCCGCCCGTCGATATTCGGTTGAAAAAGCTCATCTAGGGGTACCGGTGGTTCGCGCCCGGGTGATTCTGTCGATCGCCAAGGCTAGTCGCCGTTTTTTTTTGATCAGCAAGCAGCTAAACACCAATTGTGGCGATAAAGGACCGGCCTGCACCTTGCGCCGTTACAAGTCGGGGGCCGTTACGATCCGGGTGTCCAGGCGTCATAGTCGCCCGTGACCTGCGGGCGATGCTGGTTGGTCAGCACCGAGCCTTTCGGGCGGTAGGCCGCCGGAGTGCCGGTCAGATTGGGCTGATGTGGCTTCTGCCAGTCGCGGGGCTTGTAGGTCTCGCTGGCGGGCGCGACATCGACACGGTGATGCATCCAGCCATGCCAGCCGGGCGGTATCGCGGAGGCTTCCGAATAATTCCGGTAGATGACCCAGCGGCGCGTGCGGCCCTCCGAATCGATGCCGCCTTCGTAATAGACATTGCCTGTCTCGTCCTGGCCGACCTTCTTGCCGTGCCGCCAGGTGTACAGGCGCGTTCCCAGCGTCTGGCTGTTCCACCAGGTGAAAAACTGCGTAAGGAAAGTCTTCATCTCAGAACCCTCGCGCCGGCAGCGCCCGTTTCCTGCTTATGGCGTCAGGCCTTCGGGAAGGCAAGGGTTTTGCCGCAGGGTGCACGCAAATGGCTTGCCGGAAACCCGACACAAGCCCGTGATCTTCTCGACCGCGCGATGCGCGCTTGCCAAGCCTTTGCGGTCTTTCTAAAGCTTTGCGCGCCAAGGCCGGTATCCGACCCGCTGCAGGCTGACGGAGGTGACGATTGGCCACGGAAATGCCGACCACCGACATTCGCATCAGCGCAAACGCGATTCGGCGCTGCAAAGGCGGCACACCGATTGTCTGCCTCACCGCTTACACCTATCCCATCGCCCGCCTGCTCGACGACCATGTCGACCTGCTCCTGGTCGGCGACAGCGTCGCCATGGTGCTGCACGGCCACGAGACGACGCTAGGCGCTTCGCTCGAGATGATGATCGCGCATGGGCAAGCGGTGATGCGCGGCGCGGCCAAGGCCTGCGTCGTCGTCGACATGCCGGCCGGCACCTATGAGGATTCGGCGGCGCAAGCCGTTGCTTCGGCGCGGCGGATGATCGACGAAACCGGCTGCCAGGCGGTGAAACTCGAAGGCGGCGTCGACATGGCCCGGCAGATCGCCGCGATCGTCGCTGCCGGCATTCCGGTGATGGGACATATCGGCCTCCAGCCGCAATCTGTCGAGAAAAACGGCGGCTACAAGATCAAGGGCCGCACCGAAGAGGCCGTTGCGGCTTTGGTTCGCGATGCACTCGCGGTCGAAAGCGCCGGCGCGTTCTCGGTGGTCATCGAGGGCACGGTCGAGACCGTCGCCTCCGACATCACCCGCCGCATCGCCATTCCAACCATCGGCATCGGCGCCAGCAGCGACTGCGACGGCCAGATCCTGGTCATCGACGACATGGTCGGGCTGACCGTCGACCGCGTGCCGAAATTCGTCAAGGAATATGCCGACCTGCGCAGCGTCATCTCACACGCCGCCGAACGCTACGCTGCGGAGGTGCGAAGCCGGACATTTCCCGGCCCCGGCCATGTCTTTTCGGCGACAAAGCACGGGGATGACGCATGAGCCGGCTCGTCATCGTCGACAGCGTTGCCGCACTGCGCGCGCAGCTCCGCGACTGGCGGCGCGACGGCCTTCGTATCGCCATGGTGCCGACCATGGGCGCATTGCATGACGGGCACATCTCGCTGGTCAGGATCGCACTCGAAAGGGCCGATCGCTGTGTCGTGTCGATCTTCGTCAATCCGACGCAGTTCGCGCCGACGGAAGACCTCGACAAATACCCGCGCCAGCTCGCCCACGACCTCGACCGGCTGAAAGCGGCCAAGGCCGACCTTGCCTTCATACCGACGGTTGGCGAGATGTATCCCGCCGGCTTTGCTACCAGGATCTCGGTCGGCGGTCCCTCCGCCGGGCTCGAATCGGACTTTCGGCCGACGTTTTTCGACGGTGTCGCCACCGTCGTGGCAAAGCTCTTCCTGCAGGCAACGCCTGACTGCGCGATCTTCGGCGAGAAGGACTACCAGCAGCTTTGTGTCGTCAGGCAGCTCTGCCGCGACCTCGACCTGCCGGTCGAGATCATCGGTGCACCGACGATCCGCGACGCACATGGTCTCGCCATGTCGTCACGCAACGCCTATCTCGATGAAGCCGAACTCAAGATCGCCCGCCAACTCAATGTGATATTACGCGACACGGCGGTGGCTTTGACGGCAGGTGCCGACCAAAACAACGCAACCGCGGAGGCCAGCCGTGCCCTGGTCGCGGCCGGCTTCCGCAAGGTCGACTACGTCGAGGCCCGTGAAAGCCTGACGCTTGCGCCATGGCGTCGCGATCGTGAAGGACGCGTGCTTGCGGCCGCCTGGCTCGGCAAGACGAGGCTGATCGACAATGTGGACGTTCGCTCCACCTAGCGCCGCGGGTTGCTGCCGCGCGCCTACCTCTCTCCCATTCGTCCGCTGGGCCTGACGAACAGTTGCCCCACAAAGATCCCAACAATTCCGGCTGATGCTTTCACGAGTGCATCGGCAAACTGCGCGTGGCGACCAGGATCAATGATTTGAAGCAGTTCCAGGACGCCGGCGGTCACAATCACGAAAATCGCAGCTTGATACAGGCGGTTGGGGAAGCCGAACGCCAGGACGAAGCCCAAGAGCACATAAGCCAAGGCGCGCTCAACATTCGCCTCGGCTATGTGTGGCCGCATCTGGATCGGCGACAGGGTTGAGAAAATGATGATGGCGAGCAGCACCAGCGCTGCAATGCGGGACAGTTTGGTCATGTTCCTGCATATCCGTCGTGAGCCGGCGCAGCAAACGCCGAGATGACGCATGGCCGTGTGCGGAACCGATTACGGCCAGCAATGCCGGTGGAGCGTAATGTCAGCGCAGGTCGCCCCGGCTCCCGGGCCGGAGCCATGCCTGCCAACCTGCAAAGATCGCGAGCCATCTGATCGCCGCCTATTCCTCGGTCGGCATGTGCAGATACATCGACTGGATGCCGACCCGGCCCGGCCCGGTGAAGCGGTTGACGATGAAATTCATGTTGGCGCCGAAGAAGCCGCTCGACAGGCGATCGATCTTGGTCTCCATCCTGACCGAGACATCCTTGAACAGCCAGCCGCCGGGCTCGATGTCGATGGTTTCGCCGGCGGCGAGCGTTTTCTCGAAGACGTTGCCGTAGCCGTGCAGCCAGACGATGCCATCGCCGGCATCGCCGCGAAAGCGATCGATGAAGAAGCCGCTCTGGCCAAACAGCATCGTCGCCAGGCCGCGCACGCGCTCGAAAGTGTACTCGACATTGCCGGTGGCGGCGAGAAACTGGTGCTCGCGCACCTGGATCTCCTCGCCACGCCTGAGATGGATCGGCACGATATGGCCGGGCCCATCGCGGCTGAAGGCAATGATCCCTGCTCCGGACGCTTCGGTGACGAAGATCTGCATGCCGGCCATCATGCGCTTCAGCGCACCCTTCAGCGATTTCAGGCCAATGTTGATGGTCGAGTTCTTCCACAGCAGGATGTGATGCTCGAAATAGACCGGCATGCGCGTCACATCGACCGAAAGCACGGGCACCAGTTCGCCGGCGATATGATAGGTGACGCCGCCAAAGGTTTCGTCCGACACCTGTGTCGGCATCAGTTCCGGTAAGCTCGGCATGAAAATCCCCCCAACGCTGCCCAACACGCGCGTCTGTCGGTTCCGGCTTCCGGCAGGGTCAGCTGAAGGAGCTTTGCTGCGGGACTTTCAAGCCGTCAAACGAAAATAGGGCTTTGTCGTGGTGCTCGCGCGAAGGTGATCGAGATACGCCGGCTGATAGGTCAGCCAACAAGAGTCCTGATGTAGACGAGCGTCGGATGTCCCAAGGCACCTGCGTGTTCGCCGACATCGGCGGATCGCAAGAAGCCGTTTGCCTCGTAGAAGGCGATGGCTCGGATGTTCTGTTCCTCCACCTCCAGGCGGATGGCGCGGGCCTCTGGGAAGCTTTCGATGACCTCATCGAGCAGCATGCCGCCGATGCCTCGCCCCTGCAGGCTGGGCAGCACGTAGAGCTGCTTGAGCATGATCACTTCGACGCCTTCGGCAAAAGCCATGCCGCCGATCAGCTTGCCATCATCGGCCACCAGGAATTCCGAGTTCGGCCGCGTCAGCCGCGACCGCAGCGAGGAAATCGAGTGCCAGCCGTCGGTGATCTCGGTCACCTTGGCAGCGCCGTAGATTGCGTCATAGGTCGCATGCCAGGTTTCGACCAGCAGCGCACGCACTGCGGCAAGGTCGCGTTCCCCGGCGGTGCGAACGAACATGGTTCTCCCCCCTATGTTGCGACCGGCTTGCGCCGGAAGTCGGCCACGGCAAGCAGCACCACCCAGACGAGAAGCACCATGCTGCCCGGCATGTTGGCCGCCATGGCGGTGCCGGAGAAACCGGTTGCAGCAGTCGCAAAACCACCGACCAGAACACCCACGGCACCGACACCGCCGAGCAACGACAGCCACAACGGACTGCGCCTGGCCTGGCGCAGGGCGACATTGGCGAGCAGAACCGTCAAGCCGAGCAGCATGGCGCTGATCGCGGCAAAACCGACTTCGATCTGGCGTACGGCGAAGGCGGCGCTGAACAACGATGGCTTTGTCGCCGCATCGGCCATCGCCCAGGCATTGACCACCGCTTTCAGCGCAATGCCATCGACGGCCTGCAAGGCAGCTGCCGCCGCCAGCGACGCCGCGCCAAACAGGATCGTCAGAAGAGCCCAGCCGCGTGGCGGGCCGTCCGACAGACGGCCAAGGATCAGCACCAGGCCTGCAACCATCGACAGAACGCCGGCGAGCTGTGCCATGTGGCTGAACAACCAGATGTGGTCGGCGGCATATTCACCGAAGGCGGCAAGCGCGTCATTCGGGTCTTCATGCATCGGATGCAGCGACGTGCCGACAAAAAGCAGCACGGCGCCGGCAATCAAAAGGGCCGACGAGACGCTAGCCGGGTTGCCGGGCTTCGCGTCTCCGCTCATTGATCCGCGATGCCGAGCTTGGCCTTGACGAGGTCGTTGACGGCTTGCGGGTTGGCCTTGCCGCCGGTCGCCTTCATCACCTGGCCGACGAACCAGCCGGCCATGCTCGGCTTGGCGCGGGCCTGTTCGACCTTGTCGGGGTTGGCGGCGATCACCTCATCCACGGCCTTCTCGATGGCGCCGGTGTCGGTGACCTGCTTCATGCCACGGCTTTCGACCAGCTGGCGCGGATCGCCACCCTCGGTCCAGACGATCTCGAACAGGTCCTTGGCGATCTTGCCGGAGATGGTGCCATCCCTGATCAGGTCGATGACCGCGCCGAGTTGGTCGGGCGAAACCGGAGCGTTTTCAATATCCTTGCCGGCCTTGTTCAATTGCCCGAGCAGGTCGTTGATGACCCAGTTGGCGGCAAGCTTGCCGTCGCGGCCGGCGGCCACCTTCTCGAAATAGTCGGCGATCGGCTTTTCCGAGACCAGGATCGACGCATCATAGGTCGACAGGCCGAGCGAAGCGATCAGCCGCGCCTTCTTGTCGTCCGGCAATTCCGGCAATTTCCCAGCCAGCGCGTCGACATAGGCCTGATCGAACTCCAGCGGCAAAAGGTCGGGATCGGGGAAATAGCGATAGTCGTGCGCCTCTTCCTTGGTGCGCATCGAGCGCGTCTCGCCCTTGACGGCGTCGAACAGCCGCGTTTCCTGATCAATCTTGCCGCCATCCTCGAGAATGGCGATCTGCCGGCGTGCCTCATAATCGATGGCTTGGCCGATGAAGCGGATCGAGTTGACGTTCTTGATCTCGCAGCGCGTGCCGAACTCTCCGCCCGGCTTGCGCACCGAGACGTTGACGTCGGCGCGCATCGAGCCTTCATCCATGTTGCCGTCGCAGGTGCCGAGATAGCGCACGATGGTGCGCAGCTTGGTGACATAGGCCTTGGCTTCATCGGCCGAGCGCATGTCCGGCTTGGAGACGATCTCCATCAGCGCCACGCCGGAGCGGTTGAGGTCGACATAGGACATGGTCGGATGCTGGTCGTGCATCGACTTGCCGGCATCCTGCTCCAGGTGCAGCCGCTCGATGCCGACCTCGATGTCCTCGAACTCGCCCTGACGATCCGGACCGACCGAGACGATCACGGTGCCCTCGCCGACGATCGGCTGCTTGAACTGCGAGATCTGATAGCCCTGCGGCAGATCCGGATAGAAGTAATTCTTCCGGTCGAAGACGGACTTGTGGTTGATCTGCGCCTTCAGGCCAAGGCCGGTGCGGATCGCCTGCTTGACGCATTCCTCGTTGATGACAGGCAGCATGCCCGGCATGGCCGCATCGACGAGGCTGACATTGGCATTGGGCGCAGCACCGAAAGCGGTCGAGGCGCCGGAAAACAGCTTTGCCTCCGAGGTGATCTGAGCGTGGACCTCGAGCCCGATGATGATCTCCCAGTCGCCGGTGGCGCCGGGGATCAGGCGTTTTGCATCGGGGGTACGGGTGTCGATGAGGGTCATGATGGCCTGCGACTTGCGGTGACTGAACTCACATTTGAACGTGAATTTCACGTCGAACGTGGAAGTCATTCGCTAGTGCAAACCGCCAAAAGAGACAAGCGTAAAGCCACGGCCTGGCCTTTTCAGCCGCCTCGAACCCGAGCGGGATCGACCACAGCCAGACCTCGGCTCCGCCGGTCGGTTCGCCGGCCGGCGGTTTCCGTTCACCGCTCAAGCGGTGGCGATGTAGGCCCTGATCTCGTCGGCCTCGCGCTCGACGTCCTCGATACGGCGCTTGACCACGTCGCCGATGGACACGATGCCATCGAGCATACCGTCCTTTTCCACCGGCAGATGGCGGAAGCGGCCCTTGGTCATGATCTCCATCACCTCGTTGACGGTGTGGTTCTCATTGCAGATCTTCACCTTCGGCGTCATCGCCGAGCGCACGGCGATATCGAGCGCGGCTCCACCTTCCCTGGCGACCACCCGCACGATGTCGCGCTCCGAAAGAATGCCGACGATCTTGCGATCGCCATTGGTGATGACCAGCGCGCCAATCTTGTGTTCGGCCAGGATGCGGATGGCTTCGCTCAGCTTTTCGTTCGGCCCGAGCGTCAACACGTCATGGCCTTTCTTCTCGAGAATTGCCTTAACCGTCATGGCGTCCTCCTCCTCTGCTTTGCCTGCCGGTTCCTGCCCTGACCGGCTTCACATAAGAGTGAACATGGTGCGCCGTCATCGGTTGCATTTCAAGTGCGGCGGTCGGTGGTGTCCCATTCAGGCGCCTGCCATGGTCGGTCGAACCAGCGCAGGCCGAAGAAGCCGGCGACAAAGCCGCCAATATGGGCCTCCCAGGCTATCTGGCCGTCAATTCCGGGGGCAAAGCCGAGAAGGCCAGTGGCGAGGTTGATGATCATCCACACGGCTAGGAAGATCACGACGCCGCGCGAGCGCAGGACGATGGCGATTGGCAGCACGGGGCCGGCGAAGGCAGCCTTGCCGGCCGACGAGCGCTGGGTGTGGAAACCGAAACGCGCGGCAGCGCCCATCATGCCGGAAATAGCGCCCGATGCCCCGACCAGCGGCGCTTCTCCGTACGGATGCATGGCCCAGAAAAGCGCAACCGAAGCCAGCCCGGTCACGGCAAAGAACAGCGAAAACCGGAGCGGCCCCAGGCGATTTGCCAATGGAGAACCGAAAGCGGCGAGCCAGACCATGTTGATGGCAATATGGGCAAAGCTGCCATGCAGGAAGGCGTAGGTGAACGGGCGGGTGAAAAGGAACCAGTCGAAGCCGTATTTGCCGGTGTAGAGAACAGGGATGAAGGCCCCGTCGTAGAGCAGCGTCAGTTGCTGTTCCTGGGTTAGCACGTACTGCTGCAACAGGTAGACGACCGCGCATATGCCCATCACCGCCAGGACGACAGGTGGCAGATTGAACACCGGCTCTCGCCGTTGTTCGGCTCCATCCTCGATCGGCTCGATTTCCGAGGGGCCTTCCGGTTCGCTCATATGAAATTGCACTCAAACAGGGATTCGGGTTCGAGCATCTAGATCACCCCCGAACGAACCGCAAACGGCGAATCGCCTCATCGCGAATCAAAAAAAAGCCGCTCAAGGTTTCCCTTGAACGGCCGGTCGAGCCCCCTGCTCCCCCTAAAACTCTTAACTGAAGTGCTGCCGATCGTCGCGAAACGACCGCTTCTGGAGTGGTTTTTGTGTGCCATAGGGCCCGCCTCGCTGCAACGTCAACCAGTTGTTAACCTTAACGGCCCCGACCCGTGAACAAGTGTTAACGACGCTGGCACGCTTCCTGCTCCGCAACGCATGTAGGTCATCGGAGGGCGCCCTTTCTGTTCACCGATGGGACATCAGACGACAGATTGCGCGGAGCAGAATAGCATGAACCAGAACGGATCGATCACGCTGTTCCAATATTGGAACCGCCTGCGTGACGGACGCCCCGCCCCGAAGCGTTCGGAGGTCGAGCCGGCCGACATCAAGTCGCTGCTGGCCGATACGTTCATCCTGGAAAGGGACACGCGCGGACAAGCCGTCTTCCGGCTCGCCGGCACCAGGCTTTGCGCCTATTATGGCCGCGAACTCAAGGGGTTCTCCTTTCCGTCGCTGTGGCGCGAGAAGGATCAGCGGCTCGTCTCGAGGCTGATTCATGGCGTCTTCGACCAGAAGTCGGTCGTGCTCATCGCCTTCGAGGGTTTCAGCCGCAACGGCCGTACCAACAAGTTCGAACTGCTTGCCTTGCCGCTTGACGGCGGTGTTGAAAATCCGCGCTGCCTGGGCGTGATCAGTGCCGTGGAGAAGCCCTTCTGGCTGGGTGCCGATCCGATCACCGACGCGTTGATCGATTCGATTCGCGTCATCGATCCGGAGAAGGAGCTTCTCAACAACCGTCCGGCGATCGATGTTCCTTCGCTGGTTCCGGATGAACTCGCGGCACCCGAGACGATATCGGCGCTTGGCCGCGCGCGCCGCATCCGCCATCTCGTCGTCTTCGATGGCGGACGCGAGGAATAGGGGCCAAATCTCGCCGCAACGGGGCCTGCTTTTCCCCTTTGTTAACCCTTATTGTTGTACTTCTCCGATGAAGTTCCTCGCATCGACGCGCGGGATGCCAAACGAGGTGTGGCAGTCATGAGGTCAGCGGCGGTCGACTATGCGCCGTCCCAAGCTGAAAGGCGTAACTTTCAGCGCGTCCGGGTCAAGATTTACGGGCGCTTCATGCTGGAAGACCGCACCGAACACCCCTGCCAGGTCGTCGACATGTCACCGGGCAATGTAGCGCTTCGCACCGAACGCATTGGCATGCCGGGCGAAAAAGTCATCGCTTATATCGACCATATCGGCCGCATCGAAGGTGTCGTCACGCGCACCTTGCAGGATGGTTTCGCGATGACCGTTATCGCGTCCGACCGCAAGAAGGACAAGCTTGCCGCGCAATTGACCTGGCTTGCCAACAAGCACGAACTCGACCTGCCCGAAGACCGTCGGCACGAGCGTGTCGCACCGCGCAATCCAACCAGCGTGCTGCAGCTCACCGACGGCCGTCAGTACCAGTGCCGTATCATCGACCTGTCGCTTTCCGGCGCCGCGATCGAGATCGACGTCAAGCCGGCGATCGGCGTCCAGGTCATGCTCGGCACGATGCGCGGGCAGATCGTCCGCCATTTCGAGGACGGCGTCGCCATCGAATTTGCCGTCATCCAGCGTCCCGAAACGCTCGATTCCGAATTCAACACCCCGCGCGCCTGACAAGGCCTGAAGCACTTCGGGAAACCGGCCCTTAGCGGCCGGTTTTTTGTTTTTCGAGCCCAGAAGGAGACGCTTCGACAATCCGAGGCCATTTCCTACTGGGCCGCATGACATAGAGGCTCGCGGAGCGCCTCGCAGCAAAATCCAAACAATTCAATACTCAAATGATTCAAATTTTACGCTTATTCTACTGGGGTTTTACTCAATATCTACTTCGCACTTTTGCCCCAAATAAATCCACATGTGGCAATGTCTCCTTCGAACGGGGAGACTACCGGAATGAAGAAGACGAGGGGCAAGCTGTTGCTGGCGGCAATGGCGATGCAGCTTACAGCTTGGGGATCAGCATATGCCGCGGGACCGGCCTATATGCACACCGGCGGACGCACCACGCAGCCTGTCGGCCATTATGAATTCTGCCAGCGCATACCTGGCGAATGCAGCGAACGGACGCCCAAGGGCCCGCCGGTCGAACTGACCCGCAAATTGTGGGCGACGATCGTCAGCATCAACAATTCGGTCAACGCAAGGGTCAAGCCGCGCACCGACATGGAGAATTACGGTGCCGAGGAATACTGGGCCTATCCCGACAATGGCTATGGCGATTGCGAGGACTACGCGCTGGAAAAGCGTCGCGAATTGTTGAATGCGGGCGTGCCGGCCGGCAATCTGCTGATGACTGTCGCGCGCCAGCCGAATGGCGATGGCCATGCGGTGCTGACCGTGCGCACCAGCCTTGGGGAATTCATCCTCGACAATCTGGAAACCAAGGTGCTGGCCTGGACGGACACGGACTACACCTACCTCAAGCGCCAGTCAGACCAGAATTCCGGTGTTTGGGTGACGATAAACGACGGCCGCTCCGACGCGGTCGCCAGCGTCCGCTAATGCATGTCGCTCAAAAGTGGCCCCGGTTTTGAGCGACATGCATAAACTAGAGGTCAAGCGCGTCGCATGAAGGCGACCGCTTCAGGAGAAACCCGGTCGAGTCCCCACCCTCCCCGTCCCCAACGACCGGGTCAAAGGAGCCGGCCCCGTCCCCGGGCCGGCTCCGCCATTTCTGGGACAACCTTTTGAAACCCCGATAAAGGCACAATTCCAACAGCTTAGATTTCGGTTTGCGGCTCACTTCTGCTACAACGGCAGAGTAGCGAACCGCGGTGGTGATGGTTTCACCAGCTAAAGTTCGAAACTCGAGAGTGCGTCAGCCCAGGAAGTGTCGCATGCCGACCGAACCCCGATCACCGCGCCTTGCGGTTCTTATCGACGCCGACAACGCTTCGGCCAAGATTGTCGACGGCCTGTTCGAGGAGATCGCGAAGATTGGCGAAGCCAGCGTCCGCCGCATCTACGGTGACTTTTCAAACGTCCGGTCGAAGGGATGGGCTGATGTCTTGTCAAAGCATGCGATTATCCCGCAGCAGCAATTCGCTAACACCATCGGGAAGAACGCGTCCGATATCACACTGGTGATCGACGCCATGGACCTGCTTCACAGCGGTCGTTTCGACGGTTTCTGCCTGGTCTCTTCCGACAGTGATTTCACCCGGCTTGCTGCGCGCATACGCGAACAAGGCGTCGACGTGTTCGGGTTTGGGGAGCAGAAAACGCCGGAAAGTTTCCGGCAAGCATGTCGGCGTTTCGTCTATACCGAAAACCTTCTACGCGGCACCGCAAACACTCACGATAGTGCGCCCGCAGCCAAGCCGCTTCAATTGCCCAGTGCCGCGATTCCCATGCTCAAGAAGGTCATAGGCCAGATGGAAGGCGAGGATGGTTGGGTACATCTCGGAACCTTCGGACAACGGCTATCAAACCTGTTTTCAGATTTTGATCCCCGCAGCTACGGTTTCAGCAAACTGAGCGATCTGGTGAGGAATACAGACGCATTTGAAATCGAAGTCCAGGGCGGAGCCATGAGAATACGGACCAAGCCTACTGCTGGGAAGAAGGTAAAAAAGAAAGCCGCTTAGCGATGCCTAGAGGGTCATAGGTCCCATCGACCCCAATCGCGTCAGAACATCAAGACCGCCTTTCCACGGGCAGGAGATCGAGGCACTATAGGCCGTTGGTTTCGCCTTCTGGATCACGGCGATGTTGGAAATCCCGGAAGATCGATGCGAGCGCCATCGTCTGTTCAAGGCGATCGACGATGCCTTCAAGGCCGGCGATTTCGAGGGCCTCGGCGTGGCCTTGGGCGGCTCGCCCTGCTGGTTCGACGAGCGCATGCCGTTCGAGCTCGGCCTCGGGCATCCGCTGGAGTATGCAATCTATTGGAGCCCCTTAGGATTCATCTCGACTTTGCTGGATGCAGGCTCGGATCCGAATTATCAGGATCACGGTGGATTTCCGGCAATCATTGCGGCGCTATCCACCGACCGGGCCGACAGACTGGAAATCGTGCGGGTGCTTATCGAGGGTGGCGCCGATCCCAATATGCGTGGCGTGAACGACTGGACGCCGCTTCACTATTCGGTGGCCGTCCGGAGCGTCGAGGCGATCGGCTTGCTTTTGGCTGCAGGCGCCGACCCCGCGCTCGAAACCCGCATCGATGACTACAGGACAGCCGCACAGGAAGCCGACATTGCCGGCTTTGAAGCAGGCGCTTCCTTGCTGCACGATGCGATGGCCAGGCGCAACTCCAACCGACGGTGAGTTGGGGCACGATGAAACCGTCGGCGAGCGAGGGCTCGCCTCAAACCTTCTTCAGTCCCGCCTTGAAGCGCTTGCCATTGGCGACGTAGTGCGCGGCCGAGCCGCGCAGTCTGGCAACGGCCGCCTCGTCCAGCACCCTCACCGCCTTGGCCGGCGAGCCGACGATTAGTGAATTGTCCGGAAATTCCTTGCCGTCAGTGACCAGCGCGCCGGCGCCAACCAGCGAATTCCTGCCGATCCTGGCGCCGTTCAGCACGATGGCGCCCATGCCGACCAGGCTGTTGTCGCCGATCGTGCAGCCGTGCAGCAAGGCGCGGTGGCCGATGGTGCAGCCTTGCCCGATGGTCAGCGGAAAGCCGGGATCGGTGTGCATGACCGTGTGTTCCTGCACATTGGTGTCGTCGCCGATGACGATCGGCTCATTGTCGCCGCGGATGACGGCGCCGAACCAGAAGCCGGCATTGCGGCCGACGCGCACGTCGCCGATCAGCGTCGCATCGGGCGCGATCCAGTTTGAGTCCGCATCCGCGAAGCTCGGCTCCGTTCCATCGATCGCGTAAAGCGGCATTTTCGGTCTCCGAATCGTCTCAGCCTGGAAGGCTGGAGCCTAGGAGACCGATCGTCCAGGAGGCAATGGCAAGCACGACGACGCCCAGGGCCAACGACCAGGCGATGGCCGTGCAGCCGCAGGACATCAGCGCCAAGGTCGAAATGCGGCGCTCACGCCGGGCATCGAGGGCGTCGTTGACCAACATGAAGGGGCCCGCACAAGCGGTGGCGAGCAGCGAGCGCAGCAGATGCGACGGCGACACGTAAGGCTCAGTGAAAGCGACCTTGCGGCCCGACACCAGTTCCATCATCGATCCAGCCAGCCCGCAGGCTGTCATCCCGACGACAAAAGCGAATACGGTGAGTTCCAGCGTGCCCATCTTTACGTTCCATTTACCATGAAATTGCACAGTCGTTCCATGAAGGCTGCAAGAGCCGTGCCGCGCGATGTGTGCCGCCCAAGGACACCCAAGGGCGGACGGCTGATATCCGAGGACTGAGATGAAGCAGGCAGCGATCACCGACGGCCCCCAACTCACCGTGGTCGATTCCATGCTGATGAAGCGGGTGTTCTACGCATTCGCGGCGCTGGCGCTGCTGTCGGTAGCGATCAGCCTTGCCGGCAAATGGTTCGGCCATTCGATCGCCATGGCCGGATACACCGACGACGCAACGATCCATCAGGTGGTGATCGGCAACAATGTCATCGCGGTGCCGGCCAACGTCATCCGTTTCGCCCAGGCCCGGCGCGACGGCATTGCCTCGCGGCTCGACCTCTATCTGCGCTATCCCCAGATGGACGGCTACAGCGAGCCGGCGCGCGACGATTTCAATCACATGGGAGCGAGCAGGAACATCATCTTCCTGTCCTTCGAACAGCAGATGATGTCGCGCGACATGAGCGGCCGCTTCGCGCCAATCTACAGCGCGTTGATCATCCAACCCGGCATTGCTGGCCCCGGCGGCACGACGGTGTACGGCTTCAACGAGAAATCAGGCTACCTGAACGAGGTGCTGGTTGTCGGCAGGCGTCCTGGCAAGGACCCGTTCGTGGCCCGCTGCCTGAGCGGGCCGAGTGCCGAGGAATCGCTGGCGCCCTGCGAGCGCGACATCCAGGTCGGCGACGAACTCAGCCTCACCTATCGCTTCCCCAGGGAGTTCCTGGGTGATTGGCAGGCGCTCGACGCGGCAATCGCCGGCCAAGCCGCGCGCTTCCTGAAAAGAGGACATTAGGAGGGGAAACCGGGCTGGCCGGCCGCATTCGAAGCGGAGCCGGCCGAGCCCAGGATTGCTGGCTCAGGCCAGGTCGATGTCGAGGATCGCCATCGAAAAATTGTAGTCGCCGTCGTCCTCGTCCTTGAAGACGATGCCGAGGAACTCGTCGCCGACATAGACCTCGGCCGAATCTTCCTTGCGCGGCCGTGCCTTGACCTCGAGCTTGGGGTTCTGGAAGACGCGCTTGAAATAGGCGTCCAGCTTTCTGATTTCGTCGGGCTTCAACAGTCTTCTCCGATCATCGGGCTTGCTCGTTCGAACGCGCTTCTGGCACGTCGACAATGGCGATGTAAAGGCAAGCGGCCCGATAACACGGGAACAACCGCCCGCTCCTTCCCACGGCCGGCACCCGGCCGCAGGCAGCGGGCAGATGAAAATCAGATGTCGAAGCTGACGACCTGATCCATCGTCTGCGACGGCAGAAGCTGGTCCATCTGGCGCGACGGCTGATCGCAGCCCGTCTCGCCGACAACCCGGGCCGGCACGCCGGCAACCGTCTTGTTGTGCGGTACAGGCGACAGCACCACCGAGCCTGCCGCGATCTTCGAGCAATGGCCGATTTCGATGTTGCCTAGGATCTTGGCACCGGCGCCTATCAGCACGCCGTAGCGGATCTTGGGGTGACGGTCGCCGCCGGCCTTGCCGGTGCCGCCCAGCGTCACGCCATGCAGGATCGACACATCATCCTCGATCACCGCGGTCTCGCCAACGACGAGGCCGGTGGCATGGTCGATGAAGATGCCCTTGCCGATGCGGGCGGCCGGGTTGATGTCGGTCTGGAAGACCGAGGACGAACGGCTCTGCAGATAGAGCGCGAAATCCTTGCGGCCCTGCTTCCACAGCCAATGCGCCAGCCGATGGGTCTGGATGGCGTGAAAGCCCTTGAAATAGAGCACCGGCATGATGAAGCGGTCGCAGGCCGGATCGCGGTCGTAATAGGCCTGGATGTCGACGCGCACGGTCGTCGGCCAGTCCTTGTCGTCGGCCAGCATCGACTTGAAGGTCTGGCGGATGAGATCGGAGCCGATGTCCTGATGGTCGAGCCGCTCGGCCAGCCGGTGGATGACCGCCTCTTCCAGGCTGTCCTGGTTGAGGATGGTGGAATAGAGGAACGCGGCAAGCAGAGGGTCGCGGTTGACCGCCTCCATCGCCTCGTCGCGGATCGAGCGCCAGATCGGATCGACCGGCTGCAATGCGCTCTGTCGGGAAATGCTGATGCTGTTCATCGCCGTCTCGTCCTGCGTCCTGCCGGGCTGGCCTGTTGTGCTCGCCTTGTCGGGCCGCACATATAAGCCAGATCATAGCACGATTGAACTCAATTTTCCTTAGTGCAATGTCAAATGGATTTGGTTCGCGGGAATTCAAGCGGCCATGGAAAACGAACCCTTGATCGACGACGCGCCGAACTAGCGACCCTTCCGCGCTTGGCCGGGCGCAAAGCATGGCGATCAGATGGCCTGCGAGCCCAAGTGAACCGCGACGTCGATGGCGCCGCGCTACCATGGCCGCTGGTCAAGTCGGCAGCGGCTTGCCGGCCTGTTCGGCCACCATGTATTCGGCATACCAGTCGGGCCAGTTTTCATCGCGCTGTCCGCCGGTCCGCGTCTCGTGCTCGCCATGCGCGGCCGCCGCACGCCGCAGCGCTGCGGCTAGCTCGGTCGATGAGGTGAATGTCGTGTCGTGCGCATCCACACGCCCAGGCAATCGCTGGGTGATCTCCTGCAGCAGCCAGTTGTTGCCGTCCGGGTCGCTGAACGAGGCAAAGGAGGAATAACTGCGCCCCTCCGGATCTCTGCCGCTGATCGGCGGCTGCCCGGGGCCTGCACGGTGAAACACTTCGCTCGCATCGACCCCGCGCGCCACCAGTTCGGCACGCGCCGCCACGATATCCGACACCACGAGATAAAGACCCTTTGCCGAGCCTGGCGCGGCGGTCGTGAGACCCTTGCCAAAATGGATCGAGCATGGCGAACCCGGGGGCGTGAACTGTATGACGCGAAACGCATCGCCAACGATGAAGTCGGCGTCCAGCCTCCAGCCTAGGCCGCCATAAAAACGCTTGGCCCGATCGGTATCCGAAACGGAAATGATGACGGCCTCCAGCTTCATGTCGATAGTCCCCGGTCTCGGGGTCTCGGTTGCGGTGGTCATGTCAGGCTCCTTGGGTTTGAGTGCTTTGAAAATGACAACATGCGTCCGAGCCGGTGACCGTGTGGATCCTGCTCATGCCAAGCAGCTTCCCGCCATCATGCGAATTGGTCAATCGGCTGCGGCACCATGACTCCCCGACGCCTTCCGCTAGGCCGTGTTTTGGCCCAGGATGCCGGGAGTATTTCATCGGGTGGATAGTGACGCCGTTTCTGGAAACGAACCCTTGATCGACGACGCGCTGAAAAGTGAGCTTTCGGCGCGCTACGCCGCGCAAGACCGCCACTATCACGACCTTGCCCATATCGAGGCGATGCTGGGCCTGGCGGGCGAGTATCGAGGGTTGCTCGGCGATCCCGAAGCCGTCGAAGCGGCGATCTGGTTCCACGATGCCATTTATGACAGCAAGGCCAAGGACAATGAGATCCAAAGTGCCGCCCTTGCCGAGAAGAAGCTCGCGGGCCGGGCTGAAGCCGGGCGCCTCGACCGCATCTCGGCGATGATCGTCGCTACAGCCACCCACCAACTGCCGTTGTATGACGACCCGACGACAGTACGGGATGCCAGTCTTTTCCTCGACATGGATCTGTCAATCCTGGGTGCTGCGCCGGATGCCTTCGATGCCTATGAACGCGCTGTGCGGCGCGAATATCACTGGGTTGAGGAGCCGATGTGGCGGGCGGGCCGCAGCGCGGTCCTGAAGAATTTCCTCGCCCGCCCGCATATCTTCCACACCGAAGAGTTTCGCCGGCGCTTCGAGCCGCAGGCCAGATTGAACATGGCGCGCTCGTTGGCGGCCCTTACGCCCGCGCCGCCGTCCGCTCAGAGCGGATTTTCGGCATAGAACTCCAGCACACGTTGCTTGAAGGTCTTGTCCCCGACCGCCAGCATATGGTCCCGGCCCTCGATGTGAAAGGCCCTGGCGTTCGGCATCAATGCCGCGAGTTCGTCGGGCGAGCCGCCAATATCGTCCGTCGTGCCGACGGCGATCAGCGTCGGCTGGGCAATGCGCGCAAGATCGTCCTCGCTCAGCAATTCTCTCGACCTGGCGATACAGGCGGCCAGCGCCCGGCGGTCGCTGCGCGTCTGGTCGGCGAAGGCGCGAAACGATCGCCCGCGCCGATGACTGGTTGCCGCAGGATCGTCGGCGAGCAGGGCCGCGGCGATCGGATCCCAATCGCCGACGCCGTCGATCATGCCGATGCCGAGGCCGCCGAAGACCAGCGTCGCCACCTTGTCCGGATCGGACAGCGCCAGGAACGCGGCGATGCGCGCGCCCATCGAATAGCCCATGACATGGGCGCGCTCGATACCGAGATGGCCAAGCAAGGCGGCGGCATCCGAAGCCATCTTGTCCGGCGTGTAATCGGCCTCGTCATAACTCTTCGACGACGATCCGTGGCCGCGATTGTCGAAGGCGATGGCTCGGTAACCGGCATCGTTCAGCGTCTTGAACCAGCCCGGCGATACCCAATTGACATAGTGGGTCGAGGCAAAGCCATGGATCATCAGCACCGGATCGCCCTCACCCGACGCCGGCTGGCGGTCGAGGAAGGCAAGATCAAAGCCGTCATGGGTGAAAACCTGCATCAGCGATCCCGCCTGCGCGCTCAACCGGCACCGCCGTTGGGCGCATCGCCATTGTCCGATGGCGGCACGCCCGGACCAGACGCCGTGCCAACGGCCGGATGGCGTAAAAGGTCGCCATACTCGATGCCGTTCCTGGCGGCGGTGCCCGCTTTGAGCTCCAGCACGAAACGCACCGGCACGCCAGGCGAAATGATGGCCTCGGATTGCGGCTCGCCGTGTTTGATCGCCCGGATCTTACCGTCCTGGCCGACAAAGATCAGATCAAGCGGCATCGGGGTGTTCTGCATCCAGAAGCCAACCTGCTGCTGGATATCGAAGACGAACAACATGCCATGGTCGTCCGCCATGTCCTGGCGGTACATCAGCCCAGCCTCGCGCTCCGCGGCGGTGTTGGCGACTTCGATGGAAAAAGAACGATCGCCGCCTTTCGTCACCACAACCAGCGGCGCCGGATCGACAGGAAGGATCATCGCCCGGCTGTCGGCCGCGGTCGGCCGGTCGGAATAGAAGTAAGCACCTGCGGCCACGACCACGGCGACAATGGCGCACAACACACCCGCCGTCAGCCAGTTCCTGTAAGCCATTCAAAATCCTCGGCCGGAAATTGTCCTGGAGCACGTCGCCTCGGATCAGGCTCGTGGGCATGCCTTTGGGCGACATGCATTAGACCACGATCCCGAAAAGTGGAACCGATTTTCTCGGACAAACGGAAACCGCGTGTCCAGAGATCATGGTCAAACAAAGAGGAGATAGAGCGCCATCCCGATCTGTCGGGATGGGCCACTTTTGGGCGACTGAATTAGTGCGAGACCGGCAAGGTCCCCATGTCGGGGTGAATCTCGGCGGCCATAAGGCCTTTGTCGCCGCGCCCGAAACGAACCAGCACGACTTGCCCCGGCCGAAGCTCGGTGATGCCGTAACGGCGCAAGGTCTCCATGTGGACGAAGATGTCCTCGGTGCCCTCGCCGCGGGTCAGAAAACCAAACCCCTTGGTGCGGTTGAACCATTTCACCAAAGCGCGTTCGAGGCCGCTTTCCGGCGTCACCGCGATATGGGTGCGCTGCTCCTGCATTTCGGCAGGATGGACCGCGGTGGTGACGTCCATGGAGAGCACCCGGAAGGCCTGCAATCCGCGATCGCCCTGCTTGACGAGGCAAACCACGCGTGCGCCCTCCAGGGCCGTCTGGAAGCCGTCCTTTCGAAGACATGTCACATGGAGAAGGATGTCGCCCGAGATGCCGTCATCTGGAAGGATGAAACCGTAGCCCTTGGCCACATCGAACCACTTGATGGCGCCAGCGACTTCGAGCAGATCGGCAGCATCGCCGCCTTCGTCACGATGCAAGGCGTCGCCAAGGGTTCCGTTCCGCCCCGTGAAAGAGGCCTTTTCCCCCATAACAATGCCCCCTTATTTTTCAAGAACACCGCAACTGATTCTTGACACCAGATTAACACCGCGGCTTCCGGTGTGTGCAAGACCTGACGTGCCTTTTTTGGGGGAATACCGGATTTGTTCTTTGCCGGCATTGCGCAATGCCGAACGATTGCCCTTTGAGCGGGTCGACCCTATGTTGCGCCGCAACGCAATTCATCGAGGAAATCACATGCGCTATCTGCACACCATGGTCCGCGTCGCCGACGTCGACGCCTCGCTCGATTTCTACTGCGCCAAGCTCGGCCTCAAGGAGGTGCGCCGATACGAAAACGAGCAAGGCCGCTTCACGCTGATCTTCCTGGCCGCACCGGAAGACGAGGAGAGCGGCGTCAACGAAAAAGCACCGTTGGTCGAACTGACCTACAATTGGGATCCGGAAGACTACAAGGGCGGGCGTAATTTCGGCCACCTCGCCTATGAGGTCGACGACATCTACGCCACCTGCCAGCATCTGATGGACAATGGCGTCACCATCAACCGGCCACCGCGCGATGGCAACATGGCCTTCATCAGGTCGCCGGACGGCATTTCGATCGAGCTCCTGCAAAAAGGCCCGGCCAAGGCCAAGGCCGAGCCTTGGGCTTCAATGGCGAACACCGGCAGCTGGTAGGCCTCGATCCGGGCGAAAGATCGCCCGGCAGCCTTTGGCGTTTTGCGCGACGGCACCTATCTACCCGGCTGTCGCGCCAGCCTGGCAAGCCTGGCGCCATGTCAAGCAATGGGCGCCTGCCCTCCCGGAGAGTTCACTGATGCCGACCAGCCATGCCGATGTCGCCACCGAACATGCCAGCCGCTATTTGCAGCAGCTGTGCAAGCACTGGGCGCACAAATTCCCCGTCGAGTTCGATCCGCACCATGGCACGATCGATCTCTCGCTCGGTCGCACGGTGATGGATGCCGATGCGAGCGCGCTGCATATCACGGTGTCAACCGAGGAAAACGGATCACTAGAGCGCCTGGAAAGCGTCGTCGCCGATCACATCAAGCGCTTTGCTTTTCGCGAAGAACTGACCTTCGACTGGAAGCCCGCCACGGCAGCGTAACCGGCCTAAGCTCCGCCTGCCTGACCGGCCATCGCCAGCAACGCCAACACCGAGCGCCAGTTGCGCGCCGTGCCCGGCACTTTCAGCGTACGCGGGATCAGCCCGGCAAAAACCGATTTGCCGAGCCCGTCCGGCGCGTGCAGGTAAAGCACGTCGCCCTTGATCTCGAACCGTTCGGGACCGGTGCACTTTTCGGCCAGCCGCGCCACTTCATCGCCGGTCGGCTCGCGCTCCAGCACATAGGCGTGGAGCTTCGTGTGGTCCGCGGCCACTTCCGGATAGGGATTTTCGCTCACCAGCCGCTCGAACCAGCCGAGATCGCGCACCATGATGCGCGAATGGAATCCCCACTTCTTCTCGAAGGCTGCTTCGATCTGTTTCGTCAGCGTCGCCGCGTCACCCGCCTTTGCCCGAAAAACGGCATTGCCGCTCTGCACATAGGTGGCGACATCGGAAAATCCGAGGTCCTCGAAGAACGACCGCAGCTCCGCCATCTTGACGATGCGGTTGCCGCCGACATTGATGCCGGAAAACAGCGCAACGAAGCTTTTTCCCTGATCAGTCATCTGATCATCGATCACTCATATGATGAACCCGGCCAGCGTCTCGTTGTCGGTGATATCCTGGTACTGGACGCCTTCGGCCTCGAAATTCGCCTTGAGCAGGTCGAAATTGCGGCGATCCTTGGTTTCGATGCCGATCAGCACCGAACCGAAATTGCGGGCCGATTTCTTCAGATATTCGAAGCGGGCGATGTCGTCGTCGGGCCCAAGCATTTCAAGGAAATCGCGCAAGGCGCCCGGCCGCTGCGGAAAGCGGATGATGAAGTATTTCTTCAGGCCCTCGAAGCGCAGCGCCCGCTCCTTGACGTCGGGCAGACGCTCGAAATCGAAATTGCCGCCCGAAACCACGGCGACGATCGTCTTGCTCCTGATCTCCTTCCTGGAAAAATCCTTCAGCGCGTCGATCGCCAGCGCGCCGGCCGGCTCCAGCACGACGCCTTCGACATTGAGCATCTCGATCATGGTGGCGCAGAGCCGGTTCTCCGGGATCAGCCGCACCATGTCGGCTGGGAAATCCTTGAGATGCCGCAACGGCTCGCGGCCAATCTCGGCGACCGCCGCGCCATCGACGAAATTGTCGACCTTGGCGAGCTTCAGGCGCTTTCCGGCAATGAGGCTCTCCCGCAGGCTAGGCGCACCGGCCGGCTCACAGAAGACGAAGCGGGCTTCGCGGCCCTGATCGGCGAAATAATGGGTGACGCCGGCGGCGAGCCCGCCACCGCCGACCGGCAGCATGATGATGTCGGGCATACGGGCGCCCGGCATCTGGCCTGATATCTCATAGGCGACAGTCGCCTGGCCCTCGATGATGTCCTTGTGGTCGAAGGGCGGCACCATGTGGGCGCCGGAATTTTCGGTGAATTCGAAGGCGGCGCGGTAGCAATCGTCGAAAAAGTCGCCGACCAGCCTGATCTCGACGAAATCGCCGCCGAACAGCCTGGTCTTGTCGATCTTCTGCTGCGGCGTCGTCACCGGCATGAACACGACGCCTTTCTTGCCGAAGTGGCGGCAGACGAAAGCGAAGCCCTGCGCATGGTTGCCGGCGGACGCGCAGACGAACAGTTCAGCCTCGTTGCCGGCCGCAAGTGTCTTGCGGAAGAAATTGAAGGCGCCACGGATCTTGTAGGAACGCACCGGCGACAGGTCCTCACGCTTCAGCAGCACCCGAGCCCCGGTCTTTTTCGACAGGTAGTCGTTCTCCTGCAGCGGCGTTTCCGGAAATATCTGGCGGATCGCTGCGGCAGCGGTGGCGACACGGGAAGAGAAACTGTTCATCGAAAACCACCTTGCACCGCCTGTTATCCGCAGACCGCTATCATCGATCGGGCCGCGCTCCGGCTGTATGTTGCACGCGCTGCCGTCGTGCGGCCGATCCCGCCTATTGCATATCCGGGGCCTCGACGCCATTGTCCTGCCAGTCTTGCCCCTCTGCAGCGGGCATTCGCAGAATCCTTGCAAGCACTTGGAGGCGTTTGTTCATGCCTGTCGCATCGGTCGGCCTGAAATCCATGTCGCTGCCGGAATTCGGCGAGCCGACGGTGATGCCGCTGGTTGCGCGCGCCATCCACGAAGCCCGCATCGCGGCGCTGACGGCACTGGGCGCCAAGGCCGGCCTCGATGCCTTCGCCATCTATGGCGACCGCGAACACGCGGCCAATGTTGCCTATCTCTCGGGCTATGATCCGCGCTTCGAGGAAACGCTGCTGGTCATCATTCCCGGCAAGCAGCCAAGGCTTCTCGTCGGCAATGAAGGCTGGGGCTATGCCGAACTCTGCGACGGGCCATACGAACGTGTCCTCTACCAGACGTTCTCGCTGCCGGCTCAGCCGCGCGACCGCTCGGACGCGCTGCCCGACATCCTCGCCGATAGCGGCCTGAGGCCCGGCCAGCGCATCGGCGCGGTCGGCTGGAAACCGTTCGGCGCAGGCGATGCAGGTCTTGGCGAGATGGCGCTCGACATGCCCTCCTTCATCGCCGATACGCTGCGCGCGCTTGTCGGCGACAAGGGCGCGGTCGTGAACGCGGCCAATCTGTTGATGAACCCCACCGACGGACTGCGCGCCATCAACGAGGCCGACCAACTGGCTGCCTTCGAATTCGCCGCGACCTTCACCTCGCAGGGCTTGCGCAATGTCCTGCAAGGCATCGAACCCGGTATGACCGAATTGCAGGCGGCCCGGCTGATGGGCATGAACGGCTTGCCGCATGGCTGTCATCCGATGCTGTCGGCGGGCAAGCGGGCCGTCTATGGCCTGCCCAGCCCGCGCCTCGACATCATCCGGCGTGGCGACCCGATCACCATGGCCTATGGCATCCAGGGTGCGCTCAATGCACGCGCCGGTTTCCTCGCCGAGGAGGCATGCGAGCTTCCGCATGCCATCCGCGACTATGTCGAAAGACTGGTCGCACCCTATTTTGCCGCTGTCGTCGACTGGTACGAAGCGATCGGCATCGGCACCACGGGAGGCACGCTGTGGAAAGCGGTGCATGACCGCATAGGCGATCCCTTCTTTGGTGTTTCACTCAATCCCGGCCATCTCGTCCATATCGACGAATGGATGCATTCGCCGGTGTTTTCCGGCTCCGACATCAGACTGCGATCGGGCATGGCGCTGCAGGTCGACGTCATTCCGGCGACCGGCAGCCCCTATTTCACCACCAATATCGAGGACGGCATCGCGCTCGCCGACGAGCCTCTGCGCGAGGAGATCGCGGCGCGCTATCCCGAGGCCTGGAGCCGCATCGAGGCGCGGCGCGGCTTCATGGCGGATGTACTCGGCATCCGCCTCAAGCCGGAGGTGTTGCCCTTCTCCAACATTCCGGCGTTTCTGCCGCCGTTTTGGCTTTCGCGCAACAGTGCGATGACTGTGACCGGGCGCTGACCACATTTCGGCTGGACGCGACTTAGTTCTGCCGCACTCTGGCTGTCCGGGATGTCGCGGGGGTAGGCAGGCCTTTTGGCCGGAGTTGGAATTTCTGAGTGCCTTTGAAGAATATCTTTGCCATTGTCCTTGCCTTGCTCGTCGCCGGCTGTGCCGGTACGCAAACACAGGAACTGCTTGGTAGCGCGATCGTCGCGACGCCGGTGACGGAGATCGCCGGCAACCACAGCATCTTCATCGCGACGACGCGCAAGAAATCCGACGATCCCAACAAGGTTTTCGACGGTGAGCGCTCGGCCACGCTGAATTACGCCCGCGTCACCGTCACGGTGCCAGGCTCCCACCAGACCGGCCAGATCGAGCGCCGGTCGCGCGGCAAATCCGACGACCCGGCGAAATATTTCATGGCGTCCGAAGTCGTCGGCTACGACGCACAGCCGAAGTTCTCCAGCGCGCTCGACGCTGACATCGCGGCGCGCGGCGGCCGCGTTATGGTCTTCGTCCATGGCTACAACACCGGTTTCGATGATGCCGTCTACCGCTTGACGCAGATCGTCCACGATTCCGGCTATCCGGGCACGCCGGTGCTGTTTTCCTGGGCCTCCGGCGCCAAGACCACCGACTATGTCTATGACAAGGAAAGCGCCAGCGCGGCCCGCGACCAGCTCGAAGTGACCTTGAGGATGCTGGAGCAGTCCGGAGCGCGGCGCATCGACATCGTCGCCCATTCGATGGGCACCTGGGTGACGATGGAAACGCTGCGCCAGATGGCCATCAGCGGCGACCGCGATCTCGGCGGCAAACTCGGCGACGTGGTGCTGGCCTCGCCCGACATCGATGTCGATGTGTTCAAGAGCCAGATGAGGCGCTACGGCAAGCCTGACAAACCATTCATCCTGCTGTTGTCCGACGACGATCGGGCACTGAGGCTCTCCGGCCTGATTGCCGGCTCGCGGCCACGCGTCGGCGACTACAAGGATGCCGCCGATCTTGCCTCCTACGGCGTGACCGTGGTCGATCTTTCGAAGGTCAAGGGAAGCGATAGCTTCAACCACACCAAATTCGCCGACAATCCCGAACTGGTGAAGATGATCGGCCAGCGGCTGCGCGACGATGACGGCTTTGCCAGCGATCGCGACGTGACCGATCGCATCGGCCTGCTCGGAAAATAAGACGAAATCCCACGATTTTGCCGTGCCTGTTCATCATCGCAGACGTCTAGGCGCACTTTGAACTGGACCGCGCCGCCCTCTGGCTTTATCGGAATATCCAGCGACGTCATGCGTTTGACGTCCCCCCCTTGCGGAGCCGGCGTGTGACCGTGCGTTCGAAGCGCTACCTTGTCGTCGCATTCGCGCTCGCTGTCACCGGCTGCGCCGGCCAGAAAACCCATGATCTGCTCAACAAGACGACGATCACGGTGCCCGCTTCCGACATCGCTGCGACGCATGAGATCTTCGTTGCCACCACCCGGCAGAGGGCAACAAAGAACCCGCGACAGGTCTACGACGGCGACCGTTCGCTGACCACCAGCTTTGCCCGGGTCGACGTGACCGTTCCCAAAAGCCATCAGCTCGGCGCCATCGAGCGGGTCAAGGGATCCGCAAACAGCAATCCGGCCAAGGATTTCACCGCCAAGGACGTGACCTTCTATGAAGGCGCGCCGCAATTCGCCAAGGCGGTCGGCGCCGACATCGCCATGAGCGGCGGACGTGCGCTGGTTTTCGTGCACGGCTTCAACAACGGTTTCGACGACGGCATCTATCGGCTGACGCAGATCGCCCACGACACGAAATATCCCGGCACACCGGTGCTGTTTTCCTGGGCGTCAAGCGGCAAGACGACCGGTTATATCTACGACAAGGAAAGCGCCAACGCGGCACGCGACGACCTCGAGGCGACGCTCAGGATGCTGGCCAAGACGCGGGTCAAGAGCATCGACATCATCGCTCACTCGATGGGAACCTGGGTGACGATGGAAGCGCTGCGGCAGCTCGCCATCACCGGCGATCGCGATCTCGGCGGCAAGCTCGGCTATGTCGTCCTGGCCTCGCCGGACATCGATGTCGATGTGTTCAAGAAGCAGATGATCCGCTACGGCAAGCCGGACAAGCCGTTCGCCATCCTGCTCTCGGGCGACGACCGCGCCCTCAAGCTGTCTTCCCTAATCTCTGGCGACAAGCCGCGCGTTGGCGATTACGGCAATGCCGCCGACCTTGCCAGCTATGGCGTGGTCGTGGTGGACCTGACCAAGACCAAGAGCGGCGACCGTTTGAACCATGCCAAATTCGCCGACAACCCGATCCTGGTGCAACTGCTCGGCGACCGGCTGCGCACACCGGCCGCTTTACGAGCGGACGAGCCCGACGCGGTGCGGTTCGATGACATCGGCCAAGGTATAGGCAAGGCCGTCGGCTCGGTCGCCGAGGTCGTGATCACCACGCCGTTCAAGGTGCTGACCGTCGGCGCTGGCGGGTGATCAGCCGAGCGCCGACGGCTGATCTCAGACGAAAAGATCGACCTTCTGGAACGTCGTCACATCGATCAGCCCGACGTCGGAAATCCTCAGTTCCGGAATGACGACCAGTGCCAGCAGCGAGTGCTGCATATAGGCGTTGTTCAACGAACAGCCCATCTTGCGCATCGCTTCGGTCAGCTTCTCGGCCTTGGCGGCGACGATTTCCGCCCGCTCGTCCGACATCAGCCCCGCGATCGGCATTTCGACCAGCGCCAGTTCCTTACCCTTGGAGAACAGCACGACGCCGCCGCCGACCTCGCCCAGTCGGTTCACGGCCAGCGCCATGTCCTGCTTATTGGTGCCGACAACGATGATGTGGTGCGAATCGTGCGCCACGCTGGAGGCCATGGCGCAATCGCCCATGTAGCCGAAGCCGGAGACGAAGGCGTTGGTGACGCCGCCTGTGCCCTTGTGGCGCTCGACCAGCGCGATCTGGCAGATATCGTTGCGGCGATCCATGGCGACCAGCCCGTCCTCGACCGGCAGATCCGCTTCCAGTGCACGCGTCGGCGCCTGGTTCTCGATGACGCCAATGACGCGCACGCGGACCTCGTTGGCGCCCTTGGGAGCCGCGATGTCGAAGTCGCCGGCCTTGAGTTTCTTGCCGAGCTTGACGGTGTTCTTGGCCGTCTTCGGGTAGTCATAGGCCGGAATGTCGATTTCGAGCTTGCCGCCCTTGGCCAGCCTGACGCCACGCGCATAGACCTCGTCGATGGTCATCGCCGAGAGATCCGAGACGATCAGCAGGTCGGCCAGCCGGCCCGGCGCGATCGAGCCGATCTCGCGTTCGAGCTTGAAATGCTGGGCGGTGTTGAGCGTCGCCATCTGGATTGCTGTTACAGGCTTCAACCCTTGTTGGATGGCGTGCCGCACCACCCGGTCCATATGGCCTTCATGGACCAGCGTACCGGAATGGCTGTCGTCCGTGCACAGGATGAAGTTGCGCGGATCGATGCCGCTCTCGGTCACCGCCTTGATCTGCGAGGCGACGTCATACCAGGCCGAGCCGAGCCGCAGCATCGCCTTCATGCCCTGGCGCACACGCGCAATGGCATCTTCGGCCCGCGTACCCTCGTGGTCGTCTTCCGGCCCGCCAGCGACATAGCCATGGAACGGCAGGCCGAGATCGCGCGAGGCATAGTGTCCGCCAACCGTTTTCCCCGCTTTCACGGTCGCCGCGATCTCACCAGACATGACCGGGTCGTTGGCGGCGACGCCGGGGAAATTCATCACTTCGCCCAGCCCGATGATGTTTTCCCAAGTCATCGCTTCGGCGACATCAGCGACCGTCAGCTCGGCGCCGGCATGTTCCAGCCCTGGTGCCGAAGGCACGCAGGACGGCATCTGCACATGCACGTTGACCGGCATCGCGACGGCTTCGTCATGCATCAGCCGCACGCCGGGCAGGCCCAGCACATTGGCTATCTCGTGCGGATCGACAAACATCGAGGTGGTGCCGTGCGGAATGACGGCGCGGCAGAACTCGATGACCGTCACCATGCCGCTCTCGACATGCATGTGCGCGTCGCAAAGGCCGGGAACCAGATAGCGCCCGCCGGCGTCGACCACCTTTGTGCCCTGGCCGATGGCATGGCTGGCGTTCGGCCCGCAATAGGCGAAGCGCCCGCCGGCAATGGCGATGTCGGTCCCGGCGATGACCTCGCCAGAATGGACGTTCACCCAGCGGCCGTTGCGGATGACGAGATCGGCGGGTTTGCGGCCCATGGCGACATCGACCAGCTGCGTTGCCATCTCGGTCCAGGGTTTGGGTTTTGTCGCATGCGCCGATGGCTTCTTGGCCATGAAAGACTCCTGTTTGCCCGACTGTGCCAAGCCGGTGTGGTTTTGACCAGCATCAAACTGGGACCTGTTGCGCCATGACAAAGGCCGTCCGGCTTTTCACCAAGGCTACTGCGCGCTGACGTCGACCGTGACTTTCGCCTTTCCGGCCGAAATTTGATCGGCGAGACGCCTGAGTTCGCCCTTGGCGAACCTGCCGTTGATCATGACCTCGCCGCCGAGGATGGGTTCGACCAGCCGCGGCGACATCACGACGTTGCCGCCAACGCTGAGATCAATCGTCTTCCCGACATTCGCCTTGGTGAAAGCGGCGAATGCACGCCCACTGTCCGGCGTCATCTTGAGGTTGAGCGCCACTTGTCCTGGCGCCGGATCGGGTACCACCACGGCCTTGGCGATTGTTAGCGTCAATGGCTCGGCCATGGCGAGGCCGCAGGCGAGCAGTCCGATGGCCGTTGCAGCAATCGGGAGAAACAGGACGCGCATCGGGAATTTTCTCCAAACCGCCGATCTTGCACGGCGACGCTGCCGCGCCAATGCCGCTTGTCTCCGGTCTGGCGGCACCGGGCTTGCGACCGGTATCGGCCAGAATAGGATTCCGTTTTGTCGTAAATCGGGTTACCCTTCCGACAAGGGCCTTTCTGAATTCGTCATTTCGGGGAGTTCGATGTGCGTCGCCTGATGGTCGCAACTGCCGGTTTTCTCGCTGCCCTGGCCGTGCCGGCTTCCGCAGCCGACCCCACCGTCGACGTCCCGATGACCGCGCCCGGCTTCGACTGGACCGGCTACTACGCCGGCCTGCAGGCTGGATATGGCTGGGGCCAGTCCGATATCAACGGGACGGGGGGCGAGCCATTTTCCGTCTCGCCCGATATCGACGGCGGTTTTGTCGGCGGCCATATCGCCGGCCTGTGGCAGTTCGACCAGGCAGTGATCGGCGCCGAGGCCGACCTCAACTATTCCTCGGTCGACGGCTCGACCGAGGCGGAGCCGGGAAACACTTTCGGCACCGACGTCAAATGGTTCGGATCAATCAACGCCAAGGCCGGCTACGCAATGGACCGGCTGCTGGTCTATGGCATCGGCGGCATCGCCTTTGCCGGCATCGAAACGTCGCAAGCGACAGGCACGGCGTTCGACAGCTCACGCACGAGTGTCGGCTGGGCAGTGGGTGCCGGCGTCGACTACGCGCTGACCGACAAGTTCGTCGTCGGCGCCCAGTATCGCTACTATGATTTCGGCTCGGAGCATTTTGACGCGTCCGGCGATTTCACCGACCGCGACCAGGATGTGAAGCTGAACACGGTGGGTATAAATTTGAGCTACAAGTTCTGAGCCTCGCGAGCGGCCTGGCGCGACCCGGCCAAGGCTGTGGCTTAAGAAGCTCTCTGGTGGAAGGGGCGGCCGACGCCCCCAGTTGGGCGGGGTGATGGGTTGGGCTGAGAAGCGCCGGCCTGGGCGGGTTTGATCCGCCGAGTAGTATCATACCAGTACCTCCGGCGCGCATAATTCCGTGATCGCACCATTCTGTTCAAACCGCCCGGTCTGGCTTCCGTATTCAGACTTGACCAGGAACACGACTGGACGGCCCGCATCCTGACATCTGAAAAAGGCCGGCCTGCGGATGTGGTAGAATTGGTAGAGGCAAGGGATCTTAGATGCGAGCTAGCCCATCCAGACGCGTCCTTCGCAGTCTTGGCCGGCCTTGTTTTCCGGGCTTTGCAGGCGCGACCTGAGCCCGACATATCTATCAATCCCTACCCTTCCCTGCTCTTCCGGTGCCAATTGCGGTGCCAAATCAAAAGCCCGCCACCTTGAGGCGGGCCGTTGGCGGCACGGTGTACCTCATCCGGCTGTACCTCATAGAGCCATCTTGCATTTCGCGTTCTTCCCTGCACTCCATCGGGAGCGGCCCGCTTCAGGGGAACGCTCAAAGCTGGTTGACCAGGGGAGAGGTTGACCAAGATTTGTTCAAGTGCCACGAGGGATATACCTCGTGTTTCCGCCTTGAAGAGGCCCGCCGTCGTTAGCCAGGCGGGCCAAGACGAGAAGGAGAACGAACTTGGACACCTTATTAGCGCTTGCCGCTCTGGCCGTATCTCTGGTTGCACTTGGCATGTCCGTCTTCTTCTGGAGGCGACAATTTCGCCCGATCGTAACGGCCGCGGTCAAAACTCACAGCGGCGGAAACGATGGGATTGCCTACAATCTCGTGGTGCTGAACTCTGGATCAATTCCCGCGAAAAATATCCGCCTGATCGTCCACGACCAGGCCGGCCTCAAAGCGGCGCTCGGAGTCGGTGCCAATGAGGATGCCAAAAAACGGTGGCTGGCGTGTTTCACTCAGTCGACGGAAATTCCACTCCTCCAAAACGGCGATAAGACGACCTGCTCGTTTGGGATGACGCACAGCGATCCGCGGCAAAGCTTTTGGAAACCGCAAGCCCAGTTTTGGATCCGCATTGAATATGAAGGTTGGTTCGGCGCTAAGTACGATTCGGACCCACTTAACGTTTTGCAGATCGCCGATTCGGACAACTTCACCGGAGGGATGTGGGCACCGGTGAGAAACCCGCCACTAGGGACGGCGGGAACCTCTCAAACTGGGTCGAAACTCAGCTTCCGTCCACCGTCCGGCATTCCTCGGGCATCTCCCCAGCGTCCCGTTCGCCATCCTCGATCAGCGCGGTATCATCGACCTTCATCGTGAGCCGCTCCCCACGGGCTTTCCCGTGACGTTGGGTGGCGTTCGCAGGCGCCTATGCTCGCAGTCGCTGTCCGGCTCATAGTCGTTGCATGGCGCGACGCGATCGATCGACCGGGCTCGATGTGGTTGCAATCAGCCGTCTCCTAGGGCATGCGTCACCTGTGGTCACGCTGTCAGTCTACGTCCATCTGTTTGCACGATCGGACGAAGGTGTTGCAGCGACGATTGAAACCGCGATGAGAACGGGCGCAGAACAGTAATCCGGCTTTTCAGTGCCAATCCGGTGCCAACTGGTCTCGAATGGCTGGACCTATGTTCGCTTAAGTGCTTGTAATCGCGGCCTGCGGACGTGGCGGAATTGGTAGACGCAAGGGACTTAAAATCCCTCGATCTCTGATCGTACGGGTTCGATTCCCGTCGTCCGCACCACTCTTGGCTCACACGCCTCCAGGCAAAAGGCTCCCTCGGACGAACCAGGGATCGCAGCCGAACGGCTGCCGGCGCGCAGTGTCACGCCAGCGGCTTAGCGAAAAGGCTGTTCGGGGCCTCTACGGTGAGGCGAGCGCCCTTACTTGATATAAACCAGCACGTAGCGGCCCTTGTAGGGCTGGTAATACTTCGTCCCGCATTTCCAGACCACGGCGCCACCGTTGTAGGTGGTCTTCACGCATCCTTTGGGCAGGGTCGTGATGTAGATGGTCGTCCTCTGGATCACGACCGTCTTTGCTTCCGCCGGGTTGACCAGGCGAAAGCCCAAACTGCCGTCAAAGCCGTCGCCGGCCACCGAAGAGATCGCGAGCACGCCACAGATGGCGACCGCGCGAAAGAACGAACTGCGACTGATCATAAGCATTCCCCTTCCCTTTACTTGCCGCTCTGGCAGCCTACCAGCAACGCGCAAAGCCTCAAAGGACTTAAAATCCCTTGAGCTTTGATCGTGCGGGTTCGAATCTGTCGTCCGCACCATGTTGAAATCAGCGCTCAATGGAGAAGCCCGCCACGGTCGGGCGGCGGGCCCTTCGTCGCGCCCGTGCGATCCGGACTTCTTATCGCCATTTGGATTTGGTGCCGGGGCCTCTCGCACGTCTCGCGGTGGCGGATCGACATGTTCAGGCTCCGGCGATGCTTCCTTGTCGGGACGACGGAGTGTCTTCTTCGTGTCAGGCTTCGGTGGCGGATCGTTGACTCTGCTTGGCATGTCCACTTCCCCCATCACTGAAACCGGATCTCTTGTTCCGTGAGCCAGTCAAAAGGCTCGCCATGTGAGGCACGGCTGTACCTCATCCGGGTGTACCTCATAGAGCCATCTTGCATTCGGGGTTCGTCCCTCACACTCCGTCGGCAGCGGGCGCGCTTCAACCTTTCGGTGGTATCCCTTCATGCGGATGCGCTCTGGCTCTCGCATTAGCGTGAGCGCATGCTTCGGGTTAGCCAGCACAGCGCCTCCTCGAGCCCGGACTGGTTAGGCCCAGCGGCCACCGCTGCTAGTCCCCTAGCAAGTCGCTGGGCCGCCCCGGCAAAAATCCAATCCCGTCAGCGCATCACCTTCGGCGCGATCTCCGCGATCATCACCTTGTCGCCGAGCTCCCTTGCCGCCCTCGCTTTGGCCCTGACTCTGGTGGTCGAGCACGGTCCGCCGAGGCGGCTTCTCGAAAACGCTTACCATCTGGGTTGCGGCCGGTTTGTGCTCCACCTTTTGCTACTTCCTTCGTTCATATGGGTGTGTTCCCCTTATATTAGCAGTAGCATATATATCGTCGCCAGCCGGCGCCGCCCCAACCCGCCCCGCCGGTCAGGCCCAGCCGCCTAGCTGCCGGTCACAACTAGCAACCAGGCCGCTGGGCCGCCCCGCCCCGGGTCGTGTCCCACCGCAAAGTCGGTATGATCCAAACGRCAAAAATGCAGGGTCCGGGCCACTCTCCGATATCGTCAAACACGTCCCGCACCAGTTTCCCAATGCATCGACTCGCGATCCGGGCCGAGCCTGTCGATCAGCGCCTGGACATCGACTTTGTGGACTTGCAGCACAGTGGCCAATAGCAGGGGAAAACGTCCGAACAGGCTTCTGTTGCAGGGTAGCTAATATTAGGGTTGGCTTCAGCCGGCTTGCCCCAACAAGAAGCCCCAAGCCGGTTAGGCTCGGCGGCCTCTCGTCACCCCGATCGGCTGTCGAGCCGCATGAAGGCTGATGGCTGAATGAAAAGCCTCGCCGCTCCATTTGCGAAGCGGCGAGGCCCCCACCCACCCCAATGCCGGCCCCAACACCCGGCATTGCTGACACTGCAAATCTGGTGCCAAGCGCAAGTGACCCATTACGGGACATCTGCGTGCGTCAGCTTGGGAGGCCGCGGGCCAGGATTGGTCCGGCCGGAATCGCGCGTGGGCGCAGGCGTGGCACGGTTCTTGCTCCGACAGTTTCAGACATGCCGGGCGCAAGACGCTGTTCCACATCGACACCGGCGTGTGAGGTTGGGACAATGATGTCGCGCAAGCTTCTGTTCGGCCTTCCCGCAGTGTTCCTGGTCACGGCCCTGGCGGTAGCCCTCTTGTCGTCCGAGATGTCATGGGAATTTCTGACGGCGATCCAATCCGATTCGGTCTTTTGTTCAAGCGGTCCATCACGTGAGACCGTATCGGCGTCGGCTTCAACGTCACGGACTTTGCCGTCATGTGGATAGCACAGCCAAAATTCGGAAACCAACAGCCTCCTGCGGCGGCGTCTTATCTAGATTGGGTCATGGCACGTTTGGCCTTGATCACTCGGTTGGCATCAGCCTTTCGCGAATTCGTCGCACCGCGCTACCGGCCAGAACTTCACTATATGCGCGGCCCCGGTCCAGCCTCGGCACGCCGGGCGCGCGAACGCTGAATATCAACGGCCAACCGCCTGTATTCGGCCATCGATCCGAGAGCCAGCCTGGCGACAGGATGCAAGCGCCAGAAATCGATCAAGCAGGAATCGGATTCAGCTTCAGATGCTGGATGAGGATGATGGTCTTGGCGTCGATGATGCGGCCATCGGCAATGCCGGCCAGCGCTTCGTCGAGCGGCATTTCCAGCACTTCGATGTCCTCCCCCTCTTCCGGCGCGCCGCCGCCGGCCGAGATGCGGTCGGCAGGCGAATAGCGGGCGATGAAGAACCAGAGCCGTTCGGTGACGCTGCCCGGGCTCATATAGGGTGAAAACAGCCGTTCCACGTTCTGCAGCCGGTAACCCAGCTCTTCCTCGGCCTCCTTGCGGATGCAGGTTTCCGGATCGTTTTCGTCCAACAGGCCGGCACAGGCCTCGATCAGCGGCTCGCGGTGGCCGGTGACGTAGGCGGGATAGCGGAACTGGCGCACCAGAAGCACGGTCGAGCGCGAGGGATCGTAAGGCAGGATCACCGCGCCGTCGCCGCGATCATAGGTCTGGCGGATCTGCGTTTCCCACTGTCCGTCACGACGGCGGTAGTCAAGGACGGTCTTCTTCAGGACAGCCCAGTCGTCCGAGAGGATTTCCTCCGAACGGATGCGAATGCGATCTTCCATCGTGCTCTCCATGCTACCCGGTCGAGGCGTAGCCGCGAACCGGCATTTGCGCAATGCAGGCAATCGGTCCAAAAAGGGCGTGTCACCTTCTCGTGTCTGGCGCGCCTTCGATCCACTACCTAGATAGCGGTTTACCCCTCCCGGAGCCCTTTCTCATGACCGCATCGCTTTTTCAGCCAATCACCCTTGACGGCCTCACCTTCCCCAATCGCATCGCCGTCGCGCCGATGTGCCAATATTCCGCCGAAGACGGCTCGGCCAGCGACTGGCATCTCTACCACTGGATGAACCTTGCCATGTCCGGCGCCGGCATGGTCACGGTCGAGATGACCGATGTCGAACGGCGCGGGCGTATCACGCATGGCTGCCTCGGCCTTTATTCCGAAGACAATGAGGCGGCCGCCCGCCGCACGCTGGATGCGGCCAGACGCGTCGCCGCTCCCGGCACGAAGTTCGGCACGCAGCTTGCCCATGCCGGCCGCAAGGCCTCCAACCGCAAGCCGTGGGAGGGGGGCGGGCCGCTGCAGCCAAACGAGGATCCCTGGCAGACGGTGTCGGCCTCGGCCATCGCCTACGACACCGGCTGGAACGTGCCGCGAGCGCTGGAGGAAGAAGAAATCCTGCAGCTCATCGAACGCTTCGCCGAGGCGGCAAGACGTGCCGAACGCGCCGGCTTCGATTTCCTCGAACTGCACGCAGCACACGGCTATCTGATCTTCCAGTTCCTGTCGCCACTGTCCAACCAGCGCACGGACCGCTGGGGCGGCTCGCTGGAAAACCGCATGCGTCTTGCCGTCGAGATCGCCAAGGCAGTGCGGAAGGCAACGCCAAATCTGATGCTCGGCGCACGGCTCTCGGTAAAGGATTGGGTCGATGGCGGCTTCGACATCGAGGATGCGATCGAAGTGGCAAAAGCCCTCAAGGATGCCGGCGTCGCCTATCTCTGCTGCTCGAGCGGCGGCAACTCGCCGTTGCAGAAACTGCCCACCGGACCGGGCTACCAGGTGCATCTGGCGGAAGCCGTGCGCAAGGGCGCCGGCATTGCGACCCGCGCGGTTGGCCTGATCGACGACCCGAAGCAGGCCGAAGCGATCGTTGCCGAGGGCCGCGCCGATATCGTGGCGCTGGCCCGCGCCTTCCTGGCCGATCCGCGCTGGGGATGGCGTGCGGCGGCCACGTTCAGCGAGACAATCCACCCGGCGCCGCAGCTTGCCCGCTCGGTGACGACGATGCAGCACTGGATGAAGGCGGCGGGCTGATCGATCGGTTCTCCTGATCCCGGCGCGGCCCGCAGTTCTGGACAGTTTGCCACAGCTTGGCTTCAATTCTGTCCGCGAACTGTTACCTTGGGTGAGGCTGCGGCGGGCGCGGCCGGGCTTGGGAGGAAATCATGTCGTTCAGGGCATTCTTGCCTGTTGCAGCACTGATAGCTGTGGCCGGACTTTGGATCGGCGCGTCGACACCGGCCAGCGCGCAATATTGCGAGGGCACGGTGCACGGCCTGTCCGGCCGCTACAATCTGGCGACCGGCAGCGGCTTTCTTGCCGTGCGGACACGGCCGAACTCGTCGTCGCGGATGATCGGCCAGTTGTTCAATGGCGATCACACCGAGATCTTCGACCGCCGCGGCAACTGGTATCAGGTCGAGATCGGAGGCAGGACCGGCTGGGCAAATGCACGCTGGTTGCGCAACGATTGCGGCTACTGAGACGCCCGTGCATGTCACCCAAAATTGGATCCGGTTTTGGGATGACGACATGCGTCAAACAAGGACCTAGAGCGTGTCGCAAACGCGACGCGACTTTTGGGCGCAGGCTCAAGGACATGGTTGCAACCAAATTGGCTGCTTTGCGTTGCGGCCATGATGGACAACAAACCTTTTGAAGTGCCGGTCGTCGTCGAACTTGGCCACGTCGGCAAATATCGCCATATCCGCAGTGCCCAGGAAGCGGCGGAGTGCCTGATGACCGTTTGGCCGCTCAATCGCGGTCCGCGCCATCGTGATGCCCTCGACACTTGCCTCAAAGTGCTGGAAGGTTATCGTTCGACAGCAGATGCGCGCCGGGCACTGATTGAAGCCGCCAAGGAATCGGAAGTGCTGGTGCCCGACGACAGACTGCCCGACGGCCGGCTGCATTGAGCAGGCGGACCTTTCAACTGGAGGTTTTGATG
Organism: Mesorhizobium sp. P2_E6; assembly: GCF_056403835.1. Classification (NCBI taxonomy): domain Bacteria; kingdom Pseudomonadati; phylum Pseudomonadota; class Alphaproteobacteria; order Hyphomicrobiales; family Phyllobacteriaceae; genus Mesorhizobium; species Mesorhizobium sp. P2_E6. The sequence continues at coordinate 96,920 of NZ_JBFUEQ010000013.1, forward strand.
GCGAAGCTGACTTACAAGATCGTCGAGCATGACGGCGGCTGGGCCTATAAGGTCGGTGCGACCTTCTCGGAGACGTTTCCCACGCATCAGGACGCACTGCGCGCCGCCGAAATCGCTTCGGCCGAGCAACAGGTCGCCGGGGCTACGGACGGCATCCAGTACGAGGACGCCGAAGGCAAATGGCACGACGAACTGGCCGACGGCCGGGACCGCCCGCAGACAGAAGTCTCCGATTAAATTCTTGTATCCTGGTCTCAGTAATCGGGCAGGCACGGCGCCGACCGCGGACGTCCGGAGAGAAGACGTCCCGCAGCCGGCGGCTGCCCTGCGGGTTTTGTCTTTTGAGCGAGATCTTTTCCGAAAACCGATGACTCGGTTTTCGGGCTCGTGCTCCGACTATTTGCCGCAATACTGATCGTTCACGTTCCCTTGGGCATTCGCATCGGGACCGGCGGTGTCGGAGGCACAAGGGCCGATCGGGCCGGTATTGCCCAGGGTGTTCAATCCTGAGCGGTCRCCGTTGATGCTTCCGGTGGTGGTGGTATCGACGCTTGTATGGTTTCCATTGCCGAACGGCCACCAGTCGTGATTGTTGAGGTAGGTGCTGTCCGACGACTGTGCCATCGCCGATGTGGCAAGACCAATCGTCAGAACGGATGCTGCAAGAAGTTTCGTGACCATTGAACTACTCCGTGTCTTTGCCGCCTTGGGTGCGACACGGGTAAAACCGGCAATCAGCCTGATGGTTCAGTGAAATTGTCGTGAGCCGGCGGTGATGCCCGACCGGCGAAGGCTCGATTGGCGACGCGCTCGATGAAGGCGACGATCCGCTCCGGCGCGACGAATTGCGGCATGTGCCCCATGCCCTCGACCAATTCGAAATCGAGCCCCTCGATCCTTGACCTCATCGGCGCGCCCTGGGTGTGGAAGGTGGTGACGCGATCGGCATCGCCGAACAGAATGCCGGCCGGCATGGCGATCTCGCCATAGCGCTTCTCGATGCGGCCAAGGTCGCGCTCAATCGCCACGACATCGGAGGACATGGCGTAGAAATGGGCCGGCCTGAGCCCGAGCCAGCCGCCGCCTCCGACCATGTAATCGCCGGGCAGGACCTGCGGCGCGAAGATGAATTCCATTGTCGGCCGCGCATATCTGAGGCTTGTCGGTATCGCCACCGTATAGCTCATGATCCAGCGCCACAGGCGTGACGGAATATAGAGTGAGCCGAACTTTTCGCGCCCGCCGGCTTCCATATGGGTCAATGGCGCCAGAAGAGCGATGCCGGAAATCGCCTCGGGATGTTCCACCGCCAGGGTCAGCGCGATGGCACCTCCCAGGGAATGACCGACCACCAGCGGCTTTTCAAGCCCGAGAGCTTCAATGAAGCGTCGCACGATCTCGGCCTGTTCGGGCAGCCGCCCCGTTGCGCCGCTCGCACGCACCGAATAGCCCGCTCCCGGTCGATCGAGCGCGATCAACCGGTAGCCCGCACCTAGCCGGCCGAACAGGGTGTGCCGGAAATGGTGGAGCTGGGCGCCAAGCCCGTGCAGGAAGACGATCGGCAGCCCCTCGCCCTGGTCGACATAGTGGATGCGGTTGCCGTCGACCTCGATGAATTTTCCGACCGGCGGCACCAGCCTTTCGGCCTTGGCCGCGATCCACAGCGTCGCCAGCACCAGGCTTGTGATCCCCAGGACCGCCAGCAACAAAAGTCCGGCCAGCAGCCATGACAGAATCGACAGGAGCATTGTTCACCCGCACCAGAACCGGCTTGAGCTTAGCCGCATCCGGTGCCGCTGCAACCTTGCATCGAAACCGGGCCTGGTTCGATGGATATCTCGCATACCGGCACAGATTGTTCGCCGCCCAGCCGGCATTGCGGCTGCTGCCGCGCCGCGCTATCTGAGGCGACTCGTCTTGCCGGAGCCTTCCATGCCCGAAATCGTAACCGCCGCCATGCTCGTCATCGGTGACGAGATACTGTCCGGCCGCACCAAGGACAAGAACATCGGCCATCTCGCCGATATCATGACGGCGATCGGCATCGACCTGAAGGAAGTGCGTATCGTTCCGGACGAGGAAGACGAGATCGTCGCGGCGGTGAATGCCGTGCGCGCACGCTACACCTATGTGTTCACCACCGGCGGCATTGGCCCGACGCATGACGACATCACGGCCGATTCGATTTCCAAGGCCTTCGGCGTGCCTTGCGAATACGATGCCAAGGCCTATGCCATGCTCGAGGCAAGCTATGCCGCGCGCGGCATCGAATACACCGAGGCCCGCAAACGCATGGCGCGGATGCCGCGCGGCGCCGATCTCATCGACAACCCGGTGTCCGTTGCGCCCGGCTTCCGCATCGGCAACGTCCATGTCATGGCCGGCGTCCCGTCGATCTTCCAGGCGATGCTCGACAATGTCGTGCCGACGCTGAAGGCCGGCACCCGGATGCTATCGGCAAGCGTGCACTGTCCCTTCGGCGAAGGCCTCATCGGCGGACCGCTGGGCGACATCCAGAAAGCGCATCCGGACACGATCATCGGCTCCTATCCGAAATATGGCGATGGCAAATTCTGGACCGAACTGGTCGTGCGCGCCCGCAGCCAGGAAGCGCTTGACGCAGCGCGTGCCGATGTCGAGGCAATGGTGGCCGGGTTCGCCAGCAATCCGGGCTGATCTGGTCCAGACCGGAACCAAGCACGACGCTGCGACGTTTCCTTCATGCGAGTTCGATCGGCCGCAATTCTATCGCTTGTAAACTGAGGGGATTACCATGCGATTCAAGACCATCGTCGCCATTTTGCAAAACGAACAGGACGCCGAGCGCGTGCTGGACTGCGCCGTTCCGCTCGCCAACCGGTTCCAGAGCCATCTGACCGGTATCCACGCCGAAACGCTTCCGGTGCCCTACACCTCGGCCACCGGCTTTCCGGACACCGAGTTCCTGCAGGTTTCGGCCGACATGAACCGCGAGCGGGCCGAGAAGCTACAGGCCATTTTTCTCCGGCATATCGAGAACTCCGGACTTTCCTTCGAGTGGCGAAGCCTGGAGAGCTTTTCGGGCGACAGCGCGCTGACCGGCATTTCCAGCGTGCGCGCCGCCGATCTGATCATCGCCGCGCAGCGCGAGACGGGCGGCGACCCGAGCGCGGATGTCGATACGCTGGTCTATGATGCCGGGCGCCCGGTGCTGGTGGTGCCGCACGCCGGCCCGCTAGTCACCACCTTCAAGCATGTGCTGCTCGCCTGGAACGGCAGCAAGGAAGCCGCCCGCGCCGCCTTCGACGCGCTGCCGTTCATCATCGAAGCCGAGAAAACCGACATATTGGTCATCGACCCACCAGACTCGCTCGACGAGAGCCCGGAAGCCGCCGGCGCCGAAATCGCGTCCGCGCTGTCGCGCCATGGCGCCACCGTCAGCGTCTCGGTGCAAAGGTCGGGCGGCAATTCCATCGACGACATCATCCAGACCAGAATCGCGGAGACCGGCGCCGATCTGCTGGTGCTCGGCGCCTACAGCCACTCCTGGCTGCGCCAGCTTCTGTTCGGCGGCGTGACGCGCACCGTTCTGCGCACGGCGCCGGTGGCGGCCTTCCTGTCGCGCTAGTGCGTGTCGCCCAAAACGGACCCTGGTTTTGGGAGAACGACACGCAGAAAACAAAAACTTAAAGCGCGTCGCTTGAATCCGTTCAACGCGACGCGCTTTTAGTCCACAGCGATCGCCGGCCCCTGCCCTTGCCAAGGCCAAGGCTTTCCAGTTAATTCCGCGCGCATTCCCCTGTTTTCTTTGCGCGCGATCCCCGCGTGCTGCGGAGTGCGCGACATGTCCCTTCCCGAAAAAGCCTTTCCAGTCTCCTGGGACCAGTTCCATCGTGACGCCCGCGCGCTTGCGTGGCGGCTTGCGGGTGCCAACAAGGGGCAATGGAAAGCGATCGTCTGCATCACGCGCGGCGGACTGGTTCCGGCTGCCATCATCTCGCGCGAACTCGGCATCCGCGTTATCGAGACGGTCTGCGTCGCCTCCTATCACGATTACACCAGCCAGGGGCAACTGCAGGTTCTCAAGGAGATCACCCCCGCCCTGCTGGCCGATGACGGCGCCGGCGTGCTGATCATCGACGACCTGACCGATACCGGCAAGACGGCGGGCATTGTGCGCGCGATGATGCCGAAGGCGCATTTCGCCACTGTCTACGCCAAGCCAAAAGGCAGGCCGCTGGTCGATACGTTCGTGACCGAAGTCAGCCAGGACACCTGGATCTATTTCCCGTGGGACATGGGCTTCACCTATCAGAAGCCGATCGCCGACGATCACGCCGGCTGATTCGCGACAGCGCGTTTTTACTAAATTTGTAGCCACTCCCGGGTACCATTTGCTTTCGGAATGGGCCCACAGGGTACGATTTCCTGTGAATTCGACCTTTGTTGGCGGAAATTGGCCAGTGCATCCAAAGTTTTTACTTTTATTGCTGACCATTGGCCGTAAGATTCGTGAGGCGGCAAAACGATTCTGGAGGCTGGGGCTAGCTTCTCCGATGTTGACAAGGCCAACGACGCACAACCATCTGGCTGAAAGGGTCCGGCGACTCTTCGGCACGGCGCCGTGTCGTCTGCAGGTTGCTGCCCTACCCTGGCGGGATACCGGTAATGGCGTCGAGGTCCTGCTGATCACCAGCCGCGATACCGGCCGCTGGGTGTTGCCCAAGGGTTGGCCGGAGGCCAGGGAGCCGCTCTGCGAGGCTGCCGCGCGCGAGGCCGGCGAGGAGGCCGGACTGCGCGGAACGGTGTCGCACCTTGAGGCCGGTCGTTATTTCTACGCCAAGGTGTTGGCTTCCGGCGAGGAAGTGCCGTGCGAAGTCCTGGTGTTTCCGTTGCACGTCGACAAGATCGCGGATCGTTGGAAGGAAAAAAATTCGCGCACCCGCAAATGGGTCAGTTCCAAGGACGCGGTACGCATGATCAACGAACCCGACCTTTGCCAGATCATCGCCTATTTCTGCGCCGATCCGCATAGATTTCCCTGATCGGCCGCGATCTCCGGTTCCAGGAGTCCGCTCCACACCAAGTACGCCCGCACGGTTTTCGATGCGGGGCCGTGAATGGTCTGCTAATCATTCACGCATAAGAATCGCTCGGTCTGGCGTGTTATCGATGGTGAACCCTGTAGACCCACTGCCGGAAGATTCCGGCGAGCCCAAGCGCGACCATCGTCCGCGCGTGCTCAAGGGCGGAACGATCATCACCGGGATTCAGAACTCGGAGGTCGGCTGCACGCTGCGCAATCAGCACGACAGCGGTGCCGAACTGAAGATACCCCTCGAGGCTCGGGTTCCCGATCGCTTCCTTCTCTACGTGCCGCTCGACGGCATCGCCTATCGGTGCGAGGTTCGCTGGCGCCGCAAGGACCGCGTCGGGGTGCAGTTCACCGGCACCGAGCCAAAGCCGAAAATGCATTACGGCTGATCCCTCGTGATACAGTGGCGAAGAGATCGCCGCGCGGCAATTCTATCCCCGTTATCCACATATGTGACACACAAGATGTTGGGGTCACAAAAGCTACGCAAACGAATCCTTGACGGCGCAAAACGAGTCGCCTTTTATAGGCCATGCGCTCCTGTTGAGAGTGCGACCGGAAAGTTCTGAGCCCGGTCTTTTTCCCGGATTATGTGCGTTTTTGCCCGCATTTCCGCCCGTTTACGAGGCCGGCGGAAGCGTTGGGGTTGTGGGGCGGTTGGGGACAATAGGGAGAATTGTCGGACTGGAATAAATTGTCTGTTAACACTATATTTAGTGTTTGCAGGCAGGTTCGACGCTAGATAGTGTGAACTTCCCTCGAGTGAGGGAATCGGAAAAAAATCAGTTTTGAGGGACCCGCGGGGTTCGTCGGCGTGTTGGACAGGCACTTCGCAAGGAGTTTGACCAGCAGGGCCGGCGGAGACTGCGAAATGGAGAGCCGGCCGTTTTCGAACGCCGGCAGGCGGCGGACATGCGCGTTTCGCATTGGGGGCAGAAATCCCCTGACGAAAGCGCTATATATAGACAAAAGGGATAGGACCAATGCGCATCGAGCGTCGTTTCACCAAGCAAGGGCAATCGGCTTACGCGGAAATCGAATTCCGCAAGGCGCTTTCGGAGATCAAGAATCCGGATGGCTCGGTGGTGTTCCGTCTCGACAATATCGATGTGCCGGCGCAGTTCTCACAGGTTGCCGCCGACATCCTGGCGCAGAAGTATTTCCGCAAGGCCGGTGTCCCGGCGCGGCTGAAGAAGATCGAGGAGAACGACGTCCCCTCCTTCCTGTGGCGCTCCGTCGCCGATGAGGCCGAGCTTGCCAAGCTGCCGGAAGCCGAGCGCTACGGTTCCGAGATCGACGCGCGCCAGGTCTTCGACCGGCTGGCCGGCACCTGGACCTACTGGGGCTGGAAGGGCGGCTACTTCAAGGCGTCAGAAGAAGACGCCCGCGCCTTCCGCGACGAGCTTGCCTACATGCTGGCCACCCAGCGCGTGGCGCCGAATTCCCCGCAATGGTTCAACACCGGCCTGCACTGGGCCTATGGTATCGACGGCCCAAGCCAGGGCCACTTCTATGTCGACCCGTTCACCGGCAAGTTGACCAAGTCGAAATCCTCCTATGAGCATCCGCAGCCGCATGCCTGCTTCATCCAGGGCGTGCAGGACGACCTCGTCAACGAGGGCGGCATCATGGACCTTTGGGTGCGTGAAGCGCGGCTGTTCAAATACGGCTCCGGCACCGGATCCAACTTCTCGCTGCTGCGCGGCGAAGGCGAAAAGCTGTCCGGCGGCGGCCGCTCGTCCGGCCTGATGAGCTTCCTCAAGATCGGCGACCGCGCGGCGGGCGCCATCAAGTCGGGCGGCACGACGCGCCGCGCCGCCAAGATGGTCATTGTCGACGCCGACCATCCCGATATCGAGGAATTCATCGACTGGAAGGTCAATGAAGAGCAGAAGGTCGCCTCGCTGGTCACCGGCTCCAAGATCGTCAAGAAGCATCTCGAAGCGATCATGAAGGCCTGCGTCAACTGCGAAGGCCATGACGACGATTGCTTCGACCCGTCGATCAACACCGCGCTGAAGCGCGAGATCAAGGCGGCCAAGAAGTCGGCTGTGCCGGAGAACTACATCTACCGTGTCATCCAGTTCGCCAAGCAGGGCTACACGTCGATGTCGTTCAAGACCTACGACACCGACTGGGATTCGGATGCCTACCTCACGGTTTCGGGCCAGAACTCCAACAATTCTGTGTCGCTGAAGGACAATTTCCTGCGCGCCGTCGAGGACGATGCCGACTGGCACCTCACCGCCCGCAAGGACGGCAAGGTGTTGAAGACGCTGAAGGCGCGAGACCTGTGGGAAAAGATCGGCTACGCCGCGTGGGCGTCGGCCGATCCGGGCCTGCATTTCAACACGACGATGAACGACTGGCACACCTGCGCTTCGGCCGGTGCGATCCGGGCGTCCAATCCGTGCTCGGAATACATGTTCCTCGACGATACGGCCTGCAACCTGGCCTCGATCAACCTCCTGCCCTACCGCAACGCCGACGGCACGATCGACATCGCTGCCTACGAGCACACCGTGCGGCTGTGGACCATCGTTCTCGAAATCTCGGTCATGATGGCGCAATTCCCGTCGAAGGAGATCGCCAAGCAGTCCTACGAATACCGTACGCTCGGTCTTGGCTACGCCAACATCGGCGGCCTGCTGATGACGTCGGGCATCCCTTACGACTCCGACGAGGGCCGCGCCATCTGCGCCGCGCTCACCGCGATCATGACCGGCACGGCCTATGCCACCTCGGCCGAGATGGCCGCCGAACTCGGCGCCTTTGCCGACTACGACCGCAATGCGCAGAACATGCTGCGCGTCATGCGCAACCATCGCCGTGCCGCCTATGGCGACAAGCAGGGCTATGAGAAGCTCGCCGTCAACCCGGTGCCGCTGGTCGCCTCCGACCTGAAGCAGCAGGACCTTGCGGTGCACGCCAAGGCTGCCTGGGACCGCGCCATCGAGCTCGGCGAGGAGCATGGCTACCGCAATGCGCAGGCGACCGTCATCGCGCCGACCGGCACGATCGGCCTGGTCATGGATTGCGACACCACCGGCATCGAGCCCGATTTCGCGCTGGTGAAGTTCAAGAAGCTGGCCGGCGGCGGCTATTTCAAGATCATCAACCGCGCCGTGCCGGAAGCGCTGCGCACGCTCGGCTACTCCGAAGCCCAGATCGGCGAGATGGAGGCCTATGCGGTCGGCCACGGCAATCTCAACCAGGCGCCCGCGATCAATCCCGGCGCGCTCAAGGCGAAGGGGTTCACGGACGACAAGATCGCGGCGCTCAACGCAGCCTTGAAGTCGGCCTTCGACATCAAGTTCGTCTTCAACCAGTGGACGCTCGGAGCCGACTGGGTGAAGGAGACGTTTGGCTTCACCGACGAGCAGCTCAACGACTTCTCGTTCGAGATGCTGCCGGCGCTGGGCTTCTCCAGGAAGGACATCGAGGCCGCCAACATCCATGTCTGCGGTGCAATGACACTGGAAGGCGCGCCCTTCCTCAAGGCCGAAGACCTGGCGGTGTTCGACTGCGCCAGCCCGTGCGGCAAGATCGGCAAGCGCTCGCTGTCGATCAACAGCCACATCCAGATGATGGCGGCGGCGCAGCCCTTCATCTCCGGCGCCATCTCCAAGACCATCAACATGCCGAACGACGCGACGGTGGAAGACGCCAAGGGCGCCTACATGCTGTCGTGGAAGCTGGCGCTGAAGGCCAACGCGCTCTACCGCGACGGCTCGAAGCTGTCGCAGCCGCTCAACGCCTCGCTGCTCGCCGATGGCGAGGACGACGAGGACGAGGCGATCGAACAGCTGATCGCCGCACCGGCGGCGGCGCGTGCCGCACAGATCACCGAGCGGATCGTCGAGCGCATCATCGAGCGCGTGTCGCGCGAGCAGGAAAAGCTGCCCGGGCGCCGCAAGGGCTACACGCAAAAGGCCAAGATCGGTGGCAACACCATCTTCCTGCGCACCGGCGAATATGACGATGGCCGTCTCGGCGAGATCTTCATCGACATGAACAAGGAAGGCGCGACCCTGCGTGGCCTTCTCAACAACTTCGCCATCGCTATCTCGCTCGGCCTGCAATATGGCGTGCCGCTCGACGAATATGTGCACGCCTTCACCTTCACCAAGTTCGAGCCGGCCGGCATGGTGCAAGGCAATGATGCGATCAAGAGCGCGACGTCGATCCTCGACTACGTGTTCCGGGAACTCGCGATTTCCTATCTCGGCCGCAACGACCTCGCCCATGTCGACCAGTCGGACTTTTCCAACACCGCACTTGGCCGTGGCATCAGCGAAGGCAAGACCGACGCGGTCTCCAAGGGCCTGACCCGTGGCGCCTCGCCGGTGAAGCTGGTGTCGCGGGTGAGCGGCAACGACCCGAAGGGTTTTGCGGCTCCCTCGGGCGCCCCTGCCCGCTCGGCGCCGACCGCCTTCTCCGGCTCCAACGTGCTGGCGTTGAAGCCGGCCACCGACGAGGCGGTCGCCTACAAGCGCGACTATGAGGAACGGGCGAAGGAATTGGCCGAGGACATCGCTTTCGAAGAAGCGGCGGGCGCTGCTTCGGACGCCACGGCGGCACTGTTCACCGACGCCGCGGCCAATGAAGCGGCCGAGGCAAAGAAACTCGCCAACGACCGCCGAGCCAAGTCACTGCTGCAAGGCTACACCGGCAATTCCTGCTCCGAGTGCCAGAACTTTACGATGGTGCGGAACGGGACCTGTGAGAAGTGCGATACTTGTGGTGCCACGAGCGGGTGCAGCTGAGCGACATCCGAGACGCTAGTCCAAAACGCAACGTTATCGGCCCGGTCGTAAGATCGGGCCGAAATGTCTTAAGGGTAGCGATCAGGTGCGTCTTCCCTTCTCCCCTTGTGGGAGAAGGTGGCCGAGCGAAGCTCGGTCGGATGAGGGGTGCTGGAAGGGTCACCGCCCAAGCCGTAAAGATTTAAAATCATTCGATATTTTATAACGCCCAGTTTCTTCCAGCACCCCTCATCCGTCTCGACGCTGCGCGCCGATCCACCTTCTCCCACAAGGGGAGAAGGGGAGAGTCGCCCGCCCAATCCGGATCACACTCCCTACCCCGACGGCAACACCTGCAGTGTCTGCTCGTCAAACAACGGCTCGTCCTGACCTATGCGGACGAACAGCAGCTTGCGCGCTGCCCCAGCTGGTACCTCGAAATACTGGATGCCGTCGGGCATTTCACCCCAGTCGCCGCAGGGCGGGTCCGGAACCTCGTTGGGATCGGTCTTCGCTTCCAGCTCTTTCGCATAAGCAGCGTCGGGGCTGAATGTGTAGCGCTTGATGCCGGCGGGCACGGTGCCCTCCGTGTAAGGCGCCAGCACGCAGCGGGCGCTGACGGCCTTGTCGGTCTTTTCGCGGAACAGGCGCTGCAATGAGGCCTCTGCGGTTTCGCCGGGCTTAATGTCATACAACTCGACAAGAGGATCGGCCGCGCCGCCATCGCTGTATTTGATGGCGAGAGCGTTGCCGGTGAATTCGAAGTGGATCTGGCGGAAGCCGAAATCGCAGCGCTGCACCCAGGCGGCAAGCCCGACAGTTTTGTCCGTCAACTTCTCCCAGACGCATTTGTCGATGGGCGGGCGCGACGGAGCCGGCTCGTCCGCACGTGCCACCGCCGATACCGCCACGCATCCAAACAGGGCACAGGCCCAGGTGATCGATCTCATGGCGCTATTCATCGCTGCATCCTGTCAAAGTAAAGGCGTCCCATGCCGAGCCATTGGGATTGGCGTTGGCGAAATCGGCCCATTCGGTGAAAGCGGCGCCGAAATCGGGCAGCAACAGGCCTTTCGGCGCTGGTGTCGCTTCGCTCGAATTCAACTGCTCGGCGCCGCCGCCGGTCAAGGCATAGACCTGTCCATCCCATATCCTGCACAGGCCGCTGCCATCCTGCAGGCCGGCTTCGCGGTCGTCGTCGGTGCAGGTGTGGCGGATGGTGCCGAGCGGAAACGAATTCTTGCCATTCGTCCAAGTGATGTCGGCTGGCAGGCGGGTGTCGGTATGGGGAACGGTCAGCGAAAACACCTCGGCCGTCAGCGCCGCCGGCTCGTTGGCGAGCGGCCGAAATTGCAGAACGGCGCCCGAGCGCGGCTCGCGGTAGGTGGCGTGGCTCAGCAGACATTCCCCGGCGCTCGCCGTCTGCAGCGAGCCGAGCAGGCCCAGGAACACAACGGCCAGTTTGCGAATGATCACAGGATGTCTCCGGGGAGCGTTTTGGAAGCCAAAAACCGGTCCTCACACCAGCCCGACCAGAAAGGCAGCGCCGCCGAGAAATCCCGCCGAACAGACCCACAACAGCCAGAGCCCGCGCACCCGGCATTCGAGCACGGCCGAGCCGGGGTTGGCGGGATCATAGTGCACGTCGACCTTGCTGCCCTCGACGTAGCGACGCGCCTGGCCACCGACGAGGCCGGGCAGCGAAGCCGTGACCGTGGCGCCGAAGGTGACGCGGTCGGCGCTGTAGCGCTGGCCGGCGACGCCATAGCTGTAGACGATGCGAGATTTGAAAACAGTGCGCCAGCGTTGATAGCTTGAATGGCTTCGCAGCGCCTGCAGACCTGACGCATCGATGCGGCCGGCGGCGACCGGCCATTTTGCCGCCTGCTCGGCAAGCGACTTCTGGGCAAAGCCCATGCGCAGGGCGAACAGGCCCATGAACAGCAGCAATGCCGCGGCACCGAGGTTTTGTGGTTTGGGCAGATGCGGCCGGATCGCCTCGAGCACGCCGCCGACGGAAAACACCAGAACCGCCGTGCCGATCACCAAACCGGCCGAGAGCTGGGCCATGAACTTGAAGGCACCATCCGGCATGGTGCGCTCGATTACGGCTTTGCTCGGGTCGGCTGGATTGTAGAAGACGGTCACCTCCGCGCCGCGGGGAAACTGCGCAAGGGTTTCGGGGACTTCAAAGTTCCCCAAATTCTCCTTCACGCTGTAGCGCGAGCTTTGAAATTTCTTGCCGCCGACTTTGTATTCGAAGGTGATGGCCGGGAAATTGCGCATCTCAGTGGTATCGGTGCTGTCCGAGCCAGCGCCCGAGCTTCTGACCTCACGCGCCTCGACGCGTGACGAGATGATCTTTCCCGGCGTCGGCAACCAGCGGCTGAGGGTCTGCACCTCGCGCCACTTCACGAAGGTGATGAGCGACAGCATGCCGGAGACCGCGCAGGCAAAGCCGACAAGCAGAAATTTGAGTTCCAGCTCCACCCTGATCCCCCCGGAGTGCAGGAACAGGCACTAGACAGCACTGCGGCGGCAATGTCTCGCCTATTCGCAAAAATCGGAGGTGACGGATCCAGTCACGACGGTCTCACGGCCAGGAACGTGTTCCACTCTTCGTTGTTGCGGCCGATGTTGAAGTCGTCCCTGATGAGGACCAGCCCGGCGCTTTCGATGCGGGCCGCAAAGTCGTCCCTGCGCCAGTAGACGGTATGATATTCGCCGCTCGTCTCACCATCGCCATTGCGCATCGATACGAGGAACGCGCCGCCTGGCCGCAGCGACCCGGCTATCTTGGCAAGGACCTGGTCGGTCTGGTCGCGAGGCACATGGATCAGGACGCACAGGGCCAAGACTGCGTCGTAGGGGCCGCCGAGATCATCGGTGATGAGATCGAGCAGTTCACCGTGCTTGCCGCGCGCGGCCTGCAGCTCAAGAAACCGCCTTGTCGCGTCGGTGCGCCGAACCCTAGCGCCCAAGGTCTCCAGAAAGTCGGCGTCGTATCCCGCTCCCGACCCGACTTCCAGAATCTGGCCGCCTGTGCCGGCGATCGCCACGAGGCGCCTTAGCGCTGCCTGCTCCCTCGGGTTGGGAACATGCCGCACGACTGCATCATACTGTTCCGCATAATCCTCGTAGGAGGAGATCGTCTGACGGCTCTTCGCCAGGGCCTCCGCAGATACGCTCATCCTTTCCTCCCGTTTGCACCGGTCAATGCACTCAAGTCAGCGGGGCACGCAAGTCAGCGGGGCACGCAAGTCAACGGGTGCTGCCGGCAGAGGCGTGTCCGTCGAGCACGCCGATATCGCGCAGGAAATGATCCGACAGCGCACGGTGGTCGAGCAGGCCACGCGTGCGGGGTCTGAACGGAGCGGTGAAGAGGTCGAGCACCGGACGACGAAGTGTGTTGTAGAGGGTCATTGCCGTGTCCTTTCGGGTTCGAGTTGATGACCAGAGTATGCCTGTTCACGGCCTTGGCTTCCAATCGAACGTCGCGTAGCATGCATCAGGAGGATTGATGCGTCATGAGTTGGGAGCTACCACCACTGGGCGCCATTCGCGTCTTTGAAGCCGCGGCGCGGCTGGGCAGTTTCACCAAGGCGGCCGAGGAACTCGGCATGACACAGTCGGCGGCCAGCTATCAGATCAAGGTGCTGGAAGAGCGCGCCGGAACGCCTCTTTTTATAAGAAAAACAAGGCAAATCGCCTTGACCGAAGCTGGACAGCAATTGGCGCCGCACGCAACGGGCGCCTTCTCGACCCTGGCCGATGCGTGGGTCGCCACAAAAGGTGGAGCGACTGGCGTGCTGTCCGTCACAACCTCGGAAACATTCGCATCGAACTGGCTGGCCGTGTGGCTCGGAACATTCCAGTTGATGCATCCCGATCTCGCCGTGAAGGTGAATACGTCGTCCCGGCTGGTCGACTTCACGCGCGAGGACATGGATATCGGGATCAGAACCGGCACCGGAAAATGGCCCGGCCTGACGGCCCATTACCTGTTCAAGGCGGACTATACGCCAATGATCAGCCCGAAACTGGCCGAGAGCGTGGGTGGCATTCGCCATCCTGAGGATCTCTACAAGGTGGCGCTGTGCTGTGCCGACGATCCCTGGTGGAAAATCTGGTTCGAAGCAGCCGGGGTGCCCTTCGAGCCCGATCGCGTCATGGCCGGACCGAACCTGGGTTCGCAGGCTTACGATGCAATGGCGGCGCTAACCGACCAGGGCGCCGCGATCCTGACCCGCAACATCTACAGCGCCCTGCTGGCAAAGGGCCAGTTGATACAGCCATTTGAAGTGCTGGGATCAGATGGCGACGGCTATTGGCTCGTCCACCTGGAAAGCCGCCGCAACACGCCCAAGATCAAGGTGTTCCGGGACTGGGTGCTGGCCCAGACGGCTGACATACGCGAGCGCGAAGTACGCCGGGCCTGATAGGCTGGCCTCAGTCGGCGTCGGCGACGGAAATCCGTCCACCGGCCCAGGCGCGCCATTGCCGTTCGTCGCCATGGAAGACGTTGAGGTCGATGCGGCCGGTGACACCATGCGACAGGCCGGAGCCGGAATACTGCCAGAACAGCCATTTGCGGTCGGGGTAAACCTTCGACGGATGCCGCGCCACGGCGCGCACCCAGAACGGATAATCGAGAAATTCGCCCCGGAGATTGTCGCGATAGAAATCAGGCGCGGTGTAGATGATGGGCCGCTGGCCGTAGTGGCGCTCCAGCTTGTCCATGAACACCTGCATCTTTTCCAGCACCTTTTCGCGCGACGGCCGCCGCTTGCAGCTGGATTCGCCGTTCCATTCGACGTCGATCACCGGCGGCAGCGCGCCGTCGACCTTGGGCACGTTGCGGATGAACCAGTCGGCCTGTTCGCCCGCAGTGCGGCACCAGTAGAAGAAGTGATAGGCGCCGCGCTTCAGGCCGGCGGCGTCGGCATTGCGCCAGTTCTTCATGAACATCGGATCGAGATGGTCGCCACCATCGGTCGCCTTGATGTAGGCGAAGTTGGCGCCCTGCGCGCGCAGCTTTTCCCAGTTGACGTTGCCCTGCCAGCGCGAAACGTCGACGCCGTGCACGGCAAGGTGCCGGGGCGAGGACCGGCCGAAATTGATCGGCTTGGCATCGCGAAAGCCGTAACGGGTGACCGGCCCGGCCAGCATGGGCGGTGCCGCGCGGCTCAACAGCCTCGGCGGCGACACGAGCGCAGCCGGCTCGACCGGCGGTTCGGCGCTGTCGGGCAGTTCAGGCGCCGGAAACGACACCGTCTCTTCTTCCGCAAGGCCGAAAGGCCGAGTATTTTCGGCGGCAGCATTGTCGTCTTCCAGACCATTGTCAGGCAGACCATTGTCAGGCTCGGGCGCCCTTTCGGCCCTCGGCGCGCTCCTGGCCATCGCCTTCGGAGCCGCGGCGATCGGCGCGGGCGGCCGTATCACGGAACTGGTGGTTTCGTTCGACGGTTTCTGCAAATCCAGCGCGTCGACGCCGGCCGTCGATGTACAGCCGGCAAGGCATAGCGATGCGATCAAAAAACTGATGGCGCCCGGAATCCGCATCTGGACCTGTACTCAAAACACAACAGACCGAGGGCAAAACGACAGCCGACGGACAAACCAGATCGAGTTATGAACGAGAAATTACCAATAAAGTTTGAATCAAGTTTTTTTCGAGCGCGCCGGGCCGCAAAATCTGGCTTCCAGTGCGAGCGATCGGCGGCAAGCGGGTTGGCAAAGCCGCTAGGATTTCCTGAAGACGCCGATCATCGGCCCGAGATTCCAGTAGTCGTCGTTGCGGCCGATGGCCGGCGCGAACAGGCTCGATATCGTGCCGTCGAGGAAAAGCGCGTTGTCGCAGCCGAGCGCATCGCGGAAAAGACGGGCGAAGGCATGGAAGGTCACCGTGCCGTTCGAAATGGCAAAGACGGCGACGCCGTCCTTCCGCACGCCGACGCCGTCGCGCGTCTTGCGCGAGGTGCTGTCGGCCTGGAATTTCGGATGCAGCTTGCCGTCGATCACCAGCATCGGCCCGGATTGCGTCGCATAGTCGAGCGGCGGTCGCTTTTTCAGGAAATCCCTTGTGGCGCGGACCGTGGCCTTGCCGTTGCTCATGTAGAAAATGCCGTTCGGCTGCAGGGAAAAATTGCCGCTTCCCGATCCCGTCTTCACCGATGCCATTTCGTTGCCGCGCTCGACATACAGACCGACCGGATCGAGGTCCGGGTGATACATGCCGGCATTGATGGCAAACAGCATGGTGCGCCCGGCCGCCTGCTCCGAGGCATCGAGATTGTGCAGCGATTGAAACGGCTTGCCCGCCGGATCTTTCCAGAACAGTTCGATCGAATACCGTTTCGGGTCGACCTCGCAGACGAGGTAGCTGGTCGCCTCAAAGGCAAAGTCGCGGCATGGCGGCAGCGAAGCGACCCATTGGCCAAATCCCATGCCGAACGCCGCCACCGACGGCAGCGCGCCCTTGGCGAGCGCCAGCAGCAGCGGCAGCGATTGCAGGAGGGTCAAAAAATCCATGCGTGTACCGGAATCGAAGTTCAGGAGGATCCGGTAGGGATATAGCCCGTTTCAAGCGATACCGTGAAAGAGCCCTAGGCAAGCCATCCCATCGCCACGCATAGCAGCAGGACGACGCCAAGCAGGCCGCGATAGATGACGAACGGCCAGGCCGAAAAACGCTCCAGCACACGCATCAGGCCCCATATGGCGAAGAAGGCGGAAACCGAGGCGACGACCAGTCCGACGATCAGAACCGACCAGCCATGCGCGTCGAGATGGACCTTGTGCAGTTCCCAAAGCTCCTTGAGGCCGGCCAGCGCAATGGCGGGCAGCCCAAGCAGGAACGAGAACCGCGCCGCCTCGGCCCGCTTGAAGCCGAGCCCGAGTGCGGCCGTCAGGGTCGAGCCGGAACGAGAGACACCCGGAATCAGCGCGCCGATCTGGGCGACGCCGACGAGCAGCGCGTCAGTCAGCGATGCCTCGCCGACGGTGCGCCGGTGGCTGGCAAAAATCTCGGCCAGCGCCAGAAGGATCGCCATCACGATACAGGCCCAGCCGATCACCGTCAGGCTGCGCAGCGGCGAGTTGCAGGCGTTGAGCACGCCCGACAGCGCCACGCCGGCGATGACGATCGGGATGGTCGCCAGCACGATCCACAGCGCCAGCCGGAAATGCCGGTCGGCGAAATCGCGTCGCGTCAGCGCGTCGAGCGAACCAAACAGGATATCCCTGACATCGCTCCAGAAATAGCTGACCACCGCGGCCAAGGCCGCAAGCTGCATGGCGGCGGAGAAGGCGGAGCCCGGATCCTGCCAGCCGAGCACGGCCGGTACGATGCGCATATGGGCGGTCGAAGAGATCGGCAGCAATTCGGTGATGCCTTGCACCAGGCCGAGGAACGCCACCTTGGCGAATCCCAGCCCGACAAAGCCGGTGTCGACGCCTTGGGTGCAGATGTCTGCCATATCGAGCCTTTCTGTCGAACAATCGTGAGGGGCGATCCCCGCCGAGCCATAGTCTGGCGATCCCCGGAATCCAATTTACGGATTTGTAAGGCGCCGCTTGACAAGCCATGCGGTTATATTAAAATCCGCTAATCTTACACTGTAAGGCATATGACGGAGGAGAGCCATGCAGACCGCCCTGTCAGAATTGCAGCCCCTGCCCGAACCATGCCCGCCTGTCATCGCGATCGAGGATGTCTCGCGCGACCTCAGCCGTATTATCGAGCACGCCGAGGTGAATGCCTGGCTCGACCTCTACGCCGCCGTGCCTGCCGATTTCGCCGCAAGCCAAGGCCTTTCGATAGCGCAAGAAGGCGGCCTCGCCTGGACCACCTGCACGACAATTCCGTTCGTCCATTTCAACTGCGTGAAGAACTTCGGCGTCGACAGCCCGGCCACCGAAAGCCAGCTCGACGCGCTGCTGGCGCACTACCGCGCCGCCGGCATTTCGCGGCCCTGGTTCTATGTCAATCCGCACACTGAACCATCGCGCCTCAGATGCTGGCTCGAGGCGCGCGGCCTGCAGCGCCAGGGCGGCTGGGAGCGGATTTATCGCGGGGCAGAACCGCTGTCATCCGAGCCGCTCTTCACGGCTGAAGGGGTTTCAGTAGAACGTGTGACGAAGGCATCGGCAAGCGAATGGGCCGGCTTCATCGACAGCCGCTACCGGCTGCCCACCTCACCATGGCTGATGGCTCTGGTCGGCCGAAAGGGCTGGCATCACTACATGGCCAAGCGGGACGGCGCGGTGGTGGCGGTGCGCTCGCTGTTCATCGGGCCCGACGGCGCGGCCTGGAGCGGCATCGACGCGCCGGTGCCCGGCGTCATGGCGCCGAGCTTCGATCTCGACGCGGTGCTTGGGGAAGCGCTGGTGCGCGACGGGATTGCGGCCGGCGCGAAACTGTTCGTCGCCGACATCGAGGCGCCGCACGAGGAGCGCGACGGCCCTGCCTATCGCAACTACGCGCGCCTGGGCTTCAGAATCGCCTATTTCCGCAGCCATTACAGCTATTTGCCGGCCAGCTCCAACTGACCGTAGCTAAGTAAGCAGCCATTGCTGGAAACAGCTTTTGGCCACCATATGGGCCGGCGGCACCATAGGCTCGTCGACGGAAGTCCGGCGAACCCGTTCGAGCAGCATGCGCACCTGTTCGGGGCGCACACGATCGCGCTCCATCACAAGCAGGACCATCGGATCGCTCAAAAGCTCGTCCAGGGTGCTGATGCTGTCGTTCATCCGTCGTCTCCTCGAATGCCGTACCCGCGCCCCATAAATAGGGACACGATGATGGCCCGCCAATGACGCTTTGCCGGCTATCTCGTGTCTCTTTCGATTAAATTTTGTTCATGCTTGAGGCTCCTTTCTCCCTTGCGGAAAAAGGCAAAAGCTTCAGCCTGGCGGTGCGCCTTCATACTGCGGCAGGCCATCGTCAAGCATCACCCAGGGCTGCTTCGAGGCCGTGAAAATATGCATTTGCGGCTTGAAGGCCGTGGGATCGTCGAGCGAACCGGTGGTGATGCCGATGATGCCGGCGGAATCGCGCCGGGAGAACATCGTCGTGCCGCAGCTTGGGCAAAAGCCGCGCTTGAGATCGGGTGAGGTGTTCACCATCGCCAGTGACCCCTCGATCGTCACTTCATCGACGCGAAACAGCACGCGTGCGTTGAAGGCGGCGCCAATCACCTTCTGGCACAGCCGGCAGTGGCAGACGCGTTCGTTGATGGGGGCTGCGTCGACGCGATAGCGCACCGCCTTGCATAGGCATCCGCCCTGATATTTGGCCATCGTCCTTGATCCATAGGTGAAGAGAATAGGCGGCAAGGTAATGGCCGACCCGATTGGGTCAATTGAAAAGCTTTGATACAACGCCATCGCTTATCGTGATGCAGTGGACCTGAAGCCATGACACCGGACATCGAAACCATCGGCATTGAGGATCTGTTCGGGCCGTCCTCGCCCGCCCGTGACCGTACCGACGCCAGGATCATGGCCGCAGCTTCGGGGATCGGCTTCATGGCCGTCCGGGACTTTCCCGGCGATGACCGGCTGACGCCGGAAAGAAGGGCGCAATTGCTGCGCATCTTCGCGCTTCCCGACGGGGAGAAGCAGAAATTGCTGCGCTGGAATTTCGACCGCAGCAAAAAGAACGTCTATCGCGGCTGGTTCCCTTTGCAGCCGGCAGCCGTTTCCTACAAGGAAGGCATCGACATGGGTCCGGACCTTGCCGATCCGGGTCTTGTCGACGCGGCTGATGCCTCGGTTTCCGACGATCCGTTGTGCGAGCCGACACCCCTGCCGGCCGAAGAGGCCCTGCCCGGCTGGCGCGCGGCGGCAGCGGACTACTACCGCGCCATGGAGACGGTGGGCAACGCGCTGATGCGGTCGATCGCCCGCGGACTTGGCCTGCCGGAAACGATCTTCGACGCCTATTTCGATCACGGCATCTCGACGCTGCGCCTGATCCGTTACCCCTTGCGTGACGCCAATGCCGGCGTCGACACCAGCGGACCGGAGTTTTCGGTGGTGCACAAGGGCGAGACGCGCACCATCATCGGCCGCGAGCATGCCGATTCCGGCTTCGTCACTTTGCTGGCGCAGGACGGTGTCGAAGGTCTGCAAGCAATGAACCTCGCCGGCGAATGGATCGACGTGCCGCCGGCCAATGGCACACTAGCTGTCAATTTTGGCCAGTTGCTGGAGCGCTGGACCGGCGAACGCGTC
This sequence comes from Mesorhizobium sp. P2_E6, assembly GCF_056403835.1. Classification (NCBI taxonomy): domain Bacteria; kingdom Pseudomonadati; phylum Pseudomonadota; class Alphaproteobacteria; order Hyphomicrobiales; family Phyllobacteriaceae; genus Mesorhizobium; species Mesorhizobium sp. P2_E6. The sequence continues at coordinate 116,978 of NZ_JBFUEQ010000013.1, forward strand.
CGCGCGACGCGACACCGGGTGATCGCGCCGAAGACGGCGCGCTTCTCGATCCCGTTCTTCTACGAGCCACGCGTCGACGCGGAGATCGCGCCGCTGCCGCTGACCGACGCGGAGCCTTTCGAGCCGTTCCTCTACGGCGACCATCTTTGGGAAGCGGCGACGAATTTCGTCGAGATGAGCGGCATCAAGCATCTCAGGCAGCCGCGCCGGGCGAAGGCTTCATAAACAAAGACCGCCGGCCATTTCGTCGGAAACGGCCGGTGGGAATCGGCAGGCGGTTATTCGGTTTCGCTGACGACCTCGTCCCAGGTCTTCACCTTGGTCTCGCCGTTGAGAAACGGCAATGCGGCAGCGGTCAGTTCGGGGGCGAAGAAGACATCGTAGTGGGTGCGGTTGGGCAGGATCGCCAGGCGGTTCTGCGACAGGTTCTCGCGCATCCAGCCGGCGTCCTTCAGCCCGCCGCCGAGCATCTGGTAGAACTTGATCTCGTGCTCGGGCCGGTACATGTCGCTGTCGCCATAGGCCAGCATGACCGGCATCTTCAGCTTGGCGACGTCGGCGGAATAATCGTAGTTCTGACGCATGAAGTTGCCGAGCGTGTCGAGGAGTCTCGGGAAGTCCTCTGGATGCGGCGCCACCGCGACGTAGGATTTGTACATCGGCGTGTTCTTCATGAAATCGGCCGCCGCCGCGCTGACTTGCGCCTGCTGGCCGCGCATCTCGGCGTAGAAACCGTCCGCGGCATAGCCGGTCGAAACCAGCACAAGGTGGCGCACCGTTTCAGGATGCTGGACCGCCATGCGGAAGGCGACGCCGCCGCCCAGCGAATAGCCCATGACGTCGACCTTGTCGTAGCCGAGCGCCTTGACGAGATCAGCCATGTCGTCACCGATCGCCTCCAGGGTGAACGGCCGATCGCCGAGTGCCGTGCGGCCATGACCCTGCAGGTCGACGCCGATGACGGTGCGATTCTCGGCAAGCTTGGGCAGGATCGGCGCGAACATGTCAGTCGTGCCAAGGCCGCCATGGAGCAGAAGCAGCGGCTCGCCCTTGCCGTAGACGGCGTAATAGTAGTTCAGGCCGTTGACCGGCAGCAGGCCAGATTTTTCCGGCTTCGGCAGTGGGTTCGTAGCGGTCGTCATGGCGGGTTTTGCCTCCTCTGCATTGGTGGCGCCCGGTGAAGCAAGAAGCGCTGCAGCCGAAGCAAGAATGGCGAAAATCAGGGTTTTGAACATATCGATCTCCTCCTCGTCCCGGCGGTATCAAAGCGTTCTGGCGAGCTCTTCGAGCTGGTCGGTGCACTGGCCCCAGCCCTCGTGAAAGCCCATCTTCTCGTGCTGCTCGCGGTCGGCGACACTCCAGTGCCTGACCCGAGCAATGTAGCGGGTCTTGCCATTGCCCTCGTCCTCGAAGGTCAGCACGCCGGTCATGAACGGCTTCTCCGATGGCTCCCATGCCTTTGTGTAGGCGTCGGTAAAGACGATCTTCCTGCCGGGAACGACTTCGAGGAAAACGCCGGGGTTGGGGAATTCATTGCCGTCGGGGCCTGCCATCACGACAAGGCTCGAGCCGCCGGTGCGCACATCCATTTCGGCGCGCGGCGTCGTCCACGGCTTTGGCGCGAACCACTGCGTCACCAGTTTCGGGTCTGTCCAGCAGCGATAGACGTTCTCGCGCGGCGCATCGATGATGCGGGCCAGAACCAGTTCGCGGTCATTGGCGGGAGCGATGTCGAGCTTGGTGGTCATGATGGGTCCTTGCGTGGTTTGATCTGGCTTGCGTCCCTAGGACGAACGGATGACGCGCAAGTCGACATCGCCAGAGAAAAAATCTGGGCCAGCGAAAAAATCTGGAGAAATGCGCCTGTTGGATAGAGATCACGAACGAAGGAGCGTCAGTGGCGCTTGGCCTGCACCAGATAGGCGTCGATCTCGGTCTCGCCGAGCCATTTGGCTGCTTCCAGCCGATGCAGGCCTTCGACCAGGATATGGCGCTTGCCGTCGTGGCGGACCTGGATCGGTGTTTTCATACCGTTTTCGAGGATGTCCTCGGCCAGATGTCGGACAGTCTCGGGATGCAGCGTCTTCTTGCGTGCCGTCGGCACGTAGATGTCGTCGACCTTGACCTTCTGGATTCTCAGCATGCCGCCTCCGGTGGCGGAAAACGCCGCCCTTTGTGGAGATAGTCTTTTTGGCCACAGGGGCCAAGGGCGCGGCTAACGAATGCTGGCCCGATGGTTTCCATTTGACGCTTGACCGCCAGATCGCCGAAATGGCGCCTTTGAAACTTCAGGGCTTCATGATCAACCTTCCGACCGAATTCCCCGATTTCGGACTGACGCCGGAGCAGCGTCGCCACGCGGTACGCGGCCACTACTACGAATGGCCTGGGATGGATGGCGAGCGCGGCGAGATCTGGTGCTACAGCGACCGGTTTTCCTATCGCGCCGGCGAGACCGTGGCGTTCCATGTCAGTTCGACGGCTCCGGCATTCAACATTGCGATCGTCCGCGATGGCGGCACCGAGACCAAAGTGTTCGAGAAATCGGGCATCGCGGCGCGCTGGCAGGACAGCCCCGACCAGTGCTCGGTCGAAGGCTGCGGCTGGGAAGCCTCGTTTGAATTCCGCGTCGGGGCAGACTGGCCGTCCGGCGCCTATCGCGTGACGCTTGAAGCGGATGGCCGTGATGGCAAGCCGATCCATTGCCATCATCTGTTCATCGTCAGCCCGCAGCCCGGCAAGAAACCCGGCCGAGTGCTGCAAGTGGCCGCAACGGGCACCTGGCTTGCCTACAACACCTGGGGCGGCTCCAACCACTACCAGGGCATCACCGGGCCGGACCGCAACCAGTATTCGCCCGTCGTGTCGACGCAACGCCCCTGGTGCCGCGGTTTCGTCGTGCTGCCGAAAGACGCGCCGCGTGTGCCGCTGGAAGTCGCCGTACCGCCAAAGACGGTGCCGCGCTATCCGCACATGGAATGGGCGCTCGCCACCGGTCATTCGAAGAAGTACGCCTCGTCCGGCTGGGCCAGCTACGACAGCCATTTCCTCCGCTTTGCCGAACGGGCCGGCTATGGCGTCGACCTCGCCAGCCAGCACGATCTGCATTTCTCACCTGAGATTCTCGACGGTTACGACTGTGCCGTCTTCGTCGGCCATGACGAATACTGGACCTGGGACATGCGCGATGCGGTCGACGCCTATGTCGAGCGCGGCGGCCATGCAGCGCGCTTTGCCGGCAATTTCATGTGGCAGACGCGGCTGGAGGACGAGGGCCGCCGGCAGGTCTGCTACAAATACCGCGCACGTGCCGAGGACCCCGCCTATCTCCACGGCGGCGACGTCACCCGCGCCACCAATTCCTGGGAAGCGCCGGAAATCGGCCGGCCGGGTTCAGCGACCTTCGGGCTCAACGCGACGCGCGGCGTCTATGCCGGCTGGGGCGGCTGCGCGCCGCGCGGCGTGCGCGGCTTTCCGGTCTACCGGCCAGAGCATTGGGCCTTTGCCGGCACCGGCGTCTATTATGGCGACCTGCTGGGCGCCGACAGCCATGTCTATGGCTATGAGGTCGATGGGCTCGACTTCGAGATACGCGGCGGCCTTCCCTACCCCACCGCGACCAGCGGTGCGCCCGACGGGTTGCAGGTTCTCGCCGTTGGCATGGCATCCCAGGTCGAGGAAAGCGCAGATATCCCGATAGAGGACCAGTTCCTTACCGACGAGGATGGCCGCTTCACCGCCGAAACGCTGTTCGGCGAGGCCAGCGACGCCAATCTGGAAAAAGTCAAACGCGGCAACGGCATGATCGTCAATTTCCCGCGCGGCAAGGGCGAGGTGTTCCATGCCGGAAGCTGCGAGTGGGTCGCCGGCCTGCTAAGACAAGACCCGATGGTCGAACGCGTCACCAGGAATGTCCTCGACCGTTACCTCGGCCGAAAAAAGAGGGGCGAATGATCGCTGTGCAGTCCGTTGAAACCGACCGCCGACCGAACCTTTTCCATTTCACACGAATCCAACGGCCAATTGTGGACCGCGCCGATGGGATCTACCTATGGGACAAGAGCGGCCGCCGCTACATCGACGGATCGAGCGGCGCGGTTAACGTCAACATAGGTCATGGTAACCGCAACGTCATCGACGCGATGACGCGGCAGCTTGATCGCGTGAGCTTCGCCTACATCTTTCAATTTGAGAACGAACAGGCCATCGAACTCGCGCGGGGGCTGGCCGATCGGCTACCGAACGAACTCGACCGCATCTATTTCGTCTCGGGCGGCTCTGAGGCGATCGAGGCCTGCCTCAAGCTTGCGCGGCAATGGGCGGTAGCAACAGGTCAGGACAAACGCTGGAAAGTCATCGGACGTATGCCCTCCTATCACGGCGTGACGATCGGCACGCTTGCCGTCACTGGCGACGACATCCTCACCAAGACTTTCGACCCGATCGGTCGGCCGATGCCTTTGGTGCCGGCCCCTTTTGTCCATCGCGATCACGACAATCTGTCGACGGAACAGCGTGGCATCCGCTACGCCGATATGCTGGAGGAAAAGATCCTGGAGGAAGGGCCGGAAAGCGTGCTCGCCTTCGTCATGGAACCGATCGGTGGTGCCGCGACCGCAGCGCTGGTGCCGCCCAACAGCTATTTTCCGCGTATCCGCGAAATCTGCGACCGCTACGGGATCCTATTGATCCACGACGAGGTAATGACTGGCATCGGACGCACCGGAAAATTCCTGGGTGGCGACCATTGGTCCTGCCGGCCGGATATCGTTGCGCTGTCGAAAGGCCTTTCATCTGGCTATGCCCCGCTTGGCGCACTTGCCGCGACACAGAAGATCGTCGGGCCGGTTGTGGAGACCGGTGGCTTCCTGCATGGCCACACATATGGCGGCAACCCGGTCGCTTGTGCAGCGGGCGTTGCGGTGCTTGGAGAGGTCGACCGCCTTGGCTTGGTCGAGAATTCGGCCAGCATGGGCGAATTGCTGAGGGGTGAACTCGAGGCCCTGACTCGGCGCTTTCCTTTCATTGCCGACGTGCGGGGCAAGGGGCTGTTCATGGGAGCCGAAATTTACGCGGATCCGCTGGCCAAGGAGCCATTGCCACAGGGCCTCAACGCCAATTTGAGGCTCATCGATCTGGCGTTCGAGCGCGGATTGATCATCTATTCGCGGCGCGTGCGTGGCGGGCCAGTGAGCGACAATTTCATGGTCTGCCCGCCTCTGATTGTGACCCGCGATCAGATTGGTGAGATCATCGCGGTCCTTGGCGACTCGCTGCAGGCGCTGGCCGCCGAACTCGACCTGCCGGTCGAAGGCTGAGGGACAAAAATGGCGCCGCGAAAAGTCATCATCACCTGCGCCATCACCGGCTCAGTGCACACGCCGTCGATGTCGCCCTATCTGCCGGTGACGCCGGACCAGATCGCCACCGAGGCGATCGCGGCCGCCGAAGCCGGGGCCTCGATCCTGCACCTGCATGCCCGCGATCCCAGGGATGGTCGGCCAACCGCCGATCCGGACGTCTTCATGCAGTTCCTGCCGCGCATCAAGCAGGCGACCGACGCGGTGATCAACATCACCACCGGCGGCTCGTCGCTGATGACGCTCGACCAGCGGCTGGCGGCGCCGCTGCGGGCCGAACCCGAAATGTGTTCGCTCAACATGGGCTCGATGAACTTCGCGCTGTTTCCGATGCTCGACAAGCCGAGGGAGTGGCAGCACGAATGGGAGCCGAAGCTGCTTGAAGCCACGCGCGACACGATCTTCAAGAACACCTTCGCCGACATGGAGGGCGTGCTAGAGAGGCTGGGCAAGGGCTGCGGCACGCGCTTCGAATTCGAGTGCTACGATGTCGGCCACCTCTATTCGCTGGCGCATTTCCGCGACCGTGGACTGGTGTCGGGACCGCTGTTCATCCAGTTCGTGCTGGGCATACTGGGCGGCATCGGTGCTGACCCGGAAAACCTCGTCCACATGAAGCGGATCGCCGACAAGCTGTTCGGCGACAGCTACCAGTTCTCGGTGCTGGCCGCCGGCCGCAATCAGATGCCGCTGATCTCGATCGCCGCGGCGATGGGCGGCAATGTCCGCGTCGGCCTGGAAGACAGCCTTTTTGATGGCCGCCAACTGGCGAAGTCCAATGCCGATCAGGTGCGCCGTATCCGTGGCATTCTCGAGGGGCTGTCGCTGGAGGTTGCCTCACCCACCGAAGCGCGCGACATGCTGGCGCTCAAGGGCGGCGACCGGGTGGCGTTCTAGGGGGTATTGGAGGTCGAGTGGCAAGCGGAGGAGCTGATATGGAAAGGGTTCTCGTTTCAGCCTGCCTGCTCGGCAGCAAGGTTCGCTACAACGGCTCCTACCGCCTCAACGACCATCCCATTCTTGCGCGATGGCAGGCAGAGGGACGGATCGTGCAGATCTGCCCGGAGGTTGCCGCGGGCTTCTCCACGCCACGTCCTCCGGCAGAAATTCGAGGCACAGGCGACGGCCACGCAGTGCTGCACGGCCAAGGCCGAGTGGTCGAGCAAACGGGAAACGATGTGACCTCACTTTATCTCGAAGCCGGGCAGCTCGCACTCGATCTCGCCCGACAAACAGGCTGCCGGTATGCGGTTCTTACCGACGGCAGCCCGTCCTGCGGCAGCAGTTTCATCTATGACGGGCGTTTTTCGGGAAACCGGGTGGCTGGCCAGGGCACGACCACCGCGCTGCTGGAAGCGAACGGCATCCGGGTCTTTTCGGAAGACGGCATTGACGAGCTTGATGACCTTCTGACCAGGCCGGGCTCGGCCGGCGCCGCGGCCTGAGCCATGCCAGAGAAGACCCAAGCCAGGACCACCGACACCGTTATCCGGCCCGGCCGCATCGACGACGTCGACACCATCCATACGGCGATCCTGAAACTCGGAACGCACATCGGCGCGCCGGAGGAGATCATCTCGACAGCAGACGATCTCAGAACCTACGGCTTTGGCGAAAAGCCTGCCTTTTCCACCTTGATTGCCGAAGTGGGTGGCGAATTCGCCGGCCTCTGCCTCCACTTCCCGATCTTTTCGACCTGGATGGGCCGGCCCGGCGTCTATGTGCAGGACCTCTATGTCGAGGACCGGTTCCGCGGCCGCAAGATCGGCGAGCGCCTGCTGCGGCATGTCGCGGCGCAGTGCCGGAAAGAAGGCGGCGTCTATCTGCGGCTATCAGTCGACACCGACAATGAGGTCGCCAAGGCGTTTTATGAAAGGCTGGGCATCGCCTGGTCGAGCTACGAGCAGACGCAGAAGATCATCGGCGATGCCTTTTTTGCCTTTGCCGACGCGCCGCAGAACGGGGAACAGGAATGAAAGCCTTCTATGCCGAGGAACAGAAGCGCCACGACCCCAAGGCCTTTCTTTCGAGCGGTGCCGCGAAGCCCAATCCGGAACAGCCCGAACGGGTCGAACGATTGTTAGCCGGCGCATTATCTGCCGGCTGCACGATCGAGCGGCCGCGCAATCATGGGCTTGGCCCGGTCTCGGCGGTGCACACGCCGGAATATCTCGACTTCCTCGAGCACATTTTCGAGCGCTGGCAGCGCATCGAGGGCGCTTCCGCCGAGGTCATCCCCAACATCCACCCGATCGCGCGGTCAGGCAGCTATCCCGCCTCGGCGGTCGGCCAGGCCGGCTATCATATGGCCGACACCGCTTGCCCGATCTCGGGCGAGACATGGCAGAGCGCGCTGTGGAGTGCATGGAGCGCCGTCGAAGCCGCTGAAGCCGTGACGTCAGGCGCGCCGGCCGCCTATGCGCTATGCCGCCCGCCCGGCCACCACGCCTTTGCCGATGTCGCCGGCGGCTTCTGCTTCGTCAACAATTCGGCCGTTGCAGCTCAGGTTCTGCGCAAACAGGCTGCGCGCGTGGCGATCCTCGATGTCGACCTGCACCACGGCAATGGCACGCAAGGCATCTTCTATGCGCGGCCGGATGTGCTCACCGTCTCGCTGCATGCCGATCCGGTGCGCTTCTATCCATTCTTCTGGGGTCATGCCGACGAGCGCGGCGAAGGCGCGGGCCTTGGCTACAATTTCAACCTGCCGCTGCCGCGCAAATCCGCCGATAAGGCGTTTCTCGAAGCGCTTGCGGTGGCGTTCCAGCGTATCCGCGCCTTTTCGCCGGACGCGCTGGTCGTGGCGCTTGGCCTCGACGCGTTCGAAGGCGACCCGTTCGGCGGGCTTTCGGTGACGACACCGGGCTTCTCACGCATTGGCGAGGCCATCGCCAAGCTCGGCCTGCCGACCGTCATCGTCCAGGAAGGCGGCTATCTCTGCGACGAACTCGGCGACAATTTGACGGCCTTCCTCACCGGTTTCGGTGGCAAGAAGGCGTGATTTCAAGCGGGCGTCAGGAGCGCTGCTGCCTGAGCATGGCGATGACCCGGTGCACGCTCTCCAGCGTTTCGTCGATTTCGGCCGCCGTGTTGTAATGCGCGATGCCGATGCGCACGACCCCATGTTCGGCCGGAATGCCGAGCTGGTGGACGATCTCCCAAGCGTAGTTGTGGCCGGACCACAGGAAGATGTTTTCGGCGTTCATCTGCCGAGCGATCGTCTCCGGCACAATGCCGTCGACGGTGAAGGACACTGTCGGCACACGTTCGGCCAGCCGCTTCGGATCGGTGATGCCGTGAATGGTCAGGCCTGAAATGTCCGACAGCCCGTCGATCAGCCTTTGCGCCAGCGGGTTTTCGTAGGCGATCGACACCTCGAACGCCTTGGCGATCTTGCGCCTTCGCGACCCACCCTCGCCCGCTGCCGCACCCAATCCTGAGAAATAATCGACCGCGGCTGTGAGGCCCGCCATCAGCTCGATCTGCGGCGTGCCGAGTTCGAACCGCTCCGGCAGGCCATCCGACGAACAGCGGCATTTGTAGGGTTGCAGGCCATCGATGACATCGCGCCTGCCCCACAATATGCCCATGTGCGGACCGAAGAATTTATAGGCCGAGCAGATCAGGAAATCGCAGCCGAGATCTTTGACGTCGATCAGGCCATGCGGCGCAAACTGCACGGCGTCGACATAGACCAGGGCGCCGGCATTCCGGGCGATGGCGGTCAACGCCTTCACCCGGTTGATCGAGCCGGTCAGGTTGCTGGCGTAGTTCAGGGCGACAAGCCGGGTCTTCTGCGAAAGCAGATCCGCCAGCGTCGCCTCTTCGACCTGCCAGCTCTTTTCGTCGAACGGCAGCCAGCGCACCACCAGGCCAAGGTCCTCGGCCAGTTGCAGCCAGGGCGAGACATTGCCCTCGTGATCCATGCGGGTGAGGATGATCTCGTCGCCGGGCTTCATCGTGCGGCCGAGCGTGCGTGACATGTGATAGGTCAGCGTCGTCATGTTGGCGCCGATGATGATTTCCTCAGGGCTTTCCGCACCGAGGAAATCGGCCATCGCCTGATGCGCCTCGTCGACGACGACCTGCGCTGCGACAGTCGTTTCGAAATAGCCGCCGAGGTTGGCGTTGGTGGTCAGAAGGCAGCGCGACACGGCGTCGGCTACTGCCTGTGGCACCTGCGTGCCGGCGGGGTTGTCGAGATAGATACGCCGCCGCCCCTTGTCGGTCAGGGAGAGGGCCGGAAACCTTCCACGCACTGCCTCGATCGGAAAATCCACCATTGTCTCCACCCTCTGTCATTCCTGGATAATTCTGTCCCCCATCAAGGACAGGGATTGCCGACGCGCTGATGGATCGCGTCCACCGCCTTCTGCATCTCTTCGGTCCAGACGACGTCGACCGAAGACAACGCCATGTCGAGCTGCGCAAGGGTGGTCGCGCCGACGATGTTCGAAGTGACGAATGGCCGGCTCGAGACATAGGCATTGGCAAACAGCGCCGGTTCGAGGCCAAAGGAGCGCGCCAGCTCATTGTATTCGAGCTGTGCCTCGGCCGCGTTGGGTGTCTCGTAGCGCTGGCCGCGGTTGAAGAGCTGCGTGCGCGACCCCTGGGGGCGGGCGCCATGGTCGTATTTGCCGGTCAGGTAGCCCTGCGCCAGCGGCGAGTAGGGAAGCAGCGACACCTGTTCGCGCTCGCAGACCTCGGCGAGGTTCACTTCGAAGGTGCGGTTCACGAGATTGTAGGCGTTCTGGATCGACGCGACGCGGGGACCGATGCCTTTGTCGGCCTCCGCCAGGAACCGCATCACGCCCCAGGAACTCTCGTTCGACAGGCCGAAATGGCGGATCTTGCCGACCTTCACCAGTTCGTCGAACACGGCAAGCGTCTCGGCGATCGGCGTTTCGTCGGTTGGTGCGCCCACAGAATCGGCGCGGCGCGGTACAGCGCCGACGCGCGTCGGGTTGGCGCCCCAGGGGATGTCCCGTTCCGGCCAGTGGATCTGGTAGAGGTCGAGATAGTCGGTGCCGAGCTTGGCCAGCGATTTGTCGATGGCGTCAAAGATATCGGCACGCACCAGTTGCGACGGCCTGTCGCCGCGGAACCAGCCGTTGGCGGTGCGGCCGACGACTTTCGAGGCCAGGATCACCTTGTCGCGGTTGCCGTTGGCCTTCATCCAGCTGCCGATGATCTTTTCGGTTCGCCCTTGCGTCTCCGCCTTGGGCGGGATCGGGTAGAGCTCGGCGGTGTCGATGAAATTGACGTCGCGCGAGAAGGCCAGATCCATCTGGGCGTGGCCATCTGCCTCGGTGTTCTGCTGGCCCCAGGTCATGGAGCCCAGGCAGATCTGGCTAACAAGAAGATCGGTCCGACCGAGACGGCGTTTGTGCATGGAATTCTGCTCCGGAGGGAAAGCTTGCGTGGCGGCGTGGGAAGGAAGCCGCATCTATAGGGAAAGCAGAGGCGCTCTCCAAGCCTCGCCAGCCCGACTTTTGGGTGAACCAGTGGCGTTTAGCGGCGAGCGCCGGCCAGCGCGCGGCGCTTTGCCTCGTCGATCAGCATATTGGCCACCTGCATGCGGATCATGGCGCGCTGGCGCAGGTGCGGAGCGACACGGTCCGGATGGTTGGCAAAGGCGAAGCTGCGGCGCATGCGGCCAAAATCGGCGACCTGCTTGGGCTGATTGAGGCCAAGTTCGACGGCAATGGATTCCGGATCGATCGGCGGCAGGCTTTCCTCGGGCTTCAGCTCTTCGCCGGCGAGTGCCAGTCTGGCATGCTCGAGCAAGGCGGCGAATTCGGTCGCCAGATCGGCGCCGGCCTCGCGATATTCAGTGGAAAAGCTGCTGCCCGAAACCTTGATGCGGCCGGAATGGAGTTCATCGGCCACCGAAAGATAGTCGAACGGGATGGATGGACGAGCGCCGGACTCTTCGCCCTCGATCCCGTCGAGCTTGTCCGAAGCGACGAAGAGGTCGTCGAGCAACGAAGCGAAATCCCGCTTGGCGCCAGTAGCGATGTCAGCCTCCCCCTTGCTCGACTATCCAAGCTTCGGACCATAGAACCGGCTCGTTAAAAATGCATGCCACCGATGTTAACGAATTTAGCCGTTGCCGGGACCAAAGCTGCGGTATCTGCCGTCCCAAAACAAAAAGCCGGACTGCACTTTCACGCAGTCCGGAATTCGCCAGGAGTGGCGAGGAAAAGCCGGCCATGTGCCGGCGTTCAGCCTACGGTGCGCATCGGGAAAAAGTTTCACCCGCTCGCAAAACTATGCTCGGAAAAATCATCAGGACATGGCAGGCATGCAAATGCTGCACTGCACAATTGTCACGATTCACCTATATTAGCAGCCGTGGAGGAATCAACCAGGAGCCTGAACCATGGGTTTCTTCACTGAAATGTTCGCCCGGCCGCGGCCGCAGGAACATCTGAGATACCGCTCGGCACTCGCACTGCTTCATTCGATGAGCAATGCCGACCGCGCCGACATCGGCATCAAGCCCGCCGACTTTCCGCGCATCGCCCGCGAAATGTCCATTCGCTAAACACGTACGCTCGCGAGATGTCCCGGACCCGTCCAGGACATCTCAAAAACCTCAAGTCCTTCAGCGCGCGCCGAGGAACGTCGCCTTGCCCAATGGCACGCCATTGTGACGAAGGATGTCGTAAGCGGTGGTGAGGTGGAAATAGAAGTTGGGCATGGCCACATGCAGGAGATACTGCAGGCCGGGCATCGAGCGTTCGCGCCCGCCAAGCTTCAACTCGATCACCTTGTCATCCGACCCGTCGAACTCGGCGGCTGAAAATGTCGCCAGCAGGTCCAGGGTCTTCGTGATGCGCGCCTGGATATCGGCAAAACTCGCCTCGTTGTCCTCGTAACTCGGCACTTGCCGACCGGCGAGCCGTGACGGCGCACCCTTGGCATGGTCGGTGGCGATCTGCACCTGCCTGGTCAGCGCAAACATGTCGGGCGCCAGCCTGGAGGTCAGGAACACCTGCGGGTCGATCTTGCGCTCAAGCGCATTCTGTTCGGCTGCCGCCAGTATGGTGGAAAGGGCTTTCAGCCTCTCGGTAAACACAGGCACGGACACCTCATACATCGATATCGTCACGTCAAATCTCCTTGTCCGGCCGGAACGCCGGCGGATGGACGTAGCGCCTTCAGGCACGATTCTTCAAGCACCACCAGCGCCACGTCACCACGTTGCCGCAATCGCCATAGTAGAATCTCCCCATCGAGCGGAGATTCCCGATGAGACGCGCCCTTTTCGCAGCGACTGCCTTTCTCTCCCTTGCTACAGCAGGCCAAACAGTACTGGCCGCCAACGATACACCCGAAACGCCGTATGTCGACGATCGATCAAGCGCCGACGCCGTCGTCCGCTCACTTTACAGCGCGATCAACCGGCATGAATTCGCTCGCGCCTGGGGTTATTTCGGAGATACAAAGCCAGCAAAGGACTTCGACAGTTTCGTCAAGGGCTATGACGGCACCGACAAGGTCGAGGTCGAGACCGGTGCAATTTCAGACGAAGGCGCTGCCGGCAGCATTTTCTACAATGTCCCTGTCGCCATTCGCGCCACCGACAAGACCGGCGGCGAAAAGGTCTTTGCCGGCTGCTATACACTGCGCCAGGTCAATGCCCAGATCCAGGCGGCGCCGCCCTTCGATCCCATCCACATCGAAAAAGGTGCGCTGAAACCCTCCACCGCCGATTTCGAGGAGGCGCTGCCGCCAAGCTGCGGCGACGGGCCGCCACCTCCGAAGAAGGACACGGCACTGGAGCAGGCCAAGAAGGCCTTCCTGGCGACTTATGGCGACCAGTGCGACAAGCAATTCCTGGCCGATGAGCCGACCGTTTTTTCGATCAAATACAAGGACAAGGATGCAGCGCCCGGCGACCCCGACAAGGAAACACGGCTGTTTCATTTTTCCTGTTCCGCCGCTGCCTACAATGAAAGCTCGGTCTACTACATGACCGACGAGCTATCGGCCGTGCAGCAATTGCAGTTCGCCGAACCCAAGATGGATATCCGCTACGAGAACAATAACAGCGACGGCAAATTGCTGGGCATGAGCATCGTCGGCTTCCAGACGACCGGCTGGGCGGTCAATTCCGATTATGACGAGGAAGCCCACACGATCACCACCTTCAACAAGTGGCGCGGCATCGGTGATGCATCCGACTCGGGGACCTATCTGTTCCGCAATGGCAGTTTCTCGCTGGTACAGTTCGACGTCGACGCATCCTATGACGGCGAGGAAAATCCGCAGACGGTTGTCGACTACAACACCGCGCCCTGAGGGTTAGCCGGCTTCCCACAGCGTCAATCAAGGTGCTTTCGACAGCATCCAGTTGAGGGTGCCGCGCCAGTCGGTCATGCGGATCGGCGTGCCATGGGTGCCTGTCTCGAAACGGACGAAGCGGGTCGGATAGGGATAGGCCTTTGATTTGGCGATGATGGCGCGGAAGAAGGCTTCCTGCTTTTCCACCGGGAAAACCACGTCATGGCTGCCCTGTCCGAAGAAGACCGGGACGTGACGCCTGAAGGCCGGGCTTGAGAAAAAGCTCTCGTCCCATAGCGAGCCGAGCAGCAGCAGGCCGTTGATGCGCCGGCCCGTGTCGTTGCGGGCAGCAAGCTTCCAGCACAGGGACCCGCCCATCGAACCGCAGGCGATGAAAATCTTCGCGCTGGGAGATTGTTCGGCATAATGATCGATCAGCGCCGCCACCTGGGCGGCGCCCTTGTCGCCGAAATCGGGAAAGTCGGGGCTGAGATAGAGGCCGCCATTGCCGGCCATCAGGTTCTTGAGCCGGTTGAAATTGCCGCCGAAAGTGAAGTCGTCGACGCCTTGCTTGCGGCTGCCACCCTGCCCGTGCAGGTAAAGCACGATGATGCCGGCACCCTCGGTCTTGCCGACGGCAACGTGCCTGACGTCGCCGGCATCGGTCTTCAGCAGCAGATCCTGCTGCACCTTACGCACGCTGGTGTCGGTGTATTGCGCGCGCACCCTGCGCTCCGGCACCTCGTCACGCTGGTTGATGTCGCGCAGCTCGTGGTAGTCGAGAACCGTGTAGGCGCCGCTGGTGTCGGACGACAGCACGGCCGGATAGGCGAAGAGATCGTCCTTGAAGGGTTTTAGCGACAGCGTCTGACTTTGCGCGGCCGCCGACAACAGGGCCGTCGCGGTTACAAAGATACAGAAAAATCGGAAGCGGAATGACATGCCAGCAGGCATGCGTTTTTCAGCTTCGGTTTGTCAATCCTGCAGAACGCCGCCGGCGCCTTCCAGCGCTTCGCGGGTGTCGACATCGACGGACGCCCCTGCGCCGATCTCGACATCGATGACATCGAGCCCTTCGGCCTCGACCAGATGGCGTGCACCGGTGTCGCCTTCCAGATGGGCGATCGCCGGAAACAGCGAGCGCGGCAAAAGCACCGGGTTGCCGCGCTTGCCGTCATGCGAGGCGCGCACCACCGAATTGCCGCCGGCCTTGCGGAATGCATCGATCAACCTGTCGAGGTCATCAGAAGAGACACCCGGCATGTCGCCGAGAACGATCATCACGCCGGCGGAGTCTTCGGGCAGATAGGCAATCCCGGCCTTTAGCGAGGTCGACAGTCCGTCGGCGAAATCGGGATTGTCGGCGAAAGCCACATCCAGCCCCGCCAACGCCGCCTGCACCCGCTCGCGCTGGTGGCCTGTGACGACAATCGTGCCCGAAGCCTTCGAGCCGAGCGCGCGCTCGGCGGTGCGGCGCACCAGCGGCTTGCCGTCGAATAGCGCCAAGAGTTTGTTCGGCCCGCCCATGCGGCTCGACCGGCCAGCCGCCAGAAGCACGATGCCAACCTTGAGCTTGTTTTTGGGCGGCAGCGGTTCGCGCGGCTGCGGCCGGGTCGGGATTTCCATCAACAGCCCGCCGACGCCCATGCCGGCGATATCCTTGGCGGTCACGTCAAGGCCAGCGATCAACCGGTCCAGCACCCAGTCGAAGCCATTTTCCTTGGGGCTGCGGGCGCAGCCGGGTGCACCGATGACACGCTTGCCGCCGAGCATACCGAGCACCAGGAGATTGCCGGGATCGACCGGCATGCCCGCGCGGATAACAGTACCACCCGCCCTCTCGATCGCCGCCGGAATGACATCGGCGAAATCACTCATCGCCGACGCGCCGAAGATCACCACCATGTCGTTGTCGCGCGCCAGCAAGGCCGCGGCCTCCGCCACCGGAGCGATCTCGTGCGGGGTGCGACGCTCCGCTGTCAGCCTGCCGCCGGTGCGCGCCAGCCGCGCTTCGGTGACGCGCAGCGTCTTGTCGAGCACGCTCGGCTTGATGCCCGGCAGGACGGTCTGGATGACGCCGACACGCACCGGCTGATAGGCGTTGACGGCAAAGATTTCCCCGCCGGCGCAGATTTTCGTGACCGCATCGACCAGCGCAGAGCTGACCGCGAAGGGAATGATCTTCACCGTCGCGACCATCTGGCCTTTCTCGACCGGCGCATGCTGCGCCAACGTGGCGATGGTGATGGCGGGATCGACGGCGTTGATGGCGTCGATGACAGCGGCGTTGACGGTGAAGATTCCGGCTGACCCGGCGTGGAGATTGACCCGCCCGGTCGCGGCCGGCCGGGCGTCGATGCCGCGAAAGGCCATGCTCTCGGCTATTTCCTGCGCGGCGGCGTCCTCACTGAGATCGTCGGCGGCCAGCACGGCCGCAACGACCTGGGAAATGCCGGCGCCCCGCAGCAAGGCCACGTCTTCGGCGTTCAGCCTGTGCGCCTTGCGAAAGCGCCGTTCGCCGGCCGTGGTGGCATGCGCCAGCACCGCACCTTCGGCCGCATCGATCGGAATCGGGCCGAATTTCACGCTGCCGCGCCTTTCACTTCCAGACCGCGCGAGCGGAAGGCATGGACGACCTGCGCCAGCACCGCGACCGCGATCTCGGCAGGGCTGGCGGCACCGATGTCGAGCCCGATCGGCGCGTGAATGCGGGCGATCTGGTCGGCGTTCGCGCCCAGCGCCAGCAAGCGTTCGACGCGCTTGGCGTGGGTCTTGCGGCTGCCAAGCGCGCCGACATAGAAGCAGTTGGCGTCGAGCGCTGCCTTCAGCGCAAAATCGTCGATCTTCGGATCATGGGTGACAGCGGCAAGCGCCGTGTAGCTGTCGAGCGGCTGGCGCTTCAGCACGTCCTCCGGCCATTCGGCATGCAGGGTGACATCGGGAAAGCGGTCTGATGTGGCAAAGGCGGTGCGCGGATCGATGATCTCCAGGGGATAGCCTGCGATCCTGGCCATTGGAGCCAGCGCCTGGCTGATGTGCACAGCGCCGACGACAACCAGCCGCGGCTGCGGCAGATGCGCGTTGAGAAAGAAGGTCCGTCCCTCGGCCTCGACCGAACCGGAATTGCCTGATCGAAACGCCCTGGCGACAGCAACGCCGAGATCGCCTGCAACCTGGTCGCCTTCGCGCACGATACGGTCGCGGCCGTCACCGAGATCGGTGACGAGGATCGCCGCGCGGCGGGCGCGGCGTTCGGCGTTCAACATCTTGAGCGCATACGGGTCCATAATCAGCCCAATCTTTCAACATAGACCTTGATGCGGCCGCCGCAGGACAGGCCGACCTGCCAAGCGGTTTCGTCGGCAACACCGAACTCGAGCATCCTGGCCTTGCCTGTGTCGATGACATCGATGGCTTCGGTGACCACCGCGCCTTCGACGCAGCCGCCAGAGACGGAGCCGTGGAAATTGCCGTCGGCGTCGATGACCAGATGACTGCCGACCGGACGCGGCGCCGAGCCCCAGGTCTCGACCACAGTGGCAATGGCGACATCCTTGCCGTCCTTCATCCAGCCTTCCGCGATGATCAGCGGATCGCGGGCCTCGTCGAGATAAATGCTGTTTTCCATGGTCGCTTCTCTTGGAATCTGTTTATGATCTGGGCACCGCCAGTTCGCGCAAGCGGGTTCGTCGTGATCCACTTGGCGCGCGGCAAACGCATGGTCAATCAATCACCGCGAATGCGTCAACTTCGATGAGGTAGTCGGGGGACAGGTTCGCCACGCCAAGCACCACGTCAGCTGGTTTGTGATCTCCGAACAACCCTATCCGCGCCTTTTCGATGATCGGCAGGCATTCATCGCGATTGTAGTTGACGACATAGATCGTGATCCTGGCGACCTGCGTAGGCGCCGCACCGGCGGCGGCAAGTGCTCGGCCGAGATTGGCAAACACTGGCGCGCCTGAGTCGCAAGATCACCACGGCCAACAAGCTTGCCATGTAGGTCTTCGGGCTCCTGGCCCGAGATGAACACCAACTTGCTACCTGTCGCAACGACGACCTGGCTGTACGTCTGCGGAATCGGCAGATCCTTGGGGTTGATGCTTTGGAGCGTCATTGATCGGGCCTCCTGCGCGGTGATTTCAATTTTTTCTGGGAGTCTGTTTTTCCGATGGATAGACATATGGCTATGCGGCGTGCCTGACACCAGCTTCCAGCCAGCGGCGCGGATCGACCGAAGCGGCCGATTTCTTGTCCAGCGAGGCACAGAGGTCGGCGAGCGCATCGAGATTGTGCACCGAGCGGAATTCGTCGACATGCGGCAGCATCGCCTTGACGCCGCGGGCGCGCGCCTGGAAACCGTCGAAGCGCAGCAACGGGTTCAGCCAGATCAGCCGCCGGCAGGATTTGTGCAGGCGCTCCATCTCCTCCGAGAGGCCGACGACATCGTCGCGCTCCAGTCCGTCGGTGATCAAAAGCACCACCGCCCCCTGCCCCAGAACGCGGCGCGACCACAGCCTGTTGAACTCGGCCAGCGTATCGCCAATGCGGGTGCCGCCCGACCAGTCCTTGACCGCCGCCGAGCAGTCGGCCAGTGCGGCATCCGGATCGCGGTGGCGCATCTGCCGGGTCAGATTGGTCAGCCGGGTGCCGAAGACGAAAGTGTGGACGCGGCGGCGCTTTTCGGTCAGCGCATGCAGGAAGTGCAGGAAGATGCGCGTGTACTGGCTCATCGAGCCGGAAATGTCGGCCAGCACCACCAGCGGCGGGTGAACCTCGCGCTGTGAGCGGAATTTCGGCAGGATCAATTCGCCGCCGGTTCGCGCGGCCGAACGCATCATGGCGCGCGGATCGATGCGGCGGCCATGCGCATCGGCCTTGAAGCGCCGGGTCCGCACCATGTCGAAGGGCAGCCGCAACTGGGCGATCGCCTTCCTGGCATCCGCCATCTCGGCTGCGTTCATCTGGGCAAAGTCCTTGCCGCGCAGCACCTCGTTGCCGGAAAAAGTAAAGCGGGCGTCGACCTCGATTTCGGGGATTTCCTGCGTCGGCTGGTTCTTCTGATGGCCCTCGAACATCGCCTGGCTGACGCGGTTTTCTGCGGCGCGCGGCTTGTGTTTTTCCCTGGTGTCGGGGGCCACCGGCGAGAACATCGCCAGCATCTTCTCGATCAGTTCGCGCGACTTCCAGAACAGCCGGAAAGCTTCGTCGAAGATGGCGTGGTCCTCGTGGCGGGACACCAGCACGGCATGCAGCGTCCAGTAGAAATCATCGCGCGAACCGATGCCGGCGACGAGCACTGCCTCGATGGCATCCTTGACCGACGCCGGTCCGACCCGCATGCCGGCCTTGCGCAAAGTGCGGGCGAAATAGACGATATTGTCGGCAATCCGACCGTCCGCTGTCGCCTCTTTCGGCTCGGGGCGCGGCATCGCCTACTCCGCCGCCGAAAGCTCAGCCTTCACCTCGTTGAGGATGCGCCGGCCTTCGCCCTGTTCGATACGGGCAATGTCGTCCTGGTATTTCAACAGCACGCCGATGGTGTCCGATACGGTTTCCGGATCAAGCGCCACCTTGTCGAGCTCCGTCAGCGCGCCGGCCCAGTCGATGGTCTCGGCGACGCCCGGCACCTTGAACAGCTCGATCTGGCGCAGCTTCTGGATGAAGGAGACCACCTCGGCCGAAAGCCGCTGGTTGGCCTGCGGCACCTTTCGGCGCACGATCTCCAGCTCGCGCTCGGCATTGGGATAGTCGACCCAGTGATAGAGACAGCGCCGCTTCAGCGCGTCGTGGATCTCGCGGGTGCGGTTGGTGGTGATGATGACGATCGGCGGTTCTTCCGCCTTGATCGTGCCGAGTTCAGGCACCGTCACCTGGAAATCGGACAGGATTTCGAGCAGGAACGCCTCGAAGGCCTCGTCGGTGCGATCGAGTTCATCGATCAGGAAGACGGGCGCGGCACCCGTCTTGCCGGTCAGCGCATCGAGCACCGGGCGACGGATCAGGTATTTTTCGGAGAAGACGTTGCGCTCCATGTCGGAGCGGTCGACCTTGCCGGCCGCCTCCTCCATGCGGATCTCGATCATCTGCGCGGCGTAGTTCCATTCGTAGACGGCAGACGAGACGTCAAGGCCTTCATAGCACTGCAAGCGGATCAACCGGCGGCCAAGCGCTTGCGCCAGCACCTTGGCGATCTCGGTCTTGCCGACACCGGCCTCGCCCTCGAGGAACAGCGGCCGTTTCATGCGCATCGACAGGAACAGCACGGTTGCCAATGACCGGTCCGCCACATAGTCCGCACCGGTCAGGAGATCGAGCGTCTCGTCGATCGTCCGCGGCGCGGCACGCGGTTTCAGCTCGTTCATTCTTTCTCCGTGAACGCCGCCGCCCCGCTGTCCAGGACATGGTAGCCGCGGGCGTGATAGATCAGCGGCCGCAAATTATCGCCCATGCGCAGACCTGTCACCTTGCCAAAAAGCACACGATGCGTGGCCAGGTCCTTGCTGTCGATCAGCTCGCAGTCGAACACCGCGAGCGCGCCCTTCAGGGTCGGCGCGCCGGTCGAAATCACGTCCCATTCGCCCAGCGCGAAGCGTTCCTCGACCGGCAGGCCGGTAATGCCGGAAAAGCCGATCGAGAGCGGCTCCTGATGCGAAGCCAGCGTGTTCAGGGCAAATCTGCCGTTTTTCACGAACGGCTCATTCTTGGGGTTTTCACGGTTGAGGCAGACGAGAATCGTCGGCGGCGTGTCCGACACCGAACAGGCCGCGATCACCGTCGCGCCGCGCTTGCCTGCCGGCCCATCGGTGGTGACCACATGGACGTGGCCGGCAAAATGGCTCATCGCGTCGCGATAGGCCTGCGGCCCAATGTCATTCTTCTTCAGCACCGGAAATTGTCCACAGCCAGAAACCTACCGCTATATATGGCGACATACGACATGCCACAAGCGAAGTGCTTGGCCCATATCGTGAAATTCGCGTGTTGCACCAAGGCCGGCCAGCCTTTAGGTCTTGGCGGGAATTGGCGGCTGCGAGATGTCGCCAGTTGGGAGGAATTCATCACCAGAATGCGCCCCGGGGTAACGATATCTGCCGCACTGGCCTGGCTGTTCATGGCCGGCGTCGCCAGCGCCCAGACGCTGCTGGTGGGCGTGGCTGCGCCCTTGTCCGGACCATCTGCCATCCTCGGCAAGCAGATCGACGCCGGCACCGGTCTCGCGGCCGAAGCGAACGGCGTCGAACTCAAAACCATCGATGACGCCTGTACCGCCGATGGCGGAGCCGCCGCGGCCAGGGAATTCGTGGCGGCCAAGGTCACTGTGGTGGTCGGCTTTCTCTGCACCGACGCGATCGAGGCGGCGATGCCGATCCTGAAAGACGCCAACATTCCGGTCATCACCGTTGGCGTGCGAACCGAAAGCCTGACCGACCGGCGCGCCAAGACCGGCTGGCCAGTCTATCGTCTCGGGCCACGCGGCGACGACGAGCGCAATGCGGTCGCCGCCAGCCTCACCCGCCTGTGGCAGGACGAACTGTTCGCCATCATCGATGACGGGACCATCTATGGCCGCGAAATGGCCGAGACGTTTCGGGCGGCGGCCGAACAGGCGGCGCTGAAGCCGGTTTTCGTCGATACGTTCCGGCCGCAACTCGACAACCAGATCGGCCTGGTCGGCCGGCTGAAGAAGGCCGGCGCGACGCATGTCTTTGCGGGTGGCGACGGCGACGATGTCGCCATCATGGGCCGTGACGCGGCGCAACTCTCTGCCGGTATCGTGTTCGCCGGAGGCGAAAATCTGCGCACACCGCCCGGCGATGTGCCCTATGCGACCGGCACGCTGATGATCGCACCGCCTGAATGGGCCGATGTCGCCGATCCAAAAGTGCTGGAAAGCTTCTCCGCACGCAGGATCGTGCCGGACGGCTACACACTGCCGGCCTACGCGGCGGTCGAGATCGCCAAGGCAGCATCAGGCCTGGCCGAAACTTCAGGCAAGCCGCTGGCCGACGCGCTGACCGGGCATGATTTCACCACCGCGATAGGCCCGGTCCGCTTCGACGCGAAAGGCGACCTCAGCCAGAGCCCTTACCGCGTCTTCCGCTTCGACGGCACACGTTTTGCGCCTTTGGAAAGCAACTGATGTTTCGCACCGGCCCGCGCAATCTGATCACCGATGTTGCTGGCCTGCGGGTCGGCAACGCTTCCGACGCCAGGCTGAAGTCCGGCGTCACGACCATCCTTTGCGACGAGCCGGCGGTGGCCGGCGTGCAGATCCTGGGCGGTGCACCGGGCACCCGCGAGACCGACCTGCTCGAACCACACAATTCGGTCGAGGCTGTCCACGCCGTGGTGCTTTCAGGCGGTTCGGCTTTCGGTCTCGATGCGGCATCCGGCGTGCAGGCGGCCCTGCGCGAGCGCGGCATCGGGCTTGAAGTCGGTGGCTTTCGCGTGCCGATCGTGCCGGCTGCGATCCTGTTCGACCTGCGCAATGGCGGCGACAAGGACTGGGGCCGTTATCCACCCTACCGCGACTTCGGCTATGAAGCAGCGCAAGCCGCCACTACCGATTTCCCGCTCGGCACGATCGGCGCCGGCACCGGTGCGCTCACCTCGGGTTTAAAGGGCGGCCTCGGCTCGGCCTCGACGCTGCTCGACAATGGCATCACCATCGGTGCGCTGGCCGCCGTCAACCCGACCGGCTCGGTGACCGTCGGCCGAACCCAGCATTTCTGGGCGGCACCCTTCGAGATTGGCGACGAATTTGGCGGACTTGGCTACCCCTCGCCGATGCCGGACGACGCGAAACGGATCCTGTTGAAATACCGCGACAAGCATGTCGGCAGGCAGATGGAGACCGGTGGCAACACCACCATCGCCGTTATTGCCACGGACGCGGTTCTCACCAAGGCCGCCGCAAAACGACTAGCCATAGCAGCGCATGACGGGTTCGTGCGCGCCATCTGGCCGACGCACACGCCGGCCGACGGCGACCTGGTGTTTGCGCTGGCGACGGGTATCAGTGGTGTCGAGCTTGCGGCCGATGCGGCGATCGACCTCTATGCCGCGGCCGGCGCCACGATGGCGCGCGCCATCAGCCGCGGTGTGTTTGCCGCGACGTCTGCCGATGACGACCTGTTTCCGGTCTGGTCGGCGCGCTCGGGGTGAAGCAGCCGATCAGACGGGATCGGACTTTTCTTCTTCGAAGGTCACCGCGACATCGGAATTCGCCGACAGCCACACCTTCTTGCCATCGACCTCGGCAACCAGAGCCAGGGAAATGTAGTGGTGATGGCCCTTGTGAGCGCCCTCGCCGCTGTCGGCCCTGGTCAGCTTGATCCGCTTCCCGTCGACCTTGTCGACGGTGCCGACATGCACGCCATCGGCGCCGATGACTTCCATATGCTCACGAATTTTGCTGGTGTCGGTCATGGTGGTTCTCCATTGGATTGTCGACGATAACAAATGACCTGCCGATTGGATGCATTGGCTGTCGGACTGCACGACGTTTTGATTCCGTCGTGCTAGGGGATTGAAACGATCACGGCTGCCGGAGCGAAAACCGATGCGACTGCTCTTCCTGTTTGTCGTTGCCATGCTTGCACAATTTGCGACGTCGATCGCCGCCCATGCCGGCGATGTGGCCGAGCTCGAAATCCTCGGCTTCACCAAGGACGGTGGTGTCTTCGCCTTCGAGGAATATGGCGTCCAGGACGGCTCGGGATTTCCTTATGCCAACCGTTATTATATCGACACAAACGACGACAGCTTTCTCAAGGGAACGCCGATCAGGGTCCGGATCGACGATGAGAATGCCACGCTCGAAGCCGCCCGTCTCGAGGCCCGGCAAAAAGGCGAAGCGATCGTCAAACAGGCTGAGTTGACGGCGAACAGGGGCATCACCGCGGGCTTCAACCCGGTGACCGAGCTTTCGGCCGATCCGCACCGCATGGCGGTCAACCCCCGCCCGATCTTTTCACCGGTCGACCAGCCGCTTGAATTCCGGCTCGACGAGGTCGGCATGAACAGCACCGAAGGCTGCGAGAGCCAGGGCGAGATCAACGGCTTCCGGTTGCTGCGCATCGAGGCGCAGGATGGCGGCACGACCAAGCTGTTGCACGAGGACAAGTCGATCCCCAAGAGCCGGGGTTGCCCGAACGGCTACCGGATCGGCGCGGTGCAGACGTTTTCACTGGACAGTCTCAGCGGCTATGCAGTGCTGATCAGCGTGCGCCAATACGGCTTCGAGGGGCCGAACTTTCGCTGGATCGCAGTGACCGGCCGCCTGTGACATCGCTTGTTCAACCCGCTGGGCGCAATCGTGCCCTGAGCCGCCTTCGCCGCGCTATACCGGCGTCGCGAACAGCGCTTTTCGGCGCCTTGTTGTGGGCCGTGGCGATGGGCGCCAGCGCGCTCGTCACCCTGCTGTTGGATGGCTGGGAGACGCCTGAAAAGATCGGCACCGTGTCGCTGCTCTATGCCTGCGGCGGAGCACTTGCCTTTCCGTTTGGCCTGTTCGCGGCGCGGCTGGTCTCGCTCGGAAGGCGCTGGGAGGTTGCGTTCGCGGCGGCGTTCGTGTGCCTGCTCGGCGCAACCATCGGCCTGACCGGCGGGCTCTATGCCTTGCAATACCGCTCCTATTATGCCGAGTGGCATGCACCGGCTTTCACCCGCAACTGGGCCATCCAGTTCGTCTTCACAGTGTTGATTGCGCTCTACCAGTTCGTGGTGCTGGGCATCCGGCTCTATTTTCCGCTCGGTTTCGCCGCCTTGCTTGCCGCGAGCGTCTGGTTTGCGCGGCAGCGGCGTTGAGCATTTTGCCCGCCTCTGTTAGGACGCGGGCAAACTCCTCGACAAATCAGGACTGACCGATGATCCCTCGTTATTCCCGGCCGGAAATGGTCGCCATCTGGTCGCCCGAAACCCGGTTCCGCATCTGGTTCGAGATCGAAGCTTATGCGTGCGATGCGCTGGCCGAACTCGGTGTCATCCCCAAGGAAGCGGCTAAAACCATCTGGGAAAAGGGCGGCGCGGCAAAATTCAACGTGGAAGCGATCGACGAGATCGAGCGCGTCACCAAGCATGACGTCATCGCCTTCCTCACCCATCTTGCTGAATTCGTCGGACCCGACGCCCGCTTCATCCATCAGGGCATGACCTCTTCGGACGTTCTCGACACCTGCTTTGCCGTCCAGCTTACCCGGGCCAGCGACATCCTTCTGGCCGACATTGACGGCCTGCTTGCGGCACTCAAGCGCCGTGCCTTCGAGCACAAGGACACCGTCACGATCGGCCGCAGCCATGGCATCCATGCCGAGCCGACGACCTTCGGCATCAAGCTGGCGCAGGCCTATGCCGAGTTCTCGCGCTGCCGCGAGCGGCTGGTGCACGCGCGGGAAGACATCGCCACCTGCGCCATTTCGGGCGCGGTCGGCACCTTCGCCAACATCGACCCCTATGTTGAGGAACACGTCGCGGCAAAGCTCGGGCTGAAGCCGGAGCCGGTGTCGACGCAGGTGATCCCGCGCGATCGTCACGCCATGTTCTTCGCCACGCTCGGCGTCATCGCCTCGTCGATCGAGCGGCTGTCGATCGAGATCCGGCATCTGCAGCGCACCGAAGTGCTGGAAGCGGAAGAGTATTTCTCGCCGGGGCAAAAGGGCTCGTCGGCGATGCCGCACAAGCGCAATCCGGTGCTGACCGAAAACCTGACCGGCCTTGCCCGCATGGTGCGGTCCATGGCGCTGCCGGCGATGGAGAACGTGGCGCTCTGGCACGAGCGCGATATTTCGCACTCCTCTGTCGAACGCATGATCGGCCCGGACGCCACGGTGACGCTCGATTTCGCGCTGTCACGGCTGACCAGCGTCGTCGACAAGCTGCTCGTCTATCCCGACAACATGCTGAAGAACATGAACAAGTTCCGCGGCCTCGTGCATTCGCAGCGCGTCATGCTGGCGCTGACGCAGGCCGGCCTGTCGCGAGAGGACTCCTACCGGCTGGTGCAGCGCAACGCCATGAAGGTGTGGGAGCAAGGCGCTGATTTTCTTGAAGAACTATTGGCCGACAAGGAAGTGACCGCCGCCTTGCCCGAAGCCGAGATCCGCGAGAAATTCGACCTCGGCTATCACACCAAGCATGTCGATACGATCTTCAAGCGGGTGTTCGGCGAAGCCTGAGGCGAGCTTTCCCTTCTCCCCGTCACTATACGGGGAGAGGACGCTCTCCAAATGGCAATCAGGCCTTGCCGGGAACGGTGTTGATCACAGTCCCCCATGGGTCTTCGCGGGTTACCGGGCTGGTTACATTGTCCGAACGCATCTCGACCCAGGCAAGGCCCGACCGACCCGGACCGCGGCGGCCGGCACCGGGGCTGCGCCAGGCATTGGCGCCGATGTGGTGGTGATAGCCGCCCGACGACAGGAACACCGCCTGGCCGCCATATTTCGCTACCGTGTTGAAGCCGAATTCCTGATTCCACCAGGCTTCGGCGTCTTCCGGCCTGCCGACACGCAAGTGGACATGGCCGACAATGCTGTTTTCCGGCGCGCCCTGCCAACCGGCGTCACCCGCCGGCACCTCGGCAACGATAGACGGAATGTTCAGCCGCTCGGTCGCCATGGCAATCTTGTCGCCATTCCACTTCCAGTCGTGCGGACGACGGTCGGCGTAGATCTCGATGCCGTTGCCTTCGGGATCGGTCAGGTAGAGCGCTTCGCTGACCAGATGGTCGGAAGCCCCCTCGATGGCAATCTTGTCGGCAATGGCGTGGTTGATCCAGCGGCCGAGATCGGCGCGGCTCGGCAGCAGAAAAGCAGTATGGAACAGGCCCGCACTTTGCGGATCATCCGGCTTTGCCGCCGCGTCCGCCTCGATCACCAGCAACGGACGGTTGCCGGCCCCGAGCGTGATCGCGCCATCGGCGCGGCTCAGTTCCTGCAGTCCGACGACGCTGCGATAATAGGCGGCAAGACTTTCGGCGTCGCGCGCCTTAAGCCCGACGCGGGCAACGCTGACGGGAGTCGTGGCGGCAAAAGGCAATTCGCTCATCAAATTCTCCGTTCGGCCGGCCTGCGGTGAAACTTCCAAGACAAGGAGCCCCACGCCGCCAACCATAGTACGCCGCGCAGGGGGTCCCGCACACGGCTGTTTCTCTCTCCTGACGACAAATCGTCGATCGGCATCGTTCACACAAGACTTGAAGAAGCGAACATCGTGTTCACTATTTGTGAGCAAGAGCGCGATTCATGGCCGTTGCACGAAGCGACGCCGCTCGCTATTTCAGCGCCATGAAGGTCAAGGAAGCAGATATTCTCATCGTGCCGGGTTACACCAATTCTGGCCCGGACCATTGGCAGAGCCGCTGGCAGTCGAAGCTGTCGACGGCGCGCCGCGTCGAGCAGGCGGAGTGGTCCAAACCGGTGCGCGAGGACTGGACGGCGAGCGTGGCCAAGGCGGTCAACGAGGCCGAGCGACCGGTCGTCATTGTCGCGCATTCACTGGGTGTGGCCGCGGCAGTGCAGGCCATGCCGCAGTTCCAGAGGCCGGTCGCAGGCGCCTTCTTCGTGGCGCCGCCCGATGTCGCCAACCCCGGGATCAAGCCCCGGCACCTGATGACCTTCGGTCCTTATCCGCGCGAGCCGCTGCCCTTTCCTTCGATCGTGATCGCCAGCCGCAACGACCCGTTCTGCGCCTTCGATGTCGCCGAGGACATTGCTGGCGCCTGGGGCTCGCTGTTCATCGACGCCGGCGAAACCGGTCACCTCAACGCGGATTCGGGCTTTGGTCCGTGGCCCGAGGGCTCGATGACCTTCGCCAAGTTCCTGACCGATCTGAAACCCTGAGCTCTCTCAGGCGCCGATCGAATCCCTGACGCTCTTCAACAGGGTTTTTGCGCCGAGCCCGATCAGCGCGTGTTCCGAGCCCATGGCCAGCAGCCGGTAGCCCATCGAGACGACGCGACCGGCAATTGCCGGCTCGACGACATAGATCGCCGCATGTTTTCCCGCCTTGCGGGTGCGCTCGGCGACCGACGCCACCGTTTCCATCATGCTTTCCAGCGTCGAATTGATGGTCGCGCCGTTGCTCCAGGCGATCGAGAAATCCGACGGGCCGAGGAAGATGCCGTCGATGCCCGGCGTGTCTAGGATGCCGTCGAGCGCATCGAGGGCAGCACGCGTCTCGACCATGGCGAAGGCCATGGTGCGCTGATTGGTGTCGCGCAGCCATTCAGCCTGGTCGCCCTTGCCGTGGCGCGGAAAGGCATAGGTCGGGCCCCACGAGCGCTCGCCGAGCGGCGGGTATTTCATGGCCGCGGCGAACAGTTTTGCATCGGCCACCGAGTTCACCATCGGCGCAATGACAGCCTCGGCGCCGAAATCGAGCGCGCGGCTTGCCATGTCGAAGCGGCCGACCGGGATGCGCACCAGCGCCGGCTTGTTTGCAGCGAGCACCGGCACCAGACCGCGCAGCACGCTGTCCTCATGATGGCCGCCATGCTGCATGTCGAGGGTGACGGCATCGAAGCCCTGTTTGGCGACGATCTCGACGGTCAGGGCATCCGGCACGCCGGACCATGCGGTGAACAGCGTTTCATCGGCGGCAAGGCGGGACTTCAGGGACATCTACACTTTCCTCGTTAAGGATCGCAGTTTCAGCCGGAAACCGCTGCAAGGCAAAGAAAAACCGCCCGGATAGGTCGGGCGGTCGATTGGTCCAGAGTGTGGTCGGATCAGGTGTTCTTGATCTGCTCGATCGCCTGCGCCATCAGCTCGTCCATGGTGCGGCGGATCTGATGGTCCGACTGGTCGACACCGGCGTCGTCGAAATCCTTGCGGATCTTGCGGAACACGTCGTGATCGCCGGCTTCCTCGATGTCGGAGACGACCACTTGGTTGGCATAGGCGTCGGCATCGGCGCCCGACTTTCCAAGCTTTGCGGCGGCCCACAGGCCGAGCGCCTTGTTGCGGCGAGCCGATGCCTTGAACCGAAGTTCCTCGTCGAATGCGAATTTGCGTTCAAAGCCCTCTTCGCGATCCTTCATGCTGCTCATGGCATCCCTCCGATGGAAATCGATTCGCTGGTGATGACGTATATGTGTTGGGGAAGCACAAACCAAAAGGTCGCGAGCCGGTCAATACGCTTCGTTGCATGCTGCGCTGCGGCATTTCAGTCCCGAAAGCGGTTGATTGGAAGGATTTGCCGATTGAGCAAACGATGTGATTGGGATAGACCCGGCATTGAACCCTACAGTAGCCGCACTATTTCAGGCAGACGGACAGGAAATGGTCGATTGCCGCCTGTCTGGAACCCCAGAGAAAAAATCAGATGAAAAATCGCCGCCGCATTTATGAAGGCAAGGCCAAGATCCTCTATGAGGGACCCGAGCCGGGTACGCTCATCCAGTTCTTCAAGGACGACGCAACCGCGTTCAACAAGAAGAAACATGAAGTCGTCGACGGCAAGGGTGTGCTCAACAACCGCATTTCCGAGCACATCTTCAACCATCTCAACCGGATGGGCATCCCGACCCACTTCATCCGCCGGCTCAATATGCGCGAGCAGCTGATCAAGGAAGTCGAGATCATTCCGCTCGAAGTGGTGGTGCGCAATGTCGCCGCCGGTTCGCTGTCCAAGCGCCTCGGCATCGAGGAAGGCACCGTCTTGCCGCGCTCGATCATCGAATTCTATTACAAGGCCGACGCGCTCGACGATCCGATGGTGTCGGAAGAGCACATCACGGCGTTCGGCTGGGCGAGCCCGCAGGAAATCGACGACGTCATGGCACTCGCCATTCGCGTCAACGACTTCCTCTCCGGCCTGTTCATGGGCGTCGGCATTCAGCTCGTCGATTTCAAGATCGAGTGCGGCCGCCTGTTCGAAGGCGACATGATGCGCATCGTCGTCGCCGACGAGATTTCGCCGGATTCCTGCCGTCTGTGGGACGTGGCGACGCATGACAAGCTCGACAAGGACCGTTTCCGCCGCGACATGGGCGGCCTCGTCGAAGCCTACCAGGAAGTTGCCCGCCGCCTCGGCATCATGAACGAGAACGAGCCGCCGCGCCCCACCGGCCCGGTGCTTGTTGCCTCGACGGATGGCGCCAAAGGCAAGCCGCACTGATAGCGGCTTGCGTCCCGATATTGAGAACAGGAGCATGTCCAGCGTGATCAAGGCCCGCATTACCGTCACCCTCAAGAACGGCGTGCTCGACCCTCAAGGCAAGGCAATCGAACACGCGCTGTCCGGACTGGGTTTCGGCGGCGTCGGCGCGGTGCGGCAGGGCAAGGTGTTCGACGTCGAGCTTTCCGAGACCGACAAGGCCAAGGCCGAGGCTGATCTGAAGGCCATGTGCGACAAGCTGCTGGCGAATACGGTGATTGAGAATTATGCGGTGGAGATCGCTTAAATGGCATTGCTGGCCGAGTACAGCAATGCCGTTGACCAGATGCCGTCGCTCTATGAGAAGTTGCTCCGTTGCGATCTCAGACCTGCAAGCCCGCGTACCGGTTTTCCTAAGAAGCCAGGAGTGTACGCTCTCTACGAAAATACGACTCCCATCTATGTCGGCCGCGCCAAGAATATTTGGCAGCGGATAGGCAATCACATAGGAGGGCGCCCAGAGCAATCTTCCTTCGCCTTCAAGGTTGCTCGTGAGAAAACGGGGCGGACAGCAACCTACAAACCAGAGGGTTCTCGCAAAGCTCTCATGCTTGATGAGATTTTCAAGACGGCCTTTACTGATTCTGTGACACGTATTCGTGCTCTGAACGGCCGCTACGTTGTAATCGAGGACGATATTTTGCAACATCTATTCGAGGTGTACGCTGCGCTCGCGCTAAAAACATCTTACAACGAATTCAGGACAAGCTAATGAAATCCGCCGTCGTCCTTCTGCCTGGCCTCAACCGCGATCGCGACATGATCGCGGCGCTGACCAAGATTTCGGGAAAGCCGCCGGTCACCGTCTGGCAGACCGACACCGAAATCCCGGATGTCGACCTGATCGCCATTCCCGGCGGTTTTTCCTTCGGCGACTATCTGCGCTGCGGCGCCATCGCCGCGCGCATGCCGGTCATGCGGGCTGTTGCCGAACAGGCGGCCAGGGGGGTGATGGTCATCGGCGTCTGCAACGGCTTCCAGATCCTGGTCGAGGCCGGCCTGCTGCCAGGTGCCTTGATGCGCAACACGTCGCTGAAATTCGTCTGCCGGCAGGTCAAGCTGCAGATCACCAACGCCAACACCATGTTCACCCGTCGGTACCAGCCGGGCCAGATCATCCGCACGCCGGTGGCACATCATGATGGCAACTATTTTGCCGACGCCGACACACTTGCCCGCCTCGAAGGCGAAGGCCAGGTGGTGTTCCGCTATGCAGACGGCACCAATCCCAACGGCTCGATCAACGACATTGCCGGCATCATCAACGAACGCGGCAATGTGCTCGGCTTGATGCCGCACCCGGAAAACCTGATCGAAGCAGCCCACGGCGGCACCGACGGCCGGGCGTTGTTCGAGGGCGCGCTTGGCATTGCTGCCTGACATCATCAAGGCGAACAGCCTGAAAACAGCCGGACATTCCAGCCCATTTTATTGGGTAAGTCCGCTTCATGAGGGAGAGAGACGGTCATGAAACTCTATTCGCGGCCGTTGTCGCCCTACTCGTCGATCGTGCGGGCGCTGGCCTACATCAAGGATGTACCGCTCAAGATCATCGCGCCGCCGCCCGGTTTTCCGATCCCGGAAGAGTTTCGCGCCATCTCACCGCTCAACCGGATTCCGGTGCTGATCACCGGTTCGGGTGAAACGATCGTCGAATCGGTGGTCATCGCCGAATATCTCGAGGAGCGCTTTCCGGAACCGGCGCTGCTGCCGCCCGATTCCAAGGACCGCGCTCTGGTGCGCATGTTTGCCCGCATCACCGATCTCGACGTGCTGACCCCGACGATGAAGCTTTTCGAGCTTCATTTCGCGCCCAAGCGAAACAATGCCGAGATCGACGCCCAGTTCGCCCGCCTGCATCACGGGCTGGCGGCGATCGAGAAACGCATGGCGCAAGGCCCCTTTGCGCTTGGCAACGACATCAGTTTCGCCGATGCGTGGCTGACGCCGACGCGGTTCATCTTCAACAATCTCCGGGCCATGACAGGACGCCACGACCTGCTCGACGCGTATCCCAAATTCGATGCCTACGAACAGATCGCCTCGCAGCATCCGGCATTGTCGCGTGTGTGGGGCGAGATGACCGACGGGTTGAAGATTTTTCTGTCCGAACTTGAGATGGGTGCCGCTTGAGCAGGAGCAAGACGATCGCCCTGGTTGCGGCCGCGGGTTTTGCCCTGGCGTCCTGCCAATCGAGCCCGAAGAGCACACCTGTCCCCTCGGGCAAAAGTGCCTCGTTGCTGGCCATGGAACAGGTGGCGATATCGGCCCACAAATGCTGGATCGCCAGCAAGGATCCGGCGTTCAGGCAATACCAGATGGCCAATGAGTTGAATTCGTTCAGCGGCACGCCGCGTTTCCTGCTGGTGCCGGCCAAGCACTATGGCGGCAAACCGTTGCTGGTCGTGCAGGCACAAGGCAATTCCAGCCGCGTCGACGTGTTCGGACCGCTGATGAACGACCCGCTCGGCGCGCGCATCGGCTCCGACATCGCCCGCTGGCAGGCAGGCAATCCCTCCTGCGCGGCGGCCGCATAGGGCAATGGGCCGGTTCCTGCAGATTGCGGGTCTGGTCATCGGTCTGGCCGGACTCGTCCTGCAGTTCTGCATCAGCATTCCGGCGTCGATGGAAGCTGGCCGCAGCCTGCTCGGTTCCATCATCTTCCTTTTCAGCTTCTTCACCATCCTGACCAATATCGGCGCGGTGCTCGTCCACACCTCGCTGCTGTCGTCCACCGGCTATGCATGGCTGCCTGCCTTCGCAGGATCACGGATGCGCGCGGGCATCGCCGTTTCGATCGCCCTGGTGTTCATCGTATATGCGACGGTGCTGGCGCAGCTCTGGCAGCCACAGGGCCTGTTCCTGCTCTGCGACGTCCTGCTGCACTATGTGACGCCGGTGCTGTTCGTGCTGTGGTGGCTGGTCGCAGGCGCCAACGGCAGAACGCGGTGGGGCGACATCTCCTGGTGGATGCTCTATCCCGTGGCCTATCTGATCTATGCGCTGGCGCGGGCCCCGTTTGCCGGCGAGGTGCCCTACCCTTTCCTCGATGTCGCCAAGAACGGCGCAGCCAGCGTCGCCATCTCGGCGGCGGCCATCACCGGGCTTTTTCTGGTGCTGTGCGTGGTCGCCGTCGTCGTCGACCACGGCGTTGCTCGCATCAGAACATCGAGCGTCCGTTAGTCAAGCGGACTCCGGTCCCGCTTCTTGGGATGGTCAGTCCCAGAACGGCCTGATGGCCTCGCGGTGGGCATCGCAGCGCGAGACACCGATATCCTTGAGCTGATCATCGGTCATCTCAAGCAATACCAGCCGGCTGCGCCGGCGCTCCAGCAGATAGTCGATCCATTTCGCCAGCGACCGGACCACATGCACCAGACGGCCGGCAAAGCCGCGCCGGCCCGATGGGCGTGTCGATTGACCCGATGACTCGGCTCTCGAATGGCTGATTGTCGCGATTGTATTCATTTTCTTTCTACCAGATTTCCAAATTGCACCCTTTTTTGGCGCCGATCTGATATGTATTGACTCACAATCCGGTGCAATATAGAAAATTGTCACCATGACAAATTGGCTTCCAGATCTCACCGCCGGCTCCGGGCCGCTGTATCAACGGCTTGCGGATTCCATCGAAACGGACATCGACCGGGGGGTGATCGATGCGGGGGCAAAGCTGCCGCCACAACGCGACCTCGCCTACGACATCGGCACCACCGTCGGCACGGTCGGCCGGGCCTACCAATTGCTGCGCGAACGAGGGCTGGTGAGCGGAGAAGTCGGACGCGGAACCTATGTGCTCGGCCAGCGCGCCGATGATGCGAGGCCGACCTCGCTGGCTCCAGACGTCACCGGCGAAGGCACACGCCATATCGATGCGCCGCGCGGCAAGCTGCGTTTCGACAGCACGGCCGCGCCCGACATCGGCCAGGGCGCCATAGTCGCCGATGTCCTGACGCGCGCGGCGCAGGATTATCCGCATGAGATTTCAAGCTACACGCGGGATTTTCCGGACCGCTGGTACGAAGCCGGCGCCCGCTGGCTGTCGCGCAATTCGTTTCGCCCGAACGCCGACGCCATCGTTCCAACGCTGGGCACACATGCCGCTGTGATGGCGGCGATCGCAGCGCTGACAACGCCCGGCGATTATGTCGCCTTCGAGCACCTCACCTACTCGCAGATTTCCCGCAGCGCCGGTCTGATCGGCCGGCGCACCGCGCTGGTGGCGTCGGACGACCAGGGCATCGACCCGGCCGATTTCGAGCGCGTCTGCGCGCAAAAGCATCCCCGAATGATCTTCCTGATGCCGACGGCGCAGAATCCCACGCTGGTGACGTTGTCGGCGGCGCGCCGCGAGGCGATCGCGCGTGTCGCACGCGAATACAATGTCGTTCTCATCGAGGACGATCTCTACGGCAACCTGACCGATGATCCGACGCCGCTGCTGGCCGAATACGCGCCCGAACGCACCATTGTCGCCGGCGGCCTGTCGAAATCGGTCGCGGCGGGTGTGCGCGGCGGCTGGCTGTCCTGCCCGCCCGCCTATCGCCATCGCATCCGCGTCGCCCACAAGATGATGACCGGCGGCATGCCTTTCCTGCTGGCGGAGGTGAATACAAGGCTGGTGATGTCCGGCCAGGCAGACGAGATACGCAAACGCAGTATCACCGAAATCAGCGCCCGGATTGCCATCGTGCGCGAGACGCTGGCCGGATTCGCGTTCAAGTCACACGAAAAGGTTCCCTTTGTCTGGCTGACCCTGCCCGACCCCTGGCTTTCCGGCACCTTCAAGAACGCTTGTCTCGAACATGGCGTGCTGATCGACGACGAGGACGAATTCAAGGCCGGCCGCTCCGAGCAGGTTTTCCACGGCGTCCGCTTCGGTGTTTCGCAGCCGAGGCAGCGCAAGGACATCGCCGAAGGCGTCGCGGTCATCAGGCGTCTGCTGGATGAGGGTCGCGCCGGCTACGACAGCTTCTCCTGAGCCATGAGCCGTCTTGTCGCGAGGGATCGCTGCCTGCTCGGGATCGGCCTGCGGCTTTGTCCGGCTTTCGCGCGTTTTTCGTCGATCCATGGGGTGTATCGGTCGCAAGGCTTGCGATAAGACGGGACTCAAAATCCCAACGCTCCGGATACAAACCGCCGCCCATGACCATTTCCAATTCCGTGCCGATCACCCCCGAACTCATCGCCGCGCATGGGCTGAAGCCCGACGAGTACCAGCGCATCCTCGACCTCGTCGGCCGTGAGCCGACCTTCACCGAACTCGGCATCTTCTCGGCGATGTGGAACGAGCACTGCTCGTACAAATCCTCGAAGAAATGGCTGCGCACCTTGCCGACCACTGGCCCGCAGGTCATCCAGGGTCCAGGCGAGAATGCCGGCGTGGTCGACATCGGTGACGGCGACTGCGTCGTCTTCAAGATGGAGAGCCACAACCATCCCTCCTTCATCGAGCCCTACCAGGGTGCGGCGACCGGCGTCGGCGGCATCTTGCGCGACGTCTTCACCATGGGCGCCCGGCCGGTCGCGGCGATGAATGCGCTGCGCTTCGGCGCGCCCGACCATCCCAAGACCAGGCACCTGGTCTCCGGCGTGGTTTCCGGCGTCGGCGGCTACGGCAACGCCTTCGGCGTGCCGACGGTGGGCGGCGAGGTCAATTTCGACGCCCGCTACAACGGCAACATCCTGGTCAACGCCTTTGCCGCCGGCATAGCCAAGACAGACGCCATCTTCCTGTCGGAAGCCAAGGGCGTCGGCCTGCCGGTCGTCTATCTCGGCGCCAAGACCGGCCGCGACGGCGTCGGCGGCGCCACCATGGCGTCGGCCGAATTCGACGACAAGATCGACGAGAAGCGCCCGACCGTGCAGGTCGGCGACCCCTTCACCGAAAAGTGCCTGCTGGAAGCCTGCCTCGAACTGATGGCCTCAGGCGCGGTCATCGCCATCCAGGACATGGGTGCGGCCGGCCTCACCTGCTCGGCGGTCGAGATGGGCGCCAAGGGCGATCTCGGTATCGAGCTCGATCTCGACAAGGTGCCGGTGCGCGAAGAGCGCATGAGCGCCTATGAGATGATGCTGTCGGAAAGCCAGGAGCGCATGCTGATGGTGCTGCGCCCCGAAAAGGAAAAGGAAGCCGAGGCAATCTTCCACAAATGGGGCCTCGACTTCGCCATCGTCGGCAAGACCACCGACGATCTGCGTTTTCGCGTGCTGCACCAGGGCGACGAGGTCGCCGACCTGCCGATCAAGGATCTCGGCGACAAGGCACCGGAGTATGATCGCCCCTGGGTCGAACCCAAAAAGCCCGCGCCGCTTGCCGCCAACGACGTTCCGCAGGCCGACGTCGCCGAGGCGCTTTTGAAGCTGCTCGGCGGACCGGACCTATCGTCGCGCCGCTGGGTGTGGGAGCAGTACGACACCCTGATCCAGGGCAATTCGCTGCAGCTTCCCGGCGGCGATGCCGGCGTGGTGCGCGTCGACGGCCATGCCACCAAGGCGCTCGCCTTCTCCTCCGACGTGACGCCGCGCTATTGCGAGGCCGACCCCTATGAGGGTGGCAAGCAGGCAGTGGCCGAGTGCTGGCGCAACCTGACTGCCACCGGCGCGCTGCCGCTGGCGGCCACCGACAATCTCAATTTCGGCAACCCGGAACGGCCTGAGATCATGGGCCAGCTGGTCGGCGCGGTGAAAGGCATCGGTGATGCCTGCCGCGCGCTCGGCTTCCCGATCGTCTCCGGCAATGTCTCGCTCTACAACGAGACCAACGGCCAGGGCATCCTGCCGACGCCGACCATCGGCGGTGTCGGCCTGATCGCCGACTGGTCGAAGATGGTGCGCACCGGTTTTGCGGCGCAGGGCCAGATGATCCTGCTGGTCGGCGCGCCCGCTTCCTGGGGAACGCATCTTGGCCAGTCGGTCTATATGCGCGACATCCATGGGCGCAGCGACGGTCCCCCGCCGCCGGTGGATCTCGAGCATGAAAAGCGCGTTGGCGACCATGTGCGCGCGCTGATTGCATCCGGCATCGTCACGGCGGCGCATGACGTTTCCGACGGTGGCATGGCCGTGGCGCTGGCCGAGATGGCGATGGCGTCGGGCATCGGCGCCACGGTTCCCGGGCTTGTCGGCACCGATCCGATCCCGGTCTGGTTCGGCGAGGATCAGGGCCGCTATCTCCTGACGCTGTCGATCGATCCGGATAGCGATGAATGGGACGCCATTCGCAAGCAGCAAGGCGAACTCGGCATCTTCGCGCCGTGGATCGGTTCGACCGGCGGCAGCGCGCTGAAGCTTGGCGAGGCGCGGGCGATTCCGGTCGGCGAACTGAGCGTGGCGCACGAAGGCTGGTTCCCCCGCTTCATGGATCAGGCCAGTTGACCAGACTGGCTGCCCGGGCGCTGCTTGCAGTCGTTTTCTGGCCGTCGCTGTTCTTCTTCTGGTTCCTCGGGCCGTTCGTCCTGTTCCTGCTGTCAACGACCTCGAGCGAGGTTTGCGCGCGGCTGGAAACACGTGCCGAGTTCCTCGCCGCGGCCAACGGCACCATTCCGATGCTTGCGGTACAGAACTTGATCTATGCGATTCCAATCCTGTGCCTGGTGCTATGGGATCGGCTTTTGCCAGAGCCGGCGCGAGCAAGGCATATTGTCACCTGCATCAAGCTTTTTGCCGCCGCGGTGGTCGTTGGAGCGCTGTGGGAATATGGCTCTTCGCTTGTCTGCGATGGCTACGGCCAGCCATTCTTCTCGCCCGCCTGGCAAATGACGAGCTATCTCCCCATCGTCAGCCTGATAATAAACATTCCGCTCTATGTCCTGGCCTTCAGCCTTGGCCGCGCCTTTTCGACGCGCGAGGATGTGGGCGAGGACGAAGCAAGCCCACCAGCCTAAGTCTGCTTCTGAGGCCCCAGGACCTTCTTGCCGGTGGCAAGGTCTGAACGGCTTCAATCCGGACGAGAAAGGCTTTAGGCTCACCCGACTCTTATCTTAAGGCCGACCATCGGCCGCTCGAAACAGGATTTTGCCATGGCAATGGATGCCCACGACATCGAAAAACTGATCAAGGACGGCATTCCGGACGCCAAGGTGACGATCCGCGATCTGGCCGGTGACGGCGACCACTACGCGGCCGAGGTGGTGGCCGAGAGCTTTCGCGGCAAGAGCCGCGTGCAGCAGCACCAGATGGTCTATGACGCGCTGAAGGGCAACATGGGCGGCGTGCTGCATGCGCTCGCCCTGCAGACAAGCGTTCCCGACTAATCCGCACCAGAACAAGACCGCTTAACCGGCAGCAGCGAAGACCACTTGGCCCAAAACGGCCCATCGTTTGCGCCATTTCAGCTACGGCACGGCTAACGTCTTGTTTCGAGCAATCGTTGGGTTTATTTGAAAGGTATGTTTCGAGCCTGACTCCCACAGGCGGGAAAGGATATTTTATGAGCGGCATCAACGACTACATCGACAATGAAGTGAAGGGCAACGACGTCGTCCTTTTCATGAAGGGCACGCCCGGCTTTCCGCAGTGCGGATTTTCCGGCCAGGTCGTCCAGATCCTCGACTATATCGGCGCCGACTACAAAGGCGTGGACGTGCTGACCTCGGCCGAGCTGCGCCAGGGCATCAAGGAATATTCCAACTGGCCGACGATCCCACAGCTTTACGTCAAGGGTGAATTCGTTGGCGGCTGCGACATCATCCGCGAGATGTTCCAGGCAGGCGAACTGCAGACGTTCCTCGTCGAGAAGGGCGTCGGCGTCAAAGGCGCCGCCTGATTTCTGTTTTTGCATGAACTGAAAATCGACGTCGTTTTTCGGTTCATGCACCAGGCGCCCGGGCAGCCCCACCTCGGCAATTAATATGTCCCGGATACCGGGACCAAGACGAGCCAATGCGCCGGCCCGCCGGCGCGTTTTCGTTTGAGAGATCGGACTTGCCGTGGACCAGCCAACAGCAGCGCCGCTATCGGCAAGCAAACTGCCCATTCCGCGCTGGGAGTTCATCGCGCTGTGCGCCGCGCTGATGGCGCTGAACTCGCTGGCCATCGACATCATGCTGCCGGCCCTGCAACAGATCGGCGCCTCGCTCGGCGTCGAGAATGAAAACCATCGGCAATATGTCATAACAGCCTATATTCTGGGCTTCGGCGGCGGCCAGCTTTTTTTCGGTCCGCTCTCGGATCGCTTCGGACGTCGTGCGCCGCTGGTTGCCGGGCTGGTGATCTATGTCGCCGCGGCTGCGGCGGCAGCTGTTGCGCCAAGCTTTGAAACACTTCTGCTGTGCCGCGCCGTGCAAGGCATTGGCGCTGCCGCCACACGCGTCATCGCCATCTCGATCGTGCGCGATACGTTCGACGGCCGTCGCATGGCCGAGGTGATGTCGCTGATCTTCATGGTGTTCATGGCGATACCCGTCATTGCGCCGGGGATCGGCCAGTTCATCATGCTGTTTGCAAGCTGGCACTGGATCTTCGTCACCATGGCTGTCGGCGCGCTGATCGTGTCGGCGTGGTCGCTGCTGCGCCTGCCCGAGACGCTGCATCCGGAGTATCGCAGGCCGCTGACGGTTTCATCCGTCGTCGGCGGCTTCCGCATCGTGCTGACCAACCGCATGGCGCTCTGCTACGCCTTCGCCAGCACTTTCATCGTCGGCGCCATGTTCGGCTTCATCGCTTCGGCGCAACAGATCTATGTCGACGTCTTCAACGTCGGCGAGATGTTCCCGGTGATCTTCGCCGGTGTCGCCGGCGTGCTCGCTTTTTCCAACTATTTGAACTCACGCCTTGTCGGCCGCATCGGCATGCGCCGACTGTCGCAGAGCGCTCTCCTGCTGTTTTTGACTATCAGCCTGGTCTGGCTGGTGGTTTCCCTGGAAATGAAGATGCCGCTCTGGCTGTTCATCACCCTTTTTGCCAGTGCCATGCTTCCGTTCGGTGCGCTCGGCGCGAATTTCAATGCGCTGGCCATGGAGCCGCTCGGCCAACTGGCCGGCACGGCGTCATCCATACTGGGCTTCATGCAGACCTTTATCGGCGGCATTCTCGGCACGCTGATCGGCCAAGCCTTCAACGGCACGGTAACGCCATTGGCCGCCGGCTTCTGCAGCGTGTCGGTGGCAGCGCTTCTGATGATCCTGATCGCCGAACGCGGCAAGATGTTTCAGCCACACAACCCGCCGGTTTGAGGCGACCCTGCACGGGAGCGGTGCGGCTACTCAGCCCAGAGTTCGTGACGCAGGACCTGCCAGCTTTCCCTATCCGGAGCGACAAGCAGGCCACCGCCAACATGCGACGGCAGATAGGCGCTGCCGTCGAAACGCGCGGCGTGGCCGCCGGCCTCGACATGGATCAGCACACCGGCCAGATGATCCCACGGCATCAGCTTGTTGTAGACGACGAAATGGGCATGGCCGCTGGCCAACAGGCGATATTCGTGTGCCGCACAGCGATAGGCGAATTGCGACAGGATCTTGGTCTGGTTGCGCGCCAGCCGCGACCGCTCCGGTTCGGGCATGTATTGCCAGGAGACAGAGCCGGTCATTTCCGAGATCGGCGCGGGCGCCGCGACATGCACCTTCTCAAGGCTACCATGCGCATGGCGGATATGGCTGCCGGCGCCCTTGGCGCCGATCAGCCAGTCCTTGCCGACCGGATCGTGGATGATGCCGGCAACCGTCTCGCCCTTGACCACCACCGCCAGCATGACGCCGAACAGCGGCACGCCGGACGCGAAATTGAAGGTGCCGTCCACCGGGTCGATGACGAACGCCAGGTCGGCATCGCCAAGGCCATCAAGCAGCGCCGGATTGTCGGAACAGGCTTCCTCGCCGACCACCATCGCCGAAGGATAGCGCTTGCGCAGCGTGGCGGTGATCAGGCGCTCGGCATTGACGTCGGCCTCGGTCACCAGGTCGGCGGCCGAGGTCTTCTGCCGGATGTCGCCGTCGCCCAACCTGCGAAAGCGCGGCATGATCTCGACCTCTGCCGCCTCGGCCAGAATGCCGGCCAGCCAGTCGATCGCGGTGTCGTCAAATGTCATTGGAAACATCTTGCCTG
Organism: Mesorhizobium sp. P2_E6; assembly: GCF_056403835.1. Classification (NCBI taxonomy): domain Bacteria; kingdom Pseudomonadati; phylum Pseudomonadota; class Alphaproteobacteria; order Hyphomicrobiales; family Phyllobacteriaceae; genus Mesorhizobium; species Mesorhizobium sp. P2_E6. The sequence continues at coordinate 157,834 of NZ_JBFUEQ010000013.1, forward strand.
GTGGTGAGGGTGTCGTTGAGCGCGGCGAAGTCGAACAGTTTTCTGTCGAGCAGGTGCGACGGCCTGGTGTTGGACAGCGCGCGGATCATGGTGTCCTTGCGGCCGGGCATACGCTTTTCGATATCCTCGAGCATCACCTTCATTGCGTTGCGCTGCAGGCCTTCCTGACTGCCGCAGAGATCGCAGGGAATGATCGGGAACCGCATCGCCACGGCGAACTTCTCGAGGTCGGTTTCGGCGCAGTAGCTCAGCGGCCGCAGCACCATGACGTCGCCCTCGTCGTTGAGCAGTTTCGGCGGCATGGCGGCAAGACGGCCACCATGGAACAGGTTCATGAAGAAGGTCTCCAGAATGTCCTCGCGATGGTGGCCGAGCACCAGCGCCGAGCACCCCTCCTCCCGCGCGATGCGATAGAGATGGCCGCGCCTGAGACGCGAGCAGAGCGAGCAATAGGTGCTGCCCTCGGGCAGCTTGTCGGTGACGACGGAATAGGTGTCCTGATACTCGATCCGGTGCGGTATGGCGTGGCTGTCGAGATAGTCCGGCAGGATGTGTTTGGGGAAATTCGGCTGGCCCTGGTCCAGGTTGCAGGCCAGCAAATCGACAGGCAACAGCCCGCGCCATTTGAGGTCGAGCAGCACCGCGAGCAGCCCGTAGGAATCCTTGCCGCCCGACAGCGCTACAAGCCAGCGCTGGCCGGGCTTGACCATCGAGAAATCCTCGATCGCTTGACGGGTGAGACGCAGCAGCCGCTTGCGCAATTTGTTGAACTCGACCGAGGACGGTACATCGGCAAACAGCGGATGGAAGCCGCCTTCGCCGTCGGCAATCGGTTCAAGCGTTTCGATGTCTGGCAGCATGTTCATGGCATGTCGCTTTCGGTGGACACTTTGTTCGGAGCAATTCCGGGCGGAAAACCGGTTCCCACTTTTCCTGGAATTGCTCGGAGCGCCCGGATTAGCGGACATGGCAGACAAAGAAAAGGCCGCCTCGACGGGCGGCCTTTGGATGGTGTCGCAAAATGCGTTCGCTTGGCGCGAATGGAATTCGTCGCTTAGCGCGAATAGAACTCGACGACGAGGTTCGGTTCCATCTGCACGGCGAACGGAACGTCAGCCAGGCCGGGAATGCGCGAGAAGGTCGCGACCATCTTGTTGTGATCGGCTTCGATGTAGTCCGGCACGTCGCGTTCGGCCAAGCCCACCGATTCCAGAACGATGACCAGCTGCTTCGACTTTTCGCGGACTTCGACGACGTCGCCCGGCTTGCAACGGAACGAGCCGATGTTGACGCGCTTGCCGTTGACGTTGACGTGACCGTGGTTGACGAACTGACGGGCGGCGAAAATCGTCGGCACGAACTTGGCGCGGTAGACAACCGCGTCGAGACGCGACTCGAGCAGGCCGATCAGGTTCTCGGAGGTATCGCCCTTGCGGCGATCGGCCTCTTCATAGACCTTGCGGAACTGCTTTTCCGAAACGTCGCCATAGTGACCCTTCAGCTTCTGCTTGGCGCGCAGCTGCAGGCCGAAATCGGAAAGCTTGCCCTTGCGGCGCTGGCCATGCTGGCCGGGGCCGTATTCACGCTTGTTGACCGGAGACTTCGGGCGGCCCCAGATATTTTCGCCGAGACGGCGGTCGATCTTGTACTTCGCGGATTCGCGCTTGCTCATCGCATTCCCTTTTCAAAACAACACACCCGGAGCCTCATGGTCCGGGTGAAGGAAACGCGCCCTCCTCTGGCCTCCGTTTTCGAGACCTGACAGGGTTTTCCCACGCAACGCGGCGGAAAACCCACGGGACACGTCATTTCAAACAAGATCGGATACGACTAGGCATCCTGATCTTGCGCATACAAAACAAACACCGGACATCGCTGCCCGGTGGTTGTGACGGCTGGTTAAACCGAGATTCAACCGGTGTCAAGCTTGTGACTGGCATAGGGCCCGGCGACGAGATACCCGTTTTCCTGCGTAGATGCAGTGCACTTTGGTGCAGCTTCCAGACGACACGCGACCAGGGTCAGCTGTCCGACTTCTTTTCCGGCAGTCCCTTGCGCTTCGTCTCGGCGAACTCCTCGAGTTGCTTTTCGCTCATCGATTCATACATTCCCTTCGAAGCGCCTTTGAGCTCGCTCTTCTTGGTCTCGCCGCGCTTGGCCGACAAAGCGGCGCCGGCAGCTTTCTGCTGGGCTTTCGAGGTGGCTGGCATGGCTGTTTCTCCGTTGCTTTCAGAAGAAACGCCCCGGTTTGGTGACGGTTCCAGTCCCGGTGGCTCGGTTCCCGGCCCGCTGGTGCCAGTTCGCCACCTATTCAGGCTTGGCGATTCTCGTTGGCAGCCTTCCCGTGTATGGAACCCCAGTGTAGGACGGCTGGATGAAGTCTCTGACCGATCCCTCACAAGCTCTCTCCACTGGCCTGGCGAAAATCCGCACCGAATTCCACGTGCCAGATAGATTTCCGGTAGTCGTCGTGGCTGCCGCGGAGGCGGCGGCCAAACGTGTGCCCAACCAGCATGCCGATCGAACAGCGATGCCCTTCGTCACGCTCGATCCGACGAGCTCCACCGATCTTGATCAGGCGTTCTCAATCGAGGCGAGCGGCGGCGATCTTCTGCTGCATTACGCCATTGCCGACGTAGCCTGGTTCGTCGAGGACGGTGACGCGATCGATCTCGAAGCCTGGACGCGGGGCGAGACACTTTACTTGCCGGACGGCAAGGCCGGGCTCTACCCGCCGGTAATTGCCGAGGGTGCAGCGAGCCTGCTGCCGGATGGATCCCGGCCGGCGGTTGTCTTCACGGTCCGGGTTGCGCAGGACGGTGCGACGAAGTTGGACGGCGCGGAGCGGGCAATCATTCAAAGCCGCGCGAAGCTCGCCTATGACAGTGTGAAGCCCTCAGACGTTCCGGCCGGCTTCGCCGAAATGGCGCGACGCATGGCAATGAACGAAGAGCGTCGTGGCGCTTCGCGCGTCGACCCACCCGAGCAGGAGGTTGAAAGGCTCGCCGATGGTACATTCCGGCTTTCGTTCAGACCGCTGCTGCAATCCGAGCAAGACAACGCCGCGCTTTCGCTGGCTGCAAACATGGCGATTGCCGACGCCATGTTTGCGCACCATACCGGGTTATTTCGGGTGATGTCGGTGCCAGATGCTTTCAGGGTGCAAAGACTGCGCAGCGCGGCACAGGCTCTCGGGCTGTCTTGGCCGGCCTCCACAAGCTTGCGTGACTATCAGCGAACCCTTGACCCGACCGATCCGCAACAGGCGGCGCTGATGCTGGAAATCCGCCATGCAAGCGCCGGCGCATCCTACCAACCCTATAAGGAAGGTGTTGTGCCTTGGCATGAGGCGATGGCAGCGACCTATGCCCATGCAACGGCGCCACTCAGGCGACTGGCCGATCGCTACGTCGTGCGCTGCGCGCTGGCCATCGCCAATGGCCAGCCGGTGTCCCAGGCTGTCACCGACGCGTTCGCCAGATTGCCGCAGGTAATGGGGCGTGCGGATAGCCATGCTTCGCAGATCAACCACGCGGCTATCGACCTTGCCGAGGCGGTGATGCTGAAGGGACGCGAGGGCGAGACGTTCAAAGCTGCTGTCACCGACGTCGTCGACCATGGCGTGCGCGTTCAGCTTGCCGACATGCCTGTCGTTGCCAACGTAAAGGCCTCCGGGCTTAGACAGGGCGACGATCTGACGCTAAGGCTGATCTTGGCCGATCCAGATCAACGCAGCATCGTCTTCGAACCTGTTTAAGTGGGAGACGTTTCCGCCGCCATCTGGCTCACGACCAGCCCGAACCCCTGCATCAGCCGGCTGGTGGCGAAATCCACCTTGCCGGAGGTGAAGACCGCAATGTCAGGCTCACCCACCGGCAATGGCCCGTCGACCGGCGCCAGCAGCGACATGGCGCGGCGGGCGATCGCTTCGGCCGGATCGATCCAGTCGACCGGCCAGGGCGCGGTCTTGCGCATGCGATTGGCCAGGAACGGATAGTGCGTGCAGCCGAGCACGACGATGTCGGTGCGGGCGCCGTCCTTCTCGACGAAGCAGGGCGCGATCTCCTGGCGGACGATCTCCTCGTCGACGAACCCCTCGCGCATGTAGATTTCCGCCAGCGGCGCCAGCCGGTCCGAGCCGACGAGCCGCACATGGCATTTCTGCGCCCATTTGCTGATCAGGTCGCGCGTGTATTGACGCTTGACCGTGCCTGGTGTCGCCAGCACCGAGACGAGGCCTGAGCGCGTGCGCTCGGCGGCCGGCTTGATCGCCGGCACCGTGCCGACAAAAGGGTGACCGGGAAATTTCTCGCGCAACGCGTCGATCACCAGCGTCGACGCGGTGTTGCACGGGATGACCGAAATCTCGGGCTGGAATTTTTCCAGCAGCGCGCCGAACAGGCCAAGGATATGGGCGTTGAGGGCCGGCTCCTCCCAGGCGCCATAGGGGAAGGCGGCATCGTCGGCGACATAGACAAAGCGGCGGTCGGGCATCAGCACGCGCGCCTCGCGCAGCACGGTGAGGCCGCCGATGCCGGAATCGAACATCAGGATCGGCCGCTCAGTCATTGTCGGTTCCCTTTCCGCCGAGCGGCGGCATGTCGTCGTCCTTGCCGGTGCCGTCTGCCTTGTCTGCCAGGCGATCGCCTTCCGCCTTGCGGGCGCGCGCCACGGCCGCCGGCAAGCGTCTTGGATCGTCGCCCGGCGAACCCTCGCCACGCGGCATCGCCGGTGAAAACCTGTCCAGCGACGAGATGATACCGCGCAGCACCTTCAGCTCCGGCTCGGCGAAACCGGCACGCGTCAGCACGGCGCGCAGATTGTCGACCATCTTCGGCTTCTTCGGTGCGGGGCGGAAATAACCGCGCGCTTCCAATGCGCCTTCGAGATAGGCGAACAGGCCGTGCAGCTCTTCCTTGCTTGCCGGCTTCATGTCCGGGCCCGAAAAATTGGTTTTGGTCTCGTCTTCCAGCCCGGACTTCATCCACTCGTAGGACATCAGCAAGGCCGCCTGGGCGATGTTGAGCGAGGAGAAATCGGGATCGACGGGAAAGGTGACGATCTCGTCGGCAAGGCCGACCTCGTCATTGTAGAGGCCGAAGCGCTCGCGGCCGAACAGGATGCCGGTGCGCTGCCCCATTGCGTGACGGGTCCGAAGCACCCTGCCCGCTTCCACCGGGCCGCGCACGGATTTGAAGCCGTCGCGCTGCCTGGCCGTGGTCGCGAAAACAAAGTTCAGATCGGCGAGCGCCGAGGCCAGGTCGTCGAACACCTTGACGGCGTCGATGACATGGTCGGCGCGGCTGGCGGCCGCGCGCGCCTTCTCGCTCGGCCAACCGTCGCGAGGGTTGACCAGGCGCAGTTCCGACAGGCCGAAATTGGCCATGGCACGAGCCACCATGCCGATGTTCTCACCGAGCTGCGGCTCGACGAGGATGATCGCCGGGCCAGCGGTCGTGAGGCCGTGCTGAAAGTCCGTTCCGGTCATGTTTTCCAGGTGATTGCGCCATGAAGTCTCCGCGTCGTGCCATATCGATGCGGCTTTTTGAAGAGTTATCCGCCACTTGGCCGACAAATAGCCTTGTGCCGTCCCCTCGGGAGATTGACGGGATGCGGCATCGCACTCGTGCCCTCAACCAAAAGACATTCGACCTCGTTGCTGCGTGATGGCTCGACCGGGCGCCTCAAACCGCCGGCAAATGGAAACACGGGTCCTCGCTGTTGCTATTGACGATATTTCCCATTTTTAGAAATCATCTACGATCCAAATGCATATTTATTTACGATGACGCATCGCGTCGGTGGAAAATCAAATTAGAAAAAGGTAATCTCCCGCCCGCTTGGGTCCAGCGTGTATTGACGAATGGTATTGAGAAGACGGAGCGTGTCTTGCACACTCCCGTCATCTATTCATGCCCCAGGCATTTCATCACGGATTTCAACGGCCGACGAGGGCGTTGGCCAAATCTAGGAGGGGCAAATGAAAATCGTACGATTTTTCCTTTCACTCGCCGTGTTGCTTGCAGCATCGATCTTCCTGATTGCGCCAGCTTCGGCGCAGGCGACTAGGACGTGGGTTTCCGGCGTTGGCAACGACGCCGATCCGTGCAGCCGAACGGCACCGTGCAAGACGTTTGCCGGTGCCATCTCGAAGACGGCGACGGCCGGCGAGATCAACTGTCTCGATCCGGGCGGCTTTGGCGCGGTCACCATCACCAAATCCCTCACCATCGACTGCAGAAACACTGAAGCCGGTGTGCTTTTTACGCTCGGCACGAACGGCATCATCGTCAACGCTCCCGCCGGCTCGATAGTGCATCTCCGCGGCCTCGATCTAGACGGTGTAGGCACAGGCGCCGACGCCGTGCGTATGCTTGGTCAAGGTCAACTGCATATCGAGGACTGCAACATAGAGCGGGTGACCAGCAACGGCGTCGAATTCGCCGCCAACGCCAACAGCGAACTCTACATAAGCAACACGCGGATAGCTGAGGCAGGCGCCGAAGGTGTTCTTATCAAATCGTCCGTGGCTGCTGGTATCAACGCCATCCTTTCAAGAGTGGAAATCACCAACAGCGGCAGCGGCATTCTTATCGACGGCACGGGCAACACCGTGGCCATGAACCTGACGCTGACCAACAGCCTGATCAGCGGCAACACCGGCAACGGCGTGGTGGTCAAATCCGTCGCAGCGGCATCGCCGGTGCGCGCGACGATTACCGGCAACACGATCAGCGCCAATGCCGGCGCCGGCGTCAACGCCAACGGTGCGGCTGCCAGCGGCAACGGAAGCGCCATCGCCTTTCTCGGCGGATCGACGATCTTCGGCAATGTCACCGGGGTCAGCAATACCGGGAGCGGCGCCGTCCAGTCGTTCAAGAACAACATGATCGCCGGCAACGTAACCGACGGCACACCGCTCACCGCCTTCCCGGGCCCTGGCGGTACGCCGCTGCAATAAGCGACGACAGCCTGCGCGGTAGCGTGAACAAAGGCGATGCCGGCTGCCCTCAAGGATAGGCGGCATTGCCTCTTTGTTCCCGACTGCCATAGCAGGAGCCTGCGTCTTCCGCTGCCCGGTTGCACCGCTCGACCATGGCGGCCCAAGCCGTCGACAAATGGACCCGCCCTGTGCTCGGTGCCGGCATTGACGATATTTTCCATTTGTAAAAATCATCAACGATCCGAATGTATATTTATTTACGATGACGCGTCGCGTCACTGGAGAATCAAATTAGAAAAAGGTAATCTCCCGACCGCTTGGGTTTTCAAAGTGTATCGACGGTTGGTATTTCGAAGATGGAGTGTGTCCTGCACGCTCCCGTCGTTTATTTATGCCCCAAGCATATCGACACCGGTTTCCATGGCCGACGAGGCGTTGGCCAAATCTAGGAGGGGCAATTGAAAATCTTACGGTTTTTCCTTTCACTCGCTGTGTTGGCTCTCGCGTCAGCCTTCCTGATTGCGCCAGCTTCCGCGCAAGCGACGCGGACGTGGGTTTCCGGCGTTGGTGACGACGCCAATCCGTGCAGCCGGACCGCACCCTGCAAGACTTTTGCCGGTGCCATCTCGAAGACGGCGACGGCCGGCGAGATCAACTGCATCGACCCGGGCGGTTTTGGCGCGGTCACCATCACCAAATCCATCACCATCGACTGCAGAAACACTGAAGCTGGCGTGCTCGCGTCCCTCGTGAATGGCATCATCGTCAACACGCCGGTCGGCTCGGTGGTGCATCTTCGCGGTATCGACATAGACGGTATAGGCAATGGCCTCGACGGCGTGCGGATGGTTGGCCAGGGTCAACTGCATATCGAGGACTGCAACATAGAGCGGATGGGCGGCAACGGCGTCGAATTCGCCGCCAACGCCAACAGCGAACTCTACATAAGCAACACGCGCATAGCCGAGTCAGGCGCTGAAGGCGTTCTCATCAAATCGTCCGTGGCTGCTGGTATCAACGCCATCCTTTCGAGGGTGGAAATCACCAACAGCGCCAGCGGCATTCTTGTCGACGGCACCGGCAATACCGTTGCCATGAACCTGACGCTGACCAACAGCCTGATCAGCGGCAACACCGGCAACGGCGTGGCGATCAAATCCGTCGCCGCGGCATCGCCGGTGCGTGCGACGATTACGGGTAACACGATCAGCGGCAATGCCGGCAGCGGTGTCAACGCGAACGGTGCCGCTGCCAGCGGCAACGGAAGCGCCATCGCTTTTCTCGGCGCATCGACGATATTCGGCAATGTCACCGGGGTCAGCAATACCGGGAGCGGCGCCGTGCAGTCGTTCAAGAACAACATGATCTCCGGCAACGTAGCCGACGGCACACCGCTCACCGCCTTCCCGGGCCCCGGCGGTGCGCCTTTGCAATAAGCGACCGCCGCTTCCGCGGCAGCATGAAACAAGGCGATGCCGGTTGCCCATCAGGAGCAGCGCGGCATCGCCTTTTTTTGTTCTCGATTGCCAGATCGGTTCACCGTTTCACGGAAACGCCGTACCGCTCTATCTTTCTTGTTTTTGTCGCAATTCCCTGAGGAAAAGCGCCATGCGCTTTTCCCGAGAAAACCGCTTCGCACTTTTCCTGGAATTGCTCCGGCAGCAGCCTGCGTCTGCGTCGTCCCGGTTTGCACCGCTCTGATCGCTTTGCTATAGGCGAAGTCCCTGCTCTGGCGAGGTCTGCCCCGCCATCACCCAACTGTTGAACGAGGCATTCTTTCCATGGCGAAGATCAAGGTGGCGAACCCGGTCGTCGAACTCGACGGCGACGAGATGACCCGCATCATCTGGCAGTTCATCAAGGACAAGCTGATCCACCCTTATCTCGACCTCAAGCTTGAATATTACGACCTCGGCATCGAGCACCGTGACGCCACCAACGACCAGGTGACCATCGATTCGGCCAACGCCATCAAGAAATACGGCGTCGGCGTGAAATGCGCGACGATCACGCCCGACGAGCAGCGCGTCGAGGAATTCAAGCTGAAGAAGATGTGGAAGTCGCCGAACGGCACCATCCGCAACATCCTCGGCGGCACCATCTTCCGCGAGCCGATCATCATGAAGAACGTGCCGCGCCTGGTGCCGGGCTGGACCAAGCCTATCATCGTCGGCCGTCACGCCTTCGGCGACCAGTACCGCGCCACCGATTTCCGCTTTCCCGGCAAGGGCAAGCTGACGATCAAGTTCGTCGGCGAGGACGGCAAGGTCATCGAGCACGATGTCTACGATGCGCCGGGCGCCGGCGTCGCCATGGCCATGTACAATCTCGACGATTCCATCCGCGAATTCGCCCGTGCTTCGCTGAACTACGGCCTGCTGCGCAACTATCCGGTCTATCTCTCGACCAAGAACACCATCCTCAAGGCCTATGACGGGCGCTTCAAGGACATCTTCCAGGAAGTCTACGAGGCCGAGTTCGAGGCCGAGTTCAAGTCGAAGAAGCTGTGGTACGAGCACCGGCTGATCGACGACATGGTGGCGTCCAGCCTGAAATGGTCCGGCGGCTATGTCTGGGCCTGCAAGAACTATGACGGCGACGTCCAGTCCGATACCGTTGCGCAAGGGTTCGGTTCGCTCGGCCTGATGACCTCGGTGCTGATGACACCGGATGGCAAGACGGTGGAAGCCGAAGCCGCGCACGGCACCGTCACCCGCCACTACCGGCAACACCAGAAGGGCGAGGAGACCTCGACCAATTCAATCGCCTCGATCTTTGCCTGGACGCGCGGCCTCGCGCACCGCGCCAAGCTCGACGACAATGCCGAACTGAAGCGCTTTGCCGAGACACTGGAAAAGGTCTGCATCCAGACGGTCGAGAGCGGTTTCATGACCAAGGACCTGTCGCTGCTGATCGGCCCCGACCAGCCCTGGCTCTCGACCACCGGCTTCCTCGACAAGATCGACGAGAACCTGCAGAAGGCGATGGCCTGACCAGGCAAGACCCGGGAGGGGTATATGGGCAAGCCCGTCGTCTACGGCGCGGACTACAGCGTCTATGTGCGCATCGTGAGGCTCGTGCTCGAGGAGAAAGGCATCGACTACGGGCTTGTGCCGGTCGATGTCTTTGCCGCCGAGGGTATTCCCGCCTGGTATTTCGAACATCACCCGTTCGGCCGCATTCCGGCCTTCGAGCATGACGGGTTTCGCCTTTTCGAGACGAGCGCGATTCCAGGCTATGTCGACGAAGCCTTTGACGGGCCGGCGCTGCAGCCGAAGGATCCGCGCGGCCATGCGCGGATGAACCAGTTCATCGGCATGCTCGACGCCTATGCCTATCGGTCGATGGTCTGGGATGTCGCCGTCGAACGGTTGGAGAAGGAGGCGCCCGACGAGGCACTGATCGCCAAAGGGCTTTCGCAGGCGAGCAAGGCGCTTCAGACGCTCTCCTCACTGAAAGCGCCGGGTCCATGGTTGCTTGGCGACCAGCTGACGCTGGCCGATCTGCATGCGGCGCCGATCATCGGCTATTTCGTCAAGGTCGCCGAGGGGCAAAAGCTGCTCGCGGAGTTCCCCGAGATCCAGGCGTGGTGGGACCGGATCGCTGCCCGTCCAAGCTTTGCCGCGAGCGGTCCTGCGGCCTGATCAGCCTGCGCCCGTTGTTCAATCCGGCCCGCCGTTCATTCCGGAAGATAGATTTCCGCCTTCATGAAGGTCTTGGCGCGACCCAGGATCAGCACGCGATCGTCGGCCAGGTCACACAAGAGATGCCCGCCACGCTGTGAGCACTGGAAGGCCGACAGGTGGGTCTTGCCGAGTTTTTCAGCCCAGTACGGCACCAGCGTCGCATGAATTGAGCCGGTCACCGGATCCTCGGGGATGCCGGCTCCGGGAACGAAATAGCGGGAGACGAAATCATGCGTTTGGCCGTGCGCGGTAATGACAAGGCCGAGCGGGTGAAAAGCTTCGATCCTGAGCAGGTCGGGAACGAAGGACCGGACGGATTGCTCGTCGGCAAGCTCGACGAACAAGGTTCTCAAAATTGCGAAAGCCCGCAACCGGATGCGGCGACAATATCTCCCGCAGCGCCAGCATGGTTTCGCAATCGACAGGCTGCGGCGGGAAGCATGGCAGATCGAGCTGGTAGGCGCCTTGCCGCTGAGAGACCCGCAACTCGCCCACTCGCGTGGCAAAGGCCATGTCATCGGCCACATCGTGTTGCGAGGCCAGCACATGGGCGGTCGCCAGGGTGGCGTGTCCGCAGAAGTCGACTTCATGAACCGGTGTGAACCAGCGCAAGTCCCAGCCCTTGCCGTTCGGCCGAGCCAAGGCGGTTTCGGCAAGATTGTTCTCGTTTGCGATGGCCTGCATCACCTCGTCCGCCAGCCAGTCCTGCAAGATGAGGACGGCAGCGGGGTTGCCCTGAAAGGCGCGCTCGGCAAAGGCATCGACCTGGTACATGGTCAGCGTCGGCACATCATCCTCCAAAAAGACTGATCGCCGGCCGGGCGACCATCAGCCAAACGATGGCAAGCACGGCAGCGAAAGCCGGAAAGCCGCAAGCAAACCAGATGCGAAAAAGGCGCTTTTCCTCGACGGGCAGCGGTCGATTTTCGACGGCCGCCTGTCGCGCCAGATTTCGTATCCGAATCTGGATCCAGACCACCGGCAGCCAGAACAGACCCGTCACGACATAAAGCAGCAGCGACAGTACAATCCAGCCCTCGGACAGCGGCCACCCCAATGCCCGAGCAAGCAACACGCCGGTGATCGGCTGCACGACGACCGCGGTTGCCGTGAATATGGTGTCGGCGATGACAACCGTGCCCGCGACATGGGCGACCAGCTCGGCGCGACCGGTGCGCTGCGCCATCAGCATGAAGAAGGCGATCCCGGCGCCGGTGCCAAAGAGAACCGTGGCGCCAATGACATGCGTCCAGCGCAGTATGTCGGCCCAGAGGTTCATCTCTCGTCGAGGACCGCCAGCGCCACAAGCACCAGGCACAGCATCGGGATCGTCTTGACCAGCGGCCCCAGCGGCGCGAGCCATAGACCGGGAACGAGAAGCGTCGACGCCGCCAGATAAAACAGCGTGATGGCTATCATCGCCAGCAGCGCTGGCCGAGCAAAGGGCCGGACCAGAACCGCCGCGCCGGCCAGGATATCCGCAGCACTGCCGGCAAGAACCGACATGTCCGCCAATTTCGCCGACACGCCGCGTGAGACAAGAATGGAAGCGGCCTCGTCTTGCCGGATCAGGCCGATGATGCCCGAAGCAAGCCAGAACAGGGCCAGGCAGCCGAAGATGACAGGTTTTGCCAGCCAGAGGCGCGCGAACCATCGCTCCTGGACATGGGCCGGCATGGCGGCCAGCGTTGCTTCCAGCGGCTGCAGCGGATGGCCGCAAATCTGGTTCCATGGCCCGGCATTGCCGGTCACGCCACGCGCCAGCGCGGCAAGGGCTGCGCTGCGCAAAGGCGATCGCCAGCCAAGGAGGCCGAGGCCATCGGCGGTCACGGCAGCAAGACGGCCGACAATGGCCGGCACCGGTACGACCTTCGCCTGCGGCAGGCCAAGCCATGCCCGAAAGGCTAGGAGAACATCGGCGAGCGGTCTGGCTTGCGCCTCGACGAGATCGACGGCAGTACGGGGCGGCAGCGATCCGGCGACCGCGCGCGAGACCGCTTCAGCAACGTCGGTAACCGCCACGGTCTGGATCGGCTGGCGCGACATGACGGCAGGGATAAAAGCGGGGAAGGCCGCAAGGGCGCGCAAAAGGGCTGTCCCGCCATAGGCGGCGGGCGCGATCACCAAACCCGGGCGCAGGATCGTCCATTCCAGCGCAGAGCTTGCGACAGCCCTGTCGCCTTGCGCCTTGCTGTTGAAGAAAGCGTCGCTGGAGGAGAGGTCGGCGCCGATCGCGGAAATCTGGACAATACGGTGCACGCCGGCCTGTTCGCATGCCGCGACCAGCGCCACCACCGAATGCCGGTGGATGGCGTCGAGGCGATCGCGCGGGCCGTCCTGCAAGGCGCCCGCCGCATTGACGATTGCATCCATGCCGGTGACCACCGGCAGCCAGTGCTCAGCGGCAAGCAGCCGCGACATGTCGGCGGCGATCCAGCGCACCGCCGGCCAGCGCCGCTCGGCATCCACGACATTGCGACCAAGGCCGGCCACATGATGACCGTCGCGAAGCAAGCGGCCGACGACGGCTTCGCCGATCAGACCGTAGCCGCCAAGGACGAGCACCTTCATGCAGGGACTTTCAGGCTGCCTCCAGCGCCGCCTTGACCGCGGCGATCGCATCACTGGCTTTCGAGGCGTCCGGGCCACCGGCTTGCGCCATGTCGGGCCGCCCGCCGCCGCCCTGACCGCCCAATGCTGCGGAGGCCACGCGCACCAGATCGACCGCGCTGAAACGGCTTAGCAGATCATCAGTGACAGCGACCACGACGCTCGCCTTGTTGTCGTCGCCGGCGCCGACGAAGACGACGACGCCGGAACCGAGCGAACTCTTGCCGGCATCGGCCAGCGGCTTCAGATCCTTCGGCGAAACACCCGAAACTGCCTTGCCGAGGAAGCCGACGCCGGCGACAGTCTCGTTCTCCGACGGTGCACCCGCCGCGGCACCGCCGCCCAGCGCCAGTTTCTTGCGCGCTTCGCTCAGTTCCTTCTCGAGCTTCTTGCGCTCGTCGAGCAGCACCTCGACGCGCGCCGGCACGTCGGCCGGCGAGATCTTCAGCGTCGCGGCCACCGATTTCAAACGCCGGTCCTGCTCGTCGAGATGCTTGCGCGCGGCTTCGCCGGTCAAAGCCTCGATGCGGCGCACACCGGCGGCGACCGCACTATCCGACACGACACGCACCAGGCCGATATCGCCGGTCGCCCTGACATGCGTGCCACCGCAGAGCTCGACCGAATAGGGCCGGTTGGCCTTGGCGCCATGCAGGCCGGTGCCCATCGACACGACGCGCACTTCATCGCCGTACTTCTCGCCGAACAGCGCCATGGCGCCCTCGGCAATGGCATCGTCGACCGACATCAGGCGCGTGCTCACCGGGCCGTTCTGGACGACGATCTCGTTCGCCATGCGCTCGACCTCTTCGAGATCCTCGGGCGAAATCGGCTTGTTGTGCGAGATGTCGAAGCGCAGTCGTTCGGGCGCAACCAGCGAACCCTTCTGGGCGACATGGCTACCCAGCACCTCGCGCAGCGCCTCATGGATCAGATGCGTCGCGGAATGGTTGGCACGCAGCCTGGAGCGGCGCGCATGATCAACCTTCAGCTCGACGACCGCGCCGGTCTTGACCGTGCCGCCGGCCACCTTGCCGATATGGACGAACAGGCCATCGGCCTTCTTCTGCGTATCGGAAATCTCGATCGAGAAGCCTTCGCCTGACATCACCCCGGTGTCGCCCATCTGGCCGCCGGACTCGGCATAGAACGGCGTCTGGTTGACGACCACGGCAACTGCCTCGCCCTTGCTTGCGCTGTCGACGGTCTTGCCGTCCCTGACCAGCGCCTGGATGAGGCCTTCCGCCTGCTCGGTCTCGTAACCGAGGAATTCGGTGGCGCCCGCCTTCTCGCGCACCGGGAACCAGATCGTCTCTGTGGCCGCGTCGCCGGAGCCTGCCCAGTGAGCCCGCGCCTCGGCCCTCTGCCGTTCCATGGCATTGGTGAAGCCGGCCAGATCGACCGAGATGCTGCGCTGGCGCAGCGCGTCCTGCGTCAGATCGAGCGGGAAGCCGTAGGTGTCGTAGAGCTTGAAGGCCGTCTCGCCATCCAGCATGTCGCCGGCGCCCAGTTTTTCCGTCGCCTCCGAAAGCAGGCCGAGGCCACGCACCAGCGTCTTGCGGAAACGCGTTTCCTCGAGCTTCAGGGTCTCGGTGATCAACTGCTCGCCGCGCACCAGTTCCGGATAGGCCTGGCCCATCTCGCGGACCAGGGCCGGCACCAGGCGCCACATCAAGGGATCGCGGGCACCGAGCAACTGCGCATGGCGCATGGCGCGGCGCATGATGCGGCGCAGGACATAGCCACGGCCTTCGTTCGACGGCAGCACACCGTCGGCGACCAGGAAAGACGACGAGCGCAGATGATCGGCGATGACGCGGAAGGACGCCACCGTCTCCTTGTCGGGACCGTGCCCGATGGCGGATGACGCCGCGTCGATCAGGTGACGGAACAGATCGGTCTCAAAGACGCTCTCCACCCCTTGCAGGATGGACGCCATGCGCTCCAGGCCCATGCCGGTGTCGATCGACGGGCGCGGCAGGTCGATGCGCTCCTCCTTCGTCACCTGTTCATACTGCATGAACACCAGGTTCCAGAATTCGAGGAATCGGTCGCCATCTTCCTCCGGGCTGCCGGGAGGGCCGCCCCAGATGTGTTCGCCGCGGTCGATGAAGATCTCCGAGCACGGCCCGCACGGTCCGGTGTCGCCCATCGCCCAGAAATTGTCCGAGGTCGCGATGCGAATGATGCGGTCGTCGGAAAACCCGGCGATCTTCTTCCAGAAGCCCGCCGCCTCGTCGTCCGTGTGATAGACCGTGACCAGAAGCTTGTCCTTGTTGAGCCCGAATTCCTTGGTGATCAGGTTCCAGGCAAGCTCGATGGCGCGCTCCTTGAAATAGTCGCCAAAGGAGAAATTGCCGAGCATTTCGAAGAAGGTCAGATGGCGCGCGGTGTAGCCGACATTGTCGAGGTCGTTGTGCTTGCCGCCGGCGCGAACGCTCTTCTGCGCGGTCGAGGCGCGCGAATAGGCCCGCTTCTCCAAGCCGGTGAAGACGTTCTTGAACTGCACCATGCCGGCGTTGGTGAACATCAGCGTCGGATCGTTGCGCGGCACCAGCGGGCTCGACGCGACGATCTCGTGACCCTCCTTGCGGAAGTAGTCGAGAAAAGTCGACCGGATCTCGTTCACGCCACTCATGAATGCTGCCTTTTCGAGAAAACCGCCGGCAAACCGGCGGAAAATGGGCTCTGGGTCTCAAAGCGCGTCGCGCTGAAAACGGATTCAGTCGATGCGCTTCAAGTTTTTGCTTCCATGCATGTCGTTGTCCCAAAACCGCTGCGCACTTTTGGGCGACATCCACAAAAAATAGACTTGGCCTTTTAGCGGTCGCACCGCACCCTGTCCAGAAACACGGAATTGGTCCAAATCGCGCGCTTGCCGACCATCGACGCCGGCCGCAAAACGAAAAACCGCCGGCTCGAAAGCCGGCGGTTTGGAACGCAAAAAACACTGAACTCAATTACATAAGCTTGAGATAATAGAACAGGATTATGGCCGATCTTCGGCCGGCATCCTGTGCACGAAGTTGTTACATCGCGCCGGATTCCTCCTCGAAGCCGTCGTCGCCGCTCTCGGCGCCGCCATTCTCGAGGAATTTCTCGGCGATCAACCCGGCATTCTGCCTGAGCGCCAGTTCGATCTCGCGCGCCGTGTCGGGATTGTCGCGCAGGAACAGCTTGGCATTCTCGCGGCCCTGGCCGAGACGCTGCGAATTGTAGGAGAACCAGGCGCCCGACTTCTCGACCACGCCGGCCTTGACCCCGAGGTCGACCAGTTCGCCGGTCTTGGATACGCCCTCGCCATACATGATGTCGAACTCGACCACCTTGAAGGGCGGCGCCAGCTTGTTCTTGACCACCTTGACACGAGTCTGGTTGCCGACGACCTCGTCGCGGTCCTTGACCGAGCCAATGCGGCGGATGTCGAGGCGGACCGAGGCGTAGAATTTCAGCGCGTTGCCGCCCGTCGTGGTCTCGGGCGAACCGAACATGACGCCGATCTTCATGCGGATCTGGTTGATGAAGATGACCATGGTGTTGGAGCGCGAGATCGAGGCGGTCAGCTTGCGCAGCGCCTGGCTCATCAGGCGGGCCTGCAGGCCGGGCAGCGAATCGCCCATCTCGCCTTCGATTTCGGCGCGTGGCGTCAGCGCCGCGACCGAATCGACCACCAGCACGTCGATGGCACCGGAGCGCACCAGCGTGTCGCAGATTTCCAGCGCCTGCTCACCCGTGTCGGGCTGCGAGATCAGAAGGTTTTCCAGATCGACGCCAAGCTTGCGGGCATAGACCGGATCGAGCGCATGCTCGGCATCGACGAAGGCGCAGATGCCGCCCTTCTTCTGGGCTTCCGCAACAGTGTGCAGCGCCAGCGTCGTCTTGCCCGAGCTTTCCGGCCCGTAGATTTCGATGATGCGGCCGCGCGGCAGGCCACCGACGCCAAGCGCGATGTCGAGGCCAAGCGAGCCGGTCGGCACGGTTTCAATCTCGACGACCTGCTCGTTCGCGCCGAGCCGCATGATCGAGCCCTTGCCGAAAGCCCGCTCGATTTGCGACAGCGCCGCATCCAGAGCCTTTGATTTGTCCACCGCTTTGTCCTCTACCAGCCGCAAAGAATTCTGAGCCATGATACATCACCCCTTGGTCGTCAATGAAGGCCGGACAATCCGTAATCCCTGCCTATTTGTACCTTTTTTGTTCTCGTTTGGCAAGAGGGTTCAAGTATCTGAAAGGCAATCAATATCCGGATTTGTTCTTTTTTTGTCCCAAGAATCACATCAGGAGCGCACCTCGCATTGGGCCAGTCGGCTCGATTGTTTCGATCTGCCGAATCGCCGCCCCGCATGCGAAGCTTCGTCACTTAGCGTAGCGCTTGTGCGGCTGGAATAACAAAGGTCATATCGCCGGCATGGTGAAATCTCCAAGAATCCTGGCCGTGGGCGGCGCCCATATCGACCGCCGTGGGCAGGTGTCCGGCGCTTACGTGCCGGCTGCGTCCAATCCGGGCACGATGCGCGAGGATGTTGGCGGTGGTGTCTTCAATGCGTTGCGCAGCGCGGTCCGGCGCGGCGTCTCGGCCTCGCTGCTGTCGGTGCGCGGCGGCGATGCCGCCGCCGATACGGTTTCACGGGCCATCGCCAAAGCCGGGATTGCCGACCTGTCGGCGGTGTTCCTCGATCGCACGACGCCAAGCTATACGGCGCTGATCGACAGCGACGGCGAGCTGATCGTCGGCTTTGCCGACATGGCGCTCTATGAGCTGGCGTTTCCCAAGCAGGTCAGGCGCTCCAAGGTGCGCGAGGTCATCGCTGCCGCCGATGCCGTCTTCTGCGACGCCAACCTGCCGACGGCGGCGCTAGAGAGGCTCGTGGCACTCGCCGCCGGCAAACCCGTCTTCGCCATTGCCATTTCGCCGGCCAAGATCGTGCGCCTGAGGCCGGTGCTCGGCAATCTGGCCGTCGTCTTCATGAACCAGCGCGAGGCGGTCGCACTTGCCGGCCTGGACAGTGCGGCCTCCGGGCAGGACATCGTCGACGGGCTGAAACGTGCCGGGCTCAAAAGCGGCGTGGTGACAGCGGGCGGCGCTCCGATGCTGGGCTTCGATGAAGCCGGCGCCTTCTCGATCCTGCCGCCGACGCCAAGAAAGGTCACCGACGTCACCGGCGCCGGCGATGCGCTGGCGGGAGCGACGGTCGCTGCCTCGCTTCGCGGCATGCCGTTGCGCGCGGCCCTGCGCGAAGGCATTGCCGCGGCGACGCTGGCCATCGAAAGCGCCGACGCCGTTCCCGATTTCACCGCTGCTGATTTCACCGAGGCACTGGCTCTTGTGCCGGATGCGCAGGAAGTGGCATGAGACCGGCCAGTTCATAGTGCCGGAGTGTTTCCGCGCGTCCAAGTGGAGGCGCATCGCTCCGGATTGGAGATCAGGATGACACCAGAAACCGCCCGTCCCTTCATCGATATCCATGCGCCGGTTGCACAGGCCTTGGCCGCCGGGCGGCCGGTGGTGGCGCTGGAAAGCACCATCATCACCCATGGCATGCCCTACCCCGACAATGGCGCCATGGCGGCGGATGTCGAAAAGATCATCAGCGACGGCGGCGCCGTGCCGGCCACGATCGCCGTGGTTGGCGGGCGCATCAAGATCGGGCTTTCGGACGGCGAGCGCGAATCCCTCGCCATGACCGGCGACGCCATGAAGCTGTCGCGCGCCGACCTCGGCTTCGCGGTGGCGCAAGGGCGCACGGGCGGCACCACCGTCGCCGCAACGATGATCGCGGCGCATATGGTCGGCATCAAGGTGTTCGCCACCGGCGGCATCGGCGGCGTGCACAAGGGGGCGGAAAAGAGTTTCGACATTTCCGCCGATCTCGACGAGCTGGCGCGCACGCCGGTCATCGTCGTGTCGGCCGGCGCCAAGGCCATCCTCGACATCGAAAAGACGCTGGAAGTGCTGGAGACGCGCGGGGTGCCTGTGGTCGGCCATGGCTGCGAGACGATGCCGGCCTTCTGGTCGCGGCATTCGCCCTTCCGCGCGCCGCTGACCTTGCACCGACCGGAAGAGATCGCGCATTTCTACCAGACCCGGCAGGCACTGGGGCTCGCCGGCGGCATGCTGATCGCCAATCCGGTGCCCGAAAACGACGAAATCCCCGCCGCAGAGATGGCCGGCTATATCGAGGCCGCGCAGAAGGCCGCCGAAGCGCTCAACGTGACCGGCAAGGCGGTGACGCCGTTCCTGCTGTCGAAAATCCTGGAACTCACGGGCGGCCGGAGCCTGAAGACCAACATCGCGCTGGTCGAAAACAACGCAAGGCTGGCGGCGAGGATCGCGAAGGCGCTTTAAAGCGACTGCCGAGTTCCTTCACACCCCCCTCTGTCCTGCCGGACATCCCCCCCGCAAGGGGGGAGATCGGATGTCACATCGGCTTTCGCCAATCATCAATGTTGAAAGCGAGAGCCAGCGGTTGAGCTGCCAATCTCCCTCCTTGCGCGGGAGATGTCCGGCAGGACAGAGGGGGGTGCTGTCCCGCCGGCGTTTCCAACCCTGCACAGCCGCAACGCACCAAAGTCACCAGTCATTTCCCCACCCGCCGTCCTGCCTCATAGGCGCGGCGTGCCCAGAGCGTCATCTCGTCGGGATCATCAAAAGCGCTGTCGGGAATGTTCCAGTAGGGCATCGAGACGAGCTTGCCGTGGCGGGAGCCGGTATAGGTCCACTGCCGGCAGCCTGCTGCCTCGAAGTCCGGCGCGCTTTGCTCGTCGGCCTTCAGCATCAGTTCGCCGCGCAGCACGACGGCGATGATGACACCGTCGAAATAGATGCCCTTGCCGCCGAACAGTTTGCGGATGCTGACCGGACCGAGGCCCTCGAACAGTTCGGCGATGCGTTCATTGTCCATGCCGCGATCATGTCACCGGCATTTGACATTGTCATCGCGCAACCAAGATCATGCTGACAGATTGAGAACATCCGTCGGAGTCGTTTTGTCATGCCGCTTCTGCTCAAGGGGTCCTGCCGCTGCAATGCCGTTCGTTTCGAGGTGGAGAGCCACACGCCGGCGCCGTTCATGCTGTGCTACTGCTCGATATGCCGCAAGCAGCAAGGCGGCGGCGGCTTCGCCATCAATCTCGGGGCCGACAACGAGACCCTGAATATCAAAGGTAAACGAAACCTCGGCGTCTACCGGGCCGAGATCGAAGACGACGAGCGTCCGCGGTGCGAGATATCGACCGGCGAGCGCAATTTCTGTCGCAAATGCGGGTCGGCACTGTGGCTCTACGACCCCACTTGGCCGGAGTTGGTGCATCCCTTTGCCTCGGCGATCGACACCGACCTGCCGGAGCCGCCGACCCGGGTGCATCTGATGCTGAAATACAAGGCCAACTGGGTCGAACCCGTGATCGGCAAGGGCGACAAGACGTTCGACGTCTATCCGGAGGAATCCATCGCCGACTGGCACAAGCGAACGGGCATGTGGGTGGAGTGAGGCTCTTCGCCCGCGTACGGGGAGGTGAGGAAATCTCAGGCCGAGGCGCGTGCTTCCGCGAGAGCCTTCAGATCAGCCGGCTTCAGCTCGACGGATTCGCCGCAGCCGCAGGCCGAACTCTGGTTCGGGTTGTGGAAGGTGAAACCGGTACGAAGCGTCGTCTGCTCGAAATCCATCTCGGTGCCGAACAGGAAAAGGGCAGCCTCGGGCGCCACATAGACATGGGCGCCATCACGCTCGATATGGTCGTCCTTGGTGTTGGGTTCGGTCACCAGATCGACCGTGTACTCCATGCCGGCGCAGCCGCCCTTCTTGATGCCGAGGCGAATGCCATGCGCATTGTCGCGGGTGGCGACGATCTCGCGCACCCGGTCAGCGGCCTTTTCGGTCATCGTGATGACGGCAAAGCGTCCCATACTTTTCTTTCTCCATTCCGTGCAGGTTCAAGGCCTGCCGAACGATTCCTCACCTAAAATGGTGAAGTTTTACCATTGGCGCAAGGGCGCCAACCTTGTGAGGCTCGACGCTAGTACCAGCCCACCGCGACCTGCGCCTCTTCCGACATGCGGTCGGGCGACCAGGGCGGGTCGAAGGTCATGTTGACCTCGACGCCGGACACGCCTTCGACGGCGCCGACTGCATTTTCCACCCAGCCGGGCATTTCGCCGGCGACCGGGCAACCCGGCGCAGTCAGCGTCATGTCGATCTTGACGGAGCGGTCGTCCTCGATGTCGATCTTGTAGACGAGGCCAAGCTCGTAGATGTCGGCCGGGATTTCCGGGTCGTAGACCGTCTTCAGCGCCGAGACGATGTCGTCGGTCAGCCGCGCCAATTCGTCGGCGGGAATGGTCGAAGCAGACACCACGCTGTTGGCGGCGGCTTCCGGCGTGGTTTCGGCAGCGATGCTCACATCATCCATGGTCGTCACCCAAAAAACTTGCGCGCTTTTTCAAGCGCCTCGGCCAAAGCGTCGACTTCGGCCCTGGTATTATACATGCCGAACGATGCCCTGCATGTGGAGGTTACGCCAAAGCGTTTCAACAGCGGCTGGGCGCAATGCGTGCCGGCGCGCACGGCAACGCCTTGCCTGTCTATCACCATCGACACGTCATGGGCGTGAATGCCCTGCAGTTCGAAGGAGATGATGGCGCCCTTGCCGGGCGCGTCGCCGAAGATGCGCAGCGAGTTGATGGCGCGCAGGCGCTCATGCGCATAGGCCTTGAGGTCTTCCTCGTGCGCTGCGATGCGCTCGCGGCCGATTTTTTCCATATAGTCGAGTGCCGCGCCCAGCCCGATCGCCTGCACGATCGGTGGCGTGCCAGCCTCGAAGCGGTGCGGCGGCTCGTTGTAGGTGACGATGTCCTCCGTCACCTCCTCGATCATCTCGCCGCCGCCCATGAACGGCCGCATGCCAGAGAGAATGTCCTTCTTGCCGTAGAGCACGCCGATACCCGACGGACCGTAGACCTTGTGGCCAGTGAAGACGAAGAAATCGCAGTCGAGATCCTGCACGTCTACGGCCATGTGCACGGCGCTCTGGCTGCCGTCGACGAGGACGGGAATTCCACGCGCATGCGCAATGCGCACGATCTCCTTGATCGGCGTCACCGTGCCCAGCGCATTCGACATCTGGGTGATGGCGACCAGCTTGGTGCGATCTGTCAGCCGCTTCTCGAACTCCTCGATGTGGAAGACGCCGACATCGTCGACCGGCACCCAGACCAGTTTGGCGCCCTGCCGCTCGCGGATGAAATGCCAAGGCACGATGTTGGAGTGATGCTCCATGATCGACAGCACGATCTCGTCGCCCTCGCCGATGTTGGGCATGCCATAGCCATAGGCGACGGTGTTGATGGCCGAGGTCGTGTTCGAGGTGAAGACGATGTTGTCGGTGCTTGGTGCATTGAGGAAACGGCGCACCGTCTCGCGCGCCTTTTCATAGGCGTCGGTCGCGGCATTGGATAGGAAATGCAGGCCGCGATGGACGTTGGCGTATTCCTGGGAATAGGCATGCTGGATGGTGTCGAGCACCACCTGCGGCTTCTGCGCCGAGGCACCATTGTCGAGGTAGACCAGCGGTTTGCCGTAGACCTCGCGCGACAGGATCGGGAAGTCGCGGCGGATCGCCTCGACGTCGTAGGGGATGTTTTCGACTTTCTGGTCCATTTCGAAGTCCTTGCCGCTCTAGGCCGCGTTCCTTCCAGCACCCCTGATCCGTCTTGGCGCTTCGCGCCAATCCACCTTCTCCCACAAGGGGAGAAGGGAGGGAGCTTACCCGTGTGTCACAAACCAGTCGTCGAGCTTCGCTTCGAGCGCGTCGACGATCGTCTCGTCGTCCAGTTCCTCGATCACCTCGGCGACGAAGGCTTTGACCAGAAGGCCGCGAGCGGTCTTCTCGTCGACGCCGCGCGCCATCAGGTAGAACAGGTGATCGTGGTCGATTTCGGTGACCGTCGCGCCATGACCGCAGACGACGTCGTCGGCGAAGATTTCAAGCTCCGGCTTGGTCGAGAACTCGCCATCGTCCGACAGCAGCAGCGTGTTGCAGGCCATCTTGGCGTTGGTCTTCTGCGCATATTGGTGGACGTTGATACGGCCCTGGAAAACGCCGCGCGCCTTGCCCGTCACCACGTTGCGGATCACTTCCGTCGAGGCCGTGTGCGGCACGGTGTGGTCGAGCACCATGGTCACGTCGGTGTGGGTGTCGCCGGCCAGAAGGTTGATGCCGCGCAGGGTGAAGTCGCCGCCTTCGCCGGTCGTCCTGACCATGATCTCCTGGCGCACAAGCTTGCCGCCGGCATTCATGACGAACAGCGTCAGTTTCGCGTTCTTGCCGATATGGGCCTTGAACTGCGCCAGATGCGTTGCCGTCTCCGGCTGCTCCTGGACGATCAGCCACGTCACCTCGGCGCCTTCGCCGAGCACGAGCTGGCTGACCGAGCTCGTCAGTGCCGCGCCCTCGCCGGCCTGACGCTCGACGATAACGGCCTTGGCGCCAGCGCCGACGCGCGCCATGAGGCGCACATGGGTCTGGCCGCCGGCCTGCAGGTTCTGCAGTTCGATCGGCTTTTCCAGTTCGGCGCCGTCGGCGATGTCGACAAAGTAACCGTCGGCGACGAAGGCGGTGTTCAGCGCGCCGATGGCGTCATCGCTGCCATAGGGATCGAGCCCGGGCGCGATACTGCCGTCGGTCAGTTTTTCCGACAGGCGCTGCACGGTGACGCCTTCGACGGCCGGCGTCTTCGCGTCGGACTTGCCGTTCAGGATCGCCAGCACGGCGGAGCCTTCCACGATCGGTGCAACAGCCTTGGCCATGGCGGCCGGATCGAAGTCCGGCACCGCGTTCAACAGGCGGCGCAGATCGGTGTAGTGCCAGGATTCGATACGCCGTGTCGGCAGGCCGTGCTTGATCGCTTCGATGGCGTCGTCGCGCTTGAGCATCACCGCGCCGTCGCCCGGCAGCAGCGACAGCCGGTCGCCGAACGCGTCGATCAACGCTGTTTCGGCCGGTGTCCGCTGGGGCTGAGTGTGCATATTCATCAGTTTGACCTTGCCTTCTGGCATCTCACGCGGCTTCGCCGATCACACCGGCATAGCCATTGGCTTCCAGATCGAGCGCCAGCGACTTGTCGCCGGACTTGATAACCTGGCCCCTGTAGAGCACGTGCACCGAGTCAGGCACGATGTGTTCGAGCAGGCGCTGGTAGTGGGTGATGACCAGGAACGCACGGTCGGGCGCGCGCAACGCGTTGACGCCGTCGGAAACGATCTTCAGCGCATCGATATCGAGGCCGGAATCGGTCTCGTCGAGCACGCAGAGTTTCGGCTCCAGCAGCTTCATCTGCAGGATCTCGGCGCGCTTCTTCTCGCCGCCGGAGAAGCCGACATTGAGCGGCCGCTTCAGCATCGCCATGTCCATGCTGAGCGAGGCGGCGGCTTCCTTCACGCGCTTCAGGAATTCCGGGATCTTCAGCGGCTCTTCGCCACGCGCCTTGCGCTGCTCGTTCATCGCAACCTTCAGGAATTCCATGGTCGCGACCCCCGGTATCTCCATCGGATACTGGAAGGCAAGGAAGATGCCTGACGTGGCGCGCTCGGCCGGATCCATTTCGAGGATCGACTGGCCATTGTAGAGGATGTCGCCCTCGGTCACCTCATAGTCCTCGCGGCCGGCGAGGATATAGGACAGCGTCGACTTGCCCGAGCCATTCGGCCCCATGATCGCGGCGACCTCGCCGGCTTTCACCGTCAGGTTCAGGCCACGGATGATTTCGGTGCCGTCATCGACGATGCGGGCGTGCAGATTTCTGATTTCAAGCATTCTTTGTTTCCTGAATATTTGTCCGGTCAGCCGACCGAGCCTTCAAGCGAGATCCCGATCAGCTTCTGCGCCTCGACAGCGAATTCCATCGGCAGTTGCTGGATGACGTCCTTGACGAAGCCGTTGACGATCAGCGCGATTGCTTCCTCTTCGGGAATGCCGCGCTGCATGACGTAGAATTTCTGGTCCTCGGAAATCTTCGAGGTCGTCGCTTCGTGCTCGAACTGCGCAGTCGAATTCTTGGCTTCCATGTAGGGCACGGTGTGCGCGCCGCACTGGTCGCCGATCAGCAGGGAATCACAGTTGGTGAAGTTGCGGGCATTGGTCGCCTTGCGGTGCGCCGAGACCTGGCCGCGATAGGTGTTCTGCGAGAAGCCGGCGGCGATGCCCTTGGAGATGATGCGGCTCGACGTGTTCTTGCCGAGATGGATCATCTTGGTGCCGCTATCGACCTGCTGGTAGCCGTTCGAGACGGCGATCGAATAGAACTCGCCGCTGGAATCGTCGCCGCGCAGGATGCAGCTCGGGTACTTCCAGGTGATGGCCGAGCCGGTCTCGACCTGCGTCCACGAAATCTTCGAGCGGTCACCACGGCAGTCGCCGCGCTTGGTGACGAAATTGTAGATGCCGCCCTTGCCTTCGGCGTCGCCGGGGTACCAGTTCTGCACCGTCGAATATTTGATCTCGGCATCGTCGAGCGCCACCAGTTCGACGACCGCGGCGTGAAGCTGGTTCTCGTCGCGCTGCGGCGCCGTGCAGCCTTCGAGATAGGAAACGTAAGCCCCCTCCTCGGCGATGATCAGCGTGCGCTCGAACTGGCCGGTGTTCTTCTCGTTCATGCGGAAATAGGTCGACAGCTCCATCGGGCAACGCACGCCCTTGGGCACGAAGACGAAGGAGCCGTCGGTGAACACCGCCGAATTCAGCGTGGCGTAGTAATTGTCGGAGGTCGGCACGACCGAGCCGAGATACTTCTTCACCAGTTCCGGATGCTCGCGGATAGCCTCCGAGATCGAGCAGAAGATGACGCCCGCCTGCGCAAGTTCCTTTTTGAAGGTGGTGACGACGGAGACGGAATCGAACACCGCATCGACAGCGACGCGGCCCGATTTGTAGACATTGTCGCTGACTTCCTCGAGCTCCGAGGCGTCGGTCTTCTGCACGCCGGCGAGGATTTCCTGTTCCCTCAGCGGGATACCCAGCTTCTCGTAAACCTTCAGCAGTTCTGGATCGACATCGCTGAGCGACGTCGGGCCGGGCGTGCTCTTGGGCGCCGCGTAGTAGTAGATGTCCTGGAAATCGATCTTCGGATAGTGAACGCGCGCCCAGGTCGGCTCGTCGAGCGTCAACCAGCGGCGATACGCTTCCAGACGCCATTCCAGCATCCAGGACGGTTCGTCCTTCTTGGCCGAAATGAAACGGATGATGTCTTCGCTGAGGCCCTTGGGGGCCTTGTCCATCGCGATTTCAGTCTGGAATCCGTATTTGTATTGGTCGACGTCGATCTTTCGGACCCGATCGATCGTGTCCTGCACAGCAGGCATATGCGTTCTCCATCCACGCCGGGGTCAAGGCCCGACAGTTTTCAAACTATGGCACCGCCAAATGAACGCCGAAGAGGCATTCGCGGCGGCGTAAGTTCCATATAGTGCGTTCCGACCGGAAATTCACCCGGCCAGCATAAAACGCACGGCTCTACCAGGCCGAAGGCCTGTCTATGTCCGGCCGCTGCTCATGCGGCCCTTTCCCTACTCGCCCGACGCGCGGCGATTGCCGCCAGTGCGGTGCGAAACAGTTCGATGTCCTCAGCGCCGGTTGCGGCACCGATCGACACGCGCAAGGCGCCAAGGCTGTCGCCGTATCCCATGGCTTTCAGCACATGGCTCGGTCCGACCTTGCCCGACGAACAGGCGGAGCCGGCCGACAGCGCCACGCCGGCCAGATCGAAAGCGATCTGCGCGGTTTCGGCTTTGATGCCCGCAATAGCGAAGAATGTCGTGTTGGCAAGCCTTGGTGCGCCGGTTCCAAAGATTTCCGCATCCGGCACCAGCATTTTCACGATGGCCTCGATCTCGTCGCGGCGCTGCCGCACCGTGTCCATCGCCCGCAGCCCCTCGAGCGCCCCGCGTGCCGCGGCGCCAAAGCCGGCGATGGCGGCAAGGTTTTCGGTGCCGGCGCGATGGCTTTTTTCCTGGCCACCGCCATTGATCAGCGGCTTCGGCATCATCAGATCGGAGGCGGCGACGATGGCGCCAACGCCCTTGGGGCCGCCGAGCTTGTGCGAAGACAGGATCAGATAATCGGCGTAACCACCTGATAGATCGATCGAAACGCGCCCCGCCGCCTGGACGGCGTCGACGACGAGGACGCCGCCCGCGGCCTTGACGATCCCGGCGATGCGGTCGATCGGCTGGATGACGCCGGTCTCGTTGTTGGCGGCATGGATGGCGACCAGCGGCAGGCCCTCGGCCTTGTCATGACGGGCGAGTGCGGCCGCCAACGGGTCGAGATCGGCGATGCCGTTGGCATCGACGCCGATCCGCGTCACCTGCGCTGCCGGGAAGCGCCCGCCATTCAACAGGCAGGGATGATCGGCCTCGGACACATAGAGACGGCTCATGCGCACACTGCCGCGCCCCATCTGCCAGTCTGATGTCAGCAGCGTCGAGGCCGCTTCCGTCGCGCCGGAGGTGAACACGACATGCTCTGCCTTGGCGTTGACCAGTGCCGCTACATCTCGCCTTGCGGTCTCGATCAGGCGCCGTGCGGCGCGCCCTTCGGTGTGGACCGATGAGGGGTTGGCGGCGACATCAAGTGCGGCGACCATAGCTTCGCGCGCCGCGGCAAGCAGCGGAGCACTGGCATTGTAGTCGAGATAGGCGCGCATTCCGGCCATTTTCGTCCGTTTGGTTCCCGTCAGAAGCCATTCCGCTGTCGTATCGCGTTATTTCCTTGAAATTCCAAGGCGAGCCGTCCTATTTACGCGGCTTGCGGCGCGGGTGGCCCGGCTCGACGTCTGGCCACTCAGTTTTGAACAATTCTAAACTAGCTTCTAAGAAGACGCTCGCCCTGCGTCAAGGCCAGAGGAAGACACGTTCCGGGCGCCGCGCATTCGTATTACCCAAGTGGAGTATTTCATGCCTGAGGTCATTTTTACCGGTCCTGCCGGCCGCCTGGAGGGACGCTACCAGCCTTCCAAGGAAAAGAGCGCGCCGATTGCCATCGTCCTGCACCCGCACCCGCAATTCGGCGGCACGATGAACAACAAGATCGTCTACGACCTCTTCTACATGTTCCAGAAGCGGGATTTCACCACGCTTCGCTTCAATTTCCGCGGCATCGGCCGCAGCCAGGGCGAGTTCGACCACGGCACCGGCGAGTTGTCGGATGCGGCGGCGGCACTCGACTGGGTGCAGTCGCTGCATCCGGATTCCAAGAGCTGCTGGGTCGCCGGTTACTCCTTCGGCTCCTGGATCGGCATGCAGCTCTTGATGCGCCGGCCGGAGATCGAAGGCTTCATCTCGATCGCTCCGCAGCCCAACACCTATGATTTCTCGTTCCTGGCGCCCTGCCCGTCATCGGGCCTGATCATCCATGGCGATGCCGACAAGGTGGCACCGCCGAAGGATGTGCAAGGCCTGGTCGACAAGCTGCACACGCAGAAGGGCATCACCATCACGCAGAAGACCTTGCCCGGCGCCAACCATTTCTTCTCCAACGATGCCGACCTGCTGCTCGAGGAATGTGCCGACTATCTCGATCGCCGGCTGGCCGGCGAGCTGTCGGATCCGCGGCCGAAGCGGCTGAGATAGGCAGGGAAGCGGGCAGCGATGTACGAGCCTCCTCATTTCAGGGAAACACGGCCGGAAATCCTGCACGGGCTGATCCGGGCGCATCCGCTCGGCCTGTTGATTTGCAACGGAGCCGAGGGGCCGGTCGCCAACGCCATCCCGTTCCTGCTCGACGCAGACGTGCCGCCGAACGGCAGGCTGCGCGCCCATCTGGCGAAGGCCAATCCGCAATGGCAGCTGTTGGCCGACAATCCGGCGTCGCCGGTGCTGATCGTCTTCCAGGGCACCGATGCCTATGTGACGCCGTCCTGGTACGAGACCAAGCGCGAGACCGGCAAGGTGGTGCCGACCTGGAACTATGCCATCGTGCAGGTGCGCGGCACCGTCAAGGTGATGGATGACCAGGCCTGGCTGGCGCGGCAGATCGCCGACCTGACCGCGTCCCAGGAAGGCACCCGCGCCGCACCCTGGGCGGTGACCGACGCGCCAGCGCCCTTCATCCAGTCGCAGATCAAGGGCATCATCGGCCTGGAAATCGAGATCAGCGAAATCCACGGCAAGTGGAAGGTCAGCCAGAACCGGCCGGTCGCCGATCGTGTCGGCGTTGCGCAAGGGCTCGAAAGCGAAGGGCACCAGTCACCCGACATGGCCCGCCTGGTCAGGTCCTATGGCGGGCTGGACAGCAACTAGGCCTCAGCAAACCCGAGCTTCAGCCGGCCTTCGCTGCAACCAGCCGGAACGTGTTCTTGCGGACAGGCAACCCCGACGGCATCTGGCGAAAGATGAAGCCGAGCCGGGCAAAGACAAGCCCGCACGCCAGCGCGAAGGCGCAGCCGAGGCCGAAGCCGGCGACAGTGTCGCTGGGATAGTGCGCGCCGACGAAGACGCGCGTCGAGGCAATGCAGGCGGTGATCGCCAAGGCGATGTACCAGCGCCGGGGAAACAACAGCAGAGCGACCCCGAACACAGCGCCCATCGTCGTGGCATGGCCGGACGGGAAACCGGCGAAGCGCGCATCGAAGGCAAAGGGATGAAAGGCCAGCACGCCAAAATCGTCGAAATAGAGCGGGCGAGCCCGACCGATTGCATATTTCAGCACATTGACGGCCAGGCCGGACAGGCCGGCGGCGCTCAGCACCAGAAAAGCCAGGCAGGTCCAGTTGTAGACCAGCATCAGCGAGCGCCTTGAAAGGCTTCGCCAGTCCGTCAGGTTCGCGGCGACCAGCAAAAGCGCCGATGGAATGAGATACCAGCCTCCCAGGCCGAACTGCGTGAAAAAATCGGCCAGGTGGACGAACCCTGGCGACCACTGGCCATGAAGCATCCCTGCCGGGGTGTCGAGACGAACAAACGCCGCCGCCGTCAGCAAGACCCAGACCAGGCCCCAGACCGGCCACACTATGTTCGGGTATCTGGCGGGACGAGCGGCAAAGCGCTTTCTTGCGATCTGCACCGTATCGCGAAAATTGTCGAGGGATCGGCGCCCCACCCCAAGGAGCATACCGGAAACGGAAGGGCGCGATTTCACCAGCATAGGAAATTCGAGCCTGTCATCGACGAGCCGTCATGGCGCCACACGATAGAGACCGAGCGACAGTTTGTCTCCCGACGAATAGTTGAGGCCGTCGATCAGGGCAACGCGGTTCACCGATTTGCCTTGTGCCGCCAGCAGGCCAGTCAGTTTCTGCTCGTCCTCGACCGATGCCAGCGCCAGCGCGCAGGCCGGATCGGCAGATAGATGCCTGGCGACGCCTTCGACATCGGTCAGCACCGTTTTCGTGCCGACCAGGAACACCAGGCTCGGTTCCTGAAACCGCGACGAGGCCAGCACGGTGGTGTCGCAGGGCTTGTTGGCGCGCACCGCCGCCTCGATGGCCGGGCTCAGCCAGATCGGCTTCAGCGATGGCGCTATGACGCCGAACAGCAGCGCATAGGTGATGCCCGCGCAAACGGCGATGGCGCCGATGCGGCCGAGCGGCACTTGCAACTGCCGCGAAAAGGCCAGGTAGCCGGCGCCGAGCGCGGCCGCGGCAGCCGGAATGCTCCACCATGAAAACGTGCCTGTGAGGTAAAGCGGCGCGCCGACGCACACCGCCGCCAGGCCGAGGCTGACCACGGCAAGACCAAACGCGGTCGACCACCACAACCAGTCCTGCCAGCGCCGGAGCGGCGCGTTCGCATCCTGCGGCGACAATGTCAGCAGCCAGCCGATCAGCAATGCCATCCCAGGATACGCCGGCAGGACATAATGCGGCAGCTTGGTCGGGATCAGTTCGAACACCAGCCAGAACGGAATGTACCAGGCGAGGCAGAAGCGCAGCCGGGGGTCATCGCGCAGGCGATTGAGTGCCTGGAGCCCGGCGCCGACCGCGATCAGGCCGAAAGGCCACATGAACAGCGAATAGGTCAGCATGTAGAAGCCGGGTGGCAGGCCATGCGATTCCTCGCCCGACGCGACCTTGCCGATCATGTCCTTGCCGACGGCCTGCTGCAGGAAGGCGCCGCCGCTCTTCCAGGTGATGAGCGCAAGCCAGGGCAGCACGATCAGCACGACGAGCGCCAGGCCGCGCCCCACCTTGAGCTTCGACAGCCAGCGCCCGTCACGCTCGAAGGCGAACAGCACGGCGATGGTGAGTGCCGACAGCAGCGGCGCAATCGGGCCCTTGATGAGGATCGCCGCGCCCTGCGCGACCCAGAAGATCCACCAGAGATGGCCGCCGACAGGTTGGTTCCGGCGCGACGCCAGATAGATCTGCGCCAGCGCGCCTTGCGCCGCCACGCAACAGGCCAGCAGCATTGCGTCGGTCTTGGCGTCGCGGCCTTCGAAAGCGGTGGCGAAGATCGCCGCCATGACCAGGCCCGCGGCGATGCCGGCATTGGCCCCGAACAGATTGGTGCCGGTCCAGGTGATCGCCAGGACAGCAATGGCAATGCCAAGCGCCGAAACCGTGCGATAAACCCAGATCGGAGCGGCAGCGCCCTCGCCGCTCAGCGCGACGGCCGCCGATTGCAGCCAGTAGATGCCGATCGGCTTCTGGTAGCGCGAGGCGTCCTGAAAGCGGATGTCGACATAGTCGCCGCTCTCGGCCATCTGCTTGGTGGCCTGGACGAAGCGTGACTCGTCGCGGTCGATCGGCGGCAGCGACGCCAGCCCCGAAACCGTCATCACCAGGCTGAACAGGAAGAGAAGGATGTAATTCCTGTTCACCGCCATGTCCCGGCCTCTGTGACGAATTTTGATTGATATGCCACGCTGCTCAATCGATCGCTGTTCAATCGACCTTGCTCATCGCGGTCTTGCGCTCGTTGGCGATCAGCCAGAGATTGCGGATGTAGATGAACAGGCCCATGGACTGGCCGGCGATGAACACCGGATCCTGACGCTGGATGGCATAGATCAGAAGCAGGCCGCCGCCGAACAGGGAAAAGAACCAGAAGGCGACCGGCACCACGCTGCGCTTGGCTTTTTCCGATGCCAGCCACTGCACGACGAAGCGCATGGTGAAGAAGAACTGCGCAACGAAGCCGAGCAGGATCCACGCATCGAACTGCTTGATGAAAACCTGGTGAAGCCAGGTCACCAATTCCTGAAGCACGTTAACCACGGCTGATTTCCTCTACTTTAGGCATTCTGCGGCGCCGGCGGCGCAGCCACCAGACACCGGCGAGATCGAGAACCCCCTGCAGGCCGCGATCGAAAATGCCGTAATTCGACTTGCCGTGCCGGCGCGAGCGATCGATGACATCGCAGTGCACGACGCGATAGCCCTCCTGGATGACCAGGGCCGGAACGAAGCGATGGGTGCCGTCGAAGAACGGCAATTTGCGCAGGATATCGGTATGGACCGCCTTGAGGCCGCAGCCGGTGTCGCGCGTCTCGTCATGCAGGATGGCATTTCTCAGCCAGTTGGCGAAACGTGACGCCAGTTGCTTGACCTTGCTGTCACGGCGCTTGAGACGCTGCCCCTGTGCGGCGCCGAAATCGGGCCCGGCCTCTACAAGCGCATCGATCAGCACCGGAATGTATTGAGGATCGTTCTGGCCGTCGCCGTCGATCGTGGCGACGATGCTGCCACGCGCCGCCCAGGCGCCTGAGCGCACCGAAAGGCTCTGGCCAGCGGATTTCCGGTGGCGCAATTCCCGAACCGGAAACGGGCGAAGTGCAGCCTGCGCTGCGAGCACCGAAGCGGTGTCGTCGGTGGAGCCGTCGTTGACGATGATCAGCTCGAAGTCGCGCCCGGCCATGGTGGACTCGATCTCGTCGATCAACAGCGGCAGATTTGCCGCCTCGTTCCTGCAAGGAATGACGATGGATATCAATGCGTCCGGCATGTCGCGTCGGGGCTCTGTCGTCGGATATGGCATTTTGTGGATGCCGTGCGGTGCCGCTCGAGGTCGTGGACTGCTAGAACCTTTGGCGCGGCGCCTCATTACGCCAGCCGAAACGATGAAGCAAGCATTGGGCCGATGGTCTCAGACTTCATCCGCGCGGACCGCAAAACCGGATTTGACTTTTGCTGATCGCGGATCTCTGCCTGACGCGCGATCGAACGCAAAACCGGATTCCACTTTTGCTGATCGCGCTTGGGTGCTAAACGCGCCCGTTCATGCACGCCACGCCCGGGTCAGATTGGCCGGACGCTTTCGGGAAACACAAAATGCCTGCCTTCAAATCCGATTTCCTGCGCACGATGAGCGAGCGCGGTTTCATCCACCAGACTTCGGATGATGCCGGCCTCGACAATCTCTTCGCCACGGAGACGGTGACGGCCTATATCGGCTTCGACGCGACCGCCAAAAGCCTGCATGCCGGTTCGCTGATCCAGATCATGATGCTGCACTGGCTGCAGCAGACCGGTCACCGGCCGATCGCCCTGATGGGTGGCGGCACCTCGATGATCGGCGACCCGTCCTTCAAGGACGAGGCACGCAAGCTGCTGACCCCGCAGGACATCGACGACAACCTCGCCGGCATCCGCCGCAACTTCATGCCGTACCTCAAATTCGGCAGCGGGCCGAACGACGCGGTCATGATCAACAACGCCGACTGGCTGATGGAGATCAACTACGTCAATTTCCTGCGCGACGTCGGCCGTCACTTTTCGGTCAACCGCATGCTCGCCTTCGATTCCGTCAAGCTGCGGCTCGATCGCGAGCAGTCGCTGTCGTTCCTCGAATTCAACTACATGATCCTGCAGGCCTATGATTTCGTCGAGCTCTACAAGCGCCTCGGCTGCCGCCTGCAGATGGGCGGCTCCGACCAGTGGGGCAACATCATCAACGGTATCGATCTCGGCCGCCGCATGGAGGACGCGCAGCTCTATGCGCTGACCACGCCGCTGCTCACCACCTCATCGGGCGCCAAGATGGGCAAGTCGGCATCGGGCGCGGTCTGGCTCGATGCGGAGATGCTGAGCCCCTACGAGTTCTGGCAGTACTGGCGCAACACCGAGGATGCCGATGTCGGCCGCTTCCTGAAACTCTACACGACGTTGCCGCTGGACGAGGTCGCGCGGCTCGAGCAGCTCGGCGGATCCGAGATCAATGAGGCCAAGAAGGTCCTCGCCACCGAGATCACGGCCTTGCTGCATGGTCGTGCGGTCGCGGAACAAGCCAGCGAGACGGCGCGCAAGACGTTCGAGGAAGGCGCGCTCGCCGAATCGCTGCCGAGCGTCGAGGTGGACAAGGCAGCGCTTGGAGCCGGCGTCGGCGTCCTGTCGCTGCTGGTGACAGCCGGACTGGCGGCATCGAACGGCGAGGCGCGGCGGCATGTGCAGGGCGGTGCGGTACGGTTGAACGACCAGCCAGTCAGCGACGAGCGCCGGCTGGTGACGCTTCAGGATTTGAGTCCGGAAAACATCGTAAAGCTTTCACTCGGCAGGAAAAAACACATTCTGGTGCGGCCGGTCTAGGATCGGTCACCGGTATTCGAAGATCGACCTGAAGATACCGGGTGCGATCACCGACAGCGGGTTGATGTCCAGCACCGGCTTGTTGGCATTGCCCTTGAGCCGATAGGTGACGCCAATCAGGCCGCGGTCGCGGCCGTTGCCGAGAAGCGCGCCAACGATGGGCAATTCGCCGAAGATGCGATTGAGGCCATAGACCGGCATGAACGTGCCGGTCATGTCCATGTTGTTGTCCTGGTCGTAGAGGGTGCCCTGGAACGTGGTGCCGATGCGGGGGCCGCGCAGCACGCCATTGGCCAGTTTCACATAGCCGCTGCCCTTGTCGATCTCGGCGTAGCCGCGTTCGAACTTGACCCGCGAGGTGTCCAGGTTGCCCTTGACCGCCTGGTTGAGGCTGCGGCTATCGCCGGCCGGCGTGGTCGAGACGATGGAAGCCAGTTTCGGCTCATTGACCACGAAGAAGTTGCTGGTATCGACCTTGCCCCTCAGCGATCCGTCGCTCGGCCCCGCCAGCGCCAGCGTGATCGCTCCGCCTTCCATATGCTCATAGATGTTGAGGAACCGAAGGATGGCGCCAGCGTCCGCGGACTGCATGTTGAGTGTGCGCTGGCCGGCGCCTGTGGTGTTGCTGA
The DNA here is from genome assembly GCF_056403835.1 of Mesorhizobium sp. P2_E6. Lineage (NCBI taxonomy): Bacteria > Pseudomonadati > Pseudomonadota > Alphaproteobacteria > Hyphomicrobiales > Phyllobacteriaceae > Mesorhizobium > Mesorhizobium sp. P2_E6. The sequence continues at coordinate 193,216 of NZ_JBFUEQ010000013.1, forward strand.
TGGTTATCGCGGCGCCCGAACTTGCCGTGGCGCTGACCTTCAGGCCGTTCACCCGCGAGCCGGCGGCGCTGTAGTCGAGCTTCAGGTTGGACAATTGCTCGTCGTGGAACCCGGTCAGCTGATCGACGTCGGCGCTGACGGAAATGGCATCGGAGCCGGTGGTCTTGGTTGCCGTGTCGACGTCCGAGGTGAACTGCTTGATCAGCGAGCGGGCATCCAGCGCGTTGCCTGATATGTCGACCGCATAGCCCTTGCCGGACCGCTTCACCGACACCGCGACATCGTCGCCCCTGTTCAAGGTCACCTTGCTGAACTTCGCGGACGACAGGGCGCCATTGACCAGCACGATGTCGCCTTCGATGGAGAAGGTTTTCCCGTCGAGATCGAAGTCGGACAGCGTCGTGGTGTCGCCGGACTTGGTCATGACGAATGTGGCTTTGGCGGGAACCCCCGCCCCCTTGCTCCAGCCGGCCCAGGGAATGTCCAGCCTGGCGTTGGTCAGGTCGGCCGAGACGTTCTGGTCGCCGCTGCCGCTCTTGTCGATCGCCACCTTCACCGTGCCGCCAAGCAGCGGCGTCAAGCCGGGCATTGCGGCGGCACGGATCTTGTCGTCGAGCACCAGGGCCACCTTGCGGCTGGGCGGCGGCCCGTCATCCCGGAGTGGCTCGATCAGGTCGAGTTCGGCCGGAATGCCGTTCAGCGATGCCTTGGCCGAGATCACCGCCTTTTCAGGGTCGACGGTGATCGAACCGTCGGCATCCGTCACGGTCTGCCCCTCGAACGGCTTGGCCAATGACATGCCGCTGTAGTCGAGCGACACCAGCCAATCGAGCTTCGAGGAGTCGACGCCGGACTGCAAAGGAATGTCCGCCCTGACATGGCCGGTGACGCTGCCCGACAGATCTTCCGGCAAAAGGCCGACATGGCGCATGGCGTTGATCGGCTCGTAGGAGGCGAGTTCGGCAACGGCGGAGGCGTCACCCTCGACATCGATGTCGAGCGCGCCGATGACTGGCGGGTGGTTGGCGGCCTTGACCGTCAGCGTGCCATTGCTGGCCGCGACGGTGCGGCCGCTCGGCATGTAGACGGTGCCCGAAGACAGGGAGACGTCGACATCATTGCCATGGAAACCAACAACGCCGACAGCGTCGCGTATCGGCGGAATGCGGCCGGCCGTGTCAAAACGCGATCCCTCGATCTGGAAGCGGCCGAACACCTCGTCGGCGGACAGCGGCACGCCATTGCCGAGACGGTTCGGAACAACGTGGAACTGGAGGTTGGCGTCGACGACGCGGCCGCCAAACAGATTGGCCAGCACCCACAGCCGGGCGTTGCGTGCCGAAAACCATGGCCAAAGCTGCTTGACGTGAGAGACCTGCATGTTGTGGACGTTGAACGCCAGGTTGATCCCCGGCGCCTTGCCGTCGACGAACTCCACGGCGGCGGTGCCGAGCACCTCGCCGGAGGAGGCGGAGCGAAGCGCTATCTGCTCGGCGACCAGCCTGTGGCTCACCGTGTTGTAGACACCGGCAATACGGGCGAGGAAGGTGAGCGCTGGCTCGGGCGAGTCCGAAGGCGCCAGCGAGGAACCGTCGCTGGTCAGGTCATAGCGATAGGCCGGTTCCTCGCCGGCCGCTCCGGTTGCCGGCTTCGGCCCGATCGAACCGGCGAAATCGAATGTCGACCGGCCGGTCTTCAGCAGCAATCTGTCCACCTGGACCTTGTTGCTGCCCGCAACCAGCGTGGCGTTGACGTCGACGTCCGCCGGCAGCAGCCCGCGTGTGCCGAGATCGAGGATGGAACCCGTCGATGACAAAGCGGCCGTCAGCCGCGATGCATTCGTGCCGGACCCTTCCGATCCCGTCAGCTTCAGCGCCACCGCACCCAGCTTTCCGGTAGCGGCCGTGGTATCTGCAGCCCCCGTGACAACACTCGCGTCCGCCAGATTGATGCTCGCGTCCAGCGCCGTCACGCGGTGTGCGGCGATATCGCGGGTGGCGGAAGCGGCGATGGTAACCGCCCTGCCGTCGACATTGGCCTGCGACCAAAACTGCATGCCGCCCGGTCCCGACTGCACGACGGCGGCGTCGGTGACTTTGACCCGTTTGATCGTTGCGGTTTCGGGCAGTACGAATTCGACGTTGCGAAGATCGATCTGGCGCATCGAATCTTCGCGCACGGCGTCGAGCGCGCTGTGCACGTTGGCGAACACCGCAGCCGTCAGTTTCTCCGGATCGACGAGGCCATCCTGATTGCGCAGGCTTGCTGCCCAGTCGCCGCCGGACGGCATCGCCGCCACGACGATGTGCGCATCGGATATCCTGGCGCTGGTCAGCCGCACTTCCCCGCGCAGCAGCGGTATCAGGCGCACGCCGAAGCGCACGCGGCCCGCATCGGCCATCGGCTTGCCGTCGGCGGTCTTCAGGCTGACGTCGCTGACCTGCAACGCAATGAAGCTCGATCCATCAAGGGTGATGCGCGCCGGCCCGACCGAAACATCGACATCGACGCCCGCCAGTTTCTCGATGGCGGTTTCCGCTTCTGCTCGAAGCCGCTCGGAGCCAACGCCGGACGCACCGACCAGATAGACAGCGACTGCCGCCAACAGGACAAGGCAGGCGAAACCGGCGAACACCCTTGCCAGGATGCGAAAGCCGCGTCCGATCCGCGCCTGACCCAGCGGCGGCACGCGGCACGCGGAGGGAAAGGCCCCCAGGTCGGTGATCTCATCCCGCCTGAACCGGATCTTCTCGTGCTGCGGTTGCTCCTGATCCACGCAATTTTCCGTTGTACGAACTCGATCGTGGACGAATCCCCGCTCGACACTATATGGCTGTGGCTTGGCGCGTAACCACAAACAAGGGCATCGGTATGGCTGACCTAGACGTAGGCGATATCGCGCCGCAATTCGACCTGCCGAGGGACGGCGGCGGATCGCTCAGCCTAGCCGCATCCTCCGGCAAGCCCATTGTGCTCTATTTCTATCCGCAGGACGACACAACAAGCTGCACGCAAGAGGCAATCAGCTTTTCGCAACTGAAGCCGGAATTCGAGAAGGCCGGCGCGGTGGTGATCGGCCTGTCGCCCGACAACGTCAAAAAGCACGACAAGTTCAAATCGAAATACAGCCTCACCATCGACCTCGCCGCCGACGAGGAGCGCAAGGTGATCGAGGCCTACCATCTGTGGGTCGAAAAATCGATGTATGGCCGCAAATACATGGGTGTCGAGCGGGCAACGTTCCTGATCGGCCGCGACGGGCGGATTGCCAGGATCTGGCGCAAGGTCCGGGTCAAGGGCCATGCCGAAGAGGTGCTCGCAGCTGTCCGCGCGCTTTGAGATCTTCGTCGGCACAGCCAACTGCCCGCAACCCCATGCCCGCCTGACGGGCAATCGTTACTGAAAAGTCCGCAGCGCAAAGCTTTGTTAACCTTAATAATGTGTAGTCAAGCTGTCGTGGTGTCGTAAACGAAAGCTTGGTCCCGTGAAGGCAACCGGTCAGTCAGCAGTCTTCGGCAGGCGCAAAGAGCCCCACACGATCATCATCGCCCGGGGCAATGAGATCAGGCACTTCACGATCCGCCCCTGGCTCGCGGCCTTTGTCGGCTCGGCGCTGGCGGCCATCGCCATTGGCTACCTGCTGGCAACCTCCTATCTTGTGCTGCGCGACGACCTGATCGGCGCCACCACGGCGCGGCAGGCACGCATGCAGCAGGCCTATGAAGATCGCATTTCGGCGCTTCGCGCCCAGGTCGACCGCATCACCAGCCGCCAACTGCTCGACCAGCAGCTGATGGAAACCAAGGTCAGCGAACTGCTTGAACGCCAGAGCCAGCTCAGCCAGCGTCATGGCCGCCTCGGCCCGCTGCTCGAACGCGCCGAGACCGAAGTCGGAGCGGCGCCTGCCGAGGATCCGGTGGCGGCCGGCAAGCCGGACAAACGCGCCGAGGTGACCGGCAGCATCGCCCCGCCGGCGCAGACCTACGCGGTCGCCAGCCTGGGCGCCGATCTCGGCGCCGGCGACACCCGGCCGTTCTCGTTGTGGTCGACCCGCTCCGATCCGCTGCCCAACGATTCAGCCGCCGATCGTGCCGACCGACTGTTCGTGTCGATCAACCAGTCGCTGAAATCCATCGAGAGCGATCAACTGACCCGCATCAGCACGCTCGCCGACAACGCCTACAAGAGCGCCGACGCGATCACGCAGGCACTTGAAGCGGCGGGCCTGCCGGTAGACAGCGATTTCGGCAAGAACGAGAGCGACGTCGGCGGACCACTGATCCCGCTCGACAGTTCGATGATGTTCGACAGCAAGGTCAAGGAACTGGACGAGGCGCTGGACACGCTCGACCATCTCAAGAAGGAAGCGCGCCAGCTGCCGCTGACCAACCCGGCTCCGGGCCATTCCGTCACTAGCCCGTTCGGCGTGCGCACCGACCCGATCCTCGGCACCGCGGCGCTGCATTCCGGAATGGATTTCAGGGCGCCGATCGGCATGGCCGCAAAGGTCACCGCGCCCGGCGTCGTCACCAAGGCAGGCTGGAACGGCGGCTATGGCCGCATGGTCGAGGTCGACCACGGCAATGGTTTTGCGACGCGCTATGGGCATCTCAGCGAAATCGACGTGACTGTGGGCGAGAAACTGGATGCCGGCGCCGTCATCGGCAAGACCGGCAGCAGCGGCCGCTCGACCGGCCCGCACCTGCACTACGAAGTCCGCCACAATGGCGAAGCCATCGATCCGCTGCGCTTCCTCACGATCGGCAAGAAGGTCGCCCAGTATCTTTGAGCCGCGCAGGCCGTGAGCTGATTGGCCCAATACTTCCGAACAACTATCAGCCCCGCTTCGCGAGCAACCCGGCGAGCCGAGGCAACGCCATCCATGCCGCCTGACTGCCGGATGATGGTTTCGCGCCCCTTCAATCATCTGCTGGCCAAGCCCTCGCCCCGCTGGACCGGATGCGCGAATTTGTTTTTGAATTCCATTTGACTGAATAAATAAGCGGTGCGAAGCTGAGCCTTCCTAAGGGGCGCACGTCATGGCACTGCGGGGGACCAATCAGGAGTTCGGGCGGCCGTACAACCGGCGCATCGTGCTTGAATCCATCCGCCTGCAGGGACCAATCGCCCGCGGCGAGATCGCCAGGCGCGTCGGGCTCACCGTCCAGACCGTGTCGACCATCGTTCGCGAACTCGAAGAGCAGGGCTACATCCTTTCGCTGCGCGAAGAGCCGAAGGGTCGCGGCCTGCCCCCGGCGACCCTGCGCCTCAATCCCGAGGGCGGCTATGCCGTCGGTATCCACATCACTCCGTTCGGCATCAGTGCCGCCTTGATCAATCTGAGCGGCGACGTGATCGAGAGCACGTACCGCGAAGCCCCGAGCGCGACGCCCGACCACGCCTTCGACCTGATCGGAGCAATGGTGGTTGAATTGACCAGATTGCGGGCTGGCGGGCGGGTCCTCGGGGTCGGCCTCGCCCTGCCCGGCCCGTTCGGCGTCGAGTCCATGAGCTTTGTCGGCCCCACCACCATGACCGGCTGGAAGGATGTGGCGCTGCGTGAGCGGTTGGCGGCTTCGACCGGACTGCCGGCCTTTTTTGAAACCGACATGGCGGCGGCCGCCATGGGCGAGCGCCTCTACGGCCTCGGCGCGCAATTTTCCGAATACTATTATCTCTATTTCGGCGTTGGTTTGGGCGGCGTCATGGTTCATGACGGCAGCGTGTTGCGCGGCGCCTGGGGAAATGCCGGCGAGGTCGGGCACATTCCCGTCGTTCCAGGTGGCGAGGCTTGCCCCTGCGGCAACAGCGGTTGTCTCGAAAGGTACCTGTCGCTCGAGGCGCTCCGGCGCTGGAATGGCAGCGAGGCCGATTGGGTGGCGGAAGTCGCCGCGATCTTTCGCAATGCCGTCGCCATCATCGAGAACCTGTTCGACCCCGAGACCATCATCCTCGGCGGACTGGCATCCACCGACCTGCTCGAACGGCTGGCCGGTTCAACCGAAGGCCTGCACAACTCCGTCTCGGCGCGAAAGGACCGCACGACGCCGCGCGTCATGGTCGCGCGGGGCGGGCAGCATTCGGTGTTGCGCGGCGCAGCCGCCCTTGCGGTTTCCGGGGTGCTGTCGCCGCGCTTCGGCCAGATCTTCACGGCTGAACGCGAACGCGGGCGCGATCTTCTGAAAACCGGAGGAATTGCGGCATGAGCGAACCTCTGCTGGTGCTCGACAACGTCACCAAGAACTATGGCGCGATCGAAGCGCTGAAGGGGATCAGCTTCTCGATCGGCAAGGGCGAGGTCGTGGCGCTGCTGGGCGACAATGGCGCCGGCAAATCGACACTGGTCAAGATCATCGCCGGCGGGCTGGAGCCGACCTCGGGGCGCATGCTGTTCGAGGGCAAGGAGTTCCTTGCCAGGTCGCCGGCAGAGGCCAAGGCGGCGGGCATCGAAACCGTCTATCAGGACCTGTCGCTGTGCACCAATGTCGACGTGGTCGCCAATTTTTTCATGGGCCGCGAGATCACCAGGAAGGTTCTTGGCATCCCCGTGCTCGATGAGCGCGCGATGGAGGCCGTCGTCGAAAAGGCACTGGCTAGCGCGGGCACGCGCATTCCTTCGCTGCGCACCAATGTCGAGCATCTCTCCGGCGGCCAGCGGCAGGCCATCGAGCTCAACCGGTTCGTCCATTGGGGCGGCAAGCTGGTGCTGCTCGATGAACCGTTCGCCGCCCTCGGCGTCGAGCAGACGCGGCGCGGTCTCGACATGATCCGCCAGGTGGCGAGCCAGGGCATCGGCGTCGTCATCATCACCCATATCATGCAGCAGGCCTTCCAGGTCGCCGACCGGATCGTGGTGATCCGCCAGGGCGTCGTGGCGGGCGATGTCGCACGCAACAAAACAAGTCCCGATGCGGTGATCAACATGATCACCGGGGAGACGCTTGCCGGTGCCGGACCGGCGGGCTGAGGGACAAAGAGGGGTCCGGCTCAACAGGAGCGAACGACATGAAGCGAATACTTCTTGCTGTCTTCGGTATCCTGGCACTGGCCTTTGCCACGCTTATGCCGGCATTCGCCCAGTCCAAAGGTACTGTCTACTACATGGTGCCGACACTGCTCGACGAGTTCCAGACCGGCTCGGTGAGCGCCCTGGAGCTGTTCCTGAAGCAGGTCGGCTATGAGATGAAGGCGCTGAACGCCGACAACAAGACCGACGCCCAGCAGTCGCAGATGAACGACGTCATTGCGCTGAAGCCGGCGGCGATCATCCTCGCCGCCGTCGATTTCAATGCGCTGAAACCGTCGATCGAAGCCGCACGCGCCGCCGGCATTCCGGTGGTCGAGTTCGACCGCCAGATCACGTCGACGCCCTCCGACTTCACCTCGGTCGCAGGAACGGTCGAGATCGGCTACGTCGCCGCGGACCAGGCCGAGAAGCTGCTCAAAGCCAAGAACGGCGCGGTGAAGGGCAAGGTCCTGCAGGTGCTTGGCGACCCTGGCGATCCCTATACGCTCGACATCCAGAAGGGCTTTGAGGAGAAGCTGAAGGCGTTTCCCGACGTCAAGATCATCTCGCTTCCAGCCATGCAATGGGAAGCCAGCAATGCCGGCACCATCGTCGCCGACCAGATGCTTGCCAACCCCGACATCGACCTGATCTTCAGCCATGCCGCTCACCTGTCGGTCGCTGCCGTCGCCTCGCTCGAGGCCGCCGGCAAGAAGCCGGGCGACGTCATGCTGATGAGCTCGAACGGCGCTCCGGTCGGCCTCGACCTGATCCGCAAGGGCTGGCTCAATGTCGAAGTCGAGCAGCCGCTCTACGCACAGGCGGCGGCTGTTGCCATGTTCATGGACAAGATCGTCAAGAAGGAAGAGATCAAGCCCGGCGAATACGACGTGCTCGGCTTGAAATCGACCGTGACCAAGGAAGCCTGGGGCCCGAACATCAAGATCCCCGGCGCCGCCATCACCAAGGAAAATGTCGACAACCCTGCCTTCTGGGGCAATCAGAAGCCGTCGACGGAGGCCATCAAGTCCGTCGAATAGGCCCGTCGCATGAAACGCCCCGGGCCATCTCGGCCCGGGGCCAATCCTCTGCAATTCCAATCGCGCATGATCCCTTGCGGAAATCGAATTGATTTCAGGGGGATGCGCCAGCCGGATCAGCCCATGAACCCCCGCACGCGCCACGCCCTGGAGTTCGTCCTCGACAACCTCGTCTGGTTCATGCTGCTGTTCGTGCTGGTGGTGTTCTCCATCTTCATCCCGAACTATTTCCAGCTCGGCATCTTCGCCAACATCATCGAGGCGTCGAGCGTTCTCGGCGTCATGTCGATCGGCCTGGCGCTGGTCATCATCGCCGGCCACATGGACCTGTCGGTCGAATCCGTCGCAGCGCTCAGCGCCATGGCGGTCGGAATCCTGTTCTGCTCGTCGGGCATAGGCCTTGGCGTGCAACTGCATCCGGAATGGCTGATGGTTCCGGTCTCGCTGCTGCTGGCGGTTGCCGTCGGCGGCCTCATCGGCGCCTGCAACGGCTATCTGGTGGTGCGGGTGAAGATGAGCGCCTTCATCATCACGCTGGCGTCCTACATCTGGGTGCGCGGCCTGGTGCTGGTGATTTCGGGCGGCCGTTCGGCGCAGGATCTTGCGCCAGCCATCCGCTGGTTCGGCATCCAGCGCCTCGTCGGCCTGCCGCTCACCGCCTGGATCGCGATTGCCTGTTTCGTCATTTTCTCGCTGATCATGGCGAAGACACCGTTCGGCCGGCATCTGGTGATGATCGGCGGTAACGAGACGGCGACCTTCCGCGCCGGCATCCGGGTGAACCGCAACCTGATCATCGCCTTCGTGCTGGCCGGCGCCATTGCCGGCCTTGCCGGCTGGCTGCTGGCGATCCGCACCTCGGGCGCCACCGCCAATCTCGGTGTCGGCCTTTTGTTCAACGCCTTCGCCGCCGTCGTCATCGGCGGCGTCAGCCTGAAAGGCGGTGTCGGCACCCTGCCCGGCGTCTATGCCGGCGTGCTGCTGCTCTCAGCCATCAACACGGCGATCAACCTGATGGGCCTGCCAGCCAACTTCACCCAGGTGATCCATGGCCTGCTGGTGCTGGCCGCCGTGCTGCTCGACGCTTTCAAGCAAACCATTCGTCAAAAACTGGCATGACAGGACGGCTCGCATGACCGCACGACTAGAAGGCAAGGTGGCGCTGATCGTCGGCAGCGCCCGTGGCATCGGCAAGGGCATCGCGCTGCGTTTTGCCGAAGAAGGCGCAAAGCTGGTGCTCGCCGATACCGAGCTCGAAGCCGGGCAAGCGACGGCGGCCGAACTGGGCGTCCCCTTCGTCCGCACCGACATTTCGTTGATGACCGAGGCCGAGGCCGCGGTGGCGTTGGCGCTCGAACACCATGGCCGCCTCGACATCGTCGTGCAGAATGCCGGCATCTATCCCTGGCAGCTGATCGAGAACACCAGCGCGGACGACTGGGACCGCGTCATGGCGGTCAATCTGCGCGGCACCTTCAATGCCACCCGCGCCTCCCTGGTGCCGATGAAGGCGCAGCACTACGGGCGCATGCTCTACACCTCCTCCATTACCGGCCCGCATGTGACCAGCCCCGGCCACGGCCACTATTCAGCCAGCAAGGCCGGCATCAACGGCTTCATCCGTGCCGCGGCACTCGAATTCTCCGGCTACGGCATCACCGTCAACGGCGTCGAGCCCGGCAACATCCTCACCGAGGCGATCGAGCTGCATCGCGGCGCGGCCTATATCAAGAACATGGAAGACTCGATCCCGCTCGGCCGGCTTGGCAGCCCGCGCGACGTCGCCAATGCCTTCCTGTTCCTCGCCTCCGACGATGCCAGCTACATCACCGGGACGACCATTGTTGTCGATGGCGGACAATTGCTGCCCGAGGGCAACGACTTCCGGCTCCTGCCGCCCTGATCGCTGCGCCCCGCGGCGCTCCGAAGCCGTAATGCTTTCCTGGGAAAACTTGGCCGCTGTCCAACAATACTGTTGAACTCGAATTCCGAGGCACTTCGCTGGTGCCGAACAGGATGACCCTACGTCTTTATATCAGATGACTCTAATGCAACCGTAGGATACAGTTTCCGTTGGGGAAATGCCAAACAACGGGAGGACCAAATGGCTGTCATCAACGGAACCGTCGGCAACGATATCAATCCCGGCGTTCAGGACCTGGTCGGCAACGACACCATCAACGCATTGGCCGGTGACGACTTAATTTTCATGGCGATTGGCGGCAATGACCAGGTGAATGGAGGGGACGGGGAGGATGACATTGTCTACGAGGCTTACACAAATGGCCTAACCATCAACATGCAGACTGGTGTCGTCACCGACGGCTTGGGCAACACCGACACGCTCAACAGTGTCGAGGCGGTGAACGCCAGCTACTTCGCAGACAACATCACGATGCGAAATGACGGTTTTTGGGCGTATGCCCGGGCGGGCAACGACATCATCCATCTGGGATCAAACGGCGGTATGATACTGCCGGGAAGCGGCACCGACACCATCATTGGCGGCGCCGGCAACGATCTGGTCTCCTACAGGGACGACGGTTTTGACTATGGAAATGACGTCGATGGCGGCGGCATCATCACCCATGGTGCCACGATCAATTTGACGACCGGCGTTGTAATTGACGGCTGGGGCTTCACGGATACCCTGACTAGCATCGAGTATGCTGAAGGCACCCAGTTCGCCGACATCATCACCGGCACAAGCGGTAGCAACTATCTTGCCGGCGACGAGGGCAATGACACGCTGGACGGCAAGGCTGGTGCCGACACCATGCAAGGCGGGGCCGGCGACGACACCTACTTCGTCGACAATGCCGGCGATATCGTCGATGAGAGCACGGCCGGCGCCAACGGCACCGATATCGTCAATGGCTATATCTCGATCAACCTCAGCGATGGCAACCACTTCAAGGGCAATATCGAGAACGTCGCACTACGCAGTGCGGCTTCGATCAACGCCACAGGCAACAGCCTGGCCAATGCGCTGACCGGCAATTCGGGTGTCAACATCCTGATTGGCCTTGGCGGCAACGACACGCTGGACGGCAAGGAAGGTGCCGACACGATGCAGGGTGGCATCGGCAACGACACCTACTATGTCGACAATGCCGGCGATCTCGTCGACGAGAGCACCGCCGGCGCCGACGGCACCGATGTCGTCAATGGCTATGTCTCGATCAACCTTGGCGATGGCAACCACTTCAAGGGCAATATCGAGAACGTCGCGCTGCGCAGTGGGGCCTCGATCAACGCCACAGGCAATAGCCTGGCAAACATCATCACCGGCAACAGTGGCAACAACATCATCAACGGAATGGGCGGCGCTGATACGATGAGTGGCAGCACCGGCAACGACACCTACTATGTCGACAATGCCGGCGATCACGTGATCGAGGCCAGTGGTCAGGGCACTGACACGGTCAACAGCGCGATTTCCTTCGATCTCTCAGGCCAGGACCTGGAAAACCTGACGCTGATCACCGCGGCAAACATCAACGGAACTGGCAATGCCCTCGCCAACGTTCTCAATGGCAACGCTGGCGTCAACACGCTGATCGGCCTTGAAGGCAACGACACACTGGATGGCAAGGGTGGTGCCGACACGATGCAGGGCGGCATCGGCAACGACACCTACTATGTCGACAATGCCGGCGATCTCGTCGACGAGAGCACGGCCGGCGCCAACGGCACCGATGTCGTCAATGGCTATGTCTCGATCAACCTTGGCGATGGCAACCACTTCAAGGGCAATATCGAGAACGTCGCGCTGCGCGGTGGTGCCTCGATCAACGCCACAGGCAATAGCCTGGCAAACAGCATCACCGGCAACAGTGGCAACAACATCATCAACGGAATGGGCGGCGCCGATACGATGAGTGGCAGCACCGGCAACGACACCTACTATGTCGACAATGCCGGCGATCACGTGATCGAGGCCAGTGGTCAGGGCACTGACACGGTCAACAGCGCGATTTCCTTCGATCTCTCAGGCCAGGACCTGGAAAACCTGACGCTGACTGGATCCGCGAACATCGACGGCACCGGCAATTCCCTTGCCAACATCATCACTGGCAACAGTGGTGTAAATACACTTTTGGGCCTCGGCGGCAACGACATCTTCAGAGGAGGCCTCGGCAACGATGTTATGGATGGTGGAGATGGTGTCGACACGGCCGACTACAGCAATCAAACCTCAGCTGTTGCTGTAAGTCTAACCAAGTTCGTTGACGCTCAAGTCACGATCGGCGGGATCGCGGAAGATACTATTCGCAACATCGAGAATGTGACCGGCGGCAGTGGTGGCGACACATTGACCGGCGATGGTTTCGTGAACGTTCTCATCGGTGGAGGCGGCAACGATACAATAAGCGGCAGGGACGGGAACGACACGCTCATTGGCGGAGACGGAAATGATATCATCAACGGCAATTCAGGCGACGACAGGCTGATTGGTGGACGTGGAAATGACACTATCAATGGCAATTCCGGCCTTGACACGGTCGACTACAGTACCGACGTCAGCAGCGGCGCCATACATGGTATCCTCGTCAATCTCTGGGGAGTCGGCTCGCAACTGGGGTTGGCAGCCGATACCGCAACGGATTCTTTTGGGAATACGGATACCGTAGCCACTATCCGCAATGTCACCGGTACGCAGTTTGCGGATCAGATATATGGCGGCGAGCATGACAACACCCTGACTGCCGGCGCGGGCAACGACATCCTCGACGGCCACCTGGGCAACGATACACTGATCGGCGGAACTGGCAGCGACATTTTCCATTTCCATACAGCGCTCGACGCCTTGACCAATGTCGATACCATCACCGACTTCTCGGTCGCCGACGACACCATCCAGGTCGACAATGCGATCTTTGCAGCGCTTGGCGGCAATGGCACGCTGACGGCGGACCAGTTCGTCAAGAACACCACCGGCCTTGCCGCAGACGGCAACGATCACATCATCTACGAGACCGACACCGGCTGGCTCACCTATGACAGCAACGGCAGTGCGGCTGGCGGCTCAATCCATTTCGCCACGGTGGCCGCCAACCTCGCGCTCACCAACGCCGATTTCGTCGTAGTGTGAGGAGGCAACGAAAACAGCCCGCCACATGAGGCCCGTCACACCAGGACTTTGTGACGGGCTCCCGTTCCCAGCAGGGGTGGTGCGGTTGCTGGCTCCAGAGCAGTTCACCGTTTCACGGAAACGGCGAACCGCTCTAACTCTTTGTTTTGACGCAATTCCCTAAGGGAAAGCGCTACGCGCTTTTCCCAGGAAAACCGTTTCACACTTTTCCTGGAATTGCTTTAGGAGAAAGCGTCGGCGCCTCACGCTTTCATTGAAGAAATCTGGTGTGCGATGACGGTCGACCCGCTCCTGTTCCTCGCCTCCGACGCTGCCAGCTACATCACCGGCATTGTCGTCGATGGCGGCCAACTGCTGCCCGAGGGCAACGACTTCCGGCTCCTGCCGCTGTGATCGCTGCGCCCTGCGGCGCTCCGAAGCCGTAAAGCTTCCTCGAAAAACTTCGCGGTTGTCCAACAATACTGTTGAACTCGAATTGCGAGGCACTTCGCTGGCGTTGAACAAGGTGACCCTACGTTCTTTGCATGAGATGACTCTAATGCAACCTTCGGATACAGTTGCCCTTGGGGAATACCATACAGCGGGAGGATCAAATGGCAGTCATCAATGGAACCGTCGGCAACGATATCAATCCCGACATTCAAGACCTGATCGGCAACGACACAATCAACGCATTGGCCGGTGACGACTACATTCGCATGGCGATTGGCGGCAATGACCAGGTGAATGGAGGGGACGGCATCGACGTCGTTTTTTACGAGACTTACTCAAACGGCCTGACCATCAACATGCAGACTGGTGTCGTCACCGACGGCCTCGGCAACACCGACACGCTCAACAGTGTCGAGTCGGTGAACGCCAGCCACTTCGCAGACAACATAACGATGCGAAATGACGGCTTTTGGGTGTTTGCCCGGGCGGGCAACGACATCATCCATCTGGGATCAAACGGCGGCACGGTGTTCGCGGGAAGCGGCACCGACACCATCATTGGCGGCGCCGGCGAGGATATGGTTTCCTACAGGGACGACAGCCTTGACTATGGAATCGACGTCGACGGCGGCGGCATCATCACACATGGTGCCACGATCAATTTGGCGACCGGCGTTGTAACTGACGGCTGGGGCTTCACGGATACGCTGACCAGCATCGAGGATGCCGAAGGCACCCAGTTCGCCGACACCATCACCGGCACAACCGGCAGCAACTATCTCGCGGGTGACAACGGCGCCGATATTATCAATGGCGGCGTGTCGGCGACCGTGGACGATTTCGATTTCTTGAGCGGCGGCAACGGCAACGACACCTTGACGGCGGTTGCCGCTACGGTGTCGGGGGACCAGGGAAATGACAGGATCATTGCACAGGCCTCCGGAAACACGGACATCGACTATGTCGAACTCCTCTATGCGGGCGCGACGACTGCCATCGTGGCCAACCTCACGGCACAGGCTCGGGCTGGCCTTGCGGCCGGATCGAATGCCATCGGTTTTGCCATCGCAGATGGGCAAGGTGGTGTCGATCGCGTATCGGGCATTCACGCCATCGACGACACCGCCTTTGGCGACACGTTCATCGTCGATGCCTCCTATACCAACACATTCGGCGGCTACATGGATTTCTATCTCGGCGCCGGAAACGATGTCGTAAGGTTCCTGGCCGGCACGGAGGGAGGCCGGGTCAACTACAACGGAGCCGGCGGCGCGGTTCTGATCGACCTGCAAGGCGGCTTTGCCCACGACATGGACGAGAGCAACCTCTTCATCGGCTACGACACGTTGGTCGGCGTGAACAACGCGCGTGGAACCGCGTTCAACGACGGGCTTTATGGCAACGCGGCTGACAATCAATTGCGTGGCCGTGGCGGCAACGATGTTCTGATGGGCCACGACGGCAACGACACGCTCTGGGGCGATGAGCGTGATGGTTCAAGCGACCTGAGTTACGGCAATGACTCAATTTACGGCGAAGGCGGAAACGACACATTGAATGGCGGCCGGGGAGCCGATCTTCTGGATGGTGGCACAGGCGCCGACATCATGCGTGGAGGCGGCGAAAACGACACCTACTATGTCGACAATGCCGGCGATCAGGTCATCGAGCTCAACGGCCAGGGCACCGACAATGTCCAGGCCTATGTCAGCTTCAACCTCTCTGGTCAGGAGCTGGAGAACCTTGCGCTGCGCAGCTCGGCTTCGATCAACGGCACCGGCAATTCGATTGCCAACACCATCACCGGCAATTCGGGCAACAACATCATCGACGGCCTCGGCGGCGCCGATACGATGAGCGGCAGCACCGGCAACGACACCTACTACGTCGACAATGCCGGTGATAAGGTGATCGAGCTCAACGGCCAGGGCACCGACAATGTGCAGGCCTATGTCTCCTTCAACCTGTCGGGACAGGAACTGGAGAACCTCGCGCTGCGAAGCACCGGCAACATCAACGGCACCGGCAATTCGATCGCCAATGTCATCACCGGCAATTCGGGCGCGAATGTCATCAACGGCCTGCTCGGTAACGACACGCTGTCCGGCAGCACCGGCAACGATACCTTTGTCTTCACCACGGCGCTCAATGCTTCGACCAATGTCGACCGCATCACCGACTTCTCGGTCGCCGATGACACCATCCAGGTCGACAACGCCATCTTTGCGGCGCTTGGCGGCAACGGCACGCTGACAGCGGACCAGCTCATAAAGAACACCACCGGCCTTGCCGGCGACGGCACCGATCACATCATCTACGAGACCGACACCGGCTGGCTCTATTATGACAGCAATGGCAGTGCCGCTGGCGGCTCCACCCATTTCGCAACGCTGGCCGCCAATTTGGCGCTGACCAACGCCGATTTCGTCGTGGTGTGAGTAAAACAAAAATAGGCCGCCCCGGCGTGAGCCGGGGCGGCGACGGGTTTCCCGGCAGAAAAACCTGAAGCGTAATCATCGTCATTGCGTTTGATCGTGGCGGGAATGGCGAGCTATTCCCGGCTTTCAGGCCAGCCGATCAACAGAGCGAAAACGTTCGATACGGACGGACGGCAGGGGCCCCTTGCCGGCACGAAATATTGTCAGAAAACTTTCGGCGACATCGGCCAGATACAGAGCGCACTTAGACCGCATCGCACTAGATACCAAAATAACTTTTAAAGTGACGCCCATCATGGATGCCACGCCAGTGCTTTGGAGAACACATGTCTGTCCTCAACGTCGCCACAACACATGATTACGCCCCAGACAATCTTGTCAATATTACTGCTATCAATTTCACGGGGCCGGGATTTGCTGCGGCAATTTTCAGTGCCAGCCAATTTGGTCCGGGAAAAATCTCAAATTCGGTCGCCATTAACGGCAGCAGCAATGGTGACGAGTTCGATGTACGCCTGATCGCTGGAGGCAGTTTTTCGGCGCAGGCATGGACCTTCAGTGGCTGGAGTCCTCCAAGCGATATGATTAATTTCCTGGGCACCAGCGGCGCGGACACCGTCACCGGTTCGAGCATGATGGATACCTTCTATACCCGTGGTGGCGTCGACATCATCCATGGCGGCTTCGGCGACGACTTCTTCTTGTTTCAGCCAACAGATGCAGCCCGCGCTGGTTCGACCTTTGACGGTGGAGCAGGTAACGACACCATTGATGTCAATGGGGGAGCCGGGAGCGCCTACGATTTCTCCACCTCGACTATCACTGAGATGGAAATATTGCGTTCGATAAGCTTCGATTTTACGGCCATTTTTGGTTCGCAGCAAATCGGCGCGGGCCATATCAATCGGGTTGTCGGCAACTCAGCGAACACCCAGGTGCTGAGTGTCAACGGAACAAATATCGATCTTTCAGGCGTGACGTTCGACAATTGGGGCGGCGCTCACCAGACTATCAACGTAAATGGCACCGCGGGCAGCGACCACCTGATTGGTTCGGGCCAAAATGATCTGCTTGACGGGGGCATCGGGTCCGATTTCATGGCAGGTGGTGCAGGCAGCGACATCTATTATTTCGACAATGCCGGCGATATCGTCAGTGAAAACACCGCCGGCGCCAACGGCACCGATATCGTCAATGGCTATATCTCGATCAACCTTGGCGATGGCAACCACTTCACGGGCAATATCGAGAACGTCGCACTGCGCAGCGCAGCCTCGATCAACGCCACCGGCAACAGCCTGGCCAACACGCTGACCGGCAATTCCGGCAACAACGTACTGGACGGCAAAGGCGGCGCCGACACCATGAGCGGCGCACAGGGCAACGATACCTACTATGTCGACAATGCCGGCGATCACGTCAGTGAAAGCACGGCTGGCGCCGATGGCAACGATACCGTCAATGGCTTTATGTCGATCAACTTTGGCGACGGCAACCATTTCACGGGCAATATCGAGAACGTCGCGCTGCTCGGTGCAGCCTCGATCAACGCCACCGGCAACAGTCTGGCCAACGCGATGAACGGCAATTCGGGCGTCAACATGCTCACCGGCCTGGGCGGCAACGACACACTGGATGGCAAGGCGGGCGCCGACACCATGCAAGGCGGTATCGGCGGCGACTCCTACTATGTCGACAATGCCGGAGACCATGTCGTCGAGCTCAACGGCGAGGGTACCGACAATGTCCAGGCCTTCGTCTCGTTCAACCTGTCGGGACAGGAGCTCGAGAACCTGGCACTGCGCAGCGCGGCCTCGATCAACGGCACCGGCAACTCCACCGCCAACATCATCACCGGCAATTCCGGCAACAACGTCATCAACGGCCTGCTC